>NZ_JALJWF010000001.1:1935000-2535000 GCF_024168645.1 Pseudomonas sp. GGS8 | reverse complement strand
TCGAACAACGCTTGCGTCTGCCCGTGGTGGCGGCGCCGATGTTCCTGATCTCCAACCCTGAGCTGGTGCTCGCCTGCTGCCGTAATGGCGTGGTGGGCAGTTTCCCTGCGTTGAACCAGCGTGAGAGCAGCGGTTTCAAAGCCTGGCTGGAAGAAATCGAAGCAGGGCTGGCGACACTGGAAAACCCCGCGCCTTACGCGGTGAACCTGATCGTCCACCACAGCAATCCACGATTGCAGGCGGATCTGGAGATCTGCATCGAACATAAAGTGCCGATCGTGATCACCAGCCTCGGCGCCGTGAAGGAACTGGTCGACTCGGTACACAGCTATGGCGGCCTGGTGTTTCACGACGTGACAACCCGTCGACACGCAGAAAAAGCCGCCGAAGCCGGTGTCGACGGTTTGATTGCCGTTGCCGCGGGGGCCGGTGGTCACGCCGGGACCTGGAGCCCGTTCTCGTTGATCGCCGAGATTCGCCAGTTTTTCGACAAGACCCTGCTGCTGGCTGGCTGCCTGAACCATGGCCACGAGATTCTTGCTGCGCAATTGCTCGGTGCGGATCTGGCCTACTTCGGTACGCGGTTTATCGGCACCACGGAAAGTCATGCGCCTGACGCCTACAAGGAGATGCTCCTGACTGCCAGAGCCGCGGACATCGTCCATACTCCAGCGGTGTCGGGAGTTCCAGCAAGCTTCATGCGTCAGAGCCTGGAGACCGCCGGTTTCGACATGGCGGCGCTGCAAAACAAGGGCGAGGTGGACTTCGGCTCCAAGCTCAAGCCGTTGAACGATGAAGCCAAAGCCTGGAAAACCGTGTGGTCTGCTGGCCAGGGCGTCGGGGAAATCGAGGATCTGCCGAGTGTCGATCAACTGGTCGAACGTCTCGGCGCCGAATACCGCAAGGCGCTGGAACTGGCGGCAGCGCTGCCCAAGCGCTGGCCGCGCTGACAGGAAAGTTTGGCCAGCCCAACCCGGCCGGCCTTACACTCCCCTTGTTACACTTTCTATTACAACTCTCGCGACAAGGATGCCTCGGCCATGAGCGAAAACCGTTTCAAGATCGTCTTCGATGGTGCTCTGCTGCCAGGTGTTGACGCCACCACCGCCAAGCTCAATCTCGCCGAGCTGTTCAAAAGCGATGTCACTGCCATCGAACGCCTGTTCAGTGGCCGGACGGTTGCGCTCAAACGCGACCTGTCACACGCCGACGCGCAAACTTATCTTCAGGCGCTGACGAAAACCGGCATTGATGCCCGAATCCAAGCCGAACCCTCGATCGAGCTGAACCTGTCCGACGTTCACGTCAGCCCACCGCCATCGGCAGAGCCCGATTCCCCCTACGCTCCGCCACGCGCCACGGTCGGCGAAGCGCTGCCGGAGTTCGCCACACTCAAGGCATTCAGTTTCAGTGGCCGCATCGGCCGACTGCGCTTTCTGGCCTGGACAATGGCTCTGACGCTGGTGACGTTGGGCATTGGCTCGGTGCTGGCCATTTTCGGCTTCGGCCTCATCAGCACCAACTCGACTGCCGGCCTGATTGTCGCAGGTCTGCTGGCCGTTATTCTGATCGTGATACTCGCGTTCATCAGCATTCAGTTCAGTGTGCAGCGCCTGCACGATATCGGCTGGTCTGGCTGGCTCTGGCTGTTGAACCTTGTGCCGTTCGTGGGGGGCGCTTTCCCGTTCGTGATCATGATCGTGCCGGGTAACAACACTGCCAATCGCTATGGTGCACCGCCGCCGCCCAACAGCAACGCAGTCAGGGTACTGGCTTCATTGTGGCTGGTGTTTATTGCGATCATGTTCGTTGGCGGGCTGACCGGAGGTCTCACGGCGATTCAGGATGAGTATGAAAGCGCCACTGATAGCGCCTATCAAAGTAGCTCTGTGACCACCGATGAAGTCGAAGCTGCGCCCGTCGAAGTCGACTCGGCAGCAGATTCAACCGACGATGCAGCCGAAGCGGCCCAGCCCCCTGTAGACTCTGCAAAAGAATGAACAGCGCTCCCCGCCCGTGACACCTGCGTCGCTGGCGCGGAGCTGTTGCGATGGAGAACTGCATGACCCGTTACGCTCTGATCACTGGCGCTTCCAGCGGCATCGGCCTGGCAATGGCCGAAGCGCTGGCCCGGCGCGGCCGCAGCCTGTTACTGGTGGCCCGACAGCGTGATCAGCTGGAAAGTATTGCGATTGAACTGACTCAACGTTTTGGCGTGGAAGTATTGTTTCGTGCCTGTGACCTGGGTGAACCGTTGCGCCTGTCCGGATTTCTGCTGGAGCTGGAGGAAGGTGAGCGGCAAATCGATCTGCTGGTCAACTGCGCCGGCATCGGTACCTGTGGCCCATTTCTGGCCCAGGACTGGATGACCGAGCAGGATCTGATCGAAGTGAACATCCTGGCCCTCACTCGCTTGTGTCATGCCATCGGTAACAGCATGGCCTTGCAGGGCGGCGGGCAGATTCTGAACGTCGCCTCGGTTGCGGCGTTCCATCCCGGCCCCTGGATGAGCACTTATTACGCCAGCAAGGCTTATGTGCTGAGTTTTTCCGAAGGCTTGCGCGTCGAACTGAAAAAATGCGCGGTCAAGGTGTCAGTGCTCTGCCCCGGCCCAACCCGCACGGCGTTTTTCCGCACCGCGCAACTGAACACCGACAAGCTGGGCGAGAGCAAACTGCTGATGAGCCCAGAGGAAGTCGCACTCTATACCGTGCGCGCCCTGGAGAAAAATCGCGCCATTATCATCCCCGGTCGCCTGAATCGCTGGTTCGCCTTCTTGCCACGGCTCGGCTCGCGCTGGCTGACCCGGACAATCGCGGGCATGGTCAATAAGGCGTACTGCCCGCGCTGACCAGCCTTCAACGTAAAAAACTGGGCTCAGGCAGGGCCCATGCGTACACTCAAGCCAGCCAAACAACGGAGAAAACAGCTGTGGATACTCTGTTCACCAAGATCATCAACCGGGAAATCCCGGCGAAGATCATTTACGAGGACGACCAGGTACTGGCCTTCCACGACATCGCGCCACAGGCCCCCGTGCATTTCCTGGTGGTCCCGAAGAAACCGGTACGCACCCTTAACGACCTCACCGAGGACGATAAGGCGCTGGCCGGGCATATTCTGTTCACCGCGCAGCGTCTGGCTCTGGAACTGGGCTGTGAAGAAGGTTTCCGGGTGGTCATGAACTGCAATGAATTGGGCGGGCAGACCGTTTATCACATTCATATGCATGTGCTGGGTCAGCGCCAGATGCACTGGCCGCCGGGTTGATTCGCCAACCGTCTCTGTAGGAGCAAGGCTTGGTGTCGCTCCCACCGGAAATGACCCAGCGCAAACCCTTCCCGGCCGATTGGGTTAAACTGGCCGCCGAGATTCTTCCCGGAGGTCAGCATGACTACCCAACGTCACTACTCGCCAATTGACCGTCTTCTGCTGCAAGCCGATGCCGCGATGCGTACTTTGCTGCCCTTCAGTGGCCAGCCCTACCGTCCGTCGCCTGCCATCGTGCAGCCGGATGCGCAAATGAGCGACGAGGACACCCGGCACGTCGCCGGCTTGATGCGCATCAACCATACCGGCGAAGTCTGTGCCCAGGCGCTGTATCAAGGTCAGGCCCTGACCGCCAGGCTGCCGCAAGTGCGCGCCGCCATGGAACATGCCGCCGAAGAGGAAATCGACCATCTGGTCTGGTGCGAACAGCGCATTCACCAGTTGGGCAGCCATACCAGCATTCTCAATCCGCTGTTCTACGGAATGTCGTTCGGGATTGGCGCGGTGGCCGGGTTGATCAGCGACAAAGTCAGCCTGGGTTTCGTTGCCGCCACCGAGCATCAGGTTTGCAAACACCTGAACGAACACCTTGAGCAACTGCCTCCCGAGGACGAAAAATCCCGGGCGATCCTTGAGCAGATGCGCATCGATGAAGAGCACCATGCCGAAAGCGCACTGGATGCTGGGGGTTTGCGCTTTCCTGCACCGGTGAAGTTCGGGATGAGCCTTTTGGCCAAGGTGATGACCAAGAGTACTTATCGGATCTAACGGTCGCATCGTTTGGCAGCGCCTATATCGCGGGCAAGCCTCGCTCCTACCGGGGGCCGTGCCAAGCAAGCAATAAAAAAGGCGACTACCGCAAAGTAGTCGCCTTTTTTTGTACTCGAAAATCTCAGCTCGGCATGTTGCGCGCGTAAAAGATTTCAAGCATTTCGTGTTTCACACGCTCAGTCACCTGGGCACGCTGCTCAGAAGACAGGTTGCTGGTGGCGTCGCCGAACAGGTAGTTATCCAGTTCGAAGTTCTTCAGCAGCATTTTGGTGTGGAACAGGTTTTCCTGATACACGTTCACGTCGGTCATCTGGTACGCGTCGCGGGTGTCTTCGGAGAGGTAGTTCTGGATCGAGTTGATCTCGTGGTCGATGAAGTGCTTCTTGCCTTCAACGTCACGGGTGAAGCCGCGCACGCGGTAATCCACAGTCACGATATCCGAATCGAACTGGTGAATCAGAAAGTTGAGCGCCTTGAGCGGTGAAATGACGCCACAGGTCGACACGTCGATGTCCACACGGAACGTCGCGATACCGTCCACCGGATGGATTTCCGGGTAGGTGTGCACCGTGATGTGGCTCTTGTCGAGGTGGGCCAGAATGATTTCGGGCAATGGGCCCGGAGACTCTTCAATCTGACTGTCGGTGGGGGTCACCGGCTCTTCAGAGATCAGAATCGTGACGCTGGCGCCCTGGGGTTCATAGTCCTGACTGGCGATGTTCAGGATGTTGGCACCAATGATATCGACAACTTCTGTGAGGATCTGCGTCAGGCGCTTGGCGTTGTACTCTTTATTGATGTACTCGACGTAAGCCTGTTGGTCTTGCGGGGTTTCCGCGTAGCAGATGTCATAGATGTTGAAGCTCAAGGTCTTTGTCAGGTTATTGAACCCGTGGAGCTTGAGTTTGCTTTTCACCGTTAAAAACTCTCTATGTATTGCGGGCTGGCCGCGTGATCAAGCATGCCCGTCAGATGCGAACGACGCACCTGCGTAGGACGGTTAACACCTCTTCGCGATGGCGATTTTGGTTGTCTGTTCAGGCAAGTGACCTGTCGGCTGACCGATCACTGCCCTGAAAAAAGTGGCGCATTATGCAGACGTCGGCTATGGATCACCAGAGTCTGCACCGCTTTTATGATAGTTGAATGTCGATTCAACCGAGCTCGATAATCTCGTAGTCGTGAGTAATCGCCACGCCAGCCGCGCCGAGCATGATCGAGGCCGAGCAATACTTCTCGGCCGACAGCTCGATCGCGCGCTTGACCTGGGCTTCTTTCAGCCCGCGGCCCTTGACTACGAAGTGCATGTGGATCTTGGTAAACACCTTTGGATCTTCGGTCGCACGCTCGGCTTCAAGGAAGGCTTCGCAGCTTTCAACGGCCTGACGAGACTTCTTGAGGATGCTGACCACGTCGAAATTGCTGCAACCGCCAACACCCAGCAGGAGCATTTCCATCGGCCGGACACCCAGGTTACGACCGCCGGCATCGGGCGGACCGTCCATGACCACGACGTGACCGCTGCCGGATTCACCGAGGAACATGGCTTCGCCTGCCCATTGGATGCGTGCCTTCATCGCCAAGACTCCACTGTATAAAAAAGGGTCGCCAGCTTAGCACAGGGCCCTTGATTGGCAGCGCCTCGCCTTTCTAGGACATAACCATATGCATCGTAGGCAAATTCTCGAATCTTGAAGGAATACGTCTGTTAAGCTGGCGTCAATTCACTGGCGCGCAGCCAGATTTTTAGCGAATAAAGGATCGCCGGCCTCGCCAGCGTCTAAAAAAACAAACACACCGTGCAGTCTTTTCGGGATACAACCATGGTTGCTATTACCCCCACACCCAAAATCAAGAACCTCGACAAGCTGCTGATGCACTGCCAGCGCCGTCGCTATGCCGCCAAGAGCAACATCATTTGTGCCGGCGACCGCTCGGACACGCTGTTCTTCATCATCAAAGGTTCGGTGACCATCCTGATCGAGGATGATGACGGCCGTGAAATGATCATTGCCTACCTCAACTCCGGCGACTTCTTCGGCGAACTGGGTCTATTTGAACAAGCCGGACTCGAACAGGAGCGCAGCGCTTGGGTTCGCGCCAAAGTCGAATGCGAAGTCGCGGAAATCAGCTACGCGAAATTCCGCGAGTTATCTCAACAGGATCCAGACATTCTTTACGTGCTCAGCGGACAAATCGCACAACGCCTGCGCAATACCACGCGCAAGGTCGGCGACCTAGCGTTCTTCGACGTGACCGGCCGCGTTGCCCGCTGCCTGCTGGAACTGTGCAAGCAGCCAGACGCCATGACCCACCCGGATGGCATGCAGATCAAGGTGACCCGTCAGGAGATCGGCCGGATTGTCGGTTGCTCCCGTGAGATGGTCGGCCGCGTGCTCAAGGATCTGGAAGAGCGCAACCTGGTCGATGTCAAAGGCAAGACCATGGTGGTCTTCGGTACGCGCTAACCTCTGAAAACTGAAGCTTGGTGAACTTAAGCTTCGAACACTTAAGCCCCGAACACGTCTGCCAGCACGTGGCGATACATCGCATCGAGCCGCTCCAGCGCATCAGGAGCGGCAAATTTTTCATGCAGGGCAATATGGCTTTCTGCGCGAACCCGCTGTTCCAGACCGCAGGCTTCGTTGAAACGATTGACCGCCTCGACCATTGACTCTCGTTCGTTATCGATCATCATCGCCCCGTGCACCAGCCCGACCGGACGCTGACCGCCCTTGCTCTGCCGCCAGCGCTGAGCGGTACCGACCATCTTGCGACCATCGAGGTTGACGTTGAAACGGCCGTCGCAGAACGCGCCCTCAATTTCGCCCAGGGACGACATGCCGCCCAACTCGTCAAGCAGCTGGCAAATCGGGTCACAGAGCCGGCGATAGCCGGTTTCGATCCGATTCTGGTCACCCTCGCTGCGCGGTGGCGCGTAGACCAGCGCGATATTGAGGGTCGATGCCGATTGCGGCACCGGCTCTCCACCGGTTTCGCGCAGCAGTACCGGCCAGCCGGCGGCGGCAGATATTTCGCATGCTTTGTCGAACTGTGGCAGACGATTCAATCGACGAGGCATGACCAATGCGCGGTCTGTGGGTTGCCAGAACAGCAAGCCGTACTCCGAATCACCGGTGCACACATGGGCCAACAGGTCCTGTTCGGCGAGCAGGCCGGCTTCGATGGTCAGAGAGGTTGGCTGGGGCATGGATGACTCCGTAAGACATGAAGTCTTTGGGGGTGCTTGATGGCCTCTTCGCGGGCAAGCCCGCTCCCACAGGGGATCGGGTGCCTGCGAAAATGTGTTCAGTCGAGCGTAGAACCGCTCACTGGAACACCGCGCTCGGGAAAGAACAGACGCTGCAGTTCGGTACCCGGGCTTTCGGCGCGCATGAACGCTTCGCCGACCAGGAAGGCATACACGTCGCTGATTTCCATCAGCTCGACATCGGCCCGATTAAGAATGCCGCTTTCGGTAACCACCAGACGATCACGCGGAATACGTGGCAACAGGTCGAGGGTGGTTTCCAGGCTGACCTCAAAGGTGTGCAGGTTGCGGTTATTCACGCCCACCAACGGCGTGTCCAGGGTTTTCAAGGCCCGCTCCAGCTCGTCGCCATCGTGGACTTCCACCAGCACATCGAGGCCGACACTTTTGGCCACGGCCGCCAGCTCGGCCATTTTCACGTCATCCAGTGCGGAGACGATCAACAGCACGCAATCAGCGCCCAGGGCGCGGGACTCGATGATCTGGTACGGATCGATCATGAAATCTTTGCGGATCACCGGCAGCTTGCACGTCGCCCGGGCTTGTTGCAGATACGCATCCGCCCCCTGGAAATAGTCGATGTCGGTGAGCACCGACAGGCAAGTAGCCCCGCCCTTCTCGTAACTCCTGGCAATATCCGCAGGCACGAAGTTCTCGCGAATCACGCCCTTGCTTGGCGAAGCTTTCTTGATTTCAGCAATCACCGCCGGCTGTTTCTTCTTGGCCTGATCAATCAATGCCTTGGCGAAACCACGGGGTGCATCGGCCGCCTTGGCCAGGTTTTCCAGCTCCGCCAGGCTCACACGAGCGCTACGCTCGGCGACTTCCTGGACTTTGCGGGCCAGAATCTTTTCCAGAACCGTCGGTACACTCATCCCTCATTCTCCACTTTGAATACCGCGGTAAATGCACCCAATTCCTCAAGTTTTTCCCGAGCGAGGCCTGTGTGCAGCGCATCGTGCGCCAGGGCAACGCCTTCTTTCAAACTGCAGGCATGGTCGGCGGCGTACAGCGCGGCACCGGCATTAAGCACGATCATCTCGGCAGCTTTCTGACCGTTTTCGGTCTTGCGCTTGCCCAAGGCATCGCGAATCAGTTCCAGGGAAGCCACCGGGCTTTCCACCGACAGACCGTGCAGGCTCTGGCTCTTCATCCCGAGATCCTCGGGCTCGACCCAATACTCAGTGATCTGGTCATTCTTCAACTCCGCGACAAAGGTCGGGGCCGCCAGGCTGAATTCGTCCAGACCATCCTTCGAGTGCACCACCAGCACGTGTTTGCTGCCCAGGCGCTGCAAGACTTCGGCCAATGGCCGGCACAACGCCTGACTGAACACTCCCACCACCTGGTGTTTCACACCGGCCGGATTCGTAAGCGGGCCGAGCATGTTGAACAAGGTGCGCAGGCCCAGCTCGCGGCGCGGGCCGGCGGCGTGCTTCATGGCGCTGTGATGGGTCTGGGCGAACATGAAACCGATACCGACGTTGTCGATGCAGCGTGCCACCTGAACCGGGGTCAGGTTCAGGTAGATACCCGCTGCTTCCAGCAGGTCGGCACTGCCGCTTTTACCCGACACCGCACGGTTACCGTGCTTGGCCACGGTGCAACCGGCTGCCGCAACCACGAACGAAGAAGCGGTCGAAACGTTGAAAATGTTCGCGCCGTCACCGCCGGTACCGACCACATCGACCACGCCGTCCAGAGTGTTGAGTTCGACCTTGTCCGCCAACTCGCGCATCGCCGTCACGGCGCCGACGATCTCGTCGATGCTTTCGCTCTTCATGCGCATGGCCATCATGAACGCGCCAATCTGCGCGTCCGTGCATTGCCCCGTCATGATTTCGCGCATGACATCGCGCATCTCATCGGTGCTGAGGTCGAGGTGGCCGACGATACGGCTCAGGGCTGTCTTGATATCCATGGAAAGTCCTTAGCGCATGCCGCCGGTTTGTTTGAGGAAGTTGGCGAACAGCTCATGTCCCTGTTCGGTGAGGATAGACTCAGGGTGGAATTGCACACCTTCGATGTTCAGCGTCTTGTGACGCAGGCCCATGATCTCGTCCACCGAACCGTCTTCGAGCTGGGTCCAGGCAGTCAGCTCCAGGCAATCGGGCAGGGTTTCGCGCTTGACGATCAGCGAATGGTAGCGGGTGACCGTCAACGGGCGATTCAGACCTTCGAATACACCCTTATCCTCGTGAAATACCGGGCTAGTTTTACCGTGCATGACCTGTCGGGCACGGACCACATCGCCACCAAACGCCTGACCGATGGATTGGTGCCCCAGACAAACGCCGAGAATTGGTAGCTTGCCGGCGAAGTGTTTGATCGCTTCGATGGAAATACCGGCTTCGGTCGGGGTGCAAGGACCGGGAGACACGACGATGCGCTCAGGCTTGAGGGCTTCGATTTCGGCAATGGTAAGTTCATCGTTGCGCACGACTTTGACCTCGGAGCCCAGCTCGCCGAGGTATTGCACAACGTTGTAAGTAAAAGAGTCGTAGTTATCGATCATCAGCAACATGGCGTTAAGAACCTCTTGAATTCACTGACTTTTAATACGGCCTTAATGATTTACCCGCAGTGCGCTGCGCTTTGACAGGTGCTGGAGTGGCGCCAGCAAAGCGGCATTTCATACAGGTAAAGAAGGCAAAGCGGTACAGGTCCGGCCAGGCCGGCAGAAAAGATTCAGGCGCGCCAACGCCAACGGGCGTGTGCCTTGATGACTTGATCCAGGAGTTTGCTGACGATCAACACGGGGAAGGTCTCATTCATACGTCTCGGCACAGTAACTTAGCTGGGCAGAGCGTGCAATATGGCCGGAGCGACAGCTCGCGAAACAATTGAAGGGTTAGCGACGGATGGCAAAAGGCCAAAAGCTTTTGGTACTGTCGTTTCGTTATCACTACAACAATAAATAAACGGCCTTGCTCATGATCAAACAGACGTTGTTTGTACCGCTCGCCGGAAGTCAATGAACGCGGGGAGAAAGGCGACACCGACGGTTACCAGGTCGCCATCAGCGGCCGCCTGGGTTATGACATCGCGCCAGAAGCGAGCAGCCCGTGGCACTTGTCGCCATTCGTGAGCACTGATTTCGCCAAGGTAGAAGTCGACGGTTACTCGGAAAACAGTGCCGACGGGCGTGAGTCACAACCTCACCAAGGACCTGGCATTGCGGGCCAGTTATGACATTCGCAAGGATGATGACTTCACCCAGCAAGGCATTAATGTTGGGGTTGCGTTGGACTTCTAGATCGCAGGCAACAAAAAAACGCGGCGCCCTTACAGGCGCCGCTTTTTTTATGCTGATGAGATCCCCGTGGGAGCGAGCCTGCTCGCGAATGCGGTGTATCAGGCGACATCGCTGTTTGATGTGATAGCCCCTTCATCGCGAGCAGGCTCGCTCCCACAGGTACAGTGCAGGTCTGCGGCTCAGGCGTCCGGGGTCTGTTCGGCCAGGGCCACGGCGCGGAACATGGCGCGACGTTTATTCAGGGTTTCTTCCCACTCCAGCGCCGGCACCGAGTCGGCGACGATGCCACCACCGGCCTGTACGTGCAGTTCGCCGTCCTTGATCACGGCGGTGCGGATCGCAATTGCGGTGTCCATATTGCCGTTCCAGGCGAAGTAACCGACCGCGCCGCCATAGACGCCACGCTTGACCGGTTCCAGTTCGTCAATGATTTCCATCGCACGAATCTTCGGTGCGCCAGACAAGGTGCCGGCCGGCAGGATCGCCCGCAGTGCGTCCATCGCCGTCAGCCCGGCCTTCAATTGGCCGGTGACGTTGGACACGATGTGCATCACGTTGGAATAACGCTCGATGACCATTTTCTCGGTGAGCTTCACCGAACCGATTTCCGAGACACGACCAGTATCGTTGCGGCCCAGATCGATCAGCATCAAGTGCTCGGCGATTTCCTTGTCGTCCGACAGCAGGTCCTTTTCCAGTGCCAGGTCGGCCTCTTCGTTGGCCCCGCGTGGGCGAGTGCCGGCAATCGGGCGCACGGTGATCAGGTTGTCTTCGACCCGCACCAGCACTTCTGGTGAACTGCCGACGACGTGGAAGTCGCCGAAATTGAAAAAGTACATATACGGCGTCGGATTGAAGCAACGCAGCGCCCGGTACAGGTCGATAGGCGCAGCCTTGAAGTCGATCGACATGCGCTGGGAGGGCACGACCTGCATGCAGTCACCGGCCAGGATGTACTCCTTGATGGTGTCGACGGCTTTTTCGTAATCGTCCTGGGTGAAACTCGAACGGAACACCGGATCGGCTGATTGCTGCTTGCTGAAGTCCAGGCCACGGCGCGGAGTGATCGGCTGACGGAGTTGTTCCAGCAGCGCTTGCAGACGCGCCTGACCTTGCTCGAAGGCATCTTCCTGCGACGGATCGGCCAGGACAATCGCGTGCATCTTGCCGGCGAGGTTGTCGAACACCACCACCGCATCGGACACCATCAGCAGAATGTCCGGCACGCCAAGCGGGTCCGGGTTCGGGCATTTGCCCAGACGCTTCTCCACATAACGGACGCAGTCGTAACCGAAGTAACCCACCAGACCGCCGTTGAAGCGCGGCAGACCGGCAATGGTCGGCACGTTGTAGCGTGCCTTGAAGGTTTCGACGAAGGCCAGCGGGTCTTCAACGTCGTGGCTTTCGATCTCGACGCCGTCGTGGGTCACGCTGACGTGGTGATCGTGAACCCGTAATACGGTGCGGCACGGCAGGCCGATGATCGAATAGCGGCCCCATTTCTCGCCGCCCTGCACCGACTCCAGCAAATAGGAGTTCGGCTCGTCGGCCAGTTTCAGGTAGATCGACAGCGGCGTGTCGAAGTCGGCCAGGGTTTCGCAGGCAAGCGGGATGCGGTTGTAGCCGGCAGCGGCCAAACGCAGGAATTCTTCGCGGATCATGAGGTGCCTCGTGGCTTGAGGGTCTAACGGTCAGGTATGCAAACGCGCCGGTACGCCGGCCAGGAACAAGTCAGGCGCGCCAACGCCAGCGGGCCAGGGCCTTGATGACTTTCATCCAGAGTTTGCGAGTGACCACCACGATGGCGTTTCCAGCAGGGGGTTGAACAGCGTCGGGCAACGTTATCTCAGCGGCCGGATCCAGGCAACCGGGAATTAGTTTGCGCAGATCATCGATCACCAGCGTCGGCGACTCTTCGGCAATCGGCCGGCCGTGGTTATAACCGTAACTGAGGGCCACACATTTGACCCCCGCCGCTTTCGCCGCCAGTACATCGCTGCGCGAGTCGCCGACGAACAACGATTGCGACGCCGGAATGTTGGCCATTTTCATCACGAAAAACAGCGCGGCCGGGTCGGGTTTCTGTTGTGGCAGGGTGTCGCCGCCGATGATCCATTTGAAGTAACGGCCGATTTTCATCTGATCCAGCAGCGGCGCGACGAAGCGCTCCGGCTTGTTGGTGATCAGCGCCATCGCCACGCCCTGCTTGTTCAGCCATTTCAGGGTGTCGCGCACACCGGGATAGACCACGGTCAGCTCATGCCCCTCACCGTAGGCCTCCATGAAAATCTGCAGTGCACCTTCGGCTTCGCCGTCATCGACCGACGAATGATCGATGCCGCCGGCCAATGCACGGCGCACCAGCACCGGCGCGCCGTTGCCGACCCACTCACGCACCGGTTCAATGCCGACCGGGTCACGCCCGAGCTTGAGCAGCATGTTATCCACAGCCGCCGCGAGGTCAGGGACCGAATCGACCAGCGTGCCATCCAGATCGAACATCACCAGCCGCGGCAGACGCCCGGGGAACAGCTGCTCAAAACCGCTCATGGGCGAGCCAGCGCCAGTTCGGAGCGCATTTTTTCAATCACTTCCTGGTAGTTCGGCGCATTGAAGATCGCCGAACCGGCCACGAAAGTGTCGGCGCCCGCAGCGGCGATTTCACGAATATTGTTCACGTTCACCCCGCCGTCGATTTCCAGGCGAATGTCACGACCGGAGGCATCGATCAGCGCCCGCGCCTCACGCAGCTTGTCGAGGGTGGCGGGAATGAACTTCTGCCCGCCGAAGCCTGGGTTGACGCTCATCAGCAGGATCATGTCGACCTTGTCCATCACGTACTTGAGCACGTCCAGCGGGGTCGCCGGGTTGAACACCAGACCCGCCTTGCAGCCGCCTTCGCGGATCAGTTGCAGGGAACGATCGACGTGCAGCGTGGCTTCCGGGTGGAAGGTGATGTAGGTCGCACCGGCTTCGATGAAGTCACCGACGATACGGTCCACCGGGCTGACCATCAGGTGCGCATCAATCGGCGCAGTCACGCCGTATTTGCGCAGCGCGGAGCACACCATCGGGCCGATTGTCAGGTTCGGCACGTAGTGGTTGTCCATGACATCGAAGTGCACGAAGTCGGCGCCGGCGGCCAGGACGTTGTCCACTTCCTCGCCCAGGCGGGCGAAATCGGCGGAGAGAATCGACGGAGCAATAACGAAGGGCTGCATGACGCACCTTTTTTGAGCAGAATCACGATGGCGCGCATTGTATACCTCATGCTTTGACACGCGCACTGTGCTGCGATGATTGGGGCAAGTCCTAATAGGCCGTTCGGTAGATCTTCTCGATATCGGCGGCGCTCAACTTGCGCGGATTGTTGCGCATCAACCGTTCGATGCCAGCGGCTTCCACGGCCATGGCCGGAATCGCCTCCTCGGGCACCCCGAAACTGTGCAGGCCCAGCGGAATTTCGACTGCTGCGCACAGCTCGGTCATCGCCTCCACGGCTTTGTCCGCTGCTTCGCTGGCGCTCAGGTGAGCGGTCTTTACCCCCATGGCCTCGGCAATATCCTGCATGCGCTCCACGCAAGCCATCTTGTTCCAGGTCATGACATACGGCAGCAGTAAGGCATTGCTGACACCGTGGGCAATATTGAAACGCCCGCCCAGCGGATACGCCAATGCATGCACCGCGCCGACCCCGGCATTGCCAAACGCCATGCCGGCCATCAGGCTGGCAGTGGCCATGTCTTCGCGGGCTTGCAGGTGGCCGGGATTGGCGTAAGCCTTGGGCAGCGCCTTGGCAATCAACTTGATCGCGCCAATGGCCAAGGCATCGGTGATGGGCGAGGCGTTGAGCGACAGGTAGGACTCGATGGCGTGCACCAGCGCGTCGACGCCACTGGCGGCGGTGACACTGCGCGGGCAGGTCAGGGTCATTTGCGGGCTGACCAGCGCCACGTCCGGCAACAGGTAATCGCTGATAATGCCCTTCTTCATCTGCGCGACCTTGTCGGAGAGGATGGCCACGTTGGTCACTTCCGAGCCGGTGCCGGCGGTGGTCGGGATCGCGATCAGCGGCGGGCCTTTGCGCGGCACCTGATCGACGCCGAACAAATCCTCCAGCGCGCCGTGGTAGCCGGCATAGGCCGCGACACTCTTGGCAATGTCGATGGCGCTGCCTCCACCGAGGCCGATCAACCCGTCATGCCCGCCCTCACGGTAAACCCGCATGCAATCTTCGACGATGGCGATTTCCGGGTCCGGCAGCACTCGATCGAAAATCTCATAGCTGCGCTCGCCCAGCTGCGCCAGCGCCAGCTCTACCGTGCCGGAGTTGACCAGCGCGGCGTCGGTGACGATCAGCGGGTTGTCGATGTCCAGACGTCTGAGCTCAGCCGCCAGTTGCTCAATGGCACCTGCGCCGGTGATTAGTTTGTGAGCGATTTTGAAAGAGGAAAGACTCATGTGCGCAGCCTCTTATAGATAGGGGAGCTGGGCACAATAGTAGCTGGGGATTGGGGTTTGTCTGCTATTCAGATCATGAATCACCGCAGATTCCGAAATTACCCTGAATCCCTGTGGGAGCGGGCTTGCCCGCGATGGCGTCATGACATCCAACATCAGTGTTGGCCGATACACCGTCATCGCGGGCAAGCCCGCTCCCACATTATTACCGCCCGTGGCTTCAGGCCTGGGCGGTCCGCAGTTTTTCGCTGCGCCCACGCAGCCATTCCAGGGTCAGCAACAGGATCACCGAGAACGCAATCAGCAGCGTCGCGGCAGCGGCAATGGTCGGGCTGAGGTTTTCGCGGATGCCGCTGAACATCTGCCGAGGCAACGTCGCTTGCTCGGGACCCGCGAGGAACAGCGTCACCACCACTTCATCGAACGAGGTGGCGAAGGCAAACAGCGCACCGGAAATCACCCCCGGCGCAATCAACGGCAAGGTCACCCGGCGGAACGTCGTCAGCGGCGAAGCGCCCAGGCTGGCCGCGGCCCGCACCAGGTTCTGGTTGAACCCCTGCAAGGTCGCCGACACCGTGATGATCACGAACGGCACGCCCAGCACGGCGTGCACCACGATCAACGAGGTATAGCTGTTGCCGAACCCCAGTGGCGCGAAGGTCAGGTAACTGGCCACACCAATGATCACCACCGGCACCACCATCGGCGAAATCACCAGCGCCATCACCAGAGGCTTGCCCGGGAAGTCGCCCCGGGTCAGGCCGATCGCCGCCAGCGTACCGAAGATCATCGCCAGCACGGTCGCTGCCGGAGCCACGATCATGCTGTTCTTCAACGAACGCATCCATTCCGCCGAAGCGAAGAAGTCCTGATACCAGTGCAGCGAGAAGCCTTGCAGCGGATAGACCAGAAAACTCCCGGAGTTGAACGACAGCGGGATGATCACCAGCACCGGCAGAATCAGGAACAACAAAATCAAGCCGCAGAGTATCCGCAAGCTGTAGAACCACACCCGTTCGATGGGCGACATATAAGGACTCAGCATTTCATTCTCCCCTTAGCTCAGGCGCAGGCGACTGGCGCCCACCAGCCAGCTGTAAATCAGATAAAGCACCACGGTCGCCAGCAGCAACAGCCCACCGAGCGCGGTCGCCATGCCCCAGTTGATGCTGGTGTTGGTGTAGAAGGCGACGAAGTAACTGACCATCTGATCGTTGGGGCTGCCCAGCAACGCCGGGGTGATGTAGTAGCCGATGGCAAGGATGAACACCAACAGACAACCGGCGCCCACACCGGCATAGGTCTGCGGGAAGTACACCCGCCAGAAACTGGCGAACGGGTGGCAGCCGAGGGAAATCGCCGCACGCATGTAAGTCGGCGAGATACCTTTCATCACGCTGTAGATCGGCAGAATCATGAACGGCAGCAGGATGTGCACCATCGAGATGTAGACCCCGGTGCGGTTGAACACCAATTCCAGCGGCTTATCAATGACGCCCATGGCCATCAGGCCGCTGTTGATCAAGCCGCCCGATTGCAGCAACACGATCCACGCCGCGACCCGCACCAGAATCGAGGTCCAGAACGGCAACAGCACCAGAATCATCAGCAGGTTGCTTTGCCGCGAGGGCAGGTTCGCCAGCAGGTAGGCCAGCGGATAGGCAAGCACCAGGCAGATCATGGTAATGATCAAGCCCATCCAGAAGGTCCGGGCAAAGATGTCGAGGTAGATCGCCTGATCGGGAGTGGCCCGAGCCAGTTCGCCGAGGTCGTCGATACGGTGATCGACGGCGGCCAGCAGGTAATACGGCGTCACGCCACTGGTGTTGCGACGCACGACTTGCCAATAAGCCGGATCACCCCAACGCTCGTCGAGCCCTTCCAGTGCTTCTTTATAGGAGGCAGGCTCCGTGGCGAACGGCAAGGCGCGCGCGGTTTTCGTCAGCAGGCTGCGGTAGCCGGCCAACTCCATGTTCAAGCGCTTGGACAAGTCGCCCAAGGTCTGATTCTTGCGGGCTTCGGCGAGGTCTTCGCTGGCGGCCTTGTACACAGGCTCTGCCGGCAGGCCTCGGCCATCCCAACTGGCGATGGCTGCCACGGTGCGCGGCATGACGCCGACCACTTCCGGGTTACCGACGCTTTTGTAGAGCAGCGCCACGATCGGCACCAGGAACACCAGCAACAGAAACAGCACCAACGGCGCGATCAAGGCTTGTGCTTTCCAGCGGTTGATTCGCTCGGCGTGCTTAAGCCGCTGCTTCAAGGTGGGGTCGGTGCCCGCGTTCACGGGAACGGCGATAGCCATGGCGTACTCCGGAAATCTTTGATCAATCGATAAGGGGGAGCGAAATTGTGGCGAGGGGGCTTGCCCCCGTTCGGCTGCGAAGCAGCCGTGAAACCATTGCATCCGGTGTACCTGATACATCGCGGTTGCAGGTTTTAGGGCCGCTTCGCGACCCAACGGGGGCAAGCCCCCTCACCACAAAGGCTCGCCCTCACAAGAGGGCTAGCCCTCTGGTTACTTCGCAGCCCAGGAATTGAAGCGCTGCTCCAGTTGCTCGCCGTTGTCAGCCCAGAAGCTGACGTCGATCTGCACCTGGTTGGCGATGTTTTCCGGGGTGGTCGGCATGTCTTTCAGGACATCCTTGGACAGCAATGGCACGGCCTGAGTGTTGGCCGGGCCGTAGGCGATGTTTTCCGAGTAGGTCTTCTGCTGTTGCGGCTGTACCGAGAAAGCGATGAACTTCTTCGCCGCTTCGGCACGGGTCTTGTCCAGGCCTTTTGGAATCGCCCATGCATCGAAGTCGTAGATGCCGCCGTTCCACACCACTTTCAGGTTGCTTTCTTTCTGTACCGCGGCGATCCGGCCGTTGTAGGCCGAGCTCATGACCACGTCACCGGAGGCGAGGTATTGCGGCGGTTGTGCGCCGGCTTCCCACCACTGGATGTTTGGCTTGAGTTCATCGAGTTTCTTGAACGCGCGGTCCTGACCGTCTTTGCCGGCCAGTACTTTGTAGACGTCTTTCGGCGCAACGCCATCGGCCATCAAGGCGAATTCCAGGGTGTACTTGGCGCCTTTGCGCAAGCCACGTTTGCCCGGGAATTTCTTGGTGTCCCAGAAATCAGCCCAACTGGTCGGAGCGGTTTTCAGCTTGTCGGCGTTGTAGGCCAGCACGGTCGACCACACAAAAAAACCTACGCCGCACGGCTGGATAGCGCCTTTGACATAGTCTTCAGACTTGCCGAACAGCTTCGGATCAAGCTGCTCGAACATGTCTTCGTCGCAACCACGGGACAGTTCCGGCGATTCAACTTCCACCAAGTCCCAGGACACGCTCTTGGTGTCGACCATGGCTTTGACCTTGGCCATCTCGCCGTTGTATTCGCCAGCCACGATTTTGCCGTGGCCCGCCGCTTCCCATGGTGCGTAGAAGGCTTTGACCTGCGCCGCCTTGTTCGCCCCGCCAAAGGACACCACGGTCAGGTCCGGGCCAGCCGCCATTGCATGCGCCGCGCCCATCATGCCGACGACCAGGGCGGTGAATTTCAGGGATCTCAACATTTATTGTTCTCTCCACGTGCAGGGTTGGTGTTGGTGAAGCAGGGGGCGATCAATGCGCCTCTAGAAGTGGGTCGAGCGCGCGAACGTGTTCGACCTGCCAGCCAAGCGGTACCACGTCGCCGACAGCCAGAGCGGGATCGAGCTCGGCAATCGGTTGTTTCACGAAGAAGTCGGTCTTGCCGCAGACTTCCAGGCGAACCCGGACGTGGTCGCCCAGATAGATGAATTCCGCCACCCTTCCCGAGAAGCGGTTGACACAGGACTCGCTCGAGCCATTGAGGCTCACGCGCTCCGGACGAATCGACAGCGTGACGGGTTCGCCGGTCTTGCCAACGTTGACCGCCAGGGCTTCAACCTTTTCACCACGACCGAGCTCGACCACGCAGCGGTCGCCGGTATGGCTGTGCAAGCGACCGTTGAGGCGGTTGTTCTCGCCAATGAAGTTGGCGACGAAGGTATTTTTCGGCTCTTCGTAGAGCGTGCGCGGTGGCGCGATCTGCTGGATCTCGCCCTGGTGGAACACGGCGACGCGGTCGGACATGGTCAGGGCTTCGCCCTGGTCGTGGGTCACGTAGACCACGGTCACGCCGAGGCGCTGGTGCAGGTGTTTGATTTCCATCTGCATGTGTTCGCGCAGTTGTTTGTCCAGTGCGCCGAGGGGTTCGTCCATCAGCACCAGTTGCGGTTCGAACACCAGGGCGCGGGCCAAGGCCACACGTTGTTGCTGACCGCCGGACAGTTGCGCCGGATAGCGCTGGGCGAATGTGTCGAGCTGCACCATGCTCAGGACTTTTTTGACCTTGTCGCTGACATCGCTTTTGTTCAAGCCGCGCACGGTCAGCGGGAACGCCAGGTTCTCGGAGACGGTCATGTGCGGAAACAACGCATAGTTCTGGAACACCATGCCGATGTCGCGCTTATGCGGTGGCACGTTGTTGATGGAACGCCCGGCCAGTTGAATCTCCCCGGCGGTCGGCGTTTCGAAACCGGCGAGCATCATCAGACTGGTGGTCTTGCCGGAGCCGGACGGCCCGAGCAAGGTCAGGAATTCGCCTTTACGAATTTCCAGGTTGAGGTCTTTGACGATCAGGTTCTCGCCGTCGTAGCTCTTTTGCACACCACGAAAGCTGACCAGAACATCGCTGGCCCCTGCGCTTGAATCAACCTGGCTCATACCCACACCTTTGTTATTGATGACTGCTGTGGATTAAGCCTAGTGGACGCTGGGAGCCGCGCAAATCGGGGCGCAGGAGAGAATCGCCTCAGCCGGATGGAAGGTTGAGGGTAGGGATTGCCCTACAAGGGTGGCGGGGATGGATATGCCAATTCGCGATGGCGACAGGCGGTGAGCTGCAGGCCGCAGGAACCGGTAAAAGCGGCTTTGCGTGCATGTCGCAAATGGACATGCCGACACGGTCCTGTGGGAGCGGGCAAGCCCGCTCCCACAGGGATTTGCAGTGAACCCATGGATTGGGTGTGTCAGAGCAGTTTGTGTTCCATCGCGTACTTCACCAGTTCGGCCAGGGAGGTGATGTTGAGTTTCTGCATCAGCCGCGCCTTGTGGGTACTGATGGTTTTGCTGCTCAAGGCCAGTTGCTGAGCGATATCGTTGACGTTGGCGCCCTGGGCCAGGCGTTCGAATACCGAGAATTCACGTTCCGACAGCAGCGAGTGCAGCGGCCGCGCATCGGTCAGGCCGACTTCGAACACCATGCGGTCGGCCAGGTCCGGGTCAATGTAGCGCCCGCCCGCCGCGACCTTGCGAATCGCCGTCAGCAGCAATGCCGGATCGCTGTCCTTGGTCGCGTAACCCGCAGCACCAACCTTCAACGCCCGAGCGGCCATCTGCGCTTCGTCGTGCATCGACAGCACCAGAATCGCCGGCGGATTATTCAAGGCGCGAATCCGTGGAATCGCTTCCAGGCCGTTGACCCCAGGCATGGAGATGTCCAGCAACACCACTTCGCAGGGAACATGGCGCAAGGTATCGAGCAACTGTTCGCCATTGCTCGCCTCCCCGACCACCAGCAAGTCCTTGGCCAGGCCGATCAATTGCTTGATGCCTTCGCGAACGATGGTGTGGTCTTCGGCTACCAGTACACGGATCACGTTCTTCTCCATTCTTCTTATGTCAGAGCCAAGATCTATCGCGGGCAAGCCCCGCTCCCACAGTGATTTGAGGGGCGTCAAAGATCTGTGCACCTACACAAACCCCTGTGGGAGCGGGCTTGCTCCGGGCGGCGATCCGACGAAGGCGCCAGCTCAAAAACATACAACCATCAGGCTTCATCCAGCGGTACTCGCACCGTCAGGGTCGTGCCCTCCCCCGGCTCACTCTCAAGCGACAATTGCCCGCCCATGATCAACACCCGCTCACGCATGCCAACCACGCCAAAGGATGTCGACCTGCCAGGTACGGCGACAAATCCTGCGCCATCATCGCTGACAGTCAGACAAAGTTCATCGCCCTCAAGCGCCAACGTCAGTTCGACAGTATGCGCCTGGGCGTGGCGCATGACATTGGTCAGCGCTTCCTGAAGAATCCGAAACAGCCCGATGGCCTTGGCATCGCTGAGTACCGGCAAGTTATCCGGCACTTGTACCAGACACGGAATCTGCGTGCGCGCCTCGAACCGTCGGGCCTGCCACTCGATGGCCGAGGCGATCCCGGCATCGAGAATCGGTGGCCGCAGCGCCGTGGCCACATCACGCACCAGTTGAAACAGCTGAGCAATCAAACGCTTCATGCTATTCAAACGCTCGTGCAGGCCCGGATCGAGCTGCGCATACGCCAACTCGCACATGGACGTTTCCAGCTTCAACACAGTCAACATCTGCCCCAGCTCGTCATGAACTTCCCGGGCAATCCGCGCCTTCTCCTCTTCCCGCACACTCTCCAGGTGCGCAGACAGCTCGCGCAGTTGCTCACGGGAGCTCGCCAGCTCCAGTTCGATGCGCTTGCTCTCGGTGATGTCCCAGACGATCCCGTCCCAGACATAGGTACCGTCTTCGAGACGGCGGGTAATGGCCTTGATCTCGGCCCAGCGCTGTTCGCCCTGACGGGTCAGAATCCGTCCCTGCCATGACCAGTCGCTGTCGGTGTCCAGTGCATGGTCCTGGGTCTGGTGATAACTGGCCTTGTCATCCGGATGCACCAGGCTGCGCAGGCCTTTGTCACGATGGGCCAGGGTAGCGGGCGAGTACCCCACCAGGCTCTCGCTGCCTTCACTGATGTAGGCAAAGTCGATCTGCCCGGTCACTGGCGCGCGCTCCAGACGAAAGACCAGCCCGGGGACGTTGGCGGCGATCCCCTGCAGTCGCGCTTCGCTTTCCTGCAAGGCGGCCAGGGCACGCCGACGCTCGGTGACGTCATTGAGGTAAACCACCAGGTATTCGCCCTCGCGAAACCGCAAAAAGCTCAACGAAACATCCGCCGGCAGAACACTGCCGTCGGCCCGCACACAGTTGGTTTCGAAACTTAGCGGCCCTTCCTCGCTGGCCCGGGCGCGCTTCCACAGGTTCAGCCAGCGGTCCATGTGCAAACCGGGCTCGAAATCGATCAAGGGCCGATCAATGATCCCGCCCGCCGGGTAGCCGAGCATGGTTTCGGCGGCACGATTGGCGTAGCGCACATGGCTGTCCCAGTTGACCCAAAGGATGCCGACGGTGCTTTGATCGATGGAGAACTGCGTGAGGCGCAAGGCCTCTTCGCTGGCCTCGCGCAGGGCAATGTCTTCGCGCGCCGCCAGCAAACGTTGCTCCAGACTGTGTTGCTGACGACGCTGCCAGAACACAATGGCCATGCTGCTCAGCAGCAACACCAGCAAGAGCAGGCAGAGGTTTTTCCAGAAAGCCGGTGAATCGGACAGCCGCGGGTACTTGGGTTGCAGCCATTGATTGTGCAGTTGCTCCAGATCCTTGGCCGGAATCGCGCGCAGCGCGTTTTCGACGATGCCGGCCAGTTCCGGCCAGTCCCGGCGCGTGGCCACTCGCAGCAATTGCGGGAAACCGATGTCACCCACCACGGCCAGCCCGGCGAACTCAGGCTCGGCCGACAGACGCCCGAATTGCGCTTCATCGACCACCGCGTAACCGGCCTGCTGACTCAACAACAGTTGTAGCGCCTGGCGCTCCAGAGGCACACCCTGCAGGTTCAGATGCGGATAGGTGCTACGCAAGAAATCGGCGGTGACGCTAGGCATCCGCACAGCGACGCGGGTCTGACTGTCGAGCTTTTCCAGCTCCACCACACCGGTGCTCTTCTGGTCGCTGACCACCAGTTGCGACACCCGCATGTACGGATCGGAAAATTGCCAGAGCCGTAAACCGACGGGAGTTTGGGTCAGCCCCGGCGCGATATCGATATCGCCTTCACGCGCGGCGGCTTCCAGTTGCGCAAGATCAGGATAATTACGCCAGCTCAGCTCGACCTTGAGCGATTTGGCCAGCCACTTCATCAACTCGATGTTCACCCCGGACAGGCGCTGCAAGCGGCGATCGTATTGGGCATAGGGCGCTTGCAACACCACCCCGACCCGCAACTCTTCATGCTGCGCCAGCCATTGCTGTTGCGCCGAAGACAATGACACGACGTGCGCCGATGGCGCGGGAGCCGCCCAGCCCATCAAGGGAAACCATAAACAGCCGATAACCCACAGGCAGCGAAAATGCATCATCGAAGTCTCACACACTGACAAATACTGACCAACCCATTAGGCTGCCGGAATAACTTCTGGCCTGGAATATCCGATGCCCCCTGTCTACCGCCTGGCACTGCCAGCATTGTGCCTGTCGCTGATCCTGCCGTGCGCCTTTTCCGTCGAAGCGGCCGACCCGGCACCTGCCACTGCGGAAAAACCCGCCGAAGAAAAACCGGTCGCACGCCAGCCGCTGCTTGAGCGTAGTCAGGAAGAAGCGACGGCACTTGAGCGACAAATCCCTGCACAGGAACAGCAACAACTGCAAGCCGGCGCCGACAGCTTTCTCGCCTTGTGGAAACCGGCCAATACCGCCGAGCCCAAGGGTGCGGTGATTATCATCCCGGGTGCCGGTGAAACCGTTGACTGGCCGCAAGCAATCAGCCCATTGCGCCGTCAATTGCCGGACGCCGAGTGGAGCAGCCTGAGTATCACCTTGCCGGACCTGCAAAGCGAAGCCATTGCGCCACGTATCGTCGAAGTGGCACCCGCGCCCAAAGCGCCTGATACCGCCAGCAAAGACTCGACCACCGCGGCGCCCATCGAACAGGCGGCCGGCGGCGAAGCGGAAGTGGCCGACAAGGCCATCGCCGAAACCACCGAAGAACAGGCCAAAGCCGACGCCGAGCGAATCTTCGCCCGCATCGACGCGGCCATCGCTTATTCCGAACAGCAAAGCGCTCGCAGGGTCGTCGTGCTGGGGCATGGCACCGGCGCGTACTGGGCTGCGCGTTATCTGAGCGAGAAGCAGCCATCGCAAGTCGAGAAGTTCGTGATGGTCGCCGCTCAGACGCCTGTTACGGCGAAGCCCGAGCTTGCCGAGTTGACGCCGACGATCAAGCTGCCGACCGCCGACATTTTCTATACGGACAAACCGCTGGATCGCAGCGCGGCACTGGAACGCTTGCAGGCCAACAAACGCCTGAAGACGTCGGCGTTCAGTCAGGTATCGCTCAAGGCACTGCCGGGCAATGCCAAGGCTGAGCAAGAGCAGTTGGTTCGTCGGGTGCGGGGATGGTTGAATCCGCAGCCTGTGGCGGACTGATCAGACCGAGTCGCCCTCATCGCGGCATCACTGACGACACAAATCCTACTTGCTAACGAAAATCCCGCCGCTCACGAATCAACGTGTAGGCGCTGTGCAGTTCACGTGTTTTGTCTGTTGCCTCACGAACCTGCAACGCCGTCGCACCGCTGCCGGCAATCTTGTCCGGATGATGGCGACTGAGCAGACGCCGATAGGCGCGTTTGATCTGTGCCGGCTCGCTGGTCGCCGACACGCCCAATAGCCGCAAGGCCTCCTGATACGTGATCGTACTGCTGACCAATGGGCGCTTCGGCTCGTAGTCGCTCGCCAGCGCCTGCACCTGTTGCGGCGTCCAACCCAACCATTTGCCCCACTGGGCAATCAGCTCGCGTTCACTGCTGCCGGCGCGGCCATCGGCCCAGACCATCCGCCAACAGGCACGCAATACGCCTTCTGCCGCATGGGGTTGAGCACTCAAGCGTCGCAGATAACTGCGCAACCGGTCGTGTCCCGACTTGCCGCGGTTGAATGCGGCTATCGCCCGACGTTGCGCCGACTCGGTCATCTCCAGCGCACGCATTTCCTGCCGCGCCTGCTGGATGTGGCCATCCACCACCCGCCCATCGCTCTTGGCCAATCGACCCAGCAACACGAACAAAAGTTCATCGTTGCGCAGCACCGAGCGGCCACCGAATTTTTCCCATAAATGCGCCCAGCTCTGCAGGTGCAAACGCCGATCCAGCGCCTGTCCCAATAAAGCACCGAGCATGGCCCCCGGAATGCTGGCTATGGCAAAGCCCGCTCCGGCTCCAATCAGAGTCCCTGGCCACAACATGTCAGTGTCTCGCTTCTATCAAGGTTTCTACTTCAGCCAGACGCTCGTGGGTGCCGACGTCCACCCAATGCCCATTCAGGCGTTCGCCCGTTACTTGCCCATCGGCCATGGCTTTGCGCAGCAGCGGCGCAAGCTTGAAGGCCCCGGCCGAGCAACCGTCAAACAGCTGCGGGTGCAACACGGCGATGCCGCTGTAGGTCAGGGTTGATGTATCCGGCCGACCGTCCTGCACATGGCCGTCGACCAGGGTGAAATCCCCGCTCGGGTGGTGCGCCGGGTTGTCCGCCAGGATCAAATGGGCGAGTCCGACGATGGGCTGGTGCAACACGCTGAAGTCGTAGTCAGTCCAGATGTCGCCGTTGACCACCACAAAAGCCTCATCACCCAGCAACGGCAACGCTCGGAAAATACCTCCACCGGTTTCCAGCGGTTCACCTTCCGGCGAGTATTGAATACTCACACCATACCGCGAGCCATCACCCAGATAATCTTCGATCTGCTGACCGAGCCAGGCATGGTTGATCACGATCTCGGTAAACCCGGCTGCCGCCAGGGCGTGCAGGTGATACTCGATCAAGGGTGCTCCGCCGGCGCGAACCAGCGGTTTTGGCGTGGTCAGGGTCAGCGGGCGCATGCGCTCGCCTTTACCCGCTGCCAGAATCATCGCCTTCATGCCTTCGCTCCAACACGCAGACTGGCCAGCAATACATCCAGCTCCGCCAGTTCAGGGCGACGGGCGATGACCGCGTCTATATAAGCAAAGAAGCGCGGCACATCACCGAGGTAACGTGGCTTGCCGTCGCGATGGCAGATGCGGGCGAAGATGCCGATGACTTTCAAGTGACGCTGTACGCCCATCAGATCGCTGGCGCGCAGGAATTCTTCAAAGTCAGGCTGAACCGGGATCTCGAGCGCAGCAGCTTGCTGCCAGTAATCTTGCAGCCAGCCGCGCACGCGCTCTTCTGGCCAACTGATGAACGCGTCCTTGAACAGGCAGGTCACGTCATAGGTCACCGGCCCGTAGACCGCGTCCTGGAAATCCAGCACGCCTGGGTTCGGCTCGCTGATCATCAGGTTGCGCGGCATGTAGTCGCGATGCACCAGGACTTTGGGCTGAGCCAGAGCGCTGTCAATCAGCAGGTCGCTGACCTGCTGCCAGAGCACTTGCTGCGCCGGGTCGAGTTCGATGCCCAGTTCGCGTTTCACGTACCACTCGGGGAACAGTTCGAGCTCGCGACGCAGCAGCGCCACGTCATAACTCGGCAGCGGCGCCACCATCGGCAACTGCTGGAAAGCCAACAACGCCTGCAGGGCATCCTTGAACAAATCGTCGGCATTTTCGCTGTCGATCACGTCCAGATAAGTCTTGTTGCCCAGGTCATTGAGCAAAAGAAAACCGCGTTCGAGGTCTTCGGCATAAATTTTCGGCACGTTTATGCCGGATTTCGCCAGCAGAAAAGCGATATCCACAAAGGGTTTGCAGTTTTCCTGGGGTGGCGGCGCGTCCATCACGACGAAACTTCGGCCTGCGCCTTCCCAGCGGAAATAGCGCCGAAAACTCGCGTCGCTACTGGCCGCGGTCAACGTGGCCGGGGGCACAGTGCCCCAACCTTGTTCTGCAAAGAGGATAGCCGACTGTTCATCAAGCCAAACTTTCAGGTGTTGCAAGCGTACATCTTGGTCAGGCATTGCAAGGGTCTCCGACGGCGCTAGCCGTCAAGCGGGTCATGCTTTATTATCCAGCATCTTTTTCAGACCATCGAGAGGCGTGCGGCCCACACCGCGGGCAGATGGCACGCAGGAAGCCCGGACTAATAAGATGGCATTGAAATCCCCCGCGTTTCGTAAAAAATTTCCGTTGTTGGTTACCGGCAGTCTGCTGGCCCTGCAACCCCTGGCCACGTCGTTCGTGGTCGCCGCGGAACAGTATGACTGCTCAGTCTCTGCTTCGGGTGCCTGGGACTGTGCGCCAAAGGCGCCGGCCGCTGCATTGCCGCCGCGGCCCGTCCATGATGGCAGCGCAGTTTCCGCCACTGGCGAAACCCCGGCAGGCACCACCTCCAGCGAAGACACCGGCGCCAAGCCTGTGCTGGTTACCGAGTCCAAGGGCCGCGGCCTGAAGTCGCGTAGTGAAGACTACAGCCACCTCGACTGGGTTCCGCGCGAGAAGCTCACCGCAGCGCAATTGGCCGAAACCGGTCCTTACTGCTCTGGTTCCTATATCGAACCGATTCGTCCTGGCATGAACGACAAGACGAATAAAAGTGACGCTCCAACCTTTATCGGCGCCAAGGCCTCCCGCTACAAGCAGGAAGAGCAGGTCGCGACCCTGGCCGGTGACGTTGTCATGCGTCAGGGCAGCATGCAGGTCGAAGCCGACGAAGCGAACCTGTACCAGGCCGAGAGCCGTGGCGAACTGGCCGGCAACGTGCGCATTCGCGACAATGGTGCGCTGATCGTGGGCGATCACGCCGACGTGCAGCTCGACACCGGTGAAGCCAAGGTCGACAACGCCGAATACGTAATGCACAAGTCGCGCATCCGCGGTAACGCGCTGTACGCCAAACGTGCCGAGAACGCGATCATCCGCCTCAAGGACGGTACGTACACCACGTGCGAACCGAATAGCAATGCCTGGCAGCTCAAGGGCAACAACATCACCTTGAACCCGGCCACCGGTTTCGGTACCGCGACCAACGTGACGCTGCGGGTCAAGGACATTCCGATTCTGTACACGCCGTACATCTATTTCCCGATCGATGACCGTCGCCAGTCCGGCTTCCTGCCGCCGACCATCGGCACCGGCAGCGATACCGGCTTCATGCTGGTCACTCCGTACTACTTCAACCTGGCGCCAAACTACGACGCCACGTTGTACCCGCGTTACATGGCCAAGCACGGCCTGTTGATGGAAGGCGAATTCCGCTACCTGACCAAGTCCAGCGAAGGCCAGTTCGGCGCCGCGTACCTCAACGACGAAGATACCGATCGCAGCAAGCAGACCGACTACGAAAAAAACCGCTACATGTACAACTGGCAGCACAAGGGTGGCCTCGACTCGCGCGTCTTTACGCAAGTCGACTACACCAAGATCAGCGATCCGTATTACTTCCAGGATCTGCAGACTGACCAGATTGGCGTGAAAAGCGCTGACTACGTGAACCAGCAGGGCTCTGTCACCTATCGTGGCGACAGCTACATCGCTCGCTTGAACGCCCAGGCTTATCAGCTGGCGACTGTTTCGAACATCACGCCGTACGACCGTTTGCCGCAGATCACCTTCAATGGTCAGCTGCCGTATCATCCGGAAGGGCTGAATTTTGATTACGAGACTGAGGTTGTGCGGTTTGAGCGTGATTTGAAGAACGGCGACTTCGTAAACGAAGACGGCACCGTCGCATCGCGTCTTGACAACAACGTTCAAGGCCTGGCACGTGCCAACGGCGACCGCTTGAATCTCAAACCGGCTGTCAGCCTGCCACTGAACTGGACCTATGGCTTCCTCAAGCCATCGCTCAAGTACCAATACACCCAGTACCAACTGGATCTGGATGGTACTGGCAAAAGCCAAATCGTGGCCCAGGATCAAGCCGCAGCGGCAGCCGGGACTGAAAACTTCAATGGTCATTTCGGCAGCAACCAGAACCGTGGCGTGCCGATTGCCAGTATCGACAGCGGCCTGTATTTCGATCGCAATACCCAATGGTTTGGCAAGAATTATCGCCAGACCCTCGAACCGCGCCTGTTCTACCTCTATGTACCCGAGGAAGACCAGAAGGATATTCCGGTATTCGACACCAGCGAATACACCTTCAACTACGCCTCGCTGTTCCGTGACAATCGCTTCTCCGGCTCCGACCGTGTCGGCGACGAGAACAAACTGTCCTTGGGCGTGACCAGCCGCTGGATCGAAGACAGTGGCTTCGAACGTCAACGTATCAGCGTCGGCCAGGCCTTGTACTTCAAGGACCGCGAAGTTCAGTTGCCAGGTATCGATGCAAAAACCCGCGCCGATGCTCAAGCCAACGTTTCGCCTTATGCGCTGGAGTACGAATATCGCTGGAACCGTGACTGGCGCACCACCGCCGATTACAACTGGGACCCGGACAGCCGCAGCCCTCGCTCGGGCAGCGCGATGTTCCACTACCAACCAGAAGACAACCCGAACAAGGTCATCAACGCCGGTTATCGCTATCGCAATGACCAGGTTCGTTATGACCAGAACAGCGGTAAATGGTCGGTGGGCGGCGGTGACTACGGCACTCCTGGCCAACCTGGCTACGTGAAGGATTACTACAAGATCAAACAGCACGACTTCTCGGTGATCTGGCCGATCGTGCCGCAATGGAACGCCATCAGCCGCTGGCAGTATGACTACAACCGCAACCGTACCCTGGAAGCCTTTGGTGGTTTCGAGTACGACAACTGCTGCTGGAAACTACGCCTGATCAACCGTTACTGGGTTTCCTATGACGAATTCAGTCAGGAAGCTCCACAAAACGAAAAAGGCGACCACGGCGTCTTCCTCCAAATTGTTCTGAAGGGACTCGGCGGCCTCACCGGCGCCAAAGTAGAGAGTTTCCTCGACAAAGGCATCCAAGGTTATCGTGAACGTGAAGACCAAGCTTTCTGATTGTCTGCGCCCGCTGATGCTGGGCGCGTTGTTCCTGGGTACCGCGGCCAACGCCGCGGTACAGCCCATCGACAAAGTGGTGGCCATCGTCGACAACGACGTGGTCATGCAGAGCCAGCTGGATCAGCGTGTCCACGAAGTTCAGCAAACCATCGCCAAACGCGGTGCTGCCGTACCGCCAGCCGGCGTACTGGATCAGCAGGTGCTCGAGCGTCTGATCGTCGAAAACCTGCAATTGCAGATCGGCGAGCGTTCCGGCATCCGCATTACCGATGAAGAGCTGAATCAGGCCGTCGGCACCATTGCCCAGCGCAACAACATGTCGATCGAACAATTCCGCGCCGCTCTGGCTCGCGACGGCCTGTCTTATGACGCCGCCCGCGACCAAATCCGCCGCGAAATGATCATCAGCCGTGTGCGTCAGCGCCGTGTGGCGGAACGCATCCAGGTGTCCGAGCAGGAAGTGAAGAACTTCCTGGCATCCGACCTGGGCAAAATGCAGTTGTCCGAAGAGTTTCGTCTGGCCAACATCCTGATTCCTACGCCGGAAAGCGCCAACTCCGACGCGATTCAGAATGCCGCCAAACAAGCCGACGCGGTTTACCAGCAGCTCAAGCAAGGCGCTGACTTCGGTCAGTTGGCAATCGCCAAATCCGCCAGCGAAACTGCACTGGAAGGCGGCGACATGGGCTGGCGTAAAGCTGCTCAACTGCCACCTCCGTTCGATCGCCTGCTGGGCACCATGGCCGTTGGCGACGTAACCCAGCCAATGCGCACACCGGGCGGCTTTATTATCCTGAAGATCCTCGACAAGCGTGGCGGTGAAGCCCAGGTGCGTGACGAAGTACACGTGCGGCACATCCTGGTCAAACCGAGCCCGATCCGCGACGAAGAAAAAACCAAGGCCCTGGCTCAGTCGCTCTATACCCGTATCGAAGCGGGCGAAGATTTCGGCGAGCTGGCGAAAAGCTTCTCGGAGGATCCGGGTTCCGCCCTCAACGGCGGCGACCTGAACTGGATCGACCCGAACGCGCTGGTGCCTGAATTCCGCGAAGTGATGGCCAAGACCCCGCAAGGTCAGCTGTCCAAGCCGTTCAAGACCCAATATGGCTGGCACGTACTGGAAGTCCTTGGCCGCCGCGCCACCGACAGCACCGCTCAGGCCCGTGAGCAGCAAGCGATGACCGTACTGCGTAACCGCAAGTACGACGAAGAGCTGCAAACCTGGCTGCGTCAGATCCGTGACGAAGCGTACGTAGAAATCAAACTCCCTGGTGCAGACCAGGCAACGCAGTGAAACCCAAGCGTTTCGCGCTGACCCCCGGCGAACCAGCCGGCATAGGTCCCGACCTGTGCCTGCTGCTCGCCTCGCAAGCCCAGCCACATCCCCTGATTGCCATCACCAGCCGCGACCTGCTCATTGAGCGGGCCGCGCAGCTGGGCGTGGTGGTCGATCTGCTGCCGGTAACGCCGGACAGCTGGCCGGATGCTCCTGCTCCCACCAACAGCCTGTATGTGTGGGATACGCCTCTCAACGCCAAGGTCACCGCCGGGCAACTGGACAAGGCCAATGCGGCTTTCGTTCTGGAAACCCTGACCCGCGCTGGGCAAGGCTGCCTTGACGGGCATTTCGCCGGCATGATCACCGCTCCGGTGCACAAGGGCGTGATCAATGAATCCGGGATCGCTTTTTCCGGGCACACGGAGTTTCTCGCTGACCTGACACACACCGCACAAGTGGTAATGATGCTCGCCACCCGCGGCTTGCGCGTGGCGCTAGTCACCACTCACCTGCCTCTTCGCGAGATTGCCGACGCAATCACGCCAGAGCGCCTGGAGCGGGTCACACGGATTCTGCACGCCGACCTGAAAGAAAAGTTCGGCATCGCCCAGCCACGCATCCTGGTTTGCGGGCTTAACCCGCACGCCGGTGAAGGCGGTCATCTGGGCCATGAAGAAATCGACATCATCGAACCTACATTAGAGCGCCTGCGCGGCGAGGGCATGGACCTTCGCGGCCCCCTGCCCGCCGACACTCTGTTTACCCCCAAATATCTGGAGCACTGCGACGCGGTGCTGGCGATGTACCACGACCAGGGCTTGCCTGTGCTGAAATACAAAGGCTTCGGCGCGGCAGTCAACGTAACCCTCGGCTTGCCGATTATCCGCACCTCGGTCGACCATGGCACCGCCCTGGACCTGGCCGGCAGCGGCAACATCGACACCGGCAGCCTGCAAGTCGCCCTGGAAACCGCCTACCAGATGGCCGAGACCCGTTTATGACCGAGCATTACCAACACCGGGCGCGCAAGCGCTTCGGCCAGAACTTCCTGCACGATGCCGGCGTTATCGACCGCATCCTGCGCTCCATTCACGCTAAACCTGAAGACCGCCTGCTGGAAATCGGTCCGGGCCAGGGTGCACTGACCGCTGGCCTGCTCAACAGCGGCGCCCAACTGGACGTCGTGGAACTGGACAAGGACCTGATCCCGATCCTCAACCAGCAGTTCGCCGGCAAGAGCAACTTCAACCTGCATCAGGGCGATGCGCTGAAGTTTGACTTCAACAGTCTGAACGCCGCACCAAACAGCCTGCGTGTGGTCGGTAACCTGCCGTACAACATCTCTACGCCGCTGATCTTTCATCTGCTGCACAACGCCAACCTGATTCGCGACATGCACTTCATGCTGCAAAAGGAAGTGGTCGAACGTCTGGCGGCGGGTCCGGGTGGTGGTGACTGGGGTCGTCTGTCGATCATGGTTCAGTACCATTGCCGGGTCGAGCATCTGTTCAACGTCGGCCCGGGTGCGTTCAATCCTCCGCCCAAAGTCGACTCCGCGATCGTGCGCCTGGTACCCCACGCGGTACTGCCGCACCCGGCCAAGGACCATCGCCTGTTGGAGCGCGTTGTGCGTGAAGCCTTCAACCAGCGCCGCAAAACCCTGCGCAACACGCTGAAACTATTGCTGAGCAATGCCGAAATCGAAGCCGCCGGCGTCGATGGCAGCCTGCGCCCCGAGCAGCTCGACCTGGCCGCCTTCGTGCGCCTGGCCGACAAGCTCAGCGAACAAGTCCTGCAAAAGCCTGCCACCGACTGACAGGCGATGAGCGCTATCGGGTAGGACGCCACTCTGGTTTACTACCCGATACTTGGCCTAGACTGATTTGTATCAGCTACGCCCCGCGTCCCGCTTTGATTTAAGGCCTCTTGCATGTCCGATCCTCGTTATCAGGTCGACGTCAGCGTCGTCACCCGCTATCTGGCAGAACAATCGCAACCCGAGCACAACCGCTTTGCCTTCGCCTACACCATCACTGTGCAGAACAATGGCCTGCTACCCGCCAAACTGCTTTCGCGGCATTGGGTCATCACCGACGGAGACGGCCATGTCGAGGAGGTTCGCGGTGCAGGCGTTGTCGGCCAGCAGCCGTTGATCGACGCTGGCAAGAGCCACACCTACAGCAGCGGCACCGTCATGACGTCCAAGGTCGGGACGATGCAGGGCACCTACGAGATGCTCGCCGAAGACGGTAAGCACTTCGACGCCATCATCGCGCCGTTCCGTCTGGCGGTACCCGGGGCGTTGCACTGATGGCGACGTATGCCGTCGGTGATGTACAGGGTTGCCTTGAACCGCTCAAATGCCTGCTCAAGCAAGTGGCCTTCGACCCAACGCGGGATCGCTTGTGGCTGGTGGGCGACCTCATCAACCGTGGCCCACAGTCACTGGAAACCTTGCGCTTCCTCTATAGCATCCGCGAGTCGCTGGTCTGCGTACTTGGCAACCATGACCTGCACTTGCTGGCCGTCGGGCAAAACATCGAGCGCCTGAAGAAAGCCGACACCCTGCGCGAAATTCTTGAAGCACCCGATCGTGCGGACCTGCTGGAGTGGGTTCGCCAACAAAAGCTCATGCACTACGACGAACAGCGCGATATCGCCCTGGTCCATGCCGGCATCCCGCCACAATGGTCGCTGCGCAAAGCCTTGAAATGCGCCGCCGAAGTCGAAGAAGCCCTGCGCGATGACAACCGCTTCGCACCTTACCTTGACGGCATGTACGGCAACGAACCCGTGAAGTGGGACAGCGACCTCAAAGGCGCGGCCCGCCTGCGAGTCATCACCAACTACTTCACCCGGATGCGTTTCTGCACCAGCGACGGCAAACTCGACCTCAAGGGCAAGGAAGGCATCGACACCGCACCGCCGGGTTATGCGCCGTGGTTCGTCCACAAGGAACGTAAGACCAAAGGCCTGAAGATCATCTTCGGCCATTGGGCGGCGCTCGAAGGCCAGTGCAACGAACCGGGTCTGTTTGCACTCGACACCGGTTGCGTCTGGGGTGGCACCATGACTCTGATGAACGTCGACACCTTCGAGCGCCTGCAATGCAAATGCGACGCCCATGGCCACGTACGACCGGCAGTCGCCACCTCTATTCCCGAACAAACGTCAGCCAGCGCCCCGCGCTAGACTGCGCTTTCAGCCGAGCCACAGGAGCCCGCCATGAGCGAATTCAAACGTATCCCCCCAGAACAGGCCCAAGCCCTGCGCGAACAAGGCGCGGTGGTGGTCGATGTCCGCGACCCGGCAACGTTTGCCGCGCTGCACATCGCAGGTTCAAAGCATCTGGATAACCATTCTCTGCATGCTTTCATTCAGGGCGCCGATCTGGACGCGCCCACGGTAGTGGTCTGTTATCACGGAAATTCCAGTCAGGGCGCGGCTGCTTACCTGATTAGCCAGGGCTTCTCCGACGTCTACAGCATGGACGGCGGTTTTGAGCTGTGGCGTACGATCTATCCTTCGGAAACGGCGCAAGGCGCTTCCGAATAATTATTTTGTAATGCGCAAGCCCCGGCCCCCGTGGGCTAGCGCGATCACAGACGAACGGTCTGCCACAACTAATTACGTATCTTGCCTTTACCTCCCGAATTCCCAACTATCCTTAAGCGCAGGCCATCCAAAACAGGGGAGAGCCGGTACACCGGCGCACGGGTCATCGGGAGTAGCTTTCGGAGTAGTAAGCTCCGGAAGAGTTCTGGGGGGTAAACAGCGACTGCCTGTCCGGTTGCTGCCAGTATCGACTGAGTGATCCGGCGTCGACTCCACGTATCGAGCGAGGTGACGTCATGAGTATCTTTAGCCACTTCCAACAACGCTTCGAGTCCACACGCCAGGAAGAACTCTCCCTGCAGGAGTACCTGGAACTGTGCAAAAAGGACCGCAGCGCCTACGCCTCCGCCGCCGAGCGTCTACTGCTGGCCATCGGGGAGCCGGAGCTGCTCGACACCTCGACCAACTCGAGGCTGTCGCGAATTTTTTCCAACAAGGTGATCCGTCGCTATCCGGCCTTTGAAGACTTCCATGGGATGGAAGAATGCATCGACCAGATCGTGTCGTATTTCCGTCATGCCGCTCAGGGCCTGGAGGAAAAGAAACAGATCCTCTACCTGCTTGGCCCGGTCGGTGGCGGCAAATCATCTTTGGCCGAAAAGCTTAAACAGCTGATCGAGAAAGTGCCCTTTTACGCCATCAAGGGCTCACCGGTTTTCGAGTCGCCACTGGGTCTGTTCAACGCCACTGAAGATGGCGCGATACTCGAGGAAGACTTCGGCATTCCCCGGCGCTACCTCAACACCATCATGTCGCCATGGGCTACCAAGCGCCTGGCCGAATTCGGCGGCGACATCAGCCAGTTCCGGGTGGTGAAACTCTATCCGTCGATCCTCAACCAGATTGCAGTTGCGAAAACCGAGCCGGGCGACGAAAACAACCAGGACATCTCGGCACTGGTGGGCAAGGTTGATATTCGCAAACTGGAAGAGTTCCCGCAGAACGACGCCGATGCCTACAGCTATTCGGGGGCACTGTGCCGGGCCAACCAGGGCCTGATGGAATTCGTCGAAATGTTCAAGGCACCGATCAAGGTGCTGCACCCATTGCTGACGGCCACTCAGGAAGGCAACTACAACAGTACCGAAGGCCTGGGGGCGATTCCGTTCACCGGGATCCTGCTGGCCCACTCCAACGAATCGGAGTGGCACACCTTCAGGAACAACAAGAACAACGAAGCGTTCATCGACCGGATCTATATCGTCAAAGTGCCGTACTGCCTACGTGTCAGCGACGAGGTGAAGATCTACGACAAGCTGCTGTTCAACAGCTCGCTGGCCAAGGCCCATTGCGCGCCAGACACCCTGAAGATGCTCGCTCAGTTCACCGTGCTCTCGCGCCTCAAGGAGCCGGAAAACTCCAACATCTACTCCAAGATGCGTGTGTATGACGGCGAGAACCTCAAGGACACCGATCCGAAAGCCAAGTCGATCCAGGAGTACCGCGACGCAGCAGGTGTCGACGAAGGCATGAACGGTCTGTCGACCCGTTTCGCGTTCAAGATTCTGTCGAAGGTCTTCAACTTCGACCCCCACGAAATCGCCGCCAACCCAGTGCATCTGCTCTACGTGCTGGAACAGCAGATCGAACAGGAACAATTCCAGGCCGAGACCCGCGAACGCTATCTGCGTTTCCTGAAAGAGTACCTGGCGCCGCGTTATATCGAATTCATCGGCAAGGAGATCCAGACAGCCTACCTCGAGTCTTACAGCGAGTACGGCCAGAACATCTTCGATCGCTACGTGCTGTACGCCGACTTCTGGATTCAGGATCAGGAATACCGCGATCCGGAAACCGGCGAGATTCTCAACCGCGTAGCCCTGAACGAGGAACTGGAGAAAATCGAGAAGCCGGCCGGCATCAGCAATCCGAAGGATTTCCGCAACGAAATCGTCAACTTCGTACTGCGCGCCCGTGCCAACAACAACGGCAAGAACCCAACCTGGCTCAGCTACGAAAAACTGCGGGTGGTCATCGAGAAGAAAATGTTCTCCAACACCGAGGACTTGCTGCCGGTCATCAGCTTCAATGCCAAGGCCAGCAAAGAGGACCAGCAGAAGCACAACGACTTCGTCACACGGATGGTCGAGCGGGGCTACACCGACAAACAGGTACGACTGCTGTCCGAGTGGTACCTGCGAGTCAGAAAATCACAGTAACCCGCTGCCGGTCAGACCGGTTGTCGTTAGCCAGAGGCCTGTGTACGCTTTTTCTGTTACACAGACCTCTGGGAGGTGTTCGAAAGTCGGTAACGAGGTTCAGGCGGCATCCAGAAGCGCTTGGGGGAGCGTGAACATCCCTTGGCACAGAGTCGATGCTGCATAACCGCTCGCCCCTTTCAGGACAGCTTCTAAGGAGCAGTCATGAGCTATGTGATCGACCGACGTCTCAATGGCAAGAACAAGAGCACGGTAAACCGTCAGCGGTTTCTGCGGCGCTACCGTGATCACATCAAAAAGGCCGTCGAAGAGGCGGTCAGCCGGCGTTCCATTACCGATATGGAACACGGCGAGCAAATCAGCATTCCCGGCCGCGACATCGACGAGCCGGTACTTCACCATGGCCGGGGCGGCAAGCAGACCATCGTGCACCCGGGCAACAAGGAGTTCATCAGCGGCGAGCACATTGCCCGTCCACCCGGAGGTGGCGGCGGCAGAGGCCCCGGCAAAGCCGGCAACTCGGGTGAAGGGATGGACGAGTTCGTCTTCCAGATCACCCAGGAAGAATTCCTCGAGTTCATGTTCGAAGACCTTGAGCTGCCTAATCTGGTCAAACGTCACCTGACCGGCACCGACACCTTCAAGACCGTACGCGCGGGCATCAGCAATGAAGGCAACCCGTCACGGATCAACATTATCCGCACGCTTCGTTCGGCCCATGCCCGGCGTATTGCCCTGTCCGGCAGCAGCCGCGCCAAACTGCGCGAAGTCAAAGAAGAGCTGGAGCGACTTAGACGAGAGGAGCCGGACAACTTTGGCGACATTCAGGAGCTCGAAGCAGAAATCGAGAAACTCAGCGCGCGCATTCATCGAGTACCGTTTCTCGACACCTTCGACCTCAAGTACAACCTGCTGATCAAGCAGCCAAACCCCAGCTCCAAAGCAGTGATGTTCTGCCTGATGGACGTGTCCGGCTCCATGACCCAGGCGACCAAGGACATCGCCAAACGCTTCTTCATCCTGCTGTACCTGTTCCTCAAACGGAACTACGACAAAATCGACGTCGTATTCATCCGCCACCACACCAGTGCCCGCGAAGTGGATGAGGAGGAGTTTTTCTACTCCCGGGAAACCGGCGGCACCATCGTTTCCAGCGCCCTGAAACTGATGCAGGAGATCATGGCCGAGCGTTATCCGAGCAATGAGTGGAATATCTATGCGGCCCAGGCGTCCGACGGTGACAACTGGAACGACGACTCGCCGATCTGCCGCGACATCCTGATCAACCAGATCATGCCGTTCGTGCAGTACTACACTTATGTTGAGATAACCCCGCGCGAACACCAGGCCCTGTGGTTCGAATACGAACGCATCGCCGAAGCCTTCTCTGACACTTTTGCCCAGCAGCAACTGGTCTCGGCCGGGGATATCTATCCGGTCTTCCGTGAACTCTTCCAGCGCAGGTTAGTGACATGACCGCCAAAGAGCAAAAGCGCCAACCCATTTCCACCGGCTCAGAATGGACCTTCGAGCTGATCCAGGCCTACGACCGCGAAATCAGTCGTCTCGCGGCCCGCTACGCGCTCGATACCTACCCCAACCAGATCGAAGTAATCACCGCCGAACAGATGATGGACGCCTACGCCTCTGTGGGCATGCCCTTGGGTTATCACCATTGGTCCTATGGCAAACACTTCCTAAGTACCGAAAAATCCTACAGCCGCGGCCAGATGGGGCTGGCCTACGAGATTGTGATCAACTCAGACCCTTGCATCGCCTATCTGATGGAAGAAAACACCATCTGCATGCAGGCCCTGGTGGTGGCTCACGCCTGCTATGGCCACAACAGCTTCTTCAAGGGTAATTACCTGTTCCGCACCTGGACCGACGCCAGCTCGATCATCGATTACCTGGTGTTCGCCAAGCAGTACATCATGCAGTGCGAAGAACGCCACGGTATCGACGCGGTAGAGGACTTGCTCGATTCCTGCCATGCGCTGATGAATTACGGGGTCGACCGTTACAAACGCCCTTATCCGATTTCCGCCGAAGAAGAACGCCGTCGGCAGAAGGATCGGGAAGAGCATCTGCAGAAGCAGATCAACGATTTGTGGCGGACCATTCCAAAAGGCGCGGACAAGTTCAGCGACAAGGACAACGCGCGCTTCCCCGCCGAGCCTCAGGAAAACATCCTGTATTTCATTGAGAAACACGCCCCGCTGCTGGAGCCCTGGCAACGTGAAATCGTGCGGATCGTGCGCAAGATCGCCCAGTATTTTTATCCACAGCGCCAAACCCAGGTGATGAACGAAGGCTGGGCCACCTTCTGGCACTACACCTTGATGAACGACTTGTATGACGAAGGCCTGGTCACCGATGGCTTCATGATGGAGTTCCTGACGTCCCATACCAGCGTGGTCTTTCAGCCGGGCTTCGACAGCCCCTACTACAGCGGAATCAACCCCTACACCCTCGGCTTTGCCATGTATCGCGATATCCGGCGGATATGCGAACAACCTACCGAAGAGGACTACCGCTGGTTCCCGGAAATCGCCGGCACCGACTGGCTGCCCAGCATCAAATTCGCCATGAGCAGCTTCAAGGACGAGAGCTTCATTCTTCAGTACCTGTCACCCAAGGTGATCCGCGACCTGAAGCTGTTCAGCATCCTCGATGACGATCAGAAGGATGATCTGCTGGTTCCGGCGATCCACGACGAAGAGGGCTATCGAACCATTCGCGAAACCCTGGCGGCGCAATACAACCTGGGCAATCGCGAACCCAACATCCAGATCTACAGCATCGACCGGCGTGGCGACCGCTCGCTGACCTTGCGTCACCAGCAGCACGACCGCAAGCCGCTCGGCGATTCCACCGAGGAAGTGCTCAAGCACCTGCACCGACTCTGGGGCTTCGACATTCACCTGGAAACCCTGCAAGGGGATCAGGTGGTGAAAACCCACCATGTTCCACCCAGAAGCGAACACGGCGAAGGGGACTACGGCCGGTTAGACTTGGCTGTCATTCATCTTTGATCCTGTTTCGACCTCCGGAAGTTCGACGCAAAGGTTATTCTGTCGGGCTAACGGAGGTTTTTTATGCAGATTTATAAAGTCGGTGGCGCGGTACGCGATCGCCTGCTGGGCAAGCCTGTCACCGATATCGACTGGGTCGTGGTAGGCGCCACCACCGAAGAAATGCTCGCCAAAGGCTTTCGCCCGGTGGGTGCGGATTTTCCGGTGTTTCTTCACCCCAAAAGCGGCGAGGAATACGCCCTCGCCCGCACTGAGCGCAAAAGCGGGCGCGGTTACGGCGGCTTCACCTTTCACGCCAGCCCCGAAGTCACGCTCGAAGAAGACCTGATTCGTCGCGACCTGACGATCAACGCCATGGCCGAAGACGATGAGCAGAACCTGACGGACCCCTACCATGGCCAGCGGGATCTCGAGGCTCGCCTGCTTCGTCACGTTTCCCCCGCGTTCGCCGAAGATCCTCTCCGTGTTCTGCGCGTTGCCCGCTTCGCCGCGCGTTATGCGGGACTGGGTTTCACCGTCGCCCCCGAAACACTGGAGCTGATGCGGCAACTCAGCGAGTCGGGTGAACTGGAGGCGCTGACCGCGGAACGCAGCTGGAAAGAAATCTCCCGTGCGCTAATGGAAGATCAGCCCCAGGTGTTCATCCAGGTGCTGCGCGCGTGCGGTGCGCTCAAAGTGCTGATGCCGGAAGTCGATGCGCTGTTCGGCGTACCGCAACCCGAAGCCCATCACCCGGAAATCGACACAGGCGTGCATACCCTGAGCGTGCTTGAGCAAGCGGCGCTGCACAAACAACCGCTGACCGTGCGCTGGGCCTGCCTGCTGCATGATTTGGGCAAAGGATTAACGCCCGAGGAGGAGTGGCCCCGCCACATCGCCCACGAACACAAAGGCCTGAATCTGATTAAAGCGGTTAACGAGCGCTTCAAGGCACCGAGGGATTGTCAGGAATTGGCCCTGCTGGTGGGCGAGTATCACACCCATGGCCACCGGGCTCTGGAGCTGAAACCGTCAACCTTGCTGGAGTTGCTGCAGAGTTTCGATGTCTATCGTCGACCTCAGCGCTTTGAAGAGTTTATCGCGGCGTGTGAAATGGACGCTCGAGGGCGCAAAGGCCTGGAACAGCGAAATTATCCACAGGCGGATTATTTGCGTGGCGCGGCGACTGCGGCGCGAAACGTGGCGGTTCAGCCATTGCTGGAGAAGGGCTTCAAGGGGCCGGAATTGGGCGAGGCGATCAAGCGCGAGCGGCTCAAGGCGTTGAAGGCTTACAAAGACGCAGCGTCAGTTTGAAAGCATCGCGGGCAAGCCCGATCCCACAGGGTTTTGCATAGAACCTGTGGGAGCGGGCTTGCCCGCGATGGCGTCATCCGCCTCACAGCAAATTCGAAGGGGTCAACTGCTGGCCACGCCACTCAAAAGCCACCGGCGCCAACACCTGGTCGATCCGCGCCTCGCTCCACAAGGTCGCAAAGCTTTTTCCTACGCCCGGATGCACTCTGTCCGGCGCAATCAGCGACAACGGCCACAGCACGAAGGCATTCTTCAGAATCTCTGCCCTGGGCAAGATCAAACCATCGAAGTTACCTACCAGATCGCCGAACAGCAGCACGTCGATATCCAGCGGCAAGCCCTTGCGGTCCGGCGCGTAACGGCCGTTATCCGCTTCGATGAATTTCAGCCGTCGATCCAGCTCCATCAGCGGTAGATCGGTATAAGCCGAGACCACAAAGTTGAAAAACGGCCCGCTCTTTATCCCCACCGGCTGGCTTTCGAACACCGCCGAGCAGCGCACATTCACCAGGAACCCCGCCAGGGCGTCCAGGCCAGCCTGCAAATGGGATTCGCGCTCGATGTTGCTACCGAGCCCAAGATACACCTGAGTCAGCGACATCCGCGCTCGATCTCCACACCCACGCCCTTGGCCGCCGGAACGGCACCTGGCTTGGTCAGTTTGAGGTGCATCCAGGTGATTTTGAATTCACTCATCAGGACTTCAACCAGACGCTCGGCAAAGGTCTCGACCAGCTGGAACTGTGCCTGCTCGGCAAAAGCCTGGATGCGTGACGAAACGCTCGCATAGTCGAGCGCCAGGGTCAGGTCATCACCCGCAGCGGCCGGACGATTGTCCCAGGCGAAGCTCAGATCAAGTCGCAGACACTGTCGGATGCCTCGCTCCCAGTCGTAGGCACCAATCACGGTGTCGACTTCCAGGCCCTCGATAAACACTCTGTCCAAGCACTTCTCTCCGCTGCACGACAAGGGCGCAATGCGCCGTTAGAATCAGGGCGTCCTCGCCCGGAATAGTTAGCATGTTTTGGTCACTGGCGATTTTCGCCTACCTGCTCGGCTCTCTGTCCTTCGCCATTTTGCTCAGCCGCCTGACCGGTAACCCCGATCCGCGAATGGGTGGCTCGGGCAATGCCGGTGCCACCAATATGTTGCGCCTGGCCGGCAAGAAACTCGCCATCCTGACCTTGCTCGGCGACCTCTGCAAAGGCCTGCTACCAGTGCTGGTCGCAGGTGCAATGGGCCTTTCACTGCAGGAGCAAGCCTGGATCGGCGTCTGTGCCGTCATCGGTCACCTGTTCCCACTGTACTTCCGCTTTCGCGGCGGCAAGGGTGTCGCCACCGCGGCCGGCATGCTGCTGGGGCTCTATCCACCCGCTGCGCTGCTGGCGGTCTGTGCCTGGCTGCTGACGTTCTACCTGACCCGCACCAGCTCACTCGCCGCCCTGATTGCCACTCCCCTGACCCTGCCGCTGCTCGCCTGGCAAGAACCGGCGGCACTGCTGCCCATAAGCGCGCTCACGGGGCTGATCGTCTGGCGTCATCGCGGCAATCTACGCGACCTGTTTGCCGGGCGCGAACGGCATTTTTAAATACCGCACGTGAGCGCCACTCATCACAACGCCGACAACTGCTCCATCGGCCAACGCGCCTGCACGCTGATTGCCAGGCTTTCGTGCTGACCAGCCTGCAAGCGCTGGCAGCCGGCAAATGCAATCATCGCACCGTTATCGGTGCAGAACTCTGGACGGGCATAAAACACATCACCCTTCATGTCACCGAGCATTTTTTCCAGTGACGTACGCAACGCCTTGTTGGCGCTGACGCCACCAGCGATCACCAGACGCTTCATGCCGGCCTGCTTAAGGGCTCGCTTGCACTTGATGGTCAAAGTCTCCACCACAGCCTGCTGGAACGCCAGCGAGATGTCGCAACGGGCTTGATCGCCGTCGTCCCCGGCGCTGACGCATTGCTGCCAGGTGTTCAAGGCGAAGGTTTTCAAACCGCTGAAGCTAAACGCCAGGCCTGGACGATCACACATCGGACGCGGGAAGACGAAACGTCCGTCAACGCCTTGCGCCGCCAGACGAGCAATCTCCGGGCCGCCCGGATAATTGAGGCCCATCATTTTTGCAGTTTTGTCGAACGCTTCACCGGCGGCATCGTCGAGGGTCTCGCCCAAGAGCGTGTACTGACCGATCCCGTCGACCTGAACCAGCTGCGTATGACCGCCCGAGACCAACAAAGCGACGAACGGAAACTGCGGTGGTTGCGGCTCCAGCATCGGCGCCAGCAAGTGACCTTCCATGTGGTGCACACCCAGCGCCGGGATACCCCAGGCAAAAGCCAGCGCCTGAGCGCAGGAAGCCCCTACGAGCAGGGCTCCGACCAGGCCGGGACCGGCGGTATAAGCGATGGCGTCGATCTCGGTCGGCACGCAGTCGGCCTCTGCCAGCACCTGACGGATCAAGGGCAGCATGCGCTTGACGTGATCGCGCGATGCCAGCTCCGGCACAACGCCGCCATAGGCGCGATGCAGGTCGATCTGACTGAACAGCGCATCGGCCAACAACCCGCGTTCACTGTCGTAAAGTGCGACACCGGTTTCGTCGCAAGAGGTTTCTAATCCCAGTACTAGCATGGGTTTGCGCCTTGTAGAGGCTGAATTCGAAGGCGCGCATAATAGTCGTCGCGTGATGCCCCGACCAGCGGTTTTCGATCAGAGGCTTTGCATTCCGAGCGATGAGGGGTTAACATCCGCAACCCTTAAAAACCGACGTCTTCAAGTGCTCTTTTGCCGCGAGGATGTTGACCCCGGTAATGAATGAAGGTAGCTCTGGATGCCAGCCGTCAAAGTTAAAGAGAACGAACCCTTCGACGTAGCTCTGCGTCGTTTCAAGCGCTCCTGCGAAAAAGCCGGTGTACTGGCTGAAGTTCGTAGCCGCGAATTTTACGAGAAGCCTACTTCTGAGCGTAAGCGTAAAGCAGCAGCCGCTGTTAAGCGTCACGCCAAGAAAGTACAGCGCGAACAGCGCCGCGCCGTTCGTCTGTACTAATACACAGACGATCGTAGCAAGCTTCTGCCAAGCCCGGCCCTCAGCCGGGCTAATGGCATTTGCGGACAACGCTTGATGCTTCACCGTCAAAGCCGCAGACGCGACCGAGACAAACCTGCTTCACAGCGTCAGACCTGGCTCTTTTGCCAGCGGTGCACGTCTTTTCTGACGAGCCTTTCAAGGCTACTGACGAGCACACCCACTGATTCCTCTCACGACGATCAGCCCAAGACACCTTCTTGTGTGTCCGCTTATGAGCTATCCGAAGCCATTAATTGGCCGTCGCCGGATTCAGCGAAACACTTTCATATAGTCGAATGCTGATTGGTACTAACGTCAGTGGATTTTCGGCAGATACACTTCCCGACAGCGATTACGCAGACGACACCGGTCGAGCCGCACACCCTGCGCGCCTCAAACAATGACCAGCGTTCGGCCGCACTTCGTTTCGGGTCCATTTCAGCGCAGATGACGAGAACGCCATGGCCGGGCTAATTCCCCAGAGCTTCATTGACGACCTTCTGAACCGCACCGACATCGTCGATGTGGTCAGCTCGCGCCTGCAAATGAAAAAAGCCGGCAAGAACTACACCGCCTGCTGCCCGTTTCACAAAGAAAAAACCCCCTCCTTCAGCGTCAGCCCCGACAAACAGTTCTATTACTGCTTCGGCTGCGGCGCTGGCGGCAACGCCCTCGGCTTCATCATGGACCACGACAACCTGGACTTCCCCCAGGCTGTCGAAGAACTGGCCAAAGCCGCCGGCATGGAGATCCCCCGCGAAGAAGGCGGCCGACCGCACAAACCACGGCAGCCCACCGATTCGCCGCTGTATCCGCTGCTCACCGCTGCCGCCGATTTTTACCGCCAGGCCCTGAAAAGCCATCCGGCGCGCAAAGCAGCTGTGGATTACTTGAAAGGTCGTGGATTGACCGGCGAGATCGCCCGGGACTTTGGCCTCGGCTTCGCCCCGCCCGGCTGGGACAATCTGTTCAAGCACCTGAGCAGCGACACCCTGCAGCAAAAGGCCATGATCGATGCCGGCCTGCTGGTGGAGAACGCTGAAACCGGCAAGCGCTACGACCGCTTCCGCGATCGCGTGATGTTCCCGATCCGCGACAGCCGCGGGCGCATTATCGCCTTCGGCGGTCGGGTGCTGGGCGACGACAAGCCGAAATACCTGAACTCACCGGAAACCCCGGTTTTCCATAAAGGTCAGGAACTCTACGGCCTTTATGAAGCACGCAAGAACAACCGCAACCTCGACGAAATCATCGTCGTCGAAGGCTACATGGACGTCATCGCCCTCGCCCAGCAAGGCCTGCGCAATGCCGTGGCAACCCTGGGCACCGCCACTAGCGAAGAGCACTTGAAGCGACTGTTTCGCGTCGTACCCAACGTACTGTTCTGCTTCGACGGCGACCAGGCCGGCCGCAACGCTGCATGGCGCGCGCTGGAAGCGACGTTGCCGAGCTTGCAGGACGGACGGCGGGCACGCTTTTTATTCCTGCCCGAAGGCGAAGACCCGGACACACTGGTCCGCTCCGAAGGCACTGACGCCTTCCGTGCGCGAATCAACCAGCATGCGCAGCCATTGGCCGATTATTTTTTCCAACAACTGACCGAAGAATCGGACCCGCGCTCGCTTGAAGGCAAGGCCCACATGGCCACCCTCGCCGCGCCACTGATCGACAAAATCCCGGGTGCCAACCTGCGTACTCTGATGCGCCAGCGCTTGACCGAAATTACCGGACTCAGCGGTGAAGCCGTGAGTCAACTGGTGCAGAGCGCACCTCAGGAAGCACCACCGGCGTATGACCCGGGCATTGATTATGACGCCATGCCGGATTACAGCGACTACCATCAGCCGCAGGCGCAAGAGATGTATGTGCCGCAACAGGAATGGACGCCGAAGAAACCTGGCGCTGGCGGGAAGAAATGGGACAAGAAACCGTGGGACAAGAACGGCAAACGCGGCGGCGATCGCGATCAACCGCGCGCGCCACGGGTACCGGCCGCTGTAGAGCCACCCACCCTGGCCGCCTTGCGCACGCTGCTGCATCACCCGCAACTGGCTGAAAAAGTCGAGGATGCCGGGCACTTTGCGGCCGAAGACCACACTAACACGCAACTGCTGGTCGCCCTGCTCGAAGCCGTACAGAAGAATCCCAAGCTAAACTCATTTCAACTGATTGCGCGTTGGCACGGCACTGAACAGGGCCGACTGCTAAAAGCGCTGGCAGAAAAGGAATGGCTGATTGATGGAGATAACCTTGAACAACAGTTTTTCGACACCATTACTAGCTTGTCAGCCCGCCAACGCGAGCGAAATCTGGAACAACTTCTTCGAAAAGCGCGTCAAAGTGAGTTGAGTGCCGAAGAGAAAAATCAACTGCGCGACCTTTTAAGCCGCAATGTTTGCGCATCAAACCCGACCTCAACTGGCGCGTGAGGTCATAGCTCAGGTATAATCCTCGGCTTGTTTTTTGCCCGCCAAGACCTTCAGTGGATAGGGTGTTATGTCCGGAAAAGCGCAACAGCAGTCTCGTATCAAAGAGTTGATCACACTTGGTCGTGAGCAGGGTTACCTGACTTACGCGGAGGTCAACGACCACCTGCCGGAGGATATTTCAGATCCGGAACAGGTGGAAGACATCATCCGCATGATCAATGACATGGGGATCAACGTATTCGAGGTTGCGCCAGATAAGGATTCCCTTATGCTGGCCGACGCCGATACCGACGAAGCCGCGGCCGAAGAGGCAGCAGCAGCGTTGGCAGCGGTCGAGACCGACATTGGTCGCACCACCGACCCAGTGCGCATGTACATGCGTGAAATGGGTACGGTAGAGCTCCTCACACGTGAAGGCGAAATCGAAATCGCCAAGCGTATTGAAGAGGGCATCCGCGAAGTGATGGGCGCAATCGCGCACTTCCCTGGCACGGTTGACCATATTCTCTCCGAATACACTCGCGTCACCACCGAAGGTGGCCGCCTGTCCGACGTCCTGAGCGGTTATATCGACCCGGACGACGGCATTGCGCCGCCTGCAGCCGAAGTGCCACCGCCTGTCGATTCGAAAGCCGTGAAAGCGGACGACGACACCGACGATGATGACGCAGAAGCAAGCGATGACGAAGAAGAAGCCGAAAGCGGTCCGGATCCGGTCATCGCCGCACAGCGTTTTGGCGCTGTCGCCGATCAGATGGAAATCACCCGCAAGGCGCTGAAAAAGCACGGTCGCCACAACAAGGCAGCGATTGCCGAACTGTTGGCCCTGGCTGAGCTGTTCATGCCGATCAAACTGGTGCCGAAGCAATTCGAAGGCCTGGTCGAGCGTGTTCGCAGTGCCCTGGATCGTCTGCGTCAGCAAGAGCGCGCGATCATGCAATTGTGCGTTCGTGATGCCCGCATGCCGCGTGCCGACTTCCTGCGCCAGTTCCCGGGCAACGAAGTCGACGAAAGCTGGAGCGATGCGCTGGCCAAAGGCAAAAGCAAATACGCTGAAGCCATTGGTCGCCTGCAACCGGACATCATTCGTTGCCAGCAGAAGCTGACCGCGCTGGAAACCGAAACCGGTTTGACGATCGCCGAGATCAAGGACATCAACCGTCGCATGTCGATCGGTGAGGCCAAGGCCCGCCGCGCGAAGAAAGAGATGGTCGAAGCGAACTTGCGTCTGGTGATCTCCATCGCCAAGAAGTACACCAACCGTGGCCTGCAGTTCCTCGATCTGATCCAGGAAGGCAACATTGGCTTGATGAAAGCGGTAGACAAGTTCGAATACCGCCGTGGCTACAAATTCTCGACTTATGCCACCTGGTGGATCCGTCAGGCGATCACTCGCTCGATCGCCGACCAGGCCCGCACCATCCGTATTCCGGTGCACATGATCGAGACGATCAACAAGCTCAACCGTATTTCCCGGCAGATGTTGCAGGAAATGGGTCGCGAACCGACCCCGGAAGAGCTGGGCGAACGCATGGAAATGCCTGAGGACAAGATCCGCAAGGTATTGAAGATCGCTAAAGAGCCGATCTCCATGGAAACCCCGATCGGTGATGACGAAGACTCCCATCTGGGTGACTTCATCGAAGACTCGACCATGCAGTCGCCAATCGATGTCGCCACTGTTGAGAGCCTTAAAGAAGCGACTCGCGAAGTCCTGTCCGGCCTCACTGCCCGTGAAGCCAAGGTTCTGCGCATGCGTTTCGGTATCGACATGAATACCGACCATACCCTCGAGGAGGTTGGTAAGCAGTTCGACGTGACCCGTGAACGGATTCGTCAGATCGAAGCCAAGGCGCTGCGCAAGCTGCGCCACCCGACGAGAAGCGAGCATTTGCGCTCCTTCCTCGACGAGTGATCAAAAAACCCCCGGCCCAGGCCGGGGGTTTTGCTTTATGCAGATTAAATGCCCCGTACGCCCCCCCCGCCGAATAGCCCGTCTACACTCGAAACATTCCCCTAAGCCATAACGAGACCGTTATGCCCAGATGGTCGACCGTGCTTTTTTTGCTGTCGCTGATGACTTGGACCGCAACGGCTGGCGCGCTGACTCTGACCGACGAAGAACGTAGCTGGCTGGCGGCTCACCCGGAATTGCGCCTGGGCGTCGATGCGTCCTGGCCGCCGTTTGAATTTCGCGACGATCATGGGCGTTATCAGGGCCTGGCAGCAGACTATATCAACGTCATCCGGCAACGGCTGGCCATCAAACTCACGCCCATCGAACCGGTCAGTTGGACTGAAGTGCTGCAACAGGCCAAACAAGGCAAGCTAGACATCTTGCCGGGCATCATGTCGACCCCCGAACGCCAGACCTACCTGTCGTTCACCCGCCCCTACCTCGACTTCCCGATTGTCATCCTGGCCCACGTCGGTGGGCCCCAACCGCGCAAACTCGAAGACCTGTACGGGCTGAAGATCGCCGTGGTGGAGAACTACGCTCCCCATGAACTGTTGCGCACCCAGCATCCCGACTTGAATCTGGTGGCGATGCCCAATGTCAGCTCGGCATTGCAAGCGCTGGCTACCGACGAAGTAGACGCGGTCGTGGGCGATCTCGCCTCCAGCGTCTGGAGCCTGCGCCAGCTCAAGCTCGATGGGCTCTACGTCAGCGGCGAGACGCCCTACCGCTACCAATTGGCGATGGCCGTCCCCCCGAACAACAAGCTGCTGGTCAGTATCTTGGACAAAGTCCTGGCAGACATGAGCCCGAGTGAAATCAGTGCCATCCAGGAACATTGGGTCGGTAACGTCCTGGATCATCGGACCTTCTGGTCCGACGTGCTGATTTACGGCCTGCCAGGGCTGCTGTTTCTAATGATCGTGCTGGCAGTGGTGATCCGGATCAACCGCCGACTGAGCTCGGAAATTGCCCGCAGGGTCGATCTGGAACAGGAGCTGCGCAGCAGCGAATACCATTACCGCGGGCTGGTGGAGAGTCTTTCAGCCATCGCCTGGGAAGCGCAGATCAGCGATTACACCTACAGTTACGTATCGCCCCACGCTCAGAACCTCCTCGGATACCCCCTGTCCCAATGGCTGATTCCGGGCTTCTGGCGCAACATCATCCACCCCGCGGACCTTACCCGGGCCCAGGCCTTCTGCGACCGTGAAGTGGCGGCCGGGCGCGATCACAGCGTCGATTACCGGGTCATCACCGCTGACGGCCGCTGCCTGTGGGTCCGAGATATCGTCAGCCTGATCGAACATGGCCGTGAACCGGTCCTGCGCGGGTTGATGATCGATATCAGCGAAGCCAAACGCACCGAAGAGGCGCTGCGCCTGTCAGAACAGAAGTTCGCCTCGGTATTCCAGCAATGCCCCGATATTCTGGTGATTGCACGGCTTTCTGACGGCTGCCTGCTCGAAGTCAATGAGGCGTTCGAGGAACAGATCGGCCTCAAGGCCGAAGACGTCATAGGCCAGACGGCCACCGACCTGAACATCTGGGGCGTACCCGGCGTGGGGCCCGGCTTGTTGCAGCGATTGCAGGCTGGCAGCATCCGCAATCTGGAGATGCCCTTTCGCCGCAACAATGGCCAGGTGTTTACCGGCCTGATCTCCGCCGAGCCTTTCGATCTCGACACCACCCCCGCATTGGTGGTCGTCGTCCGGGATATCAGTCAGCTCAAGGAAACCCAGCAACAGCTGCAAACCTCCGAAGAGAAATTCGCCAAGGCCTTTCATGCCTCCCCCGACGGTTTGCTGCTGTCCCGGCAGAGCGACGGGCTGTTATTGGAAGTCAACGAAGGTTTCAGCCGCATTACCGGGTTCAATAGCGCTATGTCTGTGGATCGGTCGGCGCTGGACCTGGGGATCTGGGTCAATCTCAACGAACGCAAACAAATGCTCGAGTTGCTGCACCGGGATGGGTTCGTCCGCGACTTCAGTTGCCACATCCGCCGCAAAGACGGGCAGATCCGGCTCTGCGAGGTTTCAAGCCGACCGCTGCCCATCGGCGATGAAGACTGCATGTTGACCATCGCTCGGGACATTACCGAGCGGCACCTGATGCAGGAAAAACTGCAACAGGCGGCCACGGTATTCGAAAGCACCGCTGAGGGTGTCTTGATCACCGACACCCAACAGCACATCAGCGCAGTCAATCGTGCCTTCACCGAAATCACCGGCTACAGCGAGACCGAGGCACTGGGCCATACCCCTCGCCTGCTCGCCTCGGGCCTGCACGACAGCGCATTTTATGCGGCGATGTGGCATCAACTGACCGCCGAAGGTCATTGGCAGGGCGAGATTTCCAACCGACGCAAGAACGGTGAGCTCTACCCAAGCTGGCTGACCATCAGCGCAGTGCGCAACCGGGACAAACTCATTACCCATTTTGTCGCGGTATTCGCGGACATTTCCAGCCTCAAGCACGCGCAAGCCAAACTCGACTACCAGGCGCACCACGATCCGTTGACCGGCCTGCCAAACCGCACATTGTTCGAAAGCCGCCTGCTGACCGCGCTGAACAACCAGCAGGAAAACGGTGGCCAGGGCGCAGTGTTGTTCCTGGACCTGGACCGCTTCAAACACATCAACGACAGCCTCGGCCACCCGGTCGGCGACCTGCTGCTCAAAGGCATCGCCGTGCGCCTCAAAGAGCAGTTGCGCGATATCGATACCGTGGCGCGACTGGGTGGCGACGAATTCATCATCCTGCTCCCCGGCCTGCAACAGGCCAGCGATGCCGACAACATTGCCACCAAGCTGCTCAATTGCTTCGCGGCCCCATTCCAGGCCGGTGAGCATGAGTTTTTCATCAGTGCCAGCATCGGCACCAGCCTGTATCCCAGGGATGGTTGCGACGTCGCCACGCTGGTCAAGAACGCCGATGCCGCGATGTATCGCTCCAAGGCCAAGGGCCGTAACCGGGTTGAAAGCTACACCCGCGACCTCACCGCCCAGGCCAGCGAGCGCGTGGCGCTGGAGCATGAACTACGACGCGCCATCGAGCGCAATGAGCTGTTTTTGTACTACCAGCCCAAAATCAACCTCAAGGATCATCGGCTGGTCGGCGCCGAAGCGCTGATTCGCTGGCATCACCCGACCTTCGGCGATGTGCCCCCCGAGCACTTCATTCCCCTGGCCGAAGAAAACGGCATGATCCTGCAAATCGGTGATTGGGTACTGGAGACCGCCTGCCAGCAGATGTACGAGTGGAATCAGGCCTATGAGTGTCTCGGCCCACTCTCGGTCAACCTGGCAGGCGCTCAATTACGCCAGCCGAATCTGCTCGGCCGAATCGAGCAATTGCTCAAGGACAACTGCCTCAAACCCGATTTTCTGCAACTGGAGATTACCGAAAACTTCATCATGAGCCAGGCCGAAGAAGCGCTGGCGGTCCTGCACCAACTCAAACGCCTAGGCGTGCAACTGGCGATCGATGACTTCGGCACCGGCTATTCGTCCCTGAGCTACCTCAAACGCCTGCCGCTGGACATCCTCAAAATCGACCAATCCTTCGTCCGCGGCCTGCCGGACGACCCGCACGACGCGGCGATTGTCCGCGCAATCATCGCCCTGGGCCGCAGCATGCAATTCACCGTCATCGCCGAAGGCGTCGAGACCCACGCCCAGCAGCAATTCCTCACCGCCGAAGGCTGCGAACAGATCCAGGGCTACATCGTCAGCCTGCCGCTTTCCCCCGACGAATTCGCCGCGACGTTTCTTCGTATAGCCGTATCGGATTTTTCGGATAGCACAGCCGAGAAACCATCGCTATAATCCGCGGCCTACTGAGGGCCTATAGCTCAGTTGGTTAGAGCAGAGGACTCATAATCCTTTGGTCCACGGTTCAAGTCCGTGTGGGCCCACCAAACAAGAAAGCCGCGCTAATGCGCGGCTTTCGTGTATCTGAGAGTGCATACCGCACCCTCACCTCAAAACTTCCGAAAGTGTCCACACCAGTAGCTGGACCTTCGACGTATGAATTTTCTAGGCGCGCTTAGCTCTAGGGCCAGTCTTACGTTTAAGCAAGCCCTTCTTGCAGACAACAACTCGCGCCTCTCCCTTGTCAGACGCGGCGACAAAAGCACCTTCTGTTTTCAGCGCGTGCTTGGCCATAGCGACAAATCTTCCGGACTTCCTATCGAGAAAGATGCCAGCTGCGTACTGGGCAAAACTATTTGGCCTAGCGACTAGCTTCTTCGCCTTCTCTTCTCTGGCTTTCTCTTCGCTCAGATAGGCCCGCATTTCACCGGCATCCTGGAAGCTAACGTTCTCGTAATCGCCAAAAATTTCGTTCCGGTCGATTTGCCCGGAAAGCTTGCGCATACGTGTGAAGAAGTCCTCTTCAGTCTCAACTTGTACGGTTTTGCTCATTTTGCCTTCCTCTTTTCGAGGTATTGCTGCCATTCGGCTTCGAATCGGCTAAACGTGTCTTCAATTGAAATGAAGTCAACAGCTTCGATGGTACCCATGTAGTGTCTATGGTCGTACCCATGGGCGTTATCGTAGCCCACCACTCGGCCATTGTCGCCTGAGTACACTCGCGGATTGATGTAAGCCATGCTGTAGGTCAGAACCTTACCCGTTTCATCTTGGACCACTTCAAATCTGATTTGTCCATTTCCTTTCTTTTCTGGAATGACCGATCTTTCCGATATTTTTGTGGTTTTTGGCGGCTTTGCCATTTTCTATAGCCATCCAGACAAAAAAATTTTGGTCGAGGATCCTACCATGCCCGTAGTAATGGACTATCAGCCCATTGCACGGCGGTGTTCCCGATGATCGCAATGGAGACAGGGGCCAATGAGATGCTCAGACTGACCGAGAAGCCCTGCTGGTTTACGTTTGTGTGAACTTTTTGTGTCCACCATTTAAATTTTCTTTCGCGAGTTAGCAATATCGGATGACGCCCCCTTACCTTGTAGGCAAACTCCGAGAATTGCGTAATGGGCGCATTTGGGCACTTTGCCGCCTTGTTGGGCTTTTCTTCGACGGGATACTCTCCGGACGTCGCTGCCAATGTAGCGATCGGGTGTGGTAACCCGGCGAGGCTAAGCGCATCAGCGCCCCCATCACGACTTCAGGCGTTTTTTTCGCCTGCAATCCTGTGTTATGGCGGCTGTGCGTGGGAGACCTTCGGGTCTGCCGGTTCCTTGGCTCCCGGTTTACCTCCCTGCGTACAGCTGCCACCCATTCGTGTGGTAACGAATGCGGTAGCTCCTCAAGTTAAGGAGCGCAACAATGAGTAAAACAACTGCAGAACTGAAAACCATCGGCTTCACGCCGTTCATATACCACTCGGATCAGCCACTGTTCCACGTCAGCGCGGGCGTCCCCATCGTCGACGCATTGACTCAAGCCTCCGACCTGCTATCCCTCGCCAAATCATTTGCCGAGGACGCAGCCTACGCAAAAGACACCGACCGCCACGCCTGGGCCGCACATTACCTGACGTCGATGAGCAAAGCGGTGACTGATGATGTGGTGAAAGTGCTGACACCGCGACCTGCCCGGACAGCGACGGAGTCCGAAGAATAGCGCCTGCTCATTCCTTCAAACACGCCCCGATTTTTCGGGGCTTCCTGATCGTGGTCGGGCGTTCGGATGCTTAAACCCAAACACTTAACGTTGGAATCGCCTGCACTGGCCCCAGCCGCTCAAGCACTTCCCCCGTCAACACAACCTCATACGTATCCGCCGGCCGCCCCCACTGCTCCACAATGACCATGCGCTCCACCAGAAGCCCTGCCAGTCCAGTAATCGTATCGGCCAATGCCTCGACGATTTGTTGAGTCCGCAACCACAAACGATCATTAATGTCTGTCAGCTCAGAAATGATGCGGTCGGACGCCGCAGGGTCCGTATCGGGATAGGCGATGTTTCGAAGCAAGTACCGCAACTCCCTTATTTTTGCGTGATCCTGTTCCGCTCCAAACTCTCCTTTCAGGATGGCTGCCGCTTTCGACTTATCGACGAGTTTCTCGGGCGAGTGCTTTGTGGGCAATGTCTGCGCCATGGCGCCGGCGTAGAGGACCATCATCCGGGCTTCCAGATGTTCCTTCATGGCGTCGAGCGACGAAATGGACCGCGTCAAGGTAATGGAAGCCCCGCCATGGTGCGTCAAGCCCATGGTCACTTTCAGGGTCACATCACCCGTTTCAAAACCCAGGGCTCGGGCCACGACGTAATGCCCCATTTCGTGATTGGCAATCTGCAGTGCGTAGTCTCGCAGAGTCGCAGACATGTTCTTCATTTCGATCACCTCGCTTCACAGCCCCGGTTGGGCATTCGACTACGAGTGACAATTTGTGTCTATCCAATTAACCCGTCGAGAGTATGGAGTGCCTGTAATATGCCTGCCCATTGCTCTGTACCGCTGGAGATGCCCCTTTGCCTGACACTCGCCCGCCCGTTCTCGACGAAATCGACCGCCAATTGATCGCCGCCTTGCAGATCAATGCCCGTGAAAGTGTGGCCATGCTTGCCCGGCAGTTGGGTATCGCCCGCACCACCGTCACGTCGCGCCTGGCACGGTTGGAAAAGGCCAAAGTGATCACCGGTTACGGTGTGCGCCTGGGTCAGCGTGTGATCGATGGCGGGTTGCAGGCCTACGTCGGGATTACGGTACAACCGAGGTCCGGCAAGGAAGTGCTGCGTCGTCTTAGTGCCATGGCTCAGGTGCAGCAGCTGTGTGCGGTGAGTGGCGAATTTGATTATGTGGCGTGGTTGCGCACCGATTCGCCGGAGCAGTTGGATCAGTTGCTGGATCAGATCGGCAGTGTGGATGGGGTGGAGAAGACGACGACTTCGATCATCTTGAGCAGCAAGATTGATCGGGGGCAGCCGGTTTGAGTTTCTGCCGGTAAGTCTTCGGTGTCTGGTCGGGGCTCTTCGCGGGCAAGTCGGATCGCCGCACCGCTCGCTCCTACATTGACTATGTGTAGCGATACATCGTCATATTGATCAAGCAATTATCAAAACGACGACACATTGCGTCTTATTAACGTGTTCTACGCTCTCTAGAATGGCTGCCATCTTTTCCTATACTCAGACGCGCATCCTGCGTCGGGTCGCCAGCAAGGTCAGCCATGAACAAGAACAATCGCCATCCTGCAGACGGTAAAAAACCAGTCACTATTTTCGGCCCGGACTTTCCTTTCGCCTTTGACGACTGGATCGAACACCCGGCCGGTCTGGGCAGCATTCCGGCGCACAATCACGGCGCCGAGGTGGCGATTGTCGGGGCTGGCATCGCCGGTCTGGTGGCCGCCTATGAATTGATGAAACTGGGCCTGAAACCCGTCGTCTACGAAGCCTCGAAAATGGGCGGTCGCCTGCGCTCCCAGGCGTTCAACGGTGCCGAAGGCATCATCGCCGAGCTCGGCGGCATGCGTTTCCCGGTGTCGTCCACCGCGTTTTATCACTACGTCGACAAGCTCGGCCTCCAGACCAAACCTTTCCCAAACCCGCTGACCCCCGCGTCCGGCAGCACGGTGATCGATCTGGAAGGCAAAACCCATTACGCACAGAAACTGGCGGATCTTCCTGCGCTGTTCCAGGAAGTTGCTGACGCCTGGGCCGATGCCCTGGAAGACGGTTCGCGCTTTGGCGAGATCCAGCAAGCGATCCGCGACCGCGACGTGCCGCGCCTCAAGGAATTGTGGAACACCTTGGTGCCGCTGTGGGACGACCGCACGTTCTACGACTTCGTCGCCACCTCCAAAGCCTTCGCCAAACTGTCGTTCCATCACCGCGAAGTGTTCGGCCAGGTCGGTTTCGGCACCGGTGGCTGGGACTCGGACTTCCCCAACTCGATGCTGGAAATCTTCCGCGTGGTGATGACCAACTGCGACGATCACCAGCACTTGGTGGTCGGCGGCGTGGAACAAGTACCGCAGGGCATCTGGCGCCATGTGCCGGAGCGTTGCGTGCACTGGCCGGAAGGCACCAGTCTGAGCTCGCTGCACAACGGCGCACCACGTACCGGCGTGAAGAAAATTGCTCACGCGGCAGGCGGCCGTTTTGCGGTCACCGACAACTGGGGCGACACCCGCGAATACGCCGCGGTGCTGACCACTTGCCAGAGCTGGCTGCTGACCACCCAGATCGAATGCGACGAGACCCTGTTCTCGCAAAAGATGTGGATGGCCCTGGACCGCACCCGTTACATGCAGTCGTCGAAGACTTTCGTGATGGTCGATCGCCCGTTCTGGAAGGACAAGGACCCGGAAACCGGTCGCGACCTGATGAGCATGACCCTCACCGATCGCCTTACCCGCGGCACGTATTTGTTCGACAACGGCGACGACAAGCCCGGGGTGATTTGCCTGTCGTACTCGTGGATGAGCGACGCGCTGAAAATGCTTCCGCACCCCGTGGAAAAACGCGTGAAACTGGCGCTGGATGCGCTGAAGAAGATCTACCCGAAAGTCGACATCGCCGCACGCATCATCGGCGATCCGATCACCGTGTCGTGGGAAGCCGACCCGCATTTCCTCGGGGCTTTCAAAGGCGCCCTGCCCGGCCACTATCGCTACAACCAGCGCATGTATGCGCACTTCATGCAGGACGACATGCCACCCGAGCAGCGCGGGATTTTCATCGCCGGCGATGACGTTTCATGGACACCGGCGTGGGTTGAAGGCGCGGTGCAGACCTCGCTCAACGCGGTGTGGGGCATCATGAAACACTTCGGCGGTGAAACTCACGCCGAAAACCCGGGTCCAGGAGATGTATTCAACGAGATCGGTCCGATCGCCCTGCCCGAGTAAGAGGAATCCGAAATGCGCGTAGCCCTTTACCAATGCCCACCGCTGCCCCTGGATGTCGCAGGCAACCTGCAACGCCTGCATCAATTGGCGCTGGAGGCCAAGGGCGCGGACTTGCTGGTGGTGCCGGAGATGTTCCTGACCGGCTACAACATCGGCATAGACGCCATCAGCGTGCTGGCGGAGGTGTACAACGGTGAATCGGCGCAGCACATCGCGCGCATCGCCAAGACGGCGGGGATTGCCATTCTGTATGGCTACCCGGAGCGTACCGAGGACGGGCAGATCTACAACGCCGTGCAGTTGATCGACGCCAATGGCGAGCGGCTCTGCAACTACCGCAAGACTCATCTGTTCGGTGACCTCGATCACTCGATGTTCAGCCCCGGGCCGGATGAGTTTCCGTTGGTTGAACTCAACGGCTGGAAGCTTGGCTTTTTGATCTGCTACGACCTGGAATTCCCGGAGAACGCCCGGCGTCTGGCGTTGGCCGGTGCCGAGTTGATCCTGGTGCCGACGGCGAACATGATTCCCTACGATTTCATCGCCGACGTCACCGTCCGCGCCCGGGCCTTCGAAAACCAGTGTTATGTGGCTTACGCCAACTACTGCGGGCACGAAGGCGAGATCCAGTATTGCGGCCAGAGCAGCATTGCCGCGCCGGATGGCAGCCGTATCGCCCAGGCCGGTCTTGATGAAGCACTGATTGTCGGTGTGCTGGATCGCCAACTGATGATCGATTCCCGCGCCGCCAATCGCTACTTCATCGATCGTCGTCCCGAGCTTTACGACGCGCTGAACAAGCGCTGATCCACTCAGGGGGGCGTTCTCAATGAGTTTCCCCGGCGTAGTGTGGAAACTCATTGAGAACGCCCTCTAATCCGCTAGCATTAGCGCTTCTCTGTTCTGGAAGTGCTCATGCCTGCGCTGAATCACCCCCACCTTCACACTGAAACCCTGGCCAACGGCCTGCGGGTGACGCTGCGTCATGCTCCCGGTCTGAAGCGCTGCGCCGCCGCGTTGCGGGTTGCTGCCGGCAGTCACGACGTGCCATTGGCCTGGCCAGGGCTGGCGCACTTTCTCGAGCATTTGCTGTTCCTGGGTACAGAGCGCTTTCCCGCCGAGCAAGGGCTGATGGCCTACGTACAAGGTCATGGCGGGCAGGTGAATGCGCGCACCAGCGAACGGACGACAGACTTCTTTTTCGAACTGCCGCCTCAGGCATTCAGCGGTGGGCTGGAGCGTCTGTCAGACATGCTCGCCCATCCGCGTATGAATCCGGACGATCAGCGGCGGGAACGGGAAGTGCTGCACGCTGAATTTGTCGCCTGGTCGCGGGATGCCACAGCCCAGCAGCAATTTGCGCTGTTCGATGGGCTCTCGGCGGCCCACCCGTTACGGGCGTTTCATGCCGGAAACCGTTACAGCCTGCCGGTGCCGCAGCCTGAGTTTCAGCATGCGTTGAAGGACTTTTATCAGCAGTTTTATCAGACCGGACAGATGACGTTGAGCTTGGCCGGCCCACAGAGTCTCGAGGCGTTGAAAGGGATGGCGCAGGCGTTTGCCATTGCCATTCCCGCCGGTAAGAAAGTCCCTCAGGCAAAGCCCACCCTGTTGATGGATTCTTCGGACAATAGTTATCAACAGGCTGGTGAGCATCGACTGGATCTGCTGTTCGCCTTCGAAGCGCTGCCCGACTCATCGCCCGAAGCACTGGCGTTCCTGTGTCATTGGTTGAATACCGCAAAACCCGGCGGCCTGTTGGCGCAACTGCGAGAGCATGGGCTGGCGGACAACCTGAAAGCCGCGCCGCTCTACCGCTACGCCGGGCAAGCCTTGCTGCACATCGAATTCACACGGCCCGCCCACACCACGCAACCGGACAACATGATCCGCGAACGGCTTCTGGATTGGCTGGGCTTTTTTGCCTCTCATCAGGATTGGGTCGAGTTGCGCGAAGAGTACGCAACCCTGCAGCAGCGCCAACAGCAAGTCAGCAGCGCCTTGCAATTGGCCCAACGGGACAGCGAGCAACTTGAACCGGGGTTGTCCGAACAGAGCGTTGTCGCCCTCAAGGCAATTCTGAAACAAATCGGCACTGTGGATAACTTTATCGGCCAGTGGCAACTGCCAACCCCCAACCCGTTTTTGCGTACCGAGGCTCCAGCCGCGAATGCCGGCTTGATTCGCGGCCAGACCAGCGCCCACCGCGGCCTGCGGACCTTTGCCCAGGATCGCTCGCGCAGTCGCCGCGAACGATCGCCGATGCAGTTCAGTCAGGCATTGCCAGACAACACGGAAGAAGGTGCGGTTTATCTGCGCTGGCGCCTGGAGTCCGCGCCTCACAGCCGTCTTCAGACGTATCTGGAAAACAGCCTGGAGCCGTTGCGCGAAGATGCACGTCAGGCGGGTGTCGACGTTTCCTTCAGCGCATCAGGCAATGAATGGCTGCTGAAACTGACGGGCCTGCAGGAGCCGATGCCAACAGTCCTCGAACATGTGCTGAAAGCGCTGACAAAACCTGATGCGCGTTTCTCACAGGAAGAACCGACGACCATCCCATTGATGCCGATTCGACAGCTGCTCAAGGCACTGCCCGAGTCATGCCTTGAGCACACCACGACCTCAGATGACTTGCAGCAACTCTGGTCGAGTGCACGCTGGGATGGTCTGGCGACCGGCCTGTCGGCCCAGACTCAAGCGGCGATGGGGCTTGCCTTGAGTCGTGTGCCGGGAACGCCAGACCATCAATCGACGCCGCCGTTATTGATCGGCTCACTGCATCTCTGGAACGCCGTCGATACCGGCTCCAGCGAACACGCGCTGTTACTCTTTTGTCCGGCGGCAACCCATGACATCGCCGATGAGGCCGCCTGGTGCTTGCTCGCACACGTGTGCCAGACACCGTTCTACCAGCGCCTGCGGGTGGAACTGCAACTGGGTTACGCCGTATTCAGCGGACTGCGTCAGATAAACGGGCAGACCGGGCTGTTGTTCGGCGTGCAATCGCCAAGCGTCGCGCCTCTGGACCTGTTGCAGCACATCGAACAGTTCCTCGGCGAATTCGAAAGGCTGATCGAAGGCCTCGATGAGCGGACCTTCATTACCCAACGCCAGGCCCTGGCCAATCAATTCGACAGCACCGCCCTGCCCAACGCCCAGGCCGCCGAGCTACTCTGGCAAGGCAAACTGGCCGGCCATTCGTCTGATTACCTGAAGCGTCTGCCCCAGGCAGTTCTGATGATCGACCGTGAAGCCTTGCTGGCGGCGGCACAACGACTGAATCGGGCCGACGGCGGATGGCGCTGCCTGGCCAGCGGGCCTTGTTCCGGGGCGCCTTGGCAAGTGGCAAAATGATCATTACCGGTGCTGCAATTAGCTTTCTCAAAGATTCGTGGCCAATCGCTCTGTAATTTTGAGTAACATAGCCACCTAACTATCTGAACATCTCCGGCTGGAGGTGGACTATATGTATAGGTCTCAACTGTCCCATCCACCTGAAGGAGCGCTTCTATGTCCTGGTCCAAACCTGCTTACACCGACCTGCGTATCGGCTTCGAAGTCACCATGTACTTCGCAAGCCGCTAAGCTCTGCCGTCTGGTAGAGAATGCAGTGCTACGCCTCGGCTCGCCGGGGCGTTTTTATTTTCAGTTTTCAATGATGGAGCGGCCATGTTTGTCCAGATTCTAGGTTCCGCCGCCGGCGGCGGTTTCCCCCAGTGGAACTGCAACTGCGTGAACTGCGCGGGTTTTCGCGACGGCAGCCTGCGGGCCGAGGCGCGTACCCAGTCGTCCATCGCAATTTCCGATGACGGCGTGAACTGGGTGCTGTGCAATGCTTCGCCGGACATCCGCGCCCAGCTCCAGAGTTTCGCGCCGATGCAACCGGGGCGCGCGCTGCGTGATACCGGCATCAGCGCAATCATCCTGATGGACAGCCAGATCGACCACACCACCGGCCTGCTCAGCCTGCGTGAAGGTTGCCCGCATCAGGTCTGGTGCACCGACATGGTCCACGAAGACCTGAGCACCGGTTTCCCGTTGTTCACCATGCTGACTCACTGGAATGGCGGGTTGAACTGGAACCGTATCGAACTCGATCAGAGCTTCACCGTACCGGCCTGCCCGAACCTGCGCTTCACCCCGCTGCCCCTGCGTAGCGCCGCCCCTCCGTACTCGCCGCACCGCTTCGACCCGCATCCAGGCGACAATATCGGCCTGATCGTCGAAGACCTGAGCACCGGCGGCAAACTGTTCTACGCACCGGGGCTGGGCAAGGTCGATGCACCGCTGCTGAAGATCATGGCCAGCAGCGATTGCCTGCTGGTGGACGGTACGATGTGGGATGACGACGAAATGCAGCGCCGTGGCGTTGGCACGCGCACGGGTCGGGAAATGGGCCACCTGGCGCAGAACGGCCCCGGCGGTATGCTCGAAGTGCTGGAGCAACTGCCCAAACAGCGCAAAGTGCTTATCCACATCAACAACACCAACCCGATTCTCGATGAGGATTCGCCGGAGCGTGCGGAACTGGCCCGGCGTGAGGTTGAAGTGGCGTATGACGGCATGAGTATTGTGCTGTAGCGGATGGCCCCTTCGCGGGCAAGCCACGCTCCCGCAGAGATAGCGCTATCTCTGCGGGAGCAGGCTTGCCCGCGAAAGCGTCCGACCAGACACCCCAGAATCCACCCGGTTGTTCCCCCGGAGAACCGCAATGACTGACACCCCAATGTCCCCCACCGAATTCGAAGCGGCCCTGCGCGCCAAGGGCGCCTACTACCACATCTATCATCCGTATCACGTGGCGATGTATGAAGGCCGGGCGACCCGCGAGCAGATCCAGGGTTGGGTCGCCAACCGCTTTTACTATCAGGTGAACATCCCGCTCAAGGACGCCGCGATCCTGGCCAACTGCCCGGACCGCGAGATTCGTCGTGAGTGGATTCAGCGCCTGCTGGACCATGACGGCGCCCCCGGCGAAGACGGCGGTATCGAAGCCTGGTTGCGTCTTGGGCAAGCGGTCGGTCTCGACCCGGATCAGCTGCGCTCTCAGGAGCTGGTGTTGCCCGGCGTGCGTTTCGCGGTGGATGCCTACGTCAACTTCGCCCGCCGGGCCCGTTGGCAGGAAGCCGCCAGCAGCTCGTTGACCGAGCTGTTCGCTCCGCAAATCCATCAATCGCGTCTCGACAGTTGGCCGCAGCATTACCCGTGGATCGACCCGGCCGGCTACGAATATTTCCGCACACGCCTGGGCCAGGCGCGCCGGGATGTGGAACACGGTCTGGCGATCACGTTGCAGCATTACACTACGCGGGAAGGCCAGGAGCGCATGCTGGAAATTCTCCAGTTCAAACTGGACATTCTTTGGAGCATGCTCGATGCCATGAGCATGGCCTACGAACTGAACCGCCCGCCCTACCACAGCGTGACCGAGCAGCGGGTCTGGCATAAAGGAATCACCTTATGAGTTTCGATCGCAGCAAAACCCCAACCTGGCGTCCCGGCTACCGTTTCCAGTACGAACCGGCGCAAAAAGGCCATGTATTGCTCTACCCCGAAGGCATGATCAAACTCAACGATAGCGCCGCGCTGATCGGCGGCTTGATCGATGGCCAGCGAGATGTCGCGGCAATCATCGCCGAGCTCGACAAACAGTTCCCCGGCGTGCCCGAGCTCGGTGACGACATCGAGCAATTCATGGAGGTCGCCCGTGCTCAGCACTGGATCGAACTTGCCTGATTCCGTGTCAGACAAGTTACCGCCCAAGCCCGAAATCGGCCTGCCGCTGTGGCTGCTGGCCGAACTGACCTACCGCTGCCCGCTGCAATGCCCGTACTGCTCCAACCCATTGGATTTCGCCGAGCAAGGTAAAGAATTGACCACCGAACAGTGGATCAAGGTCTTCCGCGAAGCCCGGGAAATGGGCGCGGCGCAGTTGGGGTTTTCCGGCGGGGAGCCACTGGTGCGCCAGGACCTCGCCGAGTTGATCGCTGAAGCGCGCCAGTTGGGTTTCTACACCAACCTGATCACCTCCGGCATCGGCCTCACCGAGCAGAAAATCAGTGACTTCAAAAAGGCCGGCCTGGACCACATCCAGATCAGTTTTCAGGCCAGCGACGAGCAGGTGAACAACCTGCTGGCCGGCTCGAAAAAAGCCTTCGCACAAAAACTCGAAATGGCCCGAGCGGTGAAGGCGCACGGCTACCCGATGGTGCTGAACTTCGTCACCCATCGGCACAACATCGACAAGATCGACCGGATCATCGAGCTGTGCATTGCCCTTGAGGCAGACTTCGTAGAACTCGCGACGTGCCAGTTCTACGGTTGGGCCCAGCTCAATCGGGTCGGCCTGCTGCCGACCAAGGAACAACTGGTTCGCGCCGAACGTATCACTAACGAATACCGCGCGAAACTGGAAGCCGAAGGGCATCCCTGCAAACTGATTTTCGTCACGCCGGACTATTACGAAGAACGTCCGAAAGCCTGCATGAACGGCTGGGGCAGTATTTTTCTGACGGTCACACCGGACGGCACCGCCCTGCCCTGTCACGGCGCCCGACAGATGCCGGTGCAGTTTCCCAACGTGCGCGACCACAGCATGCAGCACATCTGGTACGACTCATTCGGCTTCAACCGCTTTCGCGGTTACGACTGGATGCCCGAGCCGTGCCGCTCCTGCGACGAGAAAGAAAAGGACTTTGGCGGCTGCCGCTGCCAGGCGTTCATGCTCACGGGTGACGCGAGCAATGCCGACCCGGTGTGCAGCAAGTCGCAACATCATGGCGTGATCCTCAAGGCCCGCGAAGAAGCCGAGCACGCGACCCAGACCATCGAACAACTGGCCTTTCGCAATGAACGAAACTCACGCCTCATCGCCAAAAACTGAACCCTTGAGCGCCGTCAGGGCCGTCGCGGCAGGCATCGACTTCGCCGAGTTGCAGGTTGGGCCACATGGCCTGTTCTGGAACGAGTACCGCCCCGAGGATGCCGCCTGCCGAATCTGGCAGTGGCGCGATGGTCAGGCGCATTGCCTGACACCACCCACCTTCAGTGTGCGCAGCCGGGTGTACGAATATGGCGGCGGATCGTTTTGCCTGACCGATGACGGGCTGGTATTCGTCAACGAGGCCGATCAGCAGCTGTATCGGCAATCACTGACCGATGAGACGCCTGAGGTACTGACTTCAAGTGAATGCCGTTACGGCGATCTGCAGTTCGCCAACGGGCAAGTGCTGGCGGTGGAAGAGAACCGCGATCGGCATCGCCTGGTGGCGATCGATCTGGCTGACGGCCAACGCCATCTGCTGGCCGAAGGCGCTGATTTCTACGCGGCACCGACCTTGAGTCCTGACGGTCGACGTCTGGCCTGGATCGAGTGGAATCGCCCAGATCAGCCCTGGACCGCAACACGCCTGATGATTGCCGAGCGCCAGCGCGATCACACCTTTGCGCAGTCGCGTTGTGTGGCCGGTGACGGTGCTCAGGAGTCACTGCAACAACCGAGATTCGATGACAGCGGTCGTCTGTATTGTCTGACCGATCGCGGCGGTTTCTGGCAACCGTGGGTGGAGTCGGCCAACGGTCTGAGCCCACTCCCGAGCGCTGCTGCCGACCATGCACCGGCGCCTTGGCAACTCGGTGGCTGCACCTGGTTACCGTTGAGCGAAGACACTTATCTGGCGAGTTGGACCGAAGAGGGTTTTGGGCGACTGGGGCTTTGTCATGGCGATGGCTCCTGTGACGATTTCACCGGCGACTACAGTCGCTTGCGCCATCTCGCACAGGATGAGCAGTTCATCTACTGCATCGCCGCTTCTCCGGTCAGTTCGGCGGCGGTGATTGCCATTGACCGCAAAACCCGGCAGGTGAAAACCCTCGCCGGTGGCGTTGTCCCCCTGCCCGCCGAACAGATCAGCCGCCCGCAAACCCTGCGCTATCCGAGTGGTTCGGGCGAGGCCCACGGCTTCTTCTACCCGGCGATGAACGGCAACACGAAACCGCCCTTGGTGGTGTTCATTCACGGCGGGCCGACGTCGGCCTGCTACCCGATGTTCGACCCGCGAATCCAGTATTGGGCACAACGCGGCTTCGCCGTGGCCGACCTCAACTACCGAGGCAGCAGCGGTTACGGCCGCGCTTATCGCCAGGCGCTGCATTTGAGCTGGGGCGTTGTGGACGTGGAAGATGCCTGTGCAGTGGTCGGCTACCTGGCCGAACGTGGACTGATCGATGGCCACAACGCATTCATCCGCGGAGGCAGCGCCGGTGGCTACACCGCGTTGTGCGCACTGGCCTTTCACAAGGTGTTTCGTGCGGGCGCCAGCCTGTATGGCGTCAGCGACCCCGTAGCGCTGGGCCGTGTCACCCACAAGTTCGAAGGCGATTATCTGGACTGGTTGATCGGCGACCCGGTGCAGGACGCTGAACGCTACGTCGCGCGCACGCCGCTGCTGCACGCGAACAACATCAGCGTTCCGGTGATTTTCTTTCAAGGTGAACTCGACGCCGTGGTGGTGCCGCAACAGACCCGCGACATGGTCAAGGCACTACAGGACAACGGCATTCTGGTCGAAGCGCATTACTACGCCGACGAACGCCATGGCTTTCGCAAGGCCGGCAATCAGGCCCATGCGCTGGAGCAGGAGTGGTTGTTTTATCGGCGGGTGATGGCGTTGGCGGACTGAAGTCTGCGCCCAATACAGATATTTGTGCCGCCCCATTCGCGAGCAGGCTCGCTCCCACAAGGGAAACGCATTCCAATGTTGGAGCGAGCCTGCTCGCGATGGCGATCTACCTGACTCCGAAAAACTCAGCGCTTGGCGATGATATACACCGCATGCACGATCCCAGGAATGTAACCGCACAACGTCAGCAGAATATTCAGCCAGAACGCCCCAGCGAAACCGACTTGCAGAAATACACCCAACGGCGGCAACAGAATGGCGATGATGATGCGAATAAAGTCCATGGGGCAGCTCCTGATTGAAGTGGGCTTCGTGCGAGCCATACAAATAGTCGACCTGCGCCGTTCATCAGGGTTCAGTTGTGGTTCGCAAGTACCTCAATAAAGACAAAAAAACGCCCCACGCGAAAAAATCAAACGTGGGGCGCTGCGTTATACCGCGAGACGGTTCGGAAATTTGTGTGGGGCGGGTCCGATCAGACCGCAATACCTTTGCGGCACTGCAGTTGCGCGGTGCGGACGCGGGAGAAGGCGCGGGCCAGGCGCAGGAGCATTTCGTCGATATTGGCCTTGCTGACCGTAAGGGCCGGGGTAAAGCGCAGGCAATCGGGTTGCGGCGCATTGAGCAGCAAGCCTTCGTACAACGCAGCCTTGACTACGGCGTCGGCCGAATCGTCTGACAGATCAAGCCCCCAGAGCAGCCCTTGCCCGCGCAATTCGCCGTGACCATAGCGATGGGCCAGACGACTCAGGCCTTCGCCCAAGTGCTGAGCAGTTTCCCGCATATGATCGAGAAAGCCCTTGTCCTGCACGCTGTCGAGCACGACAAGCCCGGCGGCACTCATCAACGCATTGCCATGATGAGTGCCGCTCATTTCGCCGATTTCGAAACAACAGGCCTTGCCTCGCGCCAACAATGCCGCCAATGGCACGCCACCGCCGAGCCCTTTGCCGAGCACCACGATATCTGCTCGCACGCCGTAGGACTGTTCCGCAAGCAAGGTGCCGCAACGACCGACGCCGGTTTGCACTTCGTCAAATATCAGCAGGATGCCAAGCTCACGACACAAGCGCTCGACGCCCTTGAGGTAGTACTCGGTAGCCGGAATCACCCCGGCCTCGCTCTGGATCGGTTCGAGCATGATCGCGACCGTCCGGGCGTCCACGGCTGCGTGCAATGCCGGCAGGTCATTGAACGGCACATGACTGAAGCCCGGCAGCTGTGGCTCGAATCGGTTGATCAGATTCGAACTGTCCGACGCTGAAATCGTCCCCAGGCTACGGCCATGACAGCCTTTACTGGCAACGATGATCCGCGAAGCGCCGCCACGATATTGCTGGCCCCATTTGCGCGCCAGTTTGATCGCCGCTTCACAGGCTTCGCTGCCACTGTTGAGCAGGTACGCCTGGTCACTGCCGGTAACGGCGCAGAGCCGTTCGGCAAGGTTGAGCATGCCGCGGTTGTGCAGTCCAAAACCCGGATTGATCAGCGACTGAGCCTGTTCCGAAATCGCTTTGACCAGTGCTGAAGGGCTGTGTCCGAGGCTAGTGGCGCCGCCACCCTGTGAGAAATCCAGATAAGCGCGGTCATCGCTGCCCCACAACCAGGAACCTTGGCCACGCACGAAAATCTGTTTCGGTCGTTCGACACTGGGCATCAGGCACTCGCTGGAAAAGTTGTCGCTTCTGGCAGGCAGGGAAGTGTCCATCGCCAGGTCATCAAGACTCGGTGGCTTGCGTCGCAGGTTGAACAGATTCATCGGATAAAACCTCGTCCGAGGTTTTTTGCCTTGCCTATGTAAACACCATCGCTATAAACGGTATTCATCGTGCTTTATGGCCCTGTAAGCCTTGTGAATGCGGTTAGACTAGGCGTAGGCAAGGCACTGAGCCATTTCGATTTCTCAGCATTTTCGATAAGTATTACTTATGGATTTCAAACAACTGCGTTATTTCGTCGCGGTCTACGAAGAGGGCCACGTCGGTCGGGCCGCCGAGCGACTTTCAATCTCCCAGCCAGCGTTGTCCCAGCAAATCCGCCAGCTCGAACAGCACCTCGATGTAAGCCTGTTCGAACGCAGCAGTAAACGTCTGTTGCCAACCCTGGCGGCCCATACGTTGTACAACCATGCCCTGCCCTTGCTCGATGGCCTGCAACGCGCGCGCGAAGCCTTGGGCAATTTCAAGGGCAAGGCGCTGCGAACCTTGGCCATTGGCGTGCTGCAGACCGTCCACTCCAGCCTGGTGCCACAAATGCTCGAACGCGTGCGCAAGGCCCAGCCACATCTGGTGGTGCAAATCTATGAATTGACCGGTCTGGAAATCGAACGGCGGCTACTCAACGGTTCGCTGGACATCGGCATCAGTTACCTGCCGCCCCGCCAGCCAGGTTTGCACGGCGTGCAGTTGTACGAAGATGAGTTGACCCTTGTCATCCCGGCGGACCATCCGTTGCGCGAGTTCAAGAAGGTCTCCATGAGCCAGGCCGCCGAATTGCCCATGTTGCTGCTAGGTGAAGAGTTCCAGGTGCGGCAGATCTGGCAGGCACAATTGGCCAGTCTGGGGCGCCGCCCACAGGTACAAGCCGAGCTGAACAACATGGCGGGGATTCTCGACAGCCTGCCGCACACGCGACTGGCGACCGTTCTACCCGGGCGCTCGCAAAACACCCATGGTGACCAGGCGCTACTGTGGAAGCCACTGAGCGAGCCACGGGTGCCGCTGATAGTCGGGTTGGTGTGTCGGGATGTACAACGACAACAGGCTTCGCTGACATTACTACGAACACTGCTGGAAGAAGTGATGAATAGACCGGATGACCACTTGGGTAACCTGGCGGCCTTGGATGGGTTGAACTGAGCACTTTTTCGCGGGCAAAAGAAAACCCCGCCGAAGCGGGGCTTTGCAGACTGTTTCCCTGACATCCATTTCACTCCGCCGTCCTGGCAGAATCCTACGTGTCCGTGTTGTTGCTTTGCGCTTCCTGCGCGACGTCCATGTGAAGTAGATTAGCTCTGGATCCAATCTGCGCATATGGGAAAACAGCAGCACGTCATGTAAGAGAATGCTTACATGACGTTACAGGGTCAGAATTGTCCTGCGTCCAACAGGAACAGCGACTCGCTCCCCGCCTTTACCGACGCGCTCAGCGAGGGAATACGCGGCAGCAGACGGGCGAAATAGAACCGCGCCGTACCGAGCTTGCTCGCGTAGAAATCGTCTTGCGCTTCTTTGCCGAAGGCTGCCTTGGCCATCAGTGCCCACATGTAGGCGTAGGATGTGTAACCGAATGCTTGCAGATACTCGACCGAAGCAGCGCCGATTTCATTCGGGTTGTTTTTCGCCCGGTCCAGCAGCCATGCGGTCAGCTCGTCGAGGGTGTCCACTGCATCGTTCAGCGGTTTGGTGAACTCCGCCAGATCAGCACTGGCCGTCGCGGTGAAATGACGAATCTCGTCAGCGAACAGTTTGTAGAACGCCCCACCGCTGCCGACGATCTTGCGTCCTACAAGGTCCAGCGCCTGAATACCGTTGGTGCCTTCGTAGATCTGCGTGATGCGCACGTCACGAACCAGTTGCTCCTGGCCCCACTCACGGATGTAGCCGTGGCCGCCAAAAATCTGCTGGCCATGAACCGTGGTTTCCAGCCCCAGGTCGGTCAGGAACGCCTTGGCCACAGGCGTCAACAGTGCGACCAGGTCTTCTGCGCGCTTGCGGGTGGTGGCGTCTTCGCTGAACTTGGCGGTGTCCAGTTGCATCGCCACGTAAGTGGAAAATGCGCGACCGCCTTCGTTCGAAGCTTTCATGGTCAGCAGCATGCGACGCACGTCCGGGTGGACGATGATCGGGTCAGCCACTTTGTCTTTGTTCTGCGCGCCGGTTGGCGAGCGGCTCTGCAGACGGTCGCGAGCGTATTCGATAGCGTTCTGGTAGGAACGCTCACCCGAGGCCAGGCCCTGGATGCCGACACCCAGACGCTCGTAGTTCATCATGGTGAACATCGCTGCCAGGCCTTTGTTCGGCTCGCCGACCAGGTAACCCACGGCTTCGTCGAAGTTCATCACGCAAGTTGCGGACGCCTGGATACCCATCTTGTGCTCGATCGAACCACAGGTCGCCGGGTTACGCGCACCGAGGCTGCCATCGGCATTGACCATGAACTTCGGCACCAGGAACAGCGAAATACCTTTCGGTCCTGCTGGCGCGTCCGGCAGTTTGGCCAGTACCAAATGGATGATGTTTTCGGTCAGGTTGTGTTCACCGCCGGTGATGAAGATCTTGGTGCCGCTGACCTTGTAGGAACCGTCGGCCTGAGGTTCAGCCTTGGTGCGGATAATCCCAAGATCAGTACCGGCGTGCGGTTCGGTCAGGCACATGGAACCGGCCCAGACCCCGGCGTACATGTTCGGCAAGTACGCGGCTTTCAGCTCTTCGCTGGCGTGAGCGTTGATCGACAGGCAGGCACCGGCGGTCAGCATCGGGTACAGACCGAACGACAGACTCGCGGAGTTGACCATTTCTTCGACCTGCGCCGAAACAGCCTTGGGCATGCCCATGCCGCCGTAGGTCGGATCGCCACCGACACCGACCCAACCGCCTTCGGCGTAGGTCTGATACGCCTGTGGGAAACCGGCCGGCGTGGTGACGGCACCGTCGGCCCAATGGCAACCTTCTTCGTCAGCCGCACGGCTCAGGGGCGCGATGCTTTTGCTGGTGACCTTGCCGGCTTCTTCCAGAATGGCTTCGACGGTTTCAGCATCGACGGTTTCGGCAAGCGCAGGCAGTTCGGCCCAGAGTTTGGCGACCTCGAAAACTTCATTGAGGACGAAGCGCATATCGCGCAGGGGCGCTTTGTAGTCAGCCATGGCAAACCTCGCAAGATCTAAACAGGTGGTTCGTAGGAATAGTGATTTCGTTGTGTTCGAGTGTACCTCAACAACTTTTGCGACACATAGGGTCAACCCGTGACCATTTTGTTATTTTTAGTCATCAGCTTATTCCTCACAAAAAACCCGCAGCAAGGCGGGCTTCTTTGTGGCTGACTTGAATGATTAAAGCGCAAACAACTCCGCCGGCAGCGTCATCAGGCAATCGCTACCTGCCTCGATGGCCGCCCGATGAGCAGCCGTACGCGGCAGTAAACGCTTGAAGTAAAACTCGCTGGTTGCCAGTTTGCCCTGGCAGTAATTGGCATCCCCAGTGCCCGTCTCCAACTGCGCCTGAGCCACCAGCGCCATGCGTAGCCACAGGTAGCCGAGGATGATGTAGCCGCTGTACATCAGGTAATCCACCGAGGCAGCACCGACTTCATCCGGATTTTTCATCGCGGCCATGCCGATCCTGGTGGTCAACTCGCCCCACTGCTGATTCAGACCGTTGAGTTGCGCAACATAACTACCGAGTTGCGGATGCTCAGCGTTTGCCGCACAGAACTTGTGGACGATCCTGGTGAAGCCGCGCAGCAGTTTTCCCTGACTGCCAAGGACTTTGCGCCCAAGCAGATCCAGCGCCTGAATGCCGTTGGTGCCTTCGTAGATCGGCGCGATCCGGCAGTCGCGGACCAACTGCTCCATGCCCCACTCACGAATGAAACCGTGGCCGCCAAACACCTGCATGCCAAGGTTGGTCACCTCCAGCCCGGTGTCGGTCATGAAGGCTTTGCAGATCGGTGTCAGGAACGCCAACAGGTCTTCGGCATCCTGACGCGCCGTTTCATCCGGGCTCGTATGCGCAGCGTCCAGCAACTGTGCGGTGAAGTAAGTCAGCGCCCGGTTGCCTTCGTTGAAGGCCTTCATGGTCAACAACATCCTGCGCACATCGGGATGCACGATGATCGGGTCGGCAGGTTTTTCCGGGGCTTTCGGGCCGGTCAGCGAGCGCATTTGCAGACGGTCGTTGGCGTATTTGATCGCGCCCTGGAAGCTCGCCTCCCCCAGACACAGACCTTGCATCCCGGTGCCGAGCCGCGCGTGATTCATCATGGTGAACATGCAGTTCAAGCCTTTATTCGGCTCACCAATCAGGAAACCCTTGGCGTCGTCGAAATTCAGCACACAGGTGGCCGAGGCCTTGATGCCCATTTTGTGTTCGATCGAGCCGCAGGAAACGCCGTTGCGCTCGCCCGCCTCGCCCTCGGCATTGGCTAGGAATTTGGGCACGATAAACAGCGAAATGCCTTTGGTCCCCGCTGGCGCATCCGGCAGTTTGGCCAGCACCAGATGAATGATGTTGTCACTCATGTCATGTTCGCCGGCGGAGATGAATATCTTGCTGCCGGAGATCGCGTAACTGCCGTCGGCCTGAGGCACGGCGCGGGTCTTGATGAGGCCCAGATCAGTGCCGCAATGGGCTTCGGTCAGGCACATGGTGCCGGTCCATTGGCCAGCAGTGAGCTTGCTCAGGTAGGTCTGTTTCTGTTCTTCAGTGCCATGGGCATGGATGGCCGACATCGCACCGTGGGTCAGGCCGGGGTACATGCCCCAGGACGTGTTGCTGGAGCCGACCATTTCGCTGATGACCAACCCCAAGGAGCTTGGCAAGCCCTGGCCACCGTAAGCCGGATCCGCCGCCAGACCATGCCAGCCACCTTCCACGTATTGCGCGAATGCTTGCTTGAAGCCTGTAGGCGTTGTGACCACGCCGTTGTCGAAATGGCAGCCTTCTTCGTCGCCGCTGCGGTTCAGCGGTGCGAGAACGTTCTCACAGAATTTCGCGCCTTCTTCGAGGATCGCATTGACCATGTCCGGGCTGGCATCAGTGGCCCCCAGCGCGGCGTAGTTGCGGTGAAAATCGAACACGTGATCGATCAGAAAGCGCATGTCGCGCAGGGGAGCTTTGTACTCGGGCATAGTCATTTCTCCGGCAGCAGATGGCTCAAACCTACTGCCGTGCACCACGCCTCACAATCACAGTCCAGACGCTGAATGCGCCATCATCACTCAACCCGCAGCGGTGTCCATGCGCACCGCGCCACGGCGGTTCTGACCGAAGGCCATCACACAGTTTCGCCCCGCGCCCTTGGCGCTGTAGAGCGCCTGGTCAGCGGATTTGAGCACTTCTTCGGGGGTGCGCTGTTCCAGTCGTTCGGCGACGCCGATGCTGACCGTGACCGAAACACTTGAGGCGCCCGAACCCGCGCGGCGCTGGCGTCCCTGCTGGTCATCCTGGGGACGGCTGTCCTGATTGCGCAGCTGGATGTTGTAGGTGGCGATGGATTCGCGGATGACTTCCAGGTGCGGCATGCACTCTTCGAGAGTCTTGCCTGCGAACACCAAGGCAAATTCCTCACCGCCGTAGCGATATGCCCTACCGCCACCGCTGATTTTCGACAGCTTGCTGGCGACCAGTCGCAACACTTGGTCGCCAACATCGTGACCGTGGGTGTCGTTGAATTTCTTGAAGTGATCGACGTCGCTCATGGCCAGCACGTAATTGCGCCCCAACCGTTGCATGCGTTCGTTCAATGCGCGGCGCCCCGGCAGGCCAGTGAGTTCGTCGCGGAAGGCCATCTGATAGGCCTCATGGGCAACCGCCGCGGCAATCATCAACATCACCTGGCTGCACATGATGTTCAGGGTGAAGGGCAGGATGAAGGTTTTCGGCAACATCCAGAACAATCCCAACAGCCCCACCAATTGCGCAGCGTGCAAGGGTCTTGGGTTGCGCCAGTATTGCCAGGTCAGTAACAGGAACGAGGCGATGAACACGGGATAAGACAATTGGATCAGGCTCATCCAGGCGCCATGCAGGGCTGGCCAGCGGATCTCCGACAGCCACATCAGCAGCGCCTGTGGGTAACTTTGCTCCAGCCCCAGCGCCACACTGCCGAACGCCAGCAACACAGCGAAGCGCGCCACCATGTCCTGGAACAGGTGCGTGCGCTCTTGCCAGGCGGCGAACAAGCCAAACAGCAATGGCAGCAGCAAACAGCACAGATGGAACACCACCGCGGCGTCTTCACGAACCTTGCCGTTGTCGCGGTAATAATCGGTCTGAGTGTCGAGCAGGAAGTAGGCGATGTACACCGTGACCATCAGAAACAGTTCACGCTGACGTCGGTAAACCGCGCAATACGCACCGCCGAGCAACAGCACCAGAGTGGGCAGCACGTTGAACAGCGAAGTGAAGAAGACGTTGAGATCCTTGACGTAGGCAGCCGCAAGCCCCGCGAGCAACAACAGCAGCGATGGCAAAAAATGGCTGAAACGTACAGCGGAAGAACGCGGCAAGGGTAAAGCTCCGACCCGGCAAACATAGATGGCATTGTGCCTGCATTTGGAGCAGCTAAGCACGTGCAATGTGACACGCCTCACATCGCAGCCTCTGTAACGGCAGCAAAGTCGTTCTTCTTAGCGTTTTAGTCAGGAATATTTACAGACGTGATCGTTTGCGTCAGGCATAAAAAAGCCGCTGCTCCCGAGGAAGCAGCGGCTTTGTGAAGAGACTGTGTAGGGCTTAGTAACCCAGTGCGAAGTCTTCTTCTTTCATATCCATCAGGTTGTTGGCACCCGACAGCATGGTTGCAACGTGAGTGCGGGTACGCGGCAGGATACGCTGGAAGTAGAAGCGCGCAGTCTGCAGCTTGGCGGTGTAGAACGCCTCTTCGGTGGTGCCGGCAGCCAGTTTCTCAGCCGCCAGACGCGCCATGTCAGCCCAGAAGTAGGCCAGGCAGGCGTAACCGGAGTACATCAGGTAGTCCACCGACGCCGCGCCGACTTCTTCGCGGTCTTTCATGGCCGCCATACCGACCTTCATGGTCAGCTCGCCCCACTCTTTGTTCAGCGCAGCCAATGGCTCGACGAACTCTTTGACCGCGTCATTGCCTTCGTTGCTCTGGCAGAACTTGTGGACGATCTTGGTGAAGCCTTTGAGCGCTTCGCCTTGAGTCATCAGCACTTTACGGCCCAGCAGGTCGAGTGCCTGGATGCCGGTGGTGCCTTCGTACAGCATCGAAATGCGGCTGTCACGAACGTTCTGCTCCATGCCCCACTCGGCGATGAAGCCGTGGCCGCCGTAGATCTGCACGCCGTGGTTGGCGGATTCGAAACCGACTTCAGTCATGAAGGCTTTGGCGATTGGCGTCATGAAGGCCAGCAGTGCGTCGGCTTTCTTCTTCTCTTCTTCATCGACGCCGTACTTGACGATATCGACTTGCTTGGCGGTGAAGTAAACCATCGCGCGGTTGCCCTCGGCGAACGCCTTCATGGTCAACAGCATGCGACGCACGTCAGGGTGAACGATGATCGGGTCTGCAGCTTTGTCCGGCGCTTTCGGGCCAGTCAGGGAGCGCATTTGCAGACGATCGCGAGCGTATTTCAAGCCGCCCTGGAAGCCGATTTCGGCGTGCGCCAGACCTTGCAGCGCGGTACCCAGACGTGCGGTGTTCATAAAGGTGAACATGCAGTTCAGGCCTTTGTTCGCCGGACCGATCAGGTAACCAGTGGCCGCGTCGAAGTTCATTACGCAGGTGGCGTTACCATGGATGCCCATCTTGTGTTCCAGGGAACCGCAGCTCACCGCGTTGCGTGCGCCGATCGAGCCGTCTGCGTTCGGCAGGAATTTCGGCACGATGAACAGGGAAATGCCTTTAGTGCCGGCCGGTGCATCCGGCAGACGAGCCAGAACGATGTGGACGATGTTGTCGGCCATGTCGTGCTCGCCGGCCGAGATGAAAATCTTGGTGCCGGACACTTTGTAGGAGCCGTCGGCCTGAGGCTCGGCCTTGGTGCGCAACATGCCCAGGTCGGTGCCGCAGTGCGGTTCGGTCAGGCACATGGTGCCGGTCCATTCGCCGGAAACCAGTTTGGTCAGGTAAGCCTCTTGCTGCTCAGGCGTGCCGTGCTCGGAAATAGTGTTCATCGCGCCATGGGACAGGCCTGGGTACATACCCCAGGACCAGTTGGCTTCACCCACCATTTCGCTGACAGCCAGGCCCAGAGACTCCGGCAAGCCCTGACCGCCGTGTTCTACGTCATGAGCCAGGCTTGGCCAGCCGCCTTCGACGAATTGCTTGTAGGCTTCTTTGAAGCCAGTCGGGGTTTTAACGCCGGACTCGCTCCAGGTGCAGCCTTCGATGTCACCCACGCGGTTCAGCGGAGCCAGCACCTGCTCACAAAACTTGGCGCCTTCTTCGAGAATGGCGTCAACCATGTCCGGAGTTGCGTCTGCACAAGCCGGAAGGCTCTGATAGTGCGCTTCGTAGCCGAGCAGTTCGTCACGAACGAAGCGAATATCACGCAAGGGGGCCTTGTAGTCAGGCATAGCGATAAACCTCTGCTGATGTAACCGGGAATGAACGACCGTGGTGTTTTGTTGTGACGGTCAAACAGTTGTTTGAAACATACGTTTACGCCCAAATCTTGTCAAGCGCCGATCTTTTGCCGTTCGTCATACCCAAGGCATTCGACCTACAGGAACTGTCCGCCACTGGCCCTTTAAGCAGATTTATTGGCTTCCAAAGAATGACGAACTATCAGTTTTCACAGGTTCGGACTCGCTGCGAATACTGTGTAATGACTATAGCTGTCGCACCTTCAGACCATGGTGGTCAGAGAGGAATACCGCAGGAGAAACGATATGGAAGTGAAGTCTAGTGACAATGGTCAGCCTCGCAGCCCCGGTTATCTTGACCGTACTTTCGCTATCAATGGCCGCATCGAGATCAGCGAAAGAGGCACCGCAAACTCAATCGTCTCCGACAAGGATGGCAACCTGTGTCTCATCTCACAGATCGACGACCGTTTTCGGCTGTCCCGTTACCTTGTCGACGGAACTAAAGATGAAACGTTCGAGGAAAAGACCGGGAACTTCGAAGATGGCGACCGATCCGTGCCAACGCGCGTGCTGCTGCAAGAAGATGGAAAAATCCTGATCATCGGTGACTCGCTAAAAGCCGGAGTATTGAGACCCGCCATCACGCGCTTTCATCCTCATGGCAGTGAGGACCTGGTGTTTGGCCGCAGGGTCATTACTGAAGGACCGGAAGATGCGACACCTGCACAACTCCCTTACAAATTCGTAGATGGCTGCGTGCAGAAAGGCCAAAAAATACTCATTGCAGTGTCCTACACACTTCACTCAGGACGCCCGTTGAGCAGACTGTTTTGCCTGCAAACTGATGGTGAGCCTGACAGGAGTTTTGGCAACGGCCGCGGGTTCATCGATATCGAGTTCCATGACCGCAACAGTTATGCCTGCAACGTCCAGACCCAAAGTGATGGCAGCATTATCGTGGCGGGCAGCTGGAGAGATGACGGTGAACAACAGAGAACACGGACGGTGGCTCGTTACACCGTCCAGGGCATTCTGGACGTTACCTTTGGTCGATCGGGTTATGCCGATATTGTGGTGCCTGGCGAGCAAAGGGAAACATCTCAGATTGAGGGGCTTTTCCTCAACAATGTTGTCGGCCGGATTGCTGTCCAGAAAGACGACAAAATCATCATCGCCGGATCTGCAAAAGGCCCTGACGGCCTCAGCATCGGGCTTCTTGCCAGGCTTACACGAGAAGGCAACATTGATGGCGATTTCAACAAAGGAAATACTCTGCTGATCTCGCGCCCATCGAACGATCTGTCACTCCATTCCCTAGCGATCCAACCGGACGGCAAAATTGTGGTTGTGGGCCGAGGCATCATGGCAAACACGACCATGGAGCTTTACGAACGGGTTAGCGAAACCGGAGAAATAGAGAGTTTTTGGGGAGGCCACAGCGTCGGTGACTGTACCGATGTGACGATTCAACCGAAAGGGCGAGTGGTTATTTCGGGCAGTTACGGCACTTCTAACGTCGGTCCTCGTTATCCAAGGGTATGGGGGCGCCTGGGGGCCTGATTCTATTTTTTGACACAAGTGCGCTCAATGGCCACAGGCCACTGAGCGCAGGTCTTAAAAGGATATTGGCTTGTCGCTCAGCTAAGGATCAAGCGTAGGTATCGATCAGCGTACCGAGCATTTCATCGGAGGCCTTGGCGACTTTGACGCCAAGTTCAACCAGGAACTTGCCTTGGGCCATCTCGACCACATCGCTGGCCAGATCCGATTGCTGGCTGCGGTCTACCGAGCGCAGACGATCGACCTGAACCTCGGAGGACTGACTGGTGACCGAACGCTCGATGGTGTTGTTGGCGATCTGCCCCGAAGCCTGATCCACACGGTTCTGCCCTGTCTGAATAGTGCTCAGACCGGCGTAGAAAGCGGTGTTTCCTGAGATTTCCATGGGAGAACTCGTCCTACAAAGGATCAACAGCGGCCATTGAACCAGACACGCCGCCAAAAGGCCCGACAAAAACACTAATGGCACAGTGCCTTATCATAGGTAAAACCCACACCAGAAACCTCAGTCCAGGAGATCCAGCTGTAGATGCTCGGCCACCGCTTCGGCTGTCACCGACTTGAGTTTCGGCACCCGCCCCAGGCACGGCGCGGGAATCCGCTCGGCCAGCGTCGCCAGGTTCTCTTCAAGACGCGAGGTCTTCGGATCGATGATGTTCGCCACCCACCCCGCCAACTGCAAACCGTCCCGAGCAATTGCCTCAGCCGTCAGCAGCGCATGGTTGATGCAGCCCAGGCGCACGCCGACCACCAGGATCACCGGCAGATCCAGCGCCATGGCCAGGTCTGACAAATTATCCTGATCCGCCAACGGCACTCGCCAGCCGCCAGCGCCTTCGATCAAGGTGAAGTCCGCCTGCAGATCGAGAACCTGCCGCATTGGTGCCAGCAACGATTGCACGGTCAGCGCCACGCCCGCCTCCCGCGCCGCCAGATGCGGTGCGATCGCTGGCTCGAACGCGACCGGATTGACCTGATCATAGGTCAACGGTATCGAGCATTCGGCCAGCAGAGCCAGTGCGTCGGCGTTGCGTAATCCCTGGGGCGTCAGCTCACACCCGGAGGCCACCGGCTTACCCGCCGCCGTGCTTAAGCCCGCCAATCGCGCGGCATGCAGTAAACCTGCGGCGATGGTGGTCTTGCCGACATCGGTGTCAGTACCGGTGATGAAATAGGCTGCGCTCATAAGGGTTTCTCCAGCACGGCGTAAACCACTTGATAAGTCGCCGGCAGTCCCTGTGCCTGACGAAACTGCTCGTAAGCCTCGATCAAGCCGAGGATTCGCGCCCTGCCGGTCAAACCACCCGGCCGACCGGGGTTCAGGTTATGCGCCCCCAGTGCCTTGAGCTCATGGGTCAGGCTACGGACATCGGGGTAATGCAACACATGTGGATGTGTTTCAAGGCTGATAACCTTCAAGCCACTGCCCGCGCAAAGCTGCTGGTAAACACCGAACTCGCGGAAGCGGTTGACGTGCACCATGCCATCCACCTGACGCCAGCTGTCGCGCAATTCGTACAGCGTGCCTGCACACAGACTAGCAAACGCAAAAATACCGCCCGGTTTCAGCACTCGATTCGCTTCGTTGAGCACCGAGGCGAAATCCGCGCACCATTGCACCGCCAGGCTGGAGAAGACCAGGTCGCAGGTCGAATCCTGCAACGGCAAGCGTTCGGCATCACCAGCGATGAAATGGTTGGCGCCGCCCAAGGGACGGGCGTGATTGAGCATCCCCTCTGCAATATCAAGGGCCAGCCCGTTACCGTCAGGAAAACGCTCACCGAGCGCACGGCTGAAATACCCGGTGCCACAGCCCATGTCCAGCCATCGACCCGGGACAAAATCCTCCGGCAAGCGACGCAACAACTCATTGCCAACGTCGCGCTGCAATTCGGCCACGCTGTCGTAGCTCGCCGCCGCTCGGGAAAAGGACGCCGCTACCTGGCGTTTATCGGGCAAGCCGCCGGGCAGGTTGGGAAGGGACAAATCAGTCATCACCGGACTCATGCAAAAAGGCCTGAATCGCCCCCGCCACACCGTGGGGGTCTTCCAGAAGAAATGCGTGGCTGGCCTGTTCAATCAGACCGATTTCAACATCCGGCAGCAGCGCCAGCAAATCCCCCGCTGCTTCGGCCGGGACCAATCCGTCGAGGCCGGCGAACAAGTGCAATTGCGGGCCGCGAAACGCCTGTAATGCTTGCCGGGTATCCAGCTGTGCAAGCAACTCCAGGCCGCTCATCAGCACCGACGGAGACGAAAGCGGTGCGCCAGCGAGCAACAGCCGCGATAGCCCGCGCGGGTCTGCGGCCCCTTGGGTGCACAGTAGCGAGAAACGTTTCAACGTCATCCCTGGGTCGGCTTTGCAACCGGCCAGAAACGCGTCGAAGGTCTCGCCGGGCATCGCGCTCGACCACTGCTCATGGGCGACAAAAGAAGGGTTACTCGCCAGGGTCACCAGACCGCAGCAGCGGTCACCACGCCTCGACGCCAATTCGGATGCCAGCATGCCGCCCAGCGACCAGCCGCCGAGCCAGGCATCCTGAGGCAAAGTCGAGTCCAGCTCATCGAGCCATTCTTCAAGGTCACTCGACTCCAGCTCCGGCAGTGGCTCGATTTCGACGCGCAGATGCTCATCCAGGCCTTGCAAGGCAGCCGCCAAGGGTTCCAGCGGCGAAATCCCGAGACCCCAGCCCGGCAGCAGAATCAGACGATCACGCATGGCTTGGCTCCGGTCCCAGTTGTTGAAAGCAATCGGCCAGTCCATTTAACAATAGCTGTACCTGCGCCTCGCTGTGGGCGGCGGTCAAGGTCACACGCAAGCGGGCGCTGCCGGCGGGCACGGTCGGTGGACGGATCGCGGTCACCATCAAGCCACGCTCACGCAGCATCTGAGACAACCGAACCGCGCGGCCGGCATCGCCAATCATGATCGGCTGGATCGGCGTGAAGCTGTCCATCAACTCCAGGCCAATCTGCTCGGCCCCCTGGCGGAACTGCCGAATCAGGGTATTCAGATGCTCGCGTCGCCAGTGTTCGCTACGCAACAGCTCGAGGCTTTTCAGCGTCGCGCAGGCCAGCGCCGGCGGCTGGCTGGTGGTGTAGATGTAGGGGCGAGCGAACTGGATCAGGCTCTCGATCAACTCTTCACTGCCAGCCACAAAAGCACCGGCCGTACCGAACGCCTTGCCGAGGGTGCCGACCAGTACCGGCACATCGTCCTGACTCAGGCCGAAATGCTCGACGACCCCACCGCCATTGGCGCCCAGCGGACCAAAACCGTGCGCGTCATCAACCATCAACCAGGCACCTTTGGCCTTGGCTTCCCGCGCCAGCGCCGGCAGATCGGCGATGTCGCCGTCCATGCTGAACACGCCATCGGTGACCACCAGCGTATTGCCGGTGGCCTTCTCAAGGCGCTTGGCCAAGCTGGCCGCGTCGTTATGCAGGTAGCGATTGAAACGCGCACCGGACAGCAGCCCGGCATCCAGCAACGACGCGTGATTGAGCCGGTCTTCCAGCACCGTATCGCCCTGCCCGACCAATGCGGTGACCGCGCCGAGGTTGGCCATGTAGCCGGTGGTGAACAGCAGTACGCGCGGGCGGCCGGTGAATTCGGCAAGGGCTTCTTCCAGCGCGTGATGCGGGCCGCTGTGGCCAATCACCAGATGCGAAGCGCCACCGCCCACGCCCCAACGCGACGCGCCGGCGCGCCAGGCTTCGATCACTTGCGGGTGATTGGCCAGGCCCAGGTAATCGTTATTACAGAACGCCAGCAACGGCTGACCATCGACCACCACTTCCGGGCCTTGAGGGCTTTCGAGCAGCGGGCGCTGGCGATAAAGGTTTTCGGCACGACGGGCAGCAAGGCGTGCGGCGAGATCGAAAGACATGCAGGCCTCAGGCGGTCAGATCACATAATTCAAAATAGGCACATCCCCTGTGGGAGCGGGCTTGCCCGCGATGGCGGCACCACCTCCAACATAGATGTTGACAGACAGATCGCTATCGCGGGCAAGCCCGCTCCCACAGGGTCTTGTGTTCTTTCTGAAGGAATCGGTGAAGGCTTCAGACAGCAGCGTTATAGAACTGCTCGCTGCTCTTCTGCTCCACCAGTGCCTGTTCGATGGCGGCCTGATGCACTTCGTCGGCGTGCTCTTCGCGGGCTTCCGGCTGGATGCCCAGACGCGAGAACAGTTGCATGTCCTTGTCCGCCTGCGGGTTGGCGGTGGTCAGCAGTTTTTCGCCGTAGAAAATCGAGTTGGCGCCAGCCAAGAATGCCAGGGCCTGCATCTGCTCGTTCATCGCTTCGCGGCCGGCCGACAGGCGCACGTGGGATTTGGGCATCAGGATGCGGGCGACCGCGAGCATGCGAATGAAGTCGAACGGATCGACGTCGTCGGCATTTTCCAGCGGCGTACCGGCGACTTTCACCAGCATGTTGATCGGCACCGACTCTGGATGCTCCGGCAGGTTGGCCAACTGGATCAGCAGGTTGGCGCGGTCGTCGAGGGACTCGCCCATGCCGAGAATACCGCCGGAGCAGATCTTCATCCCCGAATCACGCACGTAGGCCAGGGTTTGCAGGCGCTCGCTGTAAGTGCGGGTGGTGATGATGCTGCCGTAGAACTCAGGCGAGGTATCGAGGTTGTGGTTGTAATAGTCCAGGCCGGCTTCGGCCAGGGCGACGGTCTGGTCCTGATCGAGACGACCGAGGGTCATGCAGGTTTCCAGGCCCATGGCTTTCACGCCCTTGACCATCTCCAGCACGTAAGGCATGTCTTTGGCCGACGGGTGTTTCCACGCCGCGCCCATGCAGAAACGGGTCGAACCGATGGCCTTGGCGCGAGCAGCCTCTTCGAGGACCTTCTGCACTTCCATCAGTTTTTCTTTTTCCAGGCCAGTGTTGTAGTGGCCGGACTGCGGACAATATTTGCAATCTTCAGGGCACGCGCCGGTTTTGATCGACAGCAGGGTGGAAACCTGGACGCGGTTGGCGTCGAAATGCGCGCGGTGCACCGTCTGCGCCTGGAACAACAGGTCATTGAATGGCTGAACGAAGAGTGCTTTGACTTCAGCCAAAGACCAGTCGTGACGCAGGGTGGCAGTGGTGCTGGCGCTCATGGGCGATTCCTTGGTTATGCTTGGCAAGCGCCTGGGGAATGGAATACCCACAGACGCGACACGGATGTTCGGCATATTTAAGGAAGACTCATGCACTGTCAACCACGATACGAAGGACCGGTTTACATCTGGTTAAAAAACAAACAATTCTGTTTGCTCTGCTCAGAAGCCGCGGACGACACCCTACCAATCTGCATGGCCTGCGAAACCGAGCTGCCCTGGCTGGGCGATCACTGCCAGACCTGCGCCCTGCCCTTACCCGCCACGGGCCTGACGTGCGGCCAATGCCTGAACCAGCCGCCAGCCTTCGAGCGAGTTGCCGCACCCTGGACTTACAGCTTTCCCGTCGACAGTTTGATTACCCGTTTCAAACACAGCGCAAAATGGCCGTTTGGCCGCCTGCTCGCCGAACTTCTTGCTCAATATCTGCAACATCGCTTCGATGAAGATCTGGATCGGCCCGATGCACTGATACCGGTACCGCTAGCCTCCAAGCGTTTGCGCCAGCGGGGTTTCAACCAGGCGGCGATGCTCGCTCGCTGGCTCAGCACTGGCCTCGGCATTCCTTGCGATGAAACGCTGTTGCTGAGGATTCAGGACACCAGCGCGCAACAAGACCTGAACGCCGAAGCACGCAAGAAGAACCTGCGCAACGCCTTTGCCCTGGCGCCCACGGCCTCGATCAAGGGCCGCCACTTCGCACTGGTGGACGATGTACTGACTACCGGCGCCACCGCCCAAGCCCTCGCTCGCTTATTGATGGATGCGGGTGCGACGCGGGTCGACGTCTACTGCCTGGCCCGTACCCCCAAACCTGGCGATGGGGCCTGACTTGACTCCCGCACGCCAAGCCGCCAACGTCCCATCCATCGCCACAGCCCAAAGCGCCTTGCCATGTCCTTGCCTACGTTGTTGTCCCAGCACATTGTCCGTCGTCCGCAACGCATTGCGTTGCTGCAACACATCGCCGAACAGGGTTCGATCACCCGCGCCGCAAAAAGCGCGGGTTTGAGTTACAAGGCTGCGTGGGACGCCATCGACGAGCTGAACAACCTCGCGCAGAAACCACTGGTGGAGCGCAGCGTTGGTGGCAAGGGCGGCGGTGGCGCCAAATTGTCCAGCGAAGGCGAGCGCGTGTTGCGCCTGTATCAAAAGCTGCAAGCGTTGCAGGCTCAGGTTCTGGAAGCCGCCGAAGAGGCCAGCGACCTGGACTTGCTCGGTCGGCTGATGCTCAGAACCAGCGCGCGCAATCAATTGCACGGCAAGGTCGTGGCGATCGATGCACAGGGGCGCAACGACCGGATCCGCCTTGAACTGGCCGAAGGCTTGCTCATTGACGCGCAGATCACTCACGACAGCACCCTGCGCCTGGAGCTGGAAACGGGTACCGAAGTGGTCGCACTGATCAAGGCCGGCTGGCTGGAACTGCTTGGCATCGATCAAGCTGCAACACATGGCAACAATTGCCTGAAGGGCACCATCGAAGAAATCCTCGACGCCGAAGACAGCCCCAGCGAAGTGCGCATCGGCCTGCCCAATGGCCAGACACTTTGCGCCCTGGCCGAGCCGCTGCACCTGAAAAACCTCGGGCTTGCCGCCGGTAAACCGGTGCAGGTGCAGTTCGCGCCATCGAACATCCTGCTGGGTACACCGCTCTAGCCTGTAGGCGCTGCAACAAAAGCTTCATCAACCGCCCTTAAGGTGGCTGCAAAAACCCGCAGGGAGCCTGATGTGAGCCTATTAGAAGACAACCAACCCACCGATCTCGAAAAAATGGTCGGCCTCAGCCGTCGTGGCTTCATCAGCGCCGGTGCTCTCTGCGGTGCGGCGATGTTTCTCGGTGGCAACCTGCTGAGTCGCAGTGTGCTGGCCGCCAGTGTCAGCGCCGGCTCCAGCAAATTGTTGGGTTTCGACAGCATCGCCGCCGCCACCACCGATACCATCACCCTGCCGCCAGGCTACAAATCCTCGGTGTTGATCAGCTGGGGCCAGCCTCTGCAGAAGAATGGCCCGACGTTCGACCCGAGCGGCAACGGCACGGCTGAGCACCAGGAAGTCCAGTTCGGCGATAACAACGACGGCATGAGCCTGTTCGAATTCCCCGGTGACAAAGACCGGGCGCTGATGGCGATCAACAACGAATACACCAACTACCGCTACCTCTATCCCCACGGCGGCATGCCGCAATCGGCTGAAGAGGTGCGCAAAGCCCTGGCCTGCGAAGGCGTGTCGGTGATCGAAGTGCAGCGCCAGAACGGCCAATGGCAATTCGTCCAGGGCTCGCGCTACAACCGACGCATTCACGGTAACGCGCCGATCAGCTTGAGCGGCCCGGCCGCCGGTCACGCGCTGATGAAAACCAGTGCCGACAAACACGGCAAGAACGTCCTCGGCACCTTCCAGAACTGCGCCAACGGCAAGACGCCGTGGGGCACTTATCTGACCTGCGAAGAGAACTTCACCGACTGCTTCGGCAGCAGCAATGCCGAGCAAAAATTCGACGCCGCGCAGAAGCGCTATGGCGCAGTGGCGGCCAGTAAAGAGATCAACTGGCACCAGCACGATGAGCGCTTTGACCTGGCGAAGAACCCCAACGAGCTCAACCGCCACGGTTGGGTGGTGGAAATCGATCCGTTCGATCCGCAGTCGACGCCGGTCAAACGCACCGCGCTGGGCCGCTTCAAACATGAAAACGCTGCCCTGGCCGAAACCAATGACGGTCGCGCCGTGGTGTACATGGGCGACGACGAACGTGGCGAGTTCATCTATAAATTTGTCAGCCGCGACAAGATCAACCACAAAAACCCCAAGGCCAACCGCGACCTGCTGGATCACGGCACCTTGTACGTGGCGCGTTTCGACACGGGCGACGGTAACGCCGATCATCCGAAAGGCCAGGGCCAGTGGATCGAACTGACCCACGGCAAGAACGGCATCGACGCCAGCAGTGGTTTTGCCGATCAAGCCGAGGTGCTGATTCATGCACGCCTCGCAGCCAGTGTGGTAACCGCCACGCGCATGGACCGCCCGGAATGGATCGTCGTCAGCCCCAAGGACGGCCAGGTTTATTGCACCCTGACCAACAACGCCAAACGCGGCGAAGAAGGCCAACCGGTGGGCGGCCCGAATCCGCGCGAGAAGAACGTCTACGGGCAGATCCTGCGCTGGCGCACTGACCGCGACGATCACGGCTCCAATAGCTTTGCCTGGGACCTGTTTGTGGTCGCCGGCAACCCGGGCGTCCATGCCGGAACGCCGAAGGGCGGTTCGTCCAACATTACCCCGCAGAACATGTTCAACAGCCCGGACGGCCTGGGCTTCGACAAAGCCGGGCGCTTGTGGATTCTGACCGATGGCGACTCGAGCAACACGGGCGATTTCGCGGGCATGGGCAATAACCAGATGCTGTGCGCCGACCCGGTGACCGGCGAGATCCGCCGCTTCATGGTCGGGCCGATAGGTTGTGAGGTGACGGGAATCAGCTTCTCGCCGGATCAGAAGACCTTGTTTGTCGGGATTCAGCATCCGGGGGAAAACGGCGGGTCGACATTCCCTGAGCATCTGCCCAATGGCAAGCCACGGTCTTCGGTGATGGCGATTACCCGCGAGGATGGCGGGATCGTCGGCGCCTGATAGGCGCTATATCGCGAGCAGGCTCGCTGCCACAATGGATCTACGTTGTGCACACTGTCCGTGACACAAAGCAGATCTCCTGTGGGAGCGAGCCTGCTCGCGATGGCGTCATCCCAAACACCACTCATCTCAACCCCACCCCCTAAAGAGGCCTCGTCTGCGCTACCATGCTTGGCCGGACGCGGCAGCCTGCCGCGCGCAGGAGTCAGCATGGCCCACCCGTTTGAAACCCTCACCCCAGACCTCGTGCTCGATGCCGTCGAAAGCATCGGCTTTCTCAGCGACGCCCGTATTCTGGCGCTCAACAGCTACGAGAACCGTGTCTATCAGGTTGGCATCGAAGACTCCGAACCGCTGATCGCCAAGTTTTACCGTCCGCAGCGCTGGACCAACGAAGCGATTCTCGAAGAACACCAATTCACCTTCGAACTCGCCGAGTGCGATATACCGGTGGTCGCGCCGCTGATCCACAACGATGAAAGCCTGCACGAACATGCTGGATTCCGTTTCACCCTGTTCCCGCGCCGGGGTGGTCGCGCACCAGAGCCGGGCAACCTTGATCAGCTGTATCGCCTGGGCCAACTGCTGGGTCGTCTGCATGCGGTCGGCGCTACAAAACCGTTCGAACACCGTGAAGTGCTTGGGGTGAAAAACTTCGGTCACGACTCACTGGCCACCTTGCTCGAAGGCAATTTCGTACCGCGCAGTCTGCTGCCGGCCTACGAGTCCGTCGCCCGCGACTTGCTCAAGCGCGTGGAAGAGGTCTACCAGGCCACGCCACACCAGAACATCCGCATACATGGCGATTGCCACCCCGGCAACATGATGTGCCGCGACGAGATGTTCCACATCGTCGACCTCGACGACTGCCGCATGGGCCCGGCGGTGCAGGATATCTGGATGATGCTGGCGGGTGACCGTCAGGAATGTCTGGGGCAACTGTCGGAACTGATGGACGGCTACAGCGAATTCCACGACTTCGACCCGCGGGAACTGGCACTGATCGAACCGCTGCGCGCCTTGCGGTTGATGCATTACAGCGCCTGGCTCGCCCGTCGCTGGGACGACCCGGCCTTCCCCCGCAGCTTTCCGTGGTTTGGTACAGAGCGCTATTGGGGTGATCAGGTACTGGCGTTGCGTGAGCAATTGGCAGCGCTCAATGAAGAGCCATTGAAGCTCTTCTAAACACACCAGACCCCAAGGAGCGAGGCTTGCCCGCGAAAGGATCGATCCGTTCTATCTGGCCAACCGCGTCATCTTCTTCGCGGGCAAGTCGGATCGCCGCACCGCTCGCTCCTACAAAAAACATGACACATCTATACAATCCCCTCTTTGTTAGCTGCCTAAGCAAGGATTCTCATGCAAGCCGCCAACCCGCGTCGCGGGTACATTCTGGGCCTGAGTGCCTACATCATCTGGGGATTGTTCCCGCTCTACTTCAAAGCCATCGCCAGCGTGCCCGCCGTGGAAATCATCATCCACCGCGTGCTCTGGTCCGCGCTGTTCGGCGCTTTGCTGCTGCTCGTCTGGAAACATCCTGGCTGGTGGCGCGAGCTGCGTGAGAATCCGCGACGGCTGGCGATCCTGGCGCTGAGCGGCACGCTGATTGCGGCCAACTGGCTGACTTACGTCTGGTCGGTGAACAACGGGCGCATGCTTGAGGCCAGCCTCGGCTACTACATCAACCCGCTGGTAAACGTGTTGCTGGGGATGCTGATCCTCGGCGAGCGGCTAAGGCGCATGCAGTGGATTGCGGTTGGCCTGGCAGCGGTCGGTGTCGCACAGCAAGTGTGGCAGGTCGGCAGTCTGCCGTGGGTGTCGCTGGTGTTGGCATTGACCTTCGGCTTCTACGGCCTGATCCGCAAGCAGGCACCGGTCAAGGCGCTGCCGGGGCTGGTGGTGGAAACCTGGATGTTGGTGCCGATTGCGGTCGCCTGGCTGCTTTTCAACCCGACGGCGACCAGCGCGCAAGCCGCATTCTGGACCAGCTCCGAAGCCTGGTGGCTGGTAGCCGCCGGTCCGGTGACGCTGGTGCCGCTGGTATGTTTCAACGCCGCCGCCCGGCACTTGCCCTACACCACTCTCGGATTTCTCCAGTACCTGGCGCCGACGCTGGTGTTGTTGCAAGCCGTTCTGCTGTTTGGCGAGCACTTGTCATCCAGCACGCTGGTGGCGTTCATCTTTATCTGGGCCGGTCTGGCGGTTTACAGCGTCGACGCGTGGATAAGTCTGCGCCGCCGCAGATGATCAGAAAACGTACAAATCTCTACAGGCCACGTCTTCCGTGGCCTGCATTCATCCTTCCCAAGGTTATCCACAGCGTGATCCCCGGCGTTTGTGCGCAAGTCACTGAAACTGCTGGTTTTTTGATCAGATCCTGAAAAGCCCCGGCCAGCGTGGGCTGGCGGAGTGTCTCTACAGGTTATCCACAGGCAGGTGCACGTATAACTTGGATAACCTGCTCAAGGTTCGCTGCGCAGCACCAATTCGACCATCAGATCGTCGGCCAGGGTTTCCAGGCGCGATTGCAGCACCTCCAGCGACAAGGTCAGGGGCACCGCGAGAATTGCTTCGGCATGGAACAACGGCTCGCTGCTCATCGGCGCCGGACGCACTTCGGTCACCAGCCGCTCCAGGCTCACCCCTTGCTCACTCAGCAGACGCGTAATGTCTCGCACAATGCCCGGACGATCATTGCCCACCAGTTCCATGGCAATCGGCTTCCAGGTGCAGGATTGTTCGATGCTGCTTTCGGCGATCATCACGCGGATGCCCTGGGTCGACAGTCCCTGTAGGGCGTCTACCAGTTCATCGTAAGCCTCCGCTGGCACACCCACCCGAAGAATCCCGGCAAACTGCCCGGCCATGCGCGACATGCGGCTTTCCAACCAGTTGCCGCCGTGCTCGGCAATGCATTGGGCAATGCGCTCGACCTGCCCGGGCTTATCCGGGGCGAATACCGTGAGTACGAGGTGGTCCATGGCGTAGCCCTCTTGTCATGACTTTTGTTATGGAAAGGCAAGTATAGGCAAGGGGCTGGTTGTGGCGAGGGGGCTTGCCCCCGTTGGGTCGCGAAGCGGCCCCTTGAGTTTCTCCAGCGTGTTCGCATCAGGCGATCTACGACTGCTTCGCAGCCGAACGGGCGCAAGCCCCCTCGCCACAAAAGCCCCATCTCCATAGCAGGGCATCGAAGATTATGTGTACAAGCTTTTAGATTTATCTGGAACAATCCAATAGTTTTTTGAGAACATCCCATCCCCCGACGTGACTGCAATGCGTCACGGGGTCGCAGAACGACGTAATTAGTCTAATTTTCACAAGCGCAATTCATCATGTAGTATGCCGCAGCGCGCACTACATAACGTTGGATCGATGTCTGCCGCAGGCACACTCGCAACCCGGAAAGCCCCGTCAGCAAGGCCGCAACGCCGTTGATCGGACCGAACCCAGCCGCCAGCAATGGCATGTACTGGTAGAAGGGTTTGTGGTTTAAATGGCCAGAGGCTTCATTGTTTAATTGAAGAGCTGAAAAGCGAAATAGCTGAGCAGAGTGAGGCAAGCAATGACTGAACACGTTCAAGTCGGTGGCCTGCAGGTCGCCAAAGTCCTGTTCGACTTCGTGAACAACGAAGCCATTCCCGGTACCGGCCTCACCGCCGACACGTTCTGGGCCGGTGCCGACAAGGTCATCCATGACCTGGCACCGAAGAACAAAGCCCTACTCGCCAAACGCGATGATTTCCAGGCTCGCATCGATGCCTGGCACCAGGCTCGTGCAGGTGTTGCGCACGATGCGGTGGCCTACAAAGCCTTCCTGCAAGACATCGGTTATCTGCTGCCAGAAGCGGCCGATTTCCAGGCAACGACACAAAACGTCGATGATGAAATCGCCCGCATGGCCGGCCCACAGTTGGTGGTGCCGGTCATGAACGCCCGTTTCGCGCTCAACGCCTCGAACGCCCGCTGGGGTTCGCTGTATGACGCGCTCTACGGCACCGACGCCATCAGCGAAGCGGACGGCGCGGAAAAGGGCAAAGGCTACAACAAGGTGCGTGGCGACAAGGTCATTGCCTTCGCCCGCGCCTTCCTCGACGAAGCCGCGCCATTGGCGGCCGGCTCCCACGTCGACTCCACCGGCTACAAGATCATTGACGGCAAACTGGTTATCGCGCTCAAAGGCGGCAGCAACTCGGTTTTGAAGAGCTCAGGCCTGCGCAACGATGCCCAACTGATCGGCTTCCACGGCGATGCAGCCGCACCGACCGCGATCCTGCTGAAGAACAATGGCCTGCACTTCGAAATCCAGATCGATGCCAGCACCCCGGTCGGCCAGACCGATGCTGCCGGTGTCAAAGACATCCTGATGGAAGCCGCGCTAACCACCATCATGGACTGCGAAGACTCGGTCGCCGCCGTCGATGCCGAAGACAAAGTGGTGATCTACCGCAATTGGCTAGGCCTGATGAAGGGCGATCTGTCGGAAGAAGTCTCCAAGGGCGGTCAGACCTTTACCCGCACCATGAACGCCGACCGCACTTACACCGCCCTCGATGACAGCGAACTGAGCCTGCACGGTCGGTCGCTGTTGTTCGTGCGTAACGTCGGCCACCTGATGACCATCGACGCGATCCTCGATAAAGACGGCAACGAAGTGCCGGAAGGCATTCTCGACGGTTTGGTGACTTGCCTCGCGGCAATCCACAGCCTCAATGGCAACAGCTCGCGCAAGAACAGCCGTACCGGCTCGGTCTACATCGTGAAGCCGAAGATGCACGGCCCGGAAGAAGCCGCGTTCACCAACGAGCTGTTCGGTCGTATCGAGGACGTCCTCGGCCTGCCGCGCAACACCCTCAAAGTCGGGATCATGGACGAGGAGCGCCGTACCACGGTCAACCTCAAGGCCTGCATCAAGGCCGCCAGTGAGCGCGTGGTGTTCATCAACACCGGTTTCCTGGACCGCACGGGCGATGAAATCCACACCTCCATGGAAGCCGGCCCGATGGTGCGCAAGGCCGACATGAAAGCCGAGAAGTGGATCAGCGCCTACGAGAACTGGAACGTCGACATCGGCTTGAGCACTGGCCTGCAAGGTCGCGCCCAGATCGGTAAAGGCATGTGGGCCATGCCCGACCTGATGGCCGCGATGCTGGAACAGAAAATCGCTCACCCATTGGCCGGTGCCAACACCGCCTGGGTTCCATCGCCGACCGCTGCTGCGCTGCACGCGTTGCACTACCACAAGGTCGACGTGTTCGCCCGTCAGGCCGAACTGGCCAAACGTGCGCGTGCTTCGGTGGACGACATCCTGACTATCCCGCTGGCTGTGAATCCGAGCTGGACTGCGGAACAGATCAAGAACGAACTGGACAACAACGCCCAGGGCATTCTCGGTTACGTGGTGCGCTGGATCGACCAGGGCGTAGGTTGCTCGAAAGTGCCGGACATCAACGACGTCGGCCTGATGGAAGACCGTGCGACGCTGCGTATTTCCAGCCAGCACATCGCCAACTGGCTGCGCCATGGCATCGTCACCCAAGACCAAGTCATGGAAAGCCTCAAGCGCATGGCGCCGGTGGTTGACCGCCAGAACGCCAACGATCCGCTGTACCGCCCGCTGGCACCGAACTTCGACAGCAACATCGCCTTCCAGGCGGCGGTCGAGTTGGTGGTCGAAGGCACTAAACAGCCGAACGGCTACACCGAGCCGGTTCTGCACCGTCGTCGTCGTGAGTTCAAGGCTGCCAACGGCCTTTGAGTAAACGCTGACGCTGGACGTAAAAAAGCCCTGATCGAGAGATCAGGGCTTTTTTATTTGTGCAATTCCTGTGGCGAGGGGGCTTGCCCCCGTTGGGTTGCGAAGCAGCCCCAAAACCAGCGCTCCCAATGTACCTGATGCACCGCATACATAGAGTTTACGACTGCTGCGCAGCCGAACAGGGGCAAGCCCCCTCGCCACAAAAGCTGCCAACCTGGAAGTCCGCGCTACACATCCATCCCCAGCTCATGCTTGACCAACTCAAGCAATTTTTCGCTATCGATGGGCTTGAGCAAAAAGTCCACGACGTGCAAATGCATGGCTTCGATCGCATCCTTCACGTCGGCGTCGCCGGAAACGATGATGATCGGCAACGCCGCACGTGGCGATTCCCGCACCCGGCGGATCAGTTCCAGGCCATCGACGTGCCCCGTCCGCAGGTCGGTAATCACCAGACCGATCGAAGGCTTCTCTTCCAGCATTTTGAGCGCCGTTTCGCCACTGGCCGCCGTCATGCAGTGAATGCCATCGAACTCCAGAATTTCCGACAGCAATTCGCGGGCATCCTTATCGTCATCGACGATCAGCACCCGCTGCGGCGGCAAGTCTGGTTCCAGCATGATGGCGCTGAGCGCTTCGCGCTCGGCATCACTCAAAATATCGTGGTCGGACATGGCGTTCTCAACGTTTTCGATGCGATCCCTGATACAGGGTGTCAGACATCGCTCAGCAGACTTCAATGTGCACTTCGTCGGAAACTTTTCCAATAGACAATGTAGGAGGTTTTTCCCACCGTTGTGTCAGACATTTCCCATATTCCGGCCGCTGCACTGCCTACCTAGACTTACGTCCAATGGGCACCCTGCCCGCAGGGGTCGACCATGCCTGGAACGATCTGACACAACGATCCGACACAACAATCAGAAAAAGACTGCGGTAATGGTTATGAGTAAAGCGGACGCCTTCACCCAGGCAGGGAAAACCGCGGTGTTGCAGAACATCCAGGGCACTTTGCAATTCCTGCAGCGCTTCCCGCCGTTCAATCAAATGGAACATGCCCACCTGGCCTATCTGGTGGAGCAATGCCAACTGCGGTTTTATGCCCCCGGCGAGAGCATCATCAAACCCGCCGATGGCCCGATTGAGCATTTCTACATCGTCAAACAAGGCAGGGTTGTCGGCGAGCGACCGCACACGGCCAAGGGCGGCACCGAAACCACCTTCGAAATCACCACCGGCGAGTGCTTTCCCCTCGCCGCCCTGCTGGGCGAGCGTGCCACCCGCACCGAACATCTGGCGGCCGAAGATACCTTTTGCCTACAGCTGAATAAGCTCGCGTTCATCAAACTGTTCGCACTGTCCAACCCGTTCCGCGACTTTGCCCTACGCGGTGTCAGCAGTTTGCTGGATCAGGTCAATCAGCAAGTCCAGCAAAAAGCCGTGGAAACCCTCGGCACCCAGTACTCGCTCAATACCCGATTGGGCGAACTGGCCATGCGGCATCCGGTGACCTGCAGCCCGATCACCCCTCTGCGTGAAGCGGTGACGCTGATGCACGATCAGCAAGTCGGCAGCATTGTGGTGGTCGATGAGCAGAGGGCGCCGCTGGGCATTTTCACCCTGCGCGACTTGCGGCATGTGGTGGCCAACGGCACCAGCGATTTCAATGAATCCATAGAACGGCACATGACCCCGGCGCCGTTTTACCTGACGCCGGATCACAGCGCCTTCGACGCAGCGATCGCCATGACCGAGCGACACATCGCCCACGTCTGCCTGGTCAAGGATCAGCGCCTGTGCGGCGTGGTTTCAGAGCGCGATCTGTTTTCCCTGCAAAGGGTCGATCTGGTGCACCTGGCGCGGACCATTCGCAGTGCCCAACGGGTGGAGAATCTGGTGGCGATCCGCGGCGAGATTGGCCAACTGGTCGAACGGATGCTGGCCCACGGCGCGTCCTCGACGCAAATCACCCATATCATCACCCTGCTTAACGACCACACTGTGTGCAGGGTGATCGAACTGGCCCTGGCGGAGAAAGGCGACCCCGGTGTGCCGTTCAGTTGGCTGTGCTTCGGCAGCGAAGGCCGCCGCGAGCAGACGCTGCACACCGATCAGGACAACGGCATTCTGTTCGAGGCCCGCGATGCGGCCCACGCCGCCGAAATACGCGGCAAGTTGCTGCCCATCGCCCAGCAGGTCAATCAGAGCCTGGCGCTGTGCGGCTTCACCCTGTGCAAGGGCAACATCATGGCTGGCAACCCCGAGCTGTGTTTGTCCCGGGTCGAATGGGCGCGACGCTTTGCGGCGTTTATCCGCGAGGCGACGCCGGAAAACCTGCTGGGGTCGAGCATCTACTTCGACCTGCGTGTGGTCTGGGGCGATGAGCGAGGCTGCGAGCAATTGCGCCGGGGCATTCTCGATCAGGTCGGCGACAACCGGTTGTTCCAGCGCATGATGGCTGAGAATGCCCTGCGCAATCGTCCGCCCGTGGGGCGGTTCCGCGAGTTCGTGCTGGCGCGCAAGAATGGCGAAAAAGCCACCCTCGACCTGAAACTCCAGGGCCTGACGCCATTCGTCGACGGTGCGCGAGTGCTGGCCCTGGCCCACGGCATCGGCGCCAACAATACCCTGGAACGCTTTCGCCAATTGGTGGAGAAAGAGGTCATCGAACAGCTGGATGGCGCTGCCTATGAAGAGGCGTATCACTTCATCCAGCAAACCCGCATGCAGCAACATCAGCTACAGACCCGAGAGAACTTGCCCTACTCCAACCGCGTCGATCCCGACAGCCTCAATCATCTGGACCGACGCATCCTGCGTGAATCCCTGCGCCAGGCCCAACGCCTGCAAAGCAGCCTGACCCTGCGGTATCAGTTATGAGCCTGTTTTCATGGCTGCGCCCGGCCAGTCCCGTTTTGTCCGGCGAACTGCAACAACGTCTGCAGCGCTTGCCGGCCGTAGCCGAGCTGAGCAATTGCAGCCTGAGAGAGCAACGCTGGGTGGTGCTCGATCTGGAAACCACCGGGCTGAATCTGAACAAGGATCGTCTGCTGTCCATCGGAGCCGTGGTGATCGAGGACGGCGCGATCGACTTCAGCCAGCAGTTCGAGCGCACGCTGCAATGCACCGAACTCAAACTCGGCCCCAGCGTGTTGATTCATGGCCTGGGACCCAGCGCCATTGCTGCGGGCAGCGACCCGGCGCAAGCCTTGCTCGAGTTCATGGAGTTTGTCGGCGACAGTCCGGTGCTGGCCTTTCATGCGCCGTTCGACCAGCACATGCTCGGGCGCGCGCTGAAAGAACATCTGGGTTACAAGCTGCAGCATCCCTTTCTGGATGTGGCAGACATCGCCCCGCTGCTTTGTCCCCAGGCACACTTTCGCGAGGCCGGGCTGGATGAGTGGATCGACTGGTTCAAACTGGAGGTCTTCGAACGGCATAACGCCAGCGCCGATGCCTTGGCAACGGCGGAACTGATGCTGATTTTATTCAGCCGGGCGCGGCAGCAACAGATTCATAGCCCGTTGAACCTGCAGCAGCGGCTGAGTCAGTGGAAGCGGCGGCGGCAGGCTCCGTCTTTTTAAGTTTTATGGCGCCTGTTCTGACGCCTTCGCGGGCAAGCCTCGCTCAGGTTTTGTGTCGTTTACGGCATCGGCGAACGGTACAAAACCTGTGGAAACGAGCTTGAGCTCAAACACCAAAGCGCTATGCTCCCGACACTGCCCATGATCGAGATGCCGCCATGTCCGCCCCCAGCATGACCTTGTTTCACAACCCCGCCTCGCCCTTTGTTCGCAAAGTCATGGTGCTGCTGCACGAGACCGGTCAAACGAACCGCGTGGTGCTGCAAGCCAGCCAGCTCACGCCGGTCAGCCCGGATCCGGCTCTCAACAAAGACAACCCGCTGGGCAAGATTCCGGCGCTGCGCCTGGCCGACGGTAATGTGCTGTACGACAGCCGGGTGATCCTCGATTACCTCGATCACCAGCACGTCGGTAATCCGCTGATTCCTCGTGAAGGCTCCGCGCGCTGGCGGCGCTTGACTCTGGCTTCTCTGGCGGACGGGATCATGGATGCCGCCGTGATGATTCGCTATGAAGTGGCCCTGCGCTCGCCGGAAAAACATTGGGACGCCTGGCTCGACAGTCAGCGCGACAAGATTCGTCGCGCCCTGGCGCTGCTGGAGGCCGACGCGATTGCCGAGCTGACCAGCCATTTCGATGTGGCGGCGATCAGTGTGGCCTGTGCCTTGGGTTATCTGGATTTGCGCCATCCGGATCTGGAATGGCGCAAAGCGAATCCAAAGTTGGCAGAGTGGTATTTCGAAGTGAGTCAGCGGCCTTCGATGATTGCGACGATGCCCAAGCTCTAGATTCTCGCTGACTGTACCGGCCTCATCGCGAGCAGGCTCTCTCCCACATTATTTGATCTTTGGCGTGCATAACCTTTGTATTCACTGGAGATCTTTTGTGGGAGCGAGCCTGCTCGCGATGGCACCAGACCGGATCTGACGGAAATAACTGGCAAATCCGCGTCGCCAACGCCTCGCCCATCCGCTGATCCTCGCGCAACCCCAACGACCTGCTCATTCCACCGTCCCCATATCAAACGCCAGCGGCTTGGCGGACTTTTGCCCGATCCCGTACCAGTCCAGCTTGCGGGTCAGCACCATGAACACACCCAGCAGACCGAACAGCAGCAGCGAGCCCATCAATAGCGCGTAATCCTCGGCGCTCAACAAGCCGTAAAGCAGCCCGTACAACGCCGCCAACCCCGCCGAAAAACTCAGGCCGTGACGCACGCTACGCAGCACATGACAGACATAGAAACCGATCAACGCCACACAGCCACTCGCCGACAGCAGATACGCCAGGGCAAAGCCGATGTGTTCGGATAGCGACAGCAGCAACAGGTAGAAGAACGCCAGCGCTACACCCACCAACGCGTACTGCACCGGGTGCACCGCCAGGCTTTTCAGCACTTCGAAGAGGAAGAAACCGGCGAAGGTCAGGACGATGAACAGCAATGCGTATTTGATTGCCCGGTCGCTTTTCAGGTACTGGTCCACCGGGTCGATGAAACTCACACCGAAACTGCGACCGCTGAACGCCTCGCAATGACCGCCCGACACGCAACTGTTCAACGCTTCTTGCAGGTTGGTGGAGAAAAACGAGGTCTGCCAATTGGCCGTAAAGCCCTGATCGGTGATTTCCCGCTGCGCCGGCAGGTAATTGCCGATGAAGCTGGGGTGAGGCCAATTCGCAGCCAGTGACACCTTGCTGGTCTTGCCCACCGGGAGAACCTGCAACTGGCCGGTGCCTTGCAGACGCAAGTCGAAACCGAAGGCCAGTTCCGTAGCCTGTTGGGTGTCCAGCACCGGTAGTGTCACGTGCACACCCTCGCCCAACCAGCCCACTTGGCTGCCCGGTACAAAATCCAGCTTCTGGCCATTGAGTTCGAGTTTCAAGGCGTTCTCGATGCCGCGAATATCGCTGATGCCGACAGCCAGGAACGGCTGATCGAAGCGGTAATCGGCGAAGTCTTCCTTGATGCCCAGTTGCGCCGGGACCGAGAAATGCCCGCTGATGCGGTTATCGGCATGGAATAGCCGCGCCTCGTAGATACCCCGGGCGCGCAATTCGGTCTGGACCTGGCCGTCGAGTTCAAAGCGCTCCGGCAGGAAATACAAACGCCCACGCTCCTCGCCGACATCCTGATAACGCTCGTTGGTTTTTTCGTTGGTTTTCCAGGTGCGCACCGTTTTGCGATAAGGCACCACCATCAGCGGGCCGCTCAATTGCTGGCTGTAGCTGGAACTGCGGGCGATGTCTTCGAGCACACCGTCGCGCAGTTGCTGGCGGTCCTGGATCACCCCGTTGATCATCAGCAGCGGGATCAGCAGCAATAGAATCAGCAGGGCAATCGCCCCGAGTTTTAGGGTCAAGCTTCGGTTCATGGGGACTCTCCCTGTTTGGATGGGGAGAGTCTGGATTGGGTGTGTGGGGGGTTTGTGGGGGAAATATGGAGACTTTGTGGAGAATGGGCCGGCCTCATCGCGAGCAGGCTCGCTCCCACAATGGAATTGCGTGGTTCTTATCTTTTGCGTTCGCCTCAAATCCCATGTGGGAGCGAGCCTGCTCGCGATGGCTGCGACTCGGTCCTAAGGCAGGCTCAATTTAACTTCAACCCCGCCCTCGACATTACCGATACTCATCGCACCGCCATGCAGCTTGACCACTTCTTCAACGAAGTTAAGCCCCAACCCGGTGCTCTTGCGCCCACTGTCCGGACGCGGCAGTGAGTAGAAACGCTCGCTCAAGCGTGGCAACGCATAGTCGGGAATCGCCTCGGCCTGGTTGAACAGCCTGAACTCAATCTGCTCGTCGACCCGTTCGGCGCAAAATCGCAGCACGCCGTGCGCCGGGGTGAAGTCCAAGGCATTCTCCAGCAGATTGCCCAGCGCCTGGCGCAACAGAAACGGCTCGCCGAGCAGGTTCAGATCCGCTGTAATTTGCCGCTCCACACGCAACTGCTTGCCTTCGATTCGCGCAGCCTGCGCGCTCAACAGTTCGTCCACCAAGGCCGCCAACGGCACCGCCACCCGCTCCTCCAATCCTTGGCGTTGTTCAACCTGCGCCAGGTTCAACAGTCGCTCGATCAACTGCTGCATGCGCGCACTTTCGCTGTCGATGTTACTGACGAAACGCTGCTGCTGGGCCGGCGGCATGTCGCCTTGCAGCAGCTCCGCCGCGCCACGAATCGCCGCCAGCGGGCTTTTCAATTCATGGGTCAGGGTGTGCACATAACGCTCGACGTAAGCCTTGCCTTCGAGCTGGGTGCGCATGTGTTCCAGCGCCGTGGCCAGTTGCTCCAGCTCGCCGCCACGGTAATGCGGTACCTCGACCCGTCGGCCTTCACTGACGGCCTGGGCATAAGCCGTCAACCTTCGCAGCGCCGCGCTCAGCCACCACGACAACAGCGCACCAAACAGCAAACCGAGGCCAATCAATCCGGCGCCATAAGTCAGCAATCGCCGTTCGGTGCGATCGACGTAAGGCTGCAGCGAGCTGTTGGGTTTAGCCACCGTCACCACGCCGATGATCTGGCCGTTGTCGCGAATCGGTGCCCCGACGTGCATCACCGACGAGTTCGAATCGTCCGGGTCGCTGCGCGTCGAACGCGCGCCGTACTCTCCATGCAGGGTCAGATAGACGTCGTTCCAGCGCGAGTAGTCCTGGCCCACCGCAATCCCGCTGGAATCCAGCACCACGATGCCCTTGGCATCGGTGACGTAAATGCGGTGGTTGACCTGATTCTTCGACAGGCCCCAGATACTCGCCTTCGGTTGCCGTTCCCCGTACGCCTTGAGCAACTCGGGCCAGCGGTTCTGGCTGAGGGTGCCGGCCTTGAAGTCGTCACGCAGGATCTCGGCCATCAGGTTGGCGGTGTCCACCAGGGTTTCTTCGGTGGACTGGCGCACTCCGGGGCGGATTTCTTCCATCACAGTGTTGAGCACAAAGTAACCGGCCAGGCCGATGAACAGCACGTAGACCAGAAAAATCCGGATCCCCAGTGACATCAGCTGTGCCCCGGGCTGTAGCTGTAACCGAGGCCACGATGAGTCTGGATCGGCTCGGCGTCGGCCTTCACCAGGCGCAATTTGGCGCGCACGCTCTTGATGTGGCTGTCGATGCTGCGCTCGTAACCAGCATCGGCGGCCACGCCCACCGCATCGAGCAATTGCTCGCGACTGAAGACTCGCTCAGGTTGTTCCAGCAGGCATTGCAGTAAACGAAACTCATGGCGAGTCAGGCTCAGCGGCTGGTTGCGATAGCTGATCTGCACCCGTTCGCCGTCGATGCGAAACAGCGCTGACGCCACCTCCGCCACGGATCGTGGCGCCATGCGCTTGAGAATCGCTCGGACCCGCGCCGCCACTTCCCGAGGGCTGAACGGCTTGACCACGTAGTCGTCGGCGCCGATTTCCAGGCCCACCACGCGGTCGATCTCGGCGTCACGGGCACTGAGGAAAATCACCGGCACGTCGCTGAAACGCCGCAACTGCTTGCAGGTCTCGAAGCCGCTGATGTCCGGCAGGCCGATATCGAGAATGATCAGGTCGGCCGGCGTCGCGCGCTGATGCTCGAGCGCCGCCGCGCCAAGGCTCAACCAGGTGGTGGTGAAGCCCTCGCCCTGCAAGGCGAAAATCAGGGTGTCGGCAATCGCCGCTTCGTCTTCGACAATCAGGATATGAGGCATGGCGTCCGAGCCCGCTAGTTAAGTGGGCGAACGGTGCCCCAAGGCTGATTCGCCGTCAATCAGCAGTCGGGTTTGTCGGCAGTAAAGCGACGTGCCGGGTTCACCGCCGCGCCAAACTCGCGCAGGGCTTTGGCGCCGATCAGCAGCGGGTAGTTGAAGCTGCTGCGGTCGGTGAGGTTGACCTCGACGGTGCGCTTGACGTTGCCCAGGCACAGTTCCAGATCGACCACCGGACGCTTGGTCACTTCGCTCACGACCTTGTCGTCATCTTCTTCATCGGCACGGTTCTTGATCTTGCTGATGCGCGCGACCTTGTGTTCGTAGACTTTGTTGCTCGCGCCTTTGGTGGCGAGACGGAAACGTACCCACTCGTCACCGTCGCGGGTGAAGGTTTCGATATCTTTGGCCGACAGCGATGCGGTCAGGGCGCCGGTGTCCATTTTGGCCTTGAGGACTTCACCGCCGATTTCCGGCAGCGCGATGTATTCGTAACGCCCATAAAGAGTCGGCTCAGCGGCCAGAACCGGCAGGGTCACGAGGGCAAGCAGTGCAAGGATAGATTTCACGTAAGGGGCTTCCTTGGAGAGTGGGCAGCGGAATTTTAGAACTGCTGCCTTTGAATTCGTTCGTTCTTGAAATCGCTTCGCGGGCAAGCCCGCGAATAGGCCAGATCAATCACTACAACAGCCTGACGGGTTCGAATTCGCTAAAGCATACTGCCGAATAGGTGAAACATTCGTCACCACCGATTTGGCCTGTCACCCTAAGCTGCTTATCATGGCGCGCCCCAACGCTTTCAAGAGTTACCTATGCGCCGCCTGCTCACCGGCTGTTTCGTTACCTTGCTGCTATTGCTCAACACCCTGGTCCTGTTCGGGCCTCTGATGGTGTTCGCGCTGCTCAAACTGCTCCTGCCCGGGCGCTTTCGCGATTACGCCTCGGCGGCGGTGATGTGGGTTGCCGAAACCTGGGCTGAAATCGATAAGCTGATCTTTCGTCTGTGCATTCCCACTCAATGGGACATTCGCGGCGGCGATGAGCTGCGCGCAGACACCTCATATCTGGTGATCGGTAACCATCAGTCCTGGGTCGATATCCCGGCGCTGATCCAGGCACTTAACCGACGCACGCCGTTCTTCAAATTCTTCCTCAAGAAAGAACTGATCTGGGTGCCGTTCCTGGGCCTGGCCTGGTGGGCGCTGGACTATCCGTTCATGAAGCGCTACAGCAAGACGTTTCTGGCGAAGAACCCGGAGCTGGCCGGCAAGGACCTGGAGATCACCAAACAAGCCTGCGAGTTGTACAAGCGCCAGGCGGTGACGGTGGTCAACTACTTGGAAGGCACCCGCTACACAGCAGCGAAAAGCGCCCAGCAACAGTCGCCGTTCACCCACCTGCTCAAGCCCAAGGCCGGCGGTGTGGCGTTTGTGCTGGCGGCGATGGGCGAACAGCTGGACGCCATTCTCGATGTGACGGTGGTGTATCCGCAGCAGAAGATTCCGGGGTTCTGGGATTTGCTCAGCGGCAACGTGCCCAAGGTGATCATCGACATCCACACACGCGAGCTGGACCCGGCACTGTGGCAAGGCGATTACGAAAACGATCCGGTGTTTCGCGAAACGATCCAGAACTGGGTCAACCAGCTCTGGATCGAAAAGGACCAGCGCATCAAGGAGCTACGCGCCGAGGGCTGACTCAGCTACCGGTACCGGTGCCCCAGATCCCGCCGAGGTTTTGCAGCAGCGAACCGGCAACGCCTTGCTGACCGAGATACTGCAGGATCACCGGAGCAAACATTCCAACCATCCCGGTATCCATGCCCAAGGCGCTGAAGGCGTTGTTCAGGTCCTTGGTGTCCTTGACGTTACCCAGCAAGCCATCGAGCAACGCATTCTTGTCTGAACCGGCGCCAAGCAGCCCACCCAATCCAGCCAGGCCACCCATGGCGCTGTTGCCGGCGATCTGAGCGAGACCAGGCACATTTTTGCTCAGCTCGGAGAAGTCCTGGCCGCTGAGCTGATTCCTCGCCAGCCCCAGCATCGCACCGGCGCCGCCGATGGCCTGCTCCGGGGTAATGTCGAGCTGCGAGCCCAGGGTATTGAGCAAACCGGCCGCCTTGGGCGCCGCCGCCACGATGCCATCGACATCATCGGCCTCGACACCCTCGACATCCTCGTCGTCCTGCATCGATGACACCGCCTTGACCGCATCGCTGAGGCTTAACTGTGCAAAGGCCGGGCTGGCGGCCAGCGTCGTCAACGAAGCGACAGCCATGAGCGATGCCAGTGCAAAACAGCGTGAAACGTTCATCCAGACATCCTCTTGTGCCATGAAAAACCGCTCGATAACGGGGGGCGGCAAAACTGCTGATTGGACCGGATGTACGCCAGCATGTTCCTTGTCTGCATGGGCATTTTCCCCAGGTGGCGTCTATGAAAACGTGCTCCCTGGGTCGCAACCGATGAACGGTATGACCGAACCGGCAGCGCCTTGGCTCTGGACAATGTGGTCAACTGGAAAGCGACGTCTACGGCATGGAACAAATCAGATCTCTGTTCGAGGTCCATTGATAATTGCTCACTTCCTCTGAGCAATTACGTTCCACTCGCCATAAAAAAGGGCGACATCACTGTCGCCCTTTTTTCCGTCTTGCTCCAGGTCTTACGCCGCACTAAACAACTTGTGCGGATCGATCACAAACTTCTTCGGCACGCCCGCATCGAACTCGCCGTAACCCCGTGGCGCGTCATCCAGGCTGATGACTTCCACGCCGACGATGTCGGCAATATGGATGCGGTCCCACATGATCGCCTGCATCAGCTGGCGGTTGTACTTCATCACTGGCGTCTGGCCGGTGTGGAAGCTGTGGGATTTGGCCCAGCCCAGGCCGAAGCGAATGCTCAGGCTGCCCATTTTCGCGGCGGCGTCCACTGCACCCGGATCTTCGGTGACGTACAGGCCAGGAATACCGATTTTGCCAGCGACGCGAACCACGCCCATCAGCGAGTTGAGTACGGTGGCCGGAGCCTCGTGCTTCACGCCGGCATGGCCGTGACCGCGAGCTTCGAAGCCTACGGCATCGACGGCGCAGTCCACTTCCGGTTCGCCCAACAGTGCAGCGATTTGTTCGTGCAGTGGGGTGTCTGTCGACAGGTCGGCGATTTCGAAACCCTGAGCCTTGGCATGGGCCAGGCGGATCGGGTTGACGTCACCGATGATCACCACCGCAGCACCCAGCAGGCGAGCGGAAGCGGCAGCTGCCAGGCCAACCGGGCCGGCGCCGGCGATGTACACGGTGCTGCCAGGGCCAACGCCGGCAGTCACTGCGCCGTGGTAACCGGTGGGCAGGATGTCGGAGAGACAGGTCAGGTCACGGATTTTTTCCATGGCCCGGTCGCGATCTGGAAGTTTCAGCAGGTTGAAGTCGGCATACGGCACAAACGCGTATTCGGCTTGGCCACCGGTCCAGTCACCCATGTCGACGTAACCATAGGCACCGCCCGGACGCGCCGGGTTAACGCTCAGGCAGACGCCAGTATGTTGCTCTTTGCACGAACGGCAACGGCCACAGGCAACGTTGAAAGGAACCGACACCAAGTCGCCGATCTGCAGGTTCTCGACACCGCTGCCCTTCTCGATCACTTCACCGGTGATCTCGTGGCCCAGCACCAGACCGGTCTGAGCCGTAGTGCGACCACGCACCATGTGCTGATCGGAACCACAAATGTTGGTGGAAACTACGCGCAGGATGACACCGTGCTCGATCTTCCTGCCGCGCGGGTCCTGCATTTTGGGATAGTCGATTTTCTGTACTTCGACCTTGCCAGCGCCGAGATACACCACACCACGATTACCAGACATGCTTTCACCTCGCTGTTGTTTTTATGTAGCGGTCGCGTCGCCAGGAAGCGGCGGCGCGTTGATTGCTCGGGTTATTGCCTGTGTGTCTTGTGTTGTCTGTTATGCCGCCATCGCGGGCAAGCCCGCGATGGCAATTTAAAGAACGACGGTGCGATTGGCGTTCAGAAAAACCCTTCGTTCAATGTGATATCCAACAGCCCGTGCCAGGGTCAGCCCTTCGATATCCCGCCCCTTGGCGATCAAGTCTTCGGGATAGTGGCTGTGATCCACGGCTTCCACGCCCTGGGCGATGATCGGGCCTTCGTCCAGATCGTTGTTGATGTAGTGCGCCGTGGCGCCGACCAGTTTCACGCCTTTGTTGTAGGCCTGGTGGTACGGCTTGGCGCCCTTGAAGCCCGGCAGTAGAGAGTGGTGAATGTTGATCGCCTTGCCGTCGAGTTTGCGGCACAGCTCTGGCGACAAGACCTGCATGTAGCGGGCAAGGATCACCAGTTCGGCGCCGGCCTCTTCAATCACCTGCCAGACCTGGCGCTCTTGCGACGGCTTGTCGTTCGGGTCCAGCGGAAAATGGTAGTACGGAATCTGATGCCAATCGGCCAACGGCTTGAGGTCCGGGTGGTTGGAGACCACGGCGACCACGTCCATCGACAACTGGCCGATACGCTGGCGGTAGAGCAAGTCATTGAGGCAGTGATCGGCCTTGGAAACCATGATCACCACTTTTGGCCGGTAGTTCGGCGGGGTCAGCTCGAAGACCATCCCGAAGGCTGCACCACGCTCCGCCAGGCCTGCGCGGAAGGCTTGTTCGTCGAAACCGTCGGGTTGCCGAAATTCCACGCGAATGAAGAAACGACCCGAGAGCCGGTCATCGAAGGAATGGTGCTCGGTGACGTAGCAGCCCTGCTCGAACAAAAAGCGGGTCACCGCATCCACGGTGCCGAGGACGCTGGGGCAGTCGGCGGTCAGAATCCATGTGTCGGGGGCGCGGCTCATAGTGCGGTGACTCCTGTTCGAAAATACCTGCGCGACTGCAAAGTTTGTCGCGGACCTTGTGGCGAGGGGGCTTGCCCCGTTCGGCTGCGAAGCAGTCGTAAAACCGGCAAACGCAGTGTGTCAGACGGAACGCGCTTTCAGGATTTGGGGCCGCTGCGCGACCCAACGGGGGCAAGCCCCCTCGCCACAAAAGCTCCCTCGCAACAGGCGGGAACGATCATTACGCCTGGACGCTAAGCCCGTACTCAGCAGCCGCATCCTGCAACCACAACCACCAGTAATCCGAGAAGCTGCGGCGAATCAGCAATTCCCAGGTATCTTCGGCAGTATGGCGGATCACCAGTTGCGACTTGGCGAACACCGTGCCAACAGCCTTGCCCACCGGGAAGTTGTTGGGGTGCACGTCGTAGCTGGTGGACTTCATCAGCACCTGACGCACGTTCGGGCCGCTGAGTTCGAGGATCTGCTGGCCACCGCTGACGTTGACGATCTGGATGTGCAGGTCGCCCAGCGCTTCACGGAGTTTTTTCTCGGCGGCGAACTCTTCACCGGTCGGCACGATCAGCAGCCATTCATCCGGCCCCATCCATTGCAGGCTGGTTTCGCCTTTGATGATCACGGTCAACGCACCTGGCAATTCGATGCCAAGGGCCTTGTGCACGCCGGCGGCGAACGCGGCATCGTGACCATCGCCACGAATGGTCAGGTGACCGAGGAGTTTTTTCTCACGCACGATCACGCCGGCGTTCTTGCGACCCTTGCCCACCAGGCTGGCGAGGTCGGCATGATGCAGCGACGACTCGGCCTTGGCCCCAGTGGTTGGGCGTTGTTGGTAAACATTGGCTGCGGTCATAAAGCACCTTTCCTGTATTCGTATCCCTGCGGGAGCGGGCTTGCCCGCGATGGGAGCAACTCGGTCTGCCTGAGGCACCGCGTTATCGTTCATCGCGGGCAAGCCACGCTCCCACAGGTACTGTGGTGTTAGACGTTCTGGCGATCGCCTTTCGGATCGAAGAACACCGAAGAAACGATTTCCGCCTCGATCACGCTGCCGTCGGCCAGCGGTGCGAACACCCGCTCACCCATGCGCTTCAAGCCGCCTTTCACCACGCCCATGGCAAACGAATAGCCCAGGGAGTTGTGCAGGTAACTGGAAGTCACGTGGCCAACCATGGTCATCGGGATGGCTTGCTTGGTGTTGAACACCAGTTGCGCACCTTCCGGCAGCCATTTGGTCGGATCGATCGGCTTCAGGCCAACCAGCTGTTTGCGCTGATCACGCACACAGTCTTCGCGGTTCATGCCACGCCAGCCGATCCACGAGAACGGTTTGGTGCGACCGACACACCAGCCCATGTTCAGGTCGTCCGGGGTCATCGAGCTGTCAGTGTCCTGACCGACGATGATGAAGCCCTTCTCGGCCCGCAGTACGTGCATGGTTTCAGTGCCATACGGGGTCAAGTTGTACTTCTTGCCGGCCTCGACGATTTTCTCGAGCACGCCCATGGCGTAGTCGGCCTGCACGTTGACTTCGTACGACAGCTCACCGGTAAACGAAATCCGGAATATCCGTGCCGGCACGCCACCGACCAGCGCTTCTTTCCAGGTCATGAACGGGAAGGCTTCGTTGCTCAGATCGGCGTCGGTGACTTCGCTGAGCAGCTTGCGGCTGTTCGGCCCGGACAGGGTCATGGTTGCCCAATGATCCGTCACGGAAGTGAAGTACACCTTCAGCTCTGGCCATTCGGTCTGGTGGTAGATTTCCAGCCATTGCAGCACGCGTGCAGCGCCACCGGTGGTGGTGGTCATCACGAAATGGTTGTCGGCCAGGCATGCCGTCACGCCGTCGTCGAACACCATGCCGTCTTCTTTGCACATCAGGCCGTAACGGGCCTTGCCCACGTCGAGCTTGGTCCAGGCGTTGGTGTAGATGCGGTTGAGGAACTCACGCGAATCCGGGCCCTGGATGTCGATCTTGCCCAGGGTCGAAGCGTCCAGCAGGCCGACGCTGTCGCGCACGGCTTTGCATTCGCGTTTGACCGCGGCATGCAGGTCTTCACCGTTTTTCGGGAAGTACCAAGGACGTTTCCACTGACCGACGTCTTCGAACTCGGCGCCATTCTTCACGTGCCAGTGATGCAGCGCGGTGAAGCGAACCGGCTCGAAGATGTGCCCACAGTGACGACCGGCCACGGCGCCGAAAGTCACCGGGGTGTAGTTCGGACGGAACATGGTGGTGCCCATCTGCGGGATGGTCACGTTCAGCGAACGGGCGGCAATGGCCAGGCCGTTGACGTTGCCGAGCTTGCCCTGATCGGTGCCGAAGCCCAGTGCGGTGTAGCGTTTGACGTGCTCGACCGATTCGAAGCCTTCGCGGGTCGCCAGTTCGATGGCGGCCGCGGTGACGTCGTTCTGCAGGTCGACGAATTGCTTCGGCGCACGGGCAGTGGCTTTTTCGTGAGGCACCTGGAACAACGCCAGCGTTGGCTCTTCCAGTCGGCTCAGGGCTTTGGGCAGTACGCCCTCGACCTTGCCGAAACCGGCTTCGCTGGCAGCGCGAGCACCGCCTTCAAAACCATCGGCCAACGAATCGCCGAGGCTGTAGACGCCATTGATGCCACCGACGCACACGCGTTTCTGCGGTGCTTCGCCCGGTACGAAACCGAGGATGTCTTCACGCCAGATCGGCTTGCCGCCCAAGTGCGAAGCCAGGTGAACCACCGGGCTGTAGCCGCCGGAACTGGCGACCAGGTCGCAATCGAGCCATTCGCCCGGGCTGGTCACGGTGTGTGCTTTTACATCAATCGCTGCAACGCGAGCAGCGGTCACGTGCTTGCTGCCACGGGCCTCGATCACGGCGCTGCCGGTCAGGATGCGAATGCCTTTGGCGCGCGCTTCTTCCACCAGCGCACCGCGAGGGTTGCTGCGGGCGTCGGCGATGGCCACCACTTGCAGGCTGGCGTCGAGCCAGTCCAGGGCAACGCGGTAGGCGTGGTCGTTGTTGGTCGACAGCACCAGTTTCTTGCCCGGTGCCACGCCGTAGCGACGAACATAAGTCGACACAGCGCCGGCGAGCATGTTGCCCGGCACGTCGTTGTTGCCGTAAACCAGTGGACGCTCGTGAGCGCCGGTCGCCAGCACCACACGCTTGGCGCGAACCCGGTGGATGCGCTGACGCACCTGGCCGATCGGAGCGCGGTCGCCGAGGTGATCGGTGAGGCGCTCGTGAATGGTCAGGAAATTATGGTCGTGGTACCCGTTGACCGTGGCGCGCGGCAACAGCAGCACGTCAGGGGTGTTTTTCAGCTCGGCGATGACGCTGGCGACCCACTCGGTAGCCGGTTTGCCGTCGAGGCTTTCGCGGGAATCGAGCAGGCTGCCGCCGAACTCTTCCTGCTCATCGGCCAGGATCACACGGGCACCGCTGCGGGCAGCCGCCAGTGCAGCCGCCAGACCCGCAGGGCCAGCGCCGACGATCAGCACGTCGCAGTGCTGGTTCATGTAGTCGTAGGTGTCCGGATCGTTCTCGGTCGGCGAACGGCCAAGGCCGGCGGCCTTACGAATGTACTTCTCGTAAGTCATCCAGAACGATTGCGGGTACATGAAGGTTTTGTAGTAGAAGCCCGGCGGCATCAGCTTGCCGCCGACCTTGCCGAGAATCCCCATCATGTCGTTGTTCACGCTTGGCCAGCCGTTGGTGCTGGTGGCGACCAGGCCTTGATACAGCGCTTGTTGCGTGGCGCGTACGTTGGGGATCTGCGTGGCTTCAGTCGCACCGATCTGCAACACGGCGTTCGGCTCTTCGGCACCGGCGGCGAAGATGCCGCGCGGACGGGAGTACTTGAAGCTGCGACCGATGATGTCGACACCGTTGGCCAGCAAGGCGGCGGCCAGGGAGTCGCCTTCAAAGCCTTTGTAGACCTGGCCGTTGAAGGTGAAGCTCAGCACTTTGTTGCGGTCGATGCGTCCGCCGTTGGACAGGCGATTGATCTGGCTCATACCTTCTCTCCCAGAGCCGTGGCGGCCGCTTTCGGGCTGTCGGTCTTGTCGGTGAACTGCGGCTTGGTGCCGATCTTGTAGGTTTCGAGAATCTCGTAGGTCACGGTGTCCCGGGTCACGTTGAAGTACTGACGGCAACCGGCGACGTGATCCCACAGTTCGTGGTGCAGACCGCGAGGGTTATCGCGGAAGAACATGTAGTCGCCCCACTCCTCGTCGGTGCAGCTGTTCGGATCCAGTGGACGCGGGATGTGCGCCTGGCCGGATGCATGGAATTCCTCTTCGGAGCGCAGTTCGCCACAGTGAGGACAGAAGATATGCAACATAGGGATTTCTCCTGTTAGTGGGCGACTGCTGCAGCGCCGTGTTCGTCGATCAACGCACCGCTGTGGAAGCGGTCGATGGAGAAAGGTGCAGCCAATGGGTGCATTTCACCCTTGGCCAGGCTGGCGGCAAACACGTTGCCCGAGCCAGGTGTTGCCTTGAAGCCACCGGTGCCCCAACCGCAGTTGAAGAACATGTTCGGTACCGGAGTCTTCGAGATGATCGGGCAGGCATCCGGCGTGGTGTCGACGATGCCGCCCCACTGACGGTTCATGCGTACGCGCGACAGCACCGGGAACATCTCGACGATGGCCTGGATGGTGTGCTCGATCACCGGGTACGAACCACGCTGGCCGTAGCCGTTGTAGCCGTCGATACCGGCGCCGATCACCAGGTCGCCCTTGTCGGACTGGCTGATGTAACCGTGTACGGCGTTGGACATGATCACGCTGTCGATAATCGGCTTGATCGGCTCGGACACCAGCGCTTGCAGCGGGTGCGATTCGATCGGCAGACGGAAACCGGCGAGTTTGGCCATGTGCCCGGAGTTACCGGCAGTCACCACACCGACGCGCTTGGCACCGATGAAGCCCTTGTTGGTTTCAACACCGATGCACACACCGTTTTCCTTGCGGAAACCGATCACTTCGGTCTGCTGGATCAGGTCCACGCCCAAGGCGTCGGCAGCACGGGCAAAGCCCCACGCCACGGCATCGTGACGGGCCACGCCACCGCGACGCTGGACGGTAGCGCCCATCACCGGGTAGCGGGTGTTCTTGGAGCAGTCGAGGTACGGGATCTCGTCCGCCACTTGCTTGGCATCGAGCAGTTCGCCGTCCACGCCGTTGAGGCGGTTGGCGCTGACCCGACGCTCGGAATCACGAATGTCCTGCAGGGTGTGGCACAGGTTGTAGACGCCACGCTGGGAGAACATCACGTTGTAGTTCAGGTCCTGGGACAGGCCTTCCCACAATTTCATCGCGTGTTCGTACAGGTGCGCCGACTCGTCCCACAGGTAGTTGGAACGCACGATGGTGGTGTTGCGCGCGGTGTTACCGCCGCCCAGCCAGCCTTTTTCAACCACGGCCACGTTGGTGATGCCGTGTTCCTTGGCCAGGTAGTAGGCGGTCGCCAGACCATGCCCGCCACCGCCGACGATGACCACGTCGTAGACCTTTTTCGGGGTCGGCGTGCGCCACATCCGCTGCCAGTTTTCGTGGTGGCTGAGAGAGTGTTTGAAGAGGCCGAAGCCCGAGTAGCGTTGCATAGTCATTTACTCCAAAACCGCACTCAGCGATAAACCGGGAAGTCCGCGCACAGGGCTGCCACATGCTTGGCGACGTTGGCCTCGACATCGGCATCGCCGAGGTTGTCGAGGATGTCGCAGATCCAGCCAGCCAGCTCGGTGCATTGAGCGACCTTGAAGCCACGAGTGGTCACCGCCGGGGTGCCGATGCGCAGGCCGGAGGTCACGAACGGCGACTGCGGGTCGTTCGGGACAGCGTTCTTGTTCACGGTGATGTGGGCGCGACCGAGTGCTGCATCCGCGTCTTTGCCGGTGAGGCCTTGACGGATCAGGCTGACCAGGAACAGGTGGTTATCGGTACCGCCGGACACTACATCGTAGCCGCGTTTGATAAATACGCCGGCCATGGCCTGGGCGTTGTCGATCACTTGTCGCTGGTAGGCTTTGAAGCCTGGCTCCAGCGCTTCCTTGAAGCACACTGCCTTACCGGCGATGACGTGCATCAGCGGGCCGCCCTGGGCACCCGGGAAAACCGCGGCGTTGAGCTTCTTCTCGATTTCTTCGTTGGCCTTGGCCAGGATCAGGCCACCACGTGGACCGCGCAGGGTCTTGTGGGTGGTGGTGGTCACTACGTCGGCGTAAGGCAGCGGGTTCGGGTACAGACCAGCAGCGACCAGACCGGCGACGTGAGCCATGTCGACGAACAGCAGAGCACCGACCTTGTCAGCGATCTGGCGGAAGCGTGGGAAATCGAGGGTCTTGGAATAAGCCGAGAAGCCGGCAACGATCATCTTCGGCTTGCATTCGACGGCCAGACGCTCGACCTCGTCGTAGTCGATCAGCCCGGTTTTGGTGTCGATGCCGTACTGCACGGCGTTGTACAGCTTGCCCGACGACGACACTTTGGCGCCGTGGGTCAGGTGACCACCGTGGGCCAGGCTCATGCCCAGGATGGTATCGCCTGGATGAATCAGAGCCAGATACACAGCGCTGTTGGCCGAAGAGCCGGAGTGCGGCTGCACGTTGGCGTAGTCGGCGCCGAACAGTTGCTTGGCACGTTCGATGGCCAGGGCTTCAACCTTGTCGACGTGTTCGCAGCCACCGTAGTAGCGCTTGCCCGGATAGCCTTCGGCGTATTTGTTGGTCAGGCCACTGCCTTGCGCTTCCATCACGCGTTTGCTGGTGTAGTTCTCTGACGCGATCAGCTCGATGTGATCTTCCTGGCGTTGCTCCTCGGCATTCATCGCCGCCAGCAGTGCATCGTCGTAACCCTGGATCTGGTCTTGCTTGCTGAACATCGCGTCTCTCCCAGCGGCATCTATGCGCCATTCGTCTCGGTAAGGCACTGGCGTTACGGCAGTGCCCTTTGGATGCGATGGTATGACCGGCGCAGACAGGTCAAATGCCTATGGACGCCACGCAAAGGTGCGTTTACGACATGGACCGAAAAGCCTGACCGGACACACTCTTCAAATCAGAAAGGATCCCCTGTGGGAGCGGGCTTGCCCGCGACAGCGGTGGGTCAGCTGACATCAATGCTGGAGGTGATGCCGCCATCGCGGGCAAGCCCGCTCCCACAAAGGTTTTGCGCGCCCCTGTAGAAGGTCAGGGGGTCAAGCGATGAGTTGGCGCAAGGCCAGAAGCGCGAGGAAATGCGCGGGATAGAGGGCGTAGGCCCAACGACGCATTGGCGGTGGCCGGATGCCTTGGGCGTGTCGCAACAAGAACAGCCCCAACAATGGCGCAATCAGACAAGCGACAATACCGAGGATCGCCGCACCACTGCCGAACCAGGCAGCGCAATACAGCACTTGCCATTGATTAGCCGCCAGACACACCAACCCCGGCAGCAGACTGAAATACCAGGGCCGCTGGATCACCAGCAACATCGCCAGCGGCAACAGCACGCCGAAGAAACCGAACATCAGGCGCTCCGGGAACAGTGCCGCCAGCAACAAGGCAACCGCCGCCAACAGTCGCGATTGCAGCGTCCTGTGCTGCCAGCCGCGCGCCACCAACAACCCCAAGGCCAGCGTGGGCAACACGTTCAAGGGGTCGGGATCGGGGATGTACATCCGGTAGGGAATTTCGCTCAGGGCACTAAACAGCAATAACCAACCGAGGTAGCGCCACTGGCCGCCGGTCGCCACTTCACGGACACGCGACAAGTTCGCCGCCATCGCCAGACAGAACCATGGAAATGCCAATCTGCCCGGCACATACAGCAGATCGAATGAATAACCGATATATCGCAGGTGATCGAGCACCATGCTCAGCAGCGCCAGCCACTTGAGCAGATCCAGCGCACCGTCCCTCGGCGTCATGTGCATAATTGCCCAAGGCATTTGTATTTTTCTGACAGACTCATCCCGTGTGCTCCCCGGACGATCTTCGGTAAAGTGCACATCATCATTGACCAACGAAGCGCCACAAGCGCCTCGATCACGGAAGCCGGCCATGACCGACAAGAGCCAACAATTCGCCAGCGACAACTACTCCGGTATCTGCCCTGAAGCCTGGGCTGCCATGGAACAGGCCAACCACGGCCACCAACGCGCTTACGGCGACGATGAGTGGACCGCACGTGCGTCCGATCAATTCCGTAAGCTGTTCGAAACCGACTGCGAAGTGTTCTTCGCTTTCAACGGCACCGCAGCCAACTCGTTGGCCCTGTCGTCGCTGTGCCAGAGTTACCACAGCGTGATCTGCTCGGAAACCGCCCACGTCGAAACCGACGAATGCGGCGCGCCGGAGTTTTTCTCCAACGGTTCCAAGCTGCTCATCGCCCGCACCGAAAACGGCAAGCTGACCCCGGAATCGATCCGCGAAATCGCCCTCAAGCGCCAGGACATCCACTACCCGAAACCGCGCGTCGTGACCCTGACCCAGGCCACTGAAGTCGGCAGCGTGTACACCCCGGAAGAAATCCGCGCCATCAGCGTCACCTGTAAAGAACTGGGCCTGAACCTGCACATGGACGGTGCCCGTTTCTCCAACGCCTGCGCATACCTGGGTTGCTCGCCAGCCGACCTGACCTGGAAGGCCGGCGTCGACGTGCTGTGCTTTGGCGGTACGAAAAACGGCATGGCGGTGGGCGAAGCGATTCTGTTCTTCAACCACAAACTGGCCGAAGACTTCGACTACCGCTGCAAACAGGCAGGGCAACTGGCGTCGAAGATGCGCTTCCTCTCGGCCCCTTGGGTCGGGATTCTGGAAAACGACGCTTGGCTCAAATACGCCCGCCACGCCAACCACTGCGCGCAGTTGCTGGCGGAACTAGTGAGCGACATTCCTGGCGTAGAGCTGATGTTCCCGGTGCAGGCCAACGGCGTGTTCCTGCAACTGTCGGAACCGGCCATCGCCGCGCTGACCGCCAAGAGCTGGCGCTTCTACACCTTCATCGGCAACGGCGGCGCGCGGTTCATGTGCTCGTGGGACACCGAAGAAGAACGCGTGCGGGAACTGGCGGCAGATATCCGGGAAGTGATGACGGCCTGACGCCTTACCCGCTGTGATCGTTCCCACGCAGAGCGTGGGAACGATCACAGCTCTACACGAGTTGGTCTACATTGACTGCGAGCCCTTTCGATCCGCTCGGATCACACCCATCGGGAGCGTCCGCATGTCACTACAAGGCAAAACCCTGTTCATCACCGGCGCCAGTCGCGGGATCGGCCGCGAAATCGCGCTGCGGGCAGCAAAGGATGGGGCCAACATCGTGATTGCCGCGAAAAGCGCCGCCCCTCACCCCAAACTGCCCGGCACTATTTTCAGCGTGGCGGCGGAAGTCGAAGCCGCGGGCGGCAAGGCGCTAGCCCTGGAAGTGGATGTGCGCGATGAAACCATCGTGCAGCAGGCCATGATCGACGCCAGCGAGCATTTCGGCGGCATCGACGCGCTGATCAACAATGCCGGGGCGATCAAACTGACCGGGGTGCAGCACATCGAACTCAAGCGCTTCGACTTGATGCACCAGATCAACACTCGCGCCGTGCTGCTGTGCAGTCAGGCCGCCCTGCCCTATCTGAAAAAAAACGGCGGGCACATCCTCAACCTGTCACCACCGCTGAACCTGGCCACCAAATGGTTCGCCCAGTACAGCCCCTACACGATCACCAAATACGGCATGAGCATGCTCACCCTGGGCATGAGCGAGGAATTCGTCGCCTACGGCATCAGCGTCAACTCCCTGTGGCCGCAGACCATGATTGCCACGGCCGCCATCGAGTTTCAGCTGGGCTCTCGGGAGTCGTTCAAGCATGCGCGCACGCCAGCGATCATGGCGGATGCGGCGCACGTCATCCTGGACAGCAGCGGCCGCAGCATTACCGGGCGGTTGCTGATTGATGAAGAGATCTTGCGCGAACACGGAACGACCGAGTTTTCCCACTATCGCTATGAACCGGACAGCGAAACTACGTTGATGCTCGATCTGTTCGTGGATTGAGTTTTCAACGTCAATTTAAAAAAGGCGCAATATTGTCGATCAATCGGTTGGACTTTTTGCGCCGCTTCGCTTAAAAATTTTCCTGTCAGAAGTTCACAACTTCCAGCCCCAACAACCACACTTCTGCAGACTTGTCTACTGTAAAACCTGACAGCTAGTCGAGTTAATGCGCGTCCGTTAAATTCACGCTTACTCAGTGGGCAGATATTCCCCATGAGTGTTTGCATCATCGGCGCCCTATAACCAAAGGATAATAAAATGAAAAATCAAGACCAAAAGTTTGATGATGATCAACGTTTATCAAATATCCCCTCAACCAAAGAGTTTCTAGCAATTAAATCAGGCGACATTGTCGTAGACGAAGGCAGCAGTGTAGCTACCTCGGTCAGATACAAGTACTTTAAATTGGAGGGCGGTAAATACTCCATCTGGACGTTAGGTCTTGACGGGTCAGACAACAATGATGGTGACTTCTGGAACGCTCCCGACAAATCAAAAGACCCTGTCAGTTATGAACAGATGCTATCGTTCGCCAATCCCGAAGCTATTAGCACCAGCTTCAGTGAGAGTTTCACCGTACTGCGCAAAAAATTTAGTATTAGTTACGACCTTAAAGAACTAACCCTGCTGGGCATATTCGTCAAACCCAACATACCAGCATAATACCAACCCTATCGACTCAGCCTCTGCATAACACTAATGAATGTTTTACTAAACAAATGAGTGACCTGGCTCAGGTCACTCATTTGATGGATTTTAAAACTCGATCCGCACATCCCCCTTCGGCACGCTGCAGCACGACAGAATGAACCCTTCGGCTTCATCCTCCTCGGTGATCCCGCCGTTGTGGTCCATCTCCACTTCGCCGCCCAGCTTCATCACCTTGCACGTCCCGCAGATGCCCATCCCGCAGGCCTTGGGGATCATCAGGCCAAGTTTGGCGGCAGCGGCGTGGACGGTTTCGCCCGGAGCCACGCGGATGCTCTTGCCAGAGGCGGTGAATTCCACCTGGTGCAGATCCGCCGCGTCGATTTCCGGCGCGTCCGCTGCTTGCTCGGCTTGCTCCACCGCGTCGGCACGAGCTTCCGGCGGCGTCGCGCCGAAGGACTCTTCGTGATAACGCTTCATGTCGAAACCCGCCGCCTCGAGCATGCGCTTGACCGCGTTCATGTACGGGGTCGGGCCGCAGCAGAAGACTTCACGCTCAAGGAAGTCCGGCGCCATCAGTTCGAGCATCTTGTGATTCAGGTAACCGCGATAACCGGCCCACGGCTCGCCCAGACCATGCTTCTCGCAGATCAGGTGCAGGCTGAAGTTATCGATCCGCGATGCCATGTGCTCCAGCTCGCGGTGGTAAATGATGTCTTTGGGCGAACGGGCGCTGTGGATAAACACCATGTCGACATTGCCGTTGGTGTCATAGAACCAGCGCGCCATGGACATGCACGGCGTGATGCCGACGCCGCCGCTCAGGTAGAGTACTTTCGGAGCGGGGAAGTCCATGGCGTTGAACAGCCCGACCGGCCCGTGCACCGCCAGTTCCTGGCCTTCATGCAGGGTGTCGTGCAGCCAGTTGGACACCTTGCCCCCCGGCACGCGCTTGATGGTCACCGAAAAGCTGTACGGCACCGACGGCGAACTGGAAATGGTGTAGGAGCGCATGATCGGCACGCCGTCGATTTCCAGCTCCAGGGTGACGAATTGCCCGGGCTTGAAGAAGAACAGGATCGGCTGGTCGGCCATAAAGCAGAAGGTGCGCACATCCCAGGTTTCCTGGATGACTTTGACACAACGGACAATGTGTCGACCATTGGCCCAGGTCTGGGTGGTTACCGGGTTCAGGAAGCTGTTGGACATGCTGATCTCCACGGCCGACTACCGGCCTTTATGTTGGCGATTCTGCGTATAGCGCAGCCCCGCCATTTACCTATCTGCGACATTCACATACTTATCGCGACCAGCCCCCAATTACCGGGGGTTGCGCGTCGGGAACAGATTGGGCCATGTCGCCCATGGATAAGGTTCTGGTGCGCGCCGGCCCCACACTCGCCCCATACCAAGACACAACCGTTACACCTTGCGTAGCAAACCTGATCAGCCACTTTCGCGGCCACGCAGATGGCCTTGAGGAAACACATGATGGACGTCACCACCACCCTGAGCCTGGGCGATCCACTGGAACCCGCACGCAAGGCCACCGCGCAGATGCTGCAAGAACGCGAGCGCACTTTCTCGCTGCCGCAGCCGTTTTACTCTGACGAGCGGCTGTTTGATATCGACATGCAGGAAATTTTCCAGAAAGAGTGGTTGATCGCCGGCATGACCTGCGAGATCCCGACCAAGGGCAACTACCTGACCCTGCAAGTCGGCAAGAACCCGATCATCGTGATTCGCGGCGCCGACGGCGTGGTCCATGCGTTCCACAACGTCTGCCGCCACCGTGGTTCACGCCTGTGCACCAGTGAAAAAGGCAAGGTCGCCAAACTGGTCTGCCACTACCACCAGTGGACGTACGAACTGGACGGTCGCCTGCTGTTCGCCGGCACCGAAATGGGCGCCGACTTCGACATGAAGCAGTACGGCCTCAAGCCGGTGAACGTGAAGACCGCTGGCGGTTACATCTTCATCAGCCTGGCGGAAAACCCGCCAGCCATCGATGACTTCCTGTCGACGCTCAGCCATTACATGGAACCGTACGACATGGAGAACACCAAGGTGGCGGTGCAAACCACCTTGATGGAAAAAGCCAACTGGAAACTGGTGCTGGAAAACAACCGCGAGTGCTATCACTGCAACGCGTCGCACCCGGAGCTGCTGAAAACCCTGCTGGAATGGGACGACGTCACCGACCCGCGTGCCGATCAGGCCTTCAAGGACCACGTAGCCGCTTCCGCCGCTGCCTGGGAAGCCGAGAAGATCCCTTACGCCCACGCCAGTTTCGGCCTGCGTAACCGTATCGTGCGCATGCCGCTGCTCAAGGGCACCGTGTCGATGACCATGGACGGCAAACAGGGCTGCGCCAAACTGATGGGTCGAATCAAGAACCCGGACCTGGGCTCGATGCGCATCCTGCACCTGCCGCACTCGTGGAACCACTGCATGGGCGACCACATCATCGTGTTCACCGTGTGGCCGATCAGCGCTCAGGAAACCATGGTCACCACCAAGTGGATCGTGCACAAGGACGCGGTCGAAGGCGTGGACTACGACGTGGAGCGCATGCGCCAGGTCTGGGATGCCACCAACGACCAGGACCGTCGCCTGGCCGAAGAGAACCAGCGCGGGATCAACTCCACCGCGTACCAGCCAGGGCCTTACTCCAAGACCTATGAGTTTGGTGTGGTGAACTTTGTGGACTGGTACAGCGAGCGTCTGTTGAACAACCTGGGGGCCGAGCCTGCGCCGTACCTCAAAGGCGTGCCGGTTCAAGGCTAAGAGCAAAAGCATCGCGAGCAGGCTCGCTTCCACACTGGATCTATATGCACTGAAGATCCCTTGTGGGAGCGAGCCTGCTCGCGATGACGGCTTACCCGTCACCACAAATCAATGGGCTGACGAAGACCACCGCACCGACCCATCCTCGCCGATAAACGTCTCTTCAATGTTTTCCCCCACCAGCCGCACCTTCACATAACCGTTCAACACCCGATCCGGGTACGCCTCATCCCGCGCATTTTGCGTTTCCGACCACAGCACCCGCGAATGCCCGTTCAACTCGCTGGCATTGCCGTAAGGAATCGCCCCGTGCCCGGCGCAGCGCGCATGCAAGCCACCTTGAGTGGCATAGCAGATACCGTTGTGCAAATGCCCCCAGTACCAGTAATCCGGCTCGCGACCCAAGGCATCACACACCGGCTGATACAACGACGTCTTGGTATGCCCGGTAATGTCGAAGCCCTGGTGATGACTGAGCACCATGACCTTCTTGCGTCTGGGCAAGTCTTTCATCCAGTCGATCTGCTGTTTGTTCAACGAACCGTCCATGTACAGGTTAATCGGGTCCGAGGCATAAGCCGTGTCGAGCCCAATCACCAGCCAGTCATCGTTGTACAACGCAAAATAGCTGGTGCCCTGTTGCGCCGGGAAACGCTTGGCCAGTTCCTTGAAGTAGCCATGGGCGCCGCTGTACATCTCGTGGTTGGAGTTGAGGGTGAACGAGCCCTGCTTGCCCATCGGCCAGCCGACCATGTCGACGTCTTCCTGGGAGCGAGTGCCAGCGTAATACACATCCCCCAAATGGATGGTGAAGTCGGCCTGGGCCAGTTGCATCTGATTGGCCACCGCCACTGCCGGGGCATGGCTGTCGAACGGCCCGGTGCCCCAGTCGCCGGCGATGGCCAGGGTCACGTCGCTGTCCATGCGCATCAGCGCCGGGTTGGTGGCGAACGGCGCGTGATGCCGCAGATTCTCGATCCACTTCAGTAGCGCTTCGCTCCACAACAGATCCAGCAGCTCCCATTTGCGACAACCGAGCAGGCTGCCGTCCTTGAGCACTCGGGTCTGCAGTTCGTCTACCGATTGCGGCAAGGGGCTGGCGTTACCGATGTGCAGGATCGACAAGCCGTGTGACAACTCCCACGGCACACTCGGTTGATCGTCCGACAAGTCGCCGTGCTTGAGCACGTATTGCGCCTGATCATGCCCCCGTTGCAGCAACGCGACGATGGCCTGGTACTCCTCAGGCTCAAGCTCGCTGACGAGCTTCTTCCAAGCCATTTCCAGCCGCGTGAACAGCCCGTGCAGGCGCACCTTCACCTTGTCGTATTCATGTTCCCAATGACTGACCAATGACATATCGACTTCCTCCATCCGTAGTGGGATCACAGGGTTTTCATGAACTCGATAAGCGCCCGCTTATCGAGTTCCGACAACTGCGTGCCGTACAGGTGGCCACCGTTGTGGTTGCCCTCCAGACGCGTGTCGTATTTGAAGTCCGCCGAGGCTTTCACCTGCTCGCCACTGGTGACGAAGCCGACCTTGTCCTTGTCGTAAATGTCGGAGCCGGTGAAGAACACCGGCGGCCGCAGCTCCGGTGGTTGCAGCAAATCCCACAGGGTCGGCACCGAACCGTTGTGCAAGTACGGCGCGCGCAACCAGATGCCGTCGGTGGGCGTGTTGCTGTAGCTCTGGGTCTTGCGGTAGGCAGCAAAGTCGAACGGCGGTTTCTTGAAGCCGTGGAAAGCCGTCACCAGTCCCGTGGTGAACGAATTCAGCCGATGGGGATCAGTGCCCAGTTCATCAATAGTGGTGGTGACCTGACCGGTGTCGGTGCGGCCGAAGTCATGGCAGCCGGCGCAATTTTTTTCCCAGACCGGCTTGCCCCGGGCGACCTTGGCCTGATCCAGCGCGAACGGCCAGGCCGGTGCCTTGTGGCCCAGCAACCAATTGGTCACCCGGTTGAAACTGTCCGGCAGCACCGATTCCGGCGTCGCGCCCACCGCCATAGCCGCCGCGTAGTTGCGCTCATGGATGTCGTTGTTATTGCCGTCCCAGTGCAGGTACAGCGACTCCCGGGGTTTCTGGTTCCAGACTTGCGGCAAGTCGACAGTGCCGATAGTCGAGTCATCCGGGAAGCCGAACACCACCATTTTCGTCGGGTTGAAGGTATCGGTGCGCCCCGGCCCTTGCGGTGCGCGCAGCTTCTGCCAGGCATAGGCCTGTTTCTGTTTGATCAGCGCACTCGTAGCCATCGGAATGATCAGGTAGCGGTTGTACAGGCGCTCGAAGAACCCAAGCTGAAACTTGCTGTTGATTGCGGCCATCACCGCGTCGGGAGTGAATTTCGGGTCGCTGGCGCAATCGTAGGCGAACCACTGGAAGGCCTGCAGCTGCAGGGTATTGGCCGGCGCAGAGGCCACCGGGGTAGCAACGTCGCTGGCATTGGCACGATAGGAGCCGGTGTGGCACAGGGCACAGTTGGGCTCCACGGTCGGGTAGCCGATCTGCCGCTTGGCCATGCCGATCGGCAGGTCCTTGCCGTTTTCATAGAGAAAACCGAACACTTCATACCCGCCGGGTTTCGGCAGTTTTTCCGGGCACATCTGCGGCAACACGGCGAACAGGTAATAGGGAATCCGTGCTTCGATGCCCAAGCCGATAGCAGCGTATTTGTAATGGTCTTCGTCGGAGGCGTACTGCTCGGCCGGCACCACCCGCAGCATCTGGTACCAGGTTTCGTAACCGATAAACCCCAGCGCCAGCACCACGACCAGCGTGGCGACCTTGAAGCTGTGCCGCTGCCAGCGGCGCGCCCACGCTGCGCACCACTCACGCCAGCCATCGCGAAGCAGCGCGAAAGGTCGATTGGCCGGCGCGCTGCCCAGGTACAGCAGAATTCCCAGGATCAGGAACATGCCCAGATCGCCCAGCAGCATCGGCACAAACACCTGGGGCTGGTTGCTGGTGTTGATCAGGTAGATCCAGAACGCCACGGCGACCAACCGCGACAACACGCACAGCCACGAATGCACGACGTATTTGGGTGCGTTGAAGCCTGACGGCATGTAAAAAAGGCTGATCCCCACCAGCAACATGCCGGCGTTCTCCAGCCAAGGATCGGAGAGCTGCGGTGGCATCCCGAGCATCGAGGTCAGCAACGACGGCGCGAACAGCGCCGGAATCGCGAAGACCATGTTCATTGCGATGCCTATCCAGATGAAGCGTTGAAACCAGCGGATGTAACTGTCCATGGCATCCATTTCCTTTTGTGCCACATATACCTGTGGCGAGGGGCTTGCCCCCGTTGGGCTGCGAAGCGGCCCCAAATCGGCAAATGCGGTTATTCAGGAAAACCGCGATTGCAGGTTTCACGACTGCTTCGCAGCCGAACGGGGCGGTGCGGCGGTCCGACAAGCCCCCTCGCCACAACAAGCTCCAGGCCACAGGTGAGCAGTGCTAGCCGAGGGCGGTTTTCTCCAGGTGCTGCAGGATGATCGGGTACACATCGACCACCGCGTTCTTGCCGAACATGCAGTCGATATGCCCGTATCCCGGCACCACATGCCGGCTGTAGCGCTCCGGTCCATGGACTTTGCACACGCGCTCATAGGTCCTGAGCGTGCTTTCGGGCAAGTAGCACTGGTTGTCTTCGCCGCTGATGAAACAGATCGGCATGGTCAGCCGGTCGAAGTGCGGCATGTAGACGTCCTGGCCCTTGAAGTCCACCAGATGGCCTTTGCGCAGGATCAGCGCCAGGTGTTCGAAGGTCTGTATGTTCGACTCACCGAATAGCTCGTGCAGGTTGTCGTGCAGGGTTTCGTTGAGCGTGTCGTGACGGTACAGCGACGCGTACATGAAGGTGATGCGGTGGCACACCGGGTTGGTGCAGTAACCTTGAGCCTCAATGCGGGCGTAGACGTTGAGGGCCTTGTCGTAGAGTTTGTTGAACCAGCTCTCCTTATTGTCGGCATACGCGGTGAGGGATTTGATGCCGATGGCGTCGAGCATCCCCGGCAAATGCAAACCGGCCTTGAGTCCCGTTGCCGTGGCGACCACCGTGTCCGCAGCAATCTGCGAACACACCACCGAACGCACGCCCTGCAACCCCGCCAGCAGCGACATGAAGAAAGTCGTCGCGCCATAGCAATGCACCACGCACTGCACGTCAGCGGCGAGGGTTGCCTGCTGGATATGCTCGATGGCGGCCTTGAAGTCGTACTGGGCAATCTGGTCGCCGTTCCATTCGTGCTTGCTGGCCGGCAGCAGGATGCTGACCCGGAAATCCAGCAGCCAGACGTCGTACTCGTGCTTGCACAGGTACTCCAACAGGTTGGTCTGGATGGTGTCGGTGGAGAAAATATTCGAGCCCACCCCCAAACCATGCACCAGCATCACCGGCCCCTTGCTGCCGCCCTGATAGCGGGTCAGGCGTAGCTGGACACTGTCTTCGGTCTGGAAGAACTGCACACTCGGCGTCGGCGCGTCCAACGGACGTTTCTGCCGGGGCGGCGCATCGGGGTTGAAGTAGATGTCGCCCGCGAATACCCCGCCGTAGCTCTCCCACAAGATGCCAGCGAAGAACTTGCCGAACCGCGCCAGCCCTTCAATACGCTCGCGTTCGTTGCGCGCATTGAGCACCTTCATGGTGGTCATCTGCTTGGCAAAATCGGCCGGCTGGATGTGCATCACCCCCGAACCAATCACCTCGCCCGTCTTGTCCGGTCCCCGATACAGCGTCACGTAGAGCGTACTGGTGTCGTGCCAGACGTTCAGCACGCCGTTGTCTTCGGGCACAGTCTTGAATGCGCTGAAGTAATAATCGCTGCCGTCCTCGGCAGTCAGTTTCATGTCGTAATTCATGTGCCGCACGCCAACCTGTTCCTGATACTCCTCGAACAGATTGAACACGCCATTGCTGGCGGTCAGCGGCTCTGGCGACAGGCCTGGCGCATCCAGAGTACCGACCAGCGTTGCGGCATGTTCCGGCTCCTTGATCATGCGGTTGAGGTCGTTGGCGGTGATGGTCAGGGTGAACTCGATCGGCGAGTTATCCGACTTGCCGCGTTTGGCCGCCGCTTCGTAAAGTTTGAGATCGGTGCCCTGCGGCTGGGTGAATTCTTTGGAGAAATAGCCCTTCATGGTTTCGGTGAACTGCACGCCGAGGGTCGGCGCCGCCACCGGTTTACGCGGTGCCGAGGGCAGCGTGTAGTCGATGTGCCACCCGCGATCGGCGGCCAGCAGGCCCATGTTGCGCTCGCTCACGGCGGAGATGGTCAGCAACGGATTGACCGCCAGGGAGGTCGGGATCACCGCGCCGTCGGCGACGTACAATCCGGCATAGACATCGGTGCCACTGGCGCCGCTGAACACCTGGCCCTTGTGGTTGACCACCCCTTGCGTCGCATCCTCGCCCATCACACAACCGCCCAATGGGTGCACGGAAACGATGCTGTGCTTGAGCAACTCGGTCCAGATCGGGTTTTCGACCCAGATCCCGCCCAAGGCCTTGGTGCTCTGGTGCAGGCGCTCGTTGCCGATCTTGACGTTTTCCTGCTCGCCAACGCCCGGCCAGTCGATGCGCAACTGATCCTTGCTGTCGAGCACCATGCGGCCCTTGCCATCGTCGTGGCTCATGATCAGGTAGGTCTGCATGTTGTGCAGGGCGCCGTGATACGGGCCGCGCAGGAAGCTTTCGGTTTCGCGCTCGGCGTACTTGAGCTTGCCGGTGAAGCTGTCATCGGTGGGTTTGCCGATCAACCCGGCGAATGTGGCCATGCTCGGCACCATGGGCCGGCCCAGCGCGCCGGGGATCGAGCCTTCTTCGATGACCATGCGGCTGCGCCAGTCGCCTTCGGTGCGCATGTCGATGATTGAGGTGATGCACGGGCCGACCGGTTTCATTTCCTTGGCCGGATGGGCGCCGAAACCGATGCCGTTGATCGTTTCATCGCAGTTGTGGCCAAAACCGAGGATGTCGCCGTTGCCGCTCATGTTTTCGCCGAGCTGATTGGACGTCGACAGGCCTTTGTCCCGAGAGCGCAGGAGGATTTCGGTGGAGCCCAGAGTGCCGGCCGACACCACCACGATGTCCGCCTTGACGAACAGGGTCGGCGCGGAGAATTTCTCGCGACCGCTGTCCAGGTATTGGAAGTGCACGATCCAGCCATCGCCGTCGCGCTCCAGATGCCGGACCTCGGCCTGGCAGAAAATTTCTGCGCCGTGGTTGCTGGCATCCGGCAGGTAATTCATCAACGTGGTGTTCTTGGCCTTGTTGTTACAGCCCGAAACGCAGTCGCCGCAGTGGTTGCACGGCAACTGCTCGACGCCGACGTGGTTGAGGTTGTTCGGCAGTTTGTCGAAGGTCACATTGATCGGCGGCTTGTAGAAGTGCGCGCCTTGCTTGAGGTAGTCGGCGGACTTCTGGTTAGCCTCGAGTTTGGGCAGGGTCGGAGCAGTTTTCGGATAGGGATTGGGCTTGAGCATCTCCCGAGCCCGGGCGTAACCGTCCTTGAGCAGTGTGTCGCGATGTTCACGCACCGCCAGCGGCCAGCGCGGGTCGTCGAACACACCGGGCTCCGGTTCCAGCGCGACGTTGGCATTGATCAGTGAGGTGCCGCCCAGGCCGCAACCGACCACTACGTTCTGCTGGGCGTTGACGTGCAGGTCGAACAACCCGGTGCGCGAACCGATGTGCCCGTCCGGGTCATGCACTTGCAGCTCTTCGGTGGCCGCCAGCATCGTATTGGGGTATTCACCGGGCTGGATTTCCCGGCCTCGCTCCAGCAGGCATACCCGCCTGCCAGCCCGGGACAGGCGCGACGCCGCGATCCCGCCGCCGTAGCCGGAGCCAATGACGATCACGTCGTAATGTTCCTTGATATCGCTGATGGGCGTGGCGATCCGTGTCATGGGTCATTTCCTCTCAGGCAGATGGAGCAACTCTGCGGTTGCCTGCAATCGATAGACGAACAAACGCCTGGTCACCGGGCACGGTCGGGCCTCAATGGCAGCTGCGTTATGGCAGGGGAATGGGGGTCAGGCGCTATAGACGAGCGCGCTGATTGGCGGCGCGGCGGTAAGTCCGCTTGTGCAACAAGGTGGCGGGTGTCGGAACACAGGTCACGCAGGGGCTAGGGTGCGAATGTGGCTGCGAGCGATTTGGCTGGCTATCCATCACGCGTTCTCCCTGAACCAGATGTGGATAAGCGATGGCTGTCCGTGTGCCATGAGAGTGAAGACAGGTGACAGATCGAAGTCAAGGAAGTGCCTTAGAACTGTATGAAATCTGATCTATCGCGTTCCAGCCTATGCGGGCCGTGGCGTGCAGGGTTCAGCGAACAAGTTATCCACATCTCCACCCACAGCTAATGGGGACAACTGTGGATGACAGGTGAAACTTCCGCACAAAAACCGAAGAAAAACCGTGACTTATCCAGAAGCAGGGTTTTGGCCCGGTATTGGTTATTTTTTAATCATAAGCTTGAAGGCCACGTTTTACATGACGTGCAGGGGATGGCGAACACCTTATCCACAGAAGCACCAACAGACTTTGGGGGCAACTTTGCGGGTTCTGTGGAAAACCGCTTAAACCCACGAGAATTCGGGGTTTTCGGGAGGATTAACGAGGGGAAACGTCAAATTGAACAATATTTGATCAACCCACTGAAAGCCACGATTTGTAAGGTCTGTAGCGGACAGCGAACATCTTATCCACAGAAGCGCCAACAGAGATTGGGGGCAAGTGTGGGCCAGTGAGCGAGGTTAATCTGTGGAAAAAGCCCGAAAAAACCGCAACTTAGGCTGGTTGTTTTTTGTACGGAGGGCTGGAGGGCTTGATTGGCGTGAGGTGTAGCGAGGGGCGAACATGTTATCCACAGAAGCGCTAACAGGGATTGTGGGTAACCACGGTGGATTGTTGCTGTACACACAATCTGTGATCGACATCGAACCCGTGTGGGAGCGGGTTCATGCCTTAAGGCCGATACATCAAATAGGCTTCCCCCGTGACCCGAATCATTGGGTGAGGCGTGATCGTGCAGGTATCGACGATCCGGAAGCCATGCCGCTCATAAAACCGCCGGGCGCCGGTGTTCACCGCGTAGTCGATCAGGCTCAAGCCGTTGAGCCCCAACTGGTTGGCACGGTCGTAGGCATAGGCGAGGAATTGTTGGCCCAAACCCTGATTGCGCCAGCCCTCATGCAGGGCCAGGCTCGAAATATAAAGGGTGTCGGGGATTTCCATCGTGGCATACGGCGCCAGGACCGGATCGGTCACGGGAGCGGCCTGAGGATCGTGGCGCATCACGTAGCTGTGCAGCATGCCGATGACCTTCCCCTCGGCCTGCGCGATAAGGCAGTTCTGATAGGAGAAATCAACATCTTCACGGGCGTAACGAATGGCCCCCACTTCCAGCAGATCCTGCCCGGGCTCCGCCAGCTGACTCCAGATGTAATCCGAAGCCCCCTCTGACGAAATCTGGAACAAACGAGCAATCTCGCGCGCATCCGTGCGCAATGCGGGACGAAATTCAACTTCCATTTTTTCCCCATAAACTTTGGTGAGATGATTTTCAGGCTCTGCGTTTCCAGCATGAGCACGAGCACGCTGTGGGGGCGAACCTCTGTGGCGAGGGGGCTTGCCCCCGTTGGGCTGCGCAGCAGTCCTAAAATCGCTGATGCACCAAAAATCGTGTGAGTGCTACGCACTCAAACGGGGCGATGCGGCGTTCCGACAAGCCCCCTCGCCACAAAAGCTCGCTTCCACATTGAATCCATGGTGACTACTTCTCAGCGGACCACGCCTTCTTCAATCAACAACTTGAGGATGGCTTCAGCGCCCGCTTGCGCGCTCACGCCCTTGAGCACTTGCCCGCCACCGCCACTGGCCTTGGCCGTCGCGGCCTTCATGCGGTCTGCACCGCTCTTGGCCTTGATCACTTTCAAGCGTTTGGGTCGTGGCTTGGCCGGTTGCAGCGTGGCCACTGCCAGCAGTTCATCGTCGACCACTTCAACTTCATCTGCCTGCAATACTCCGCGTCGCGCCGGACCGTAGGCGCTCTGCCGAGGCTTGGGCGCCGCGTTATCCACAGTCGCCAGAAACGGCAGGCGCACTTTCAGACGACGACGCTGCCCGCGAGGCAAGGCCTGCAGCACCAGCGCCGAACCGCCGTCGATGGATTCGACTTGCGCCAAACCCACCACCAGCGGCCAACCGAGGCTTTCGGCCAGCAGGAACGGCAACATGCCCGAGCCTTCACCGGTTTCCGCCTGGCTGCCGGTCAACACCACCTGTGCCCCGGCGTCACGCAAATAAGCGGTCAATGCCGGCAGCGCATCCGCGCCGGCCGGTTGTTCCAGCACATGCAACTGTTCCAGGCCCATGCCCAGATAGGCACGCAGCGCCGGTTCCGCGACGTCGCCGGCGTGCAGCACTTGCAGGTTATCCCCAGCCAGTTGCAGACCCAGCTCAACGGCCCGCGCGTCCTGCTCGGCGCGGCGTGGCCGGCCGGAGGTCGGGTGGGCGCCGATGGACACCAGGCTGATGATTTTCGTGCTCATAACCCTTTCCTTCCCTTAAGCCGCATCGCGCTTGGCGTCGTTGCGGTAAGCCGCTACCGCATCGATCAAGGCTTGAAGAATCTCGGCGCTCTCGCCGATCACCGACAAGTCGGCCCGTTTGATCATGTCGCACCCCGGATCGAGGTTGATCGCCACCACTTTGTCGCAGGCACCGATGCCCTGCAGATGCTGGATCGCCCCGGAAATCCCCACCGCCACGTAAACCCGTGCGGTGACCCAGGTGCCGGACGCACCGACCTGACGGTCGCGCGCCATGAAACCATCGTCCACCGCCACCCGCGACGCACCTTCGGTCGCGCCCAACGCTTCGGCCGTCCTGTGGAAAAGTCCCCAGTCCTTGACCCCGTTGCCGCCGGAGAAGATGAACTCGGCTTCGGCCATCGGAATCGCTGCCGGGTCCACCGCCACCGCGCCCAGGTCTTCGATCCGCGACAGGCTGCGGGCGACCGCTGTGGATAACTCCACCGGCAACGCTTCGTGACGGGTTTCGCTGACCGGTTCGGCGCATTCGGCAGCCGCCAGAATCAAGCGTGCCACCGGCCGCGCAAGGTCCTGCAAACCGGCACCGGCACGGCCGATGCATTCCTGATCCTTGACCTGCCAGACCCGTGTGGCCGGGCGTTCGCCCAGTGCGGCGGCAAAGCGTCGACCCAGCTCGCCGCCACCGCTGCGGCTGTCCGGCAGCAACCAGTGACGCGGGCTGAACTGGTTATCCACAGCCCGCAAGCCCTGGACACGTTGCTCCGGTGCATAACCGCTGAACTCGTCGCCTTCCAGTACCAGCAAGCGGTCGACGCCCGCCGTGGCGAAGGCGTTTTCCTTGTGCTCACCGAAGACCACCGCCAATACCGCGCCGTCCTTGCCGGCCAACTGATGGGCCAGGCCGAGCAAATCGCGGTCGTGGCTGCTCAAGCGGCCGCCGACCATGTCCGGCACCACGCTGATGTAAAACGCGGGTGCAGCCACTTGATGCAGCGGCAATTGCACTTCAACTGCGGCCGAGCGTTTCGTCGCCCCGCCCTGTTGAGCGCCACTGCGATCAATCCGTTTGATCCCGTTGGGACCGATAAAACCGATCCCGTGGGGATTCTTGCGGATGACGCCGTTAGGCCCCATCCAGCTGTGTTGCGCCGGCTGCATGGCCGCGTGCAGCGGGTGCAGACGGTTGCGGGCGATCCATTCAGCGCGAGGGTCGCGGCGGATAATGTCGCTCATCAATGCACCTCCGCAGGTTCACGTTTGGCCGGGGCCGAAGGCTTTCCCGGCGCGGCGTCTTCGAGCAGCGCATCAGCCACCAGTTCGGCGATGTCCTTGATCAACGGCCGTGGTTCGACCACGCCCTCAAGCATCGCGGTGCACTGTGGACAACCCACGGCCACCAGTTCGGCACCGGTTTCGCGGATGTCTTCCATGCGCATGTCTGGGATCCGTTGCTTGCCCGGAATGTCGGTGATCGGCGCACCGCCACCACCGCCGCAGCAGCGCGAACGGAAACCGGAACGTTGCATTTCCTTGACCTCGATACCCAGGGCGCGCAGCACTTCGCGCGGCGCCTCGTATTCGCCGTTGTAGCGGCCGAGGTAGCACGGGTCGTGATAAGTCACGCTGCTGCCTTTGTGCTGGCCGAGGTTCAGAGCGCCAGCGCCTATGATCTCGGCCATGTAAGTGCTGTGGTGCTGCACGAGGTAGTTACCATCGAAGGCGCCGTACTCGTTTTTCAGCACATGGAAGCTGTGCGGGTCGCAGGTGACGATGCGGTTGAAGCGGTATTTGGCCAGGGTCTGGATGTTGCGTTTGGCCAACAGTTGGAAAGTCGCCTCGTCGCCCAGACGCCGGGCCACGTCACCGCTGTCGCGTTCTTCAAGACCCAACACCGCGAAGTCGACCTTCGCCGCTTTCAGCACTTTGACGAAGGCGCGCAAGGTGCGCTGGTTGCGCATGTCGAAGGCACCGTCGCCGACCCAGAACAGCACGTCGGTGGATTTCTTCTCGCTGAGCAGGTTCAGGTTCAAATCCGCCGCCCAGTTCATCCGCCCGCCCGGCGCGAAGCCGCCCGGGTTGTCGGTGGCGATCAGGTTTTCCAGGACTTCGGCGCCCTTGTTCGGGGTCGCGCCTTTTTCCAGGGTCAGATGGCGACGCATGTCGACGATGGCGTCGACGTGCTCGATCATCATCGGGCATTCCTCGACGCAAGCACGGCAGGTGGTGCAGGACCATAGGGTTTCAGCGTCCACCAGACCGTTGACGATCGGTTGATGCGGGTTGCCTGCATGCTCGCCGATCGGCTTGCCTGGGTAAGGGCTGCCGGCAAACTTGGCATCGGTGCCACCGGCCAGGCCAACGACCATGTCCTGAATCAGTTTTTTCGGGTTCAGCGGCTGGCCGGCGGCGAACGCCGGGCACGCGGCTTCGCATTTACCGCACTGCACGCAGGCGTCGAAGCCGAGCAGTTGGTTCCAGGTGAAATCCTTGGGTTTTTCCACGCCCAGTGGCGCGGTCGGATCGTTGAGGTCCAGCGGTTTCAAACCGGTGGAACGACCGCCACCAAAACGTTCGGAGCGACGGTGCCAGGCCAGGTGCAGGGCACCGGCGAAGGCGTGTTTCATCGGCCCGCCCCAAGTCATGCCGAAGAACAGTTCCGACACGCCCCACAGCACACCGACGCCGAGAATCGCCGCCAGCACCCAGCCACCGAAATTTTCCGGCAGGATGCCCGCCACCGGCAGGGTCAACAGGAAGAACGACGCCGAGAATGCCAGCAGGCTTTTCGGCAGGCGCATCCACGGACCTTTGGACAACCGGGCCGGTGGGTTGCGCCGACGCAGGAACACAAAGATCGCGCCGACGAACATCACTGCCGTCATCAACAGCAGCGCATAACCAAGGATGCGGTTATGCAGGCCGAAACCGTGAACCAGAATCGCCAGGACAATGGACGCCACCGCACCACCGGCCGTGGCGACGTGAGTGTTGGCGATGTATTTGTCCCGCGCGACGACGTGGTGCAAATCGACCATGTAACGCTTGGGCATGGCGAACAGACCGCCGATCAGGTCGACTTTCGAAGCCCGGCCCTGACGCCACATAGCCACCCGCCGTAACGCGCCCAGGACAGCCAGGCCCAGGGCAGCGAACAACAGGATTGGAAGAAGGGTGTTCAACATGTGGAGCTCCCAAAGACCGCAGGGTCTTGCAAGGATTCATGTGCGTGCCCGTGAAGGCGATGCACCTACTTGTGGCGAGGGGGCTTGCCCCCGTTCGGCTGCGAAGCAGTCGTAAATCCGGCCAATGCATTTTTCCTGACAGAGCGCATTGACTGACGTTGGGGCCGCTTCGCAGCCCAACGGGGGCAAGCCCCCTCGCCACAGGTGATGGTGGTGATGCCGTTAGAAATCCTTGCACAACCGCAACGCGTCATAGATCGCCGCGTGGGTGTTGCGCTGGGCCACGCAGTCGCCGATGCGGAACAGCAAGTAGCCGTCGCCCGCCTGGCTCAGCGAAGGTTGTGGCTTGATCGCGAACAAAGCTTCGATGTCCATCTGGCCTTTGTTGCGCGAGCCTTCCTTCATGGCGTAGTAGATTTCTTCGTCCGGACGCACGCCGTTCTCGACGACCACCTGGTCCACCACCCGCTCCTCTTTGGCGCCGGTGTATTCGTTTTCCAGTACCGCCACCAGCTTGTCGCCTTCGCGATAGACCTTTTCCAGCATCATGTCGCCGGTCATGATCACTTCTTTCGGGTACATGCTGCGGTAGTAAGTCGGGAACGACGTACCGCCGATGGCCACGCCCGGCTTGATGTCGTCAGTGACGATCTCGACCTGGCTGCCCTTGTCGGCGAGGAAGTCGGCGGTCGACATCCCGGTGAACTCGCAAATGGTGTCGTAGACCAGTACGTTCTTGCCAGGCAGAACTTTGCCGTCGAGGATGTCCCAGCTGCTGACCACCAGGCCTTCAGCCGCGCCCCAATGCTCGTTCTGCTCCAGGAACGGGTGACCGCCGACCGCGAGCACCACCACGTCCGGACGCAGGTCGAGAATGGTCGCCGCATCCGCCGCCACGCCCAGGCGCAGGTCGACTTTCAAACGCGCCAGTTCCAGCTGGAACCAACGGGTGATACCAGCAATCTGGTCCCGTTGCGGGGCTTTCGAAGCGGTGGTGATCTGCCCACCGATGAACTCTTTCTTCTCGAACAGGGTCACGTCGTGGCCGCGTTCGGCGGATACACGAGCGGCTTCCATCCCGGCAGGGCCAGCACCGACGATCACGACTTTGCGCTTCGGCCCGGTGGATTTCTCGATGATGTGCGGCACGCCCATGTATTCACGGGAGGTCGCGGCGTTCTGGATGCACAAGACGTCCAGGCCCTGGTACTGACGGTCGATGCAGTAGTTGGCGCCCACGCACTGTTTGATCTGGTCGACCTGGCCCATCTTGATCTTGGCGATCAGGTGCGGGTCGGCGATGTGCGCGCGGGTCATGCCGACCATGTCGACGTAACCGCCTTCCAGAATACGGGTCGCCTGGTTCGGGTCCTTGATGTTCTGCGCGTGCAGCACAGGGGCCTTCACCACTTCCTTGATACCGGCGGCCAGGTGCAGGAACGGCTCCGGTGGATAACTCATGTTCGGAATAACGTTGGCCAGGGTGTTGTGGGTGTCGCAACCCGAGCCCACGACGCCGATGAAGTCGATCATGCCGGTGTCGTCGTAGTACTTGGCGATCTGCTTCATGTCCTCATGGCTCAAGCCATCAGGGTGGAATTCGTCACCACAGATACGGATGCCGACGCAGAAATCCGGGCCGACTTCCTTGCGCACAGCCTTGATCACTTCCAGACCGAAACGCATGCGGTTCTCGAAGCTGCCGCCCCATTCGTCGGTACGCTTGTTGACCCGTGGGCTCCAGAACTGGTCGATCATGTGCTGGTGCACGGCAGACAGTTCGACGCCATCCAGGCCACCGGCCTTGGCCCGCGCGGCTGCGCTTGCGTAGTTGCCGATCACCCGCCAGATTTCTTCCGGCTCGATGGTTTTGCAGGTCGCGCGGTGCACCGGTTCACGGATGCCCGACGGCGACAGCAGGGTTGGCCAATGCTCGCCATCCCAGCGCGAGCGACGGCCCATGTGGGTAATCTGGATCATGATCTTGGCGCCATGCTTGTGCATGGCATCAGCCAGGTTCTGGAAGTGCGGGATGATCCGGTCGTCGGCCAGGTTGACCGACTTCCACCAGCCTTGCGGGCTGTCGATGGCCACGCTGGAGGAACCGCCGCAAATCGCCAAGCCGATCCCGCCCTTGGCTTTCTCTTCGTAATACTTGACGTACCGGTCGGTGGTCATGCCGCCGTCGGTGGCGTAGACCTCGGCGTGCGCGGTGCTGAGCACGCGGTTGCGGATGGTCAGTTTGCCGATCTGGATCGGCTGGAACATTGCTTCGAAAGCCATGGCGGGTTCCTCGACTTACAACGGCTTGACGGTGAACAAACCGTCGTCGTGGCCTTCTTCGGAGCCACCGTAGACTTGTTCGGCGACGGTGCGGATCTTGCTGCCGCGAGCAGCCAGGATCTGGTCCATGGCGCCGGCGAACCAGCCAGTAAACATGTAGTCGACCTTGCGCCCTACCTTGCCGTACACGTAGACGAATGCGGAGTGTTCGAGCTTGACGCTGGCGGTGCCTTTGTAGAGGTCGATGTCCTGGATCTTGAACAGACCCCAGCCGCGCTGCGACAGGCGCTTCATGTAGTGTTCGAACACCGCGACGCCTTCCAGGCCGTGGCATTCGGCTTCTTTTTCACACCAGTGCCAGGCAGATTTGTAGCCGGCCTTGTAGAGGATTTCGGCGTAGGCGTCGGCGCCCAGCACTTCCTCGATGCCCATGTGGTTGTTGACGAAGAAGTGACGCGGCACGTACAGCATTGGCAGGGCGTCGGAGGTCCAGACACCGGTTTCGCTGTCAACTTCGATTGGCAATTGCGGGGCGATCTTGGCCATGGAAACTTAACTCCAGAAAATTCGTTGTGTTGCCCCCGGCACGGACGGCTGGGGGGAAGGATTCTTCAGATGCGGCGGCTTATTCGCCCCAAACGTCTTTGAGGACGTTGACCCAGTTCTCGCCCATGATCTTGCGCACCACGCGCTCGGAATGGCCGCGCTTGAGCAGGGTCTCGGTCAGGTTCGGGAACTCGCCCACGGTGCGGATGCCCAGCGGGTTGATGATCTTGCCGAAGCTGGTCAGACGGCGGGCGTAGCCCTTGTCATGGGTCAGGTATTCGAAGAAGTCCTGGCCATGGCCCTGGGTGAAGTCGGTGCCGATGCCGATGGCGTCTTCGCCGACGATGTTCATGGTGTATTCGATGGCTTCGGCGTAGTCGTCGATGGTCGAATCGATGCCTTTGGCCAGGAACGGCGCGAACATGGTCACGCCGACGAAACCGCCGTGATCGGCGATGAACTTCAGTTCTTCATCGGACTTGTTGCGCGGGTGGATTTTCAGACCCGACGGCAGGCAATGGGAGTAGCAGACCGGCTTCTTGGATTCGAGGATGACTTCTTCGGAGGTCTTCGAGCCGACGTGGGACAGGTCGCACATGACACCGACGCGGTTCATCTCGGCAACGATTTCGCGACCGAAACCCGACAGGCCGCCATCGCGCTCGTAGCAACCGGTGCCGACCAGGTTCTGGGTGTTGTAGCACATCTGCACAATACCCACGCCCAGCTGCTTGAACACCTCGACGTAGCCGATCTGGTCTTCGAAGGCGTGAGCATTCTGGAAGCCGAACAGGATGCCGGTCTTGCCCTGCTCCTTGGCCTTGCGGATATCGGCGGTGGTGCGTACCGGAATCACCAGGTCGCTGTTCTCGCGGATCAGCTTCTGGCTGGCGGCGATGTTGTTGACAGTGGCCTGGAAGCCCTCCCACACCGACACGGTGCAGTTGGCCGCAGTCAGACCGCCCTTGCGCATGTCTTCGAACAGTTCACGGTTCCACTTGGCAATAATCAGCCCGTCGATAACGATGCTGTCGGCGTGCAATTCGGCTGGGCTCATCAGGCTGTCCCCTATTAGCGATTCATGCGCCGAATCGTCTGCCGGCGCTTTGGGGCCAGCATATGCCTGAGGGACGGGGCAGCCGGGTGCAAAAACGACAGGGGGTTTGCCGAAAGCGTCAATCCGCGACAAAGGGTCGCCAACCGACGTGATTACCCACCTGTTCAAGCCCGTCCGCATGGGCCAGAATTCGCCGCATCACTGGATGTTTCACTGAATTAAGGGCGGCGACGCAATGAAATCCATCTTCCTGGCTTTGGCACTGATAGCGACCGGCGTACAGGCGGCCGAAGAAGCCGACGACAACCCCTGCGACGCCGTCGCAAACGAAGTCCAGACTCTGGAATGCTCGGCTTACAGCAGGAATACCGCAGAACAACTGCTAAGCGACAACTACCAAAACCTGAGCGAGCGCATGCAAACGCGCTACGGCAGTAACAAGGCGCAACTGGCCGACATCACCGCCAAAATCAAGACCGCGCAACAACAGTGGCTGAAAACCCGTGACGCCGATTGCGCGGTGGAAGCATTTCCGGCGACGAGCGGTAGCAAGGCATTCACTATTGCGCAAAATGATTGCGTGGCGCGGATGAGTGACGAGCGGTCGGAGTTTTTGGAGTCGATTGGGCAGGAGTGATCCTGAATCGTCCGTTGAAAGCTGGTAGCCCTACCAGCTTTACCCTCGAATAAAGACCTTTCCCATAAGCCACACTGAGCAAGCCTACAACTCTCCACCAGTAAGGCTTAACGTCGTTTTTTCGAGCAACATGCTGACAAATTTCATTTGTTGGCCACCTGAAAATATAAGCAAAGATTCGCAAATCTTATAAAAGACTTATATTCTTCCATGAGCAGCATTCACTGGACTCGAAAGGCCGTTAAGCAGCTCTTGAAATTGCATTCCGTTCATCAGATCCAGGTTCGTGATGCCATCACGGCGCTAGCAGGCATGCCTGATGTAGGCAACATCAAAGCACTGGTTGGCCATGACTATGCCTATCGACTGCGAGTCGGTAGTTATCGGGTCATGTTCGACTGGGATGGCGCGATCAAAGTGGTCAGTATTCAAGAGGTCAAAAAACGCGATGAACGCACCTACTGACATTCAAATCATCAACGACGCGGAGGGAAAACCGGCATTCGTGGTCATTCCGTACGCGCAGTACATGGCGCAGAAGATCGAGCCCGATCTGATCCCCCACGAAGTAGTCAGTCGCATCGTTGACGGCGCGACGCCAATTCGCGCCTGGCGCGAACACCTGAACCTTACGCAGGATGAAGTGGCCAAACGCATGGGCATCTCCCAACCGGCCTTCGCCCAGCAGGAGACGGTCGCCAAGCCCCGCAAGGCCACCCGTGAGAAAATCGCCGCGGCTTTTGGCATCACCGCCAACCAACTAGAGCTGTAAGCTGAACGCCAGCATCAAGAAAAGGGATTGAAATGAAAATCTGCGGCATCGAAATCAAAGGCAGCGAAGCGATCATCGCTGTGGCCTCCCTCGACGATCAGGCCTTGAGCCATGTTGCCCTGACCACCAAGAAAATCGCCCTCGACGATGACGACGAAGCCGCCAACGTCAAAATCTTTGCCGCTCAGGTCGCGTCGTTTGTTCGTGAGAATTCCATCGACCGGATCGCGATCAAGAAGCGCAGCAAGAAAGGTGAGTTCGCCGGTGGGCCGACCACGTTCAAGATCGAAGGGGTTTTCCAGTTGCTGGAAAATTGCGAGGTGACGCTGCTGTCGCCGCAAACCATCAATGCACAGAACAAGAAGTTCGACTTTGAGCTGCCGGCCACGCTGAACAAGTATCAGCACGAGGCATACAAAGCAGCCTGCTCGGCGCTGATGAAGAAGTAACGTTTTCTCTCATCAACACAGATCATTGTGGGAGCGGGCTTGCCCGCGATGGCGGTGGGTCCGTCAACATCAACATTGAATGTACCGGCCTCATCGCGGGCAAGCCCGCTCCTACAGGTTTCTCGGGTGTCGTCAGAATTACGCTTTAGCCGTACGGCGGTCTTCACGCGGGCACCGCTCAAACCGTGCCCGATAACTGCGGGTGAAATACGACGGTGATTCAAACCCGCACGCAATGCTCACTTCCAGCACACTCATGTTCGTCTGGCGTAGCAACTGCCGGGCTTTTTCCAGCCGCAAGCGCAGATAGAAATTGCTCGGTGTGTCGTTCAGGTGCAGGCGAAACAGGCGCTCTAGCTGACGCCGGGTCACTTTGATCGATTCCGCCAGTTCCAGGGTGCTGAGCGGCGGTTCGCTGTGCTGCTCCATCTCGCCGATCACCTGCACCAGTTTCTTGTTGCTGATGCCATACCGCGTGGCGACTTCCATGCGCTGGTGATCTTTGCGCGGGCGGATGCGTCCGAGTACGAATTGTTCGCTGACCTGAATCGCCAGTTCCGGGCCATGAGCCTGACCGATGAGGTCGAGCATCAGATCAATAGAGGCGGTGCCGCCAGCGGAAGTGATACGCCGACGGTCGATCTCGAACAGTTCCTGGGTGACGCTCAGCTGTGGATAAGATTCCTTGAAGGCGTCGATAGCTTCCCAGTGCAGGGTCAGGCGATGGCCGTCGAGCAGGCCGGCTTCGGCGAGGATGAAGCTGCCGGTGTCGATGGCGCCGAGCGTCACGCCTTCGTTGTCCAGGCGACGTAGCCAATGCTCCAGGGCCGGGGTGGCGAACTTCAGCGGCTCGAAACCGGCGACCACCAGCAAAGTCGTTCCTTTCTTCAGCGGCTCCAGCGCTGCATCGGCGTTGACCGACATGCCGTTACTGGCCAGAACCGCCCCGCCATCGGCGCTCAACACATGCCAGCGATACAGCTCGCCACGAAAGCGATTGGCGACCCGCAACGGCTCGATGGCCGAGATAAAACCGATCGCCGAAAAACCCGGCATCAACAAGAAGTAGAAATCCTGGGACATGGAGCGCACTCGACTGGCAGGTAACGAGAGGGCGGGAAGCGTGTGGACGTTGATACGCCACTTGCCAGCAGCATTCAAGCGCGCAGGTCGCCGCAGTGCAAGAGCTGGTCGCCGTAGTGCGTTTTCACGGGGGCTTTGCTGCGTAACTTGGGCATCACCGGAGCATCAGACTCCGGAACCCACAATAACGACCTGCCGAGGAACCCCGACATGAAACGACTGATCAGCAGCTGTGTTCTTGCACTCAGCGGTACCGCTTTCTTGAGCGCCAGTGTCATGGCGGCCGAACCCGCGTCGTGCCAGAACGTGCGCATGGGCGTAGTGAACTGGACCGACGTGATCGCCACCAGTGCCATGACCCAGGTCCTGCTCGACGGCCTCGGCTACAGCACCAAACAAACCAGCGCCTCCCAGCAAATCGTCTTTGCCGGCATTCGCGACCAGCGCCTGGATTTGTTCCTGGGCTACTGGAACCCGCTGATGACCCAGACCATCACGCCGTTCGTCGATGCCAAGCAGGTCAAAGTGCTTGAAGCGCCAAGCCTCAAGGACGCCCGCGCCACCCTCGCCGTTCCGACTTACCTCGCCGACAAGGGACTGAAAACCTTCGCCGACATCGCCAAGTTTGAAAAAGAACTGGGCGGCAAGATCTACGGCATCGAGCCGGGTTCCGGCGCCAACACCCAGATCAAGGCAATGATCGCCAAGAACCAGTTCGGCCTCGGCAAGTTCCAGCTGGTCGAGTCCAGTGAAGCCGGCATGCTGGCGGCAGTGGATCGCGCGGTACGCCGCAAGGAAGCCGTGGTGTTCTTCGGCTGGGCCCCACACCCGATGAACGTCAACGTGAAAATGACCTACCTCACCGGCAGCGACGACGCCCTCGGCCCGAACGAAGGCATGGCCACGGTCTGGACCGTCACCGCGCCGAAATACGCTGAACAGTGCCCGAACGTCGGTCGCTTGCTGAGCAACCTGACGTTCACCGCCGAAGACGAGAGCCGGATGATGCAACCGCTGCTGGATCACAAGGACGCCTTCGAATCGGCCAAACAATGGCTCAAGGATCACCCGCAAGACAAGCAACGCTGGCTCGAAGGCGTGACCACCTTCGATGGCAAACCAGCCGCCGAAAACCTGAAACTGACCAGTAAATAGAACCGAAATGAACCACCGATTCGCAGCCCTGCATGGGCTGCGAACAGACTAATCACGCCTGTAAGGAACCGCCAAATGAACCACGACGTCATCATCACCTGCGCACTCACCGGTGCTGGCGACACGACCGCCAAGAGCCCACACGTGCCGGTCACCCCGAAACAAATTGCCGCGGCCGCCGTGGAGGCCGCCAAGGCGGGCGCTACCGTGGTCCACTGCCACGTTCGCGACCCACAAACCGGCAAGTTCAGCCGTGACGTGGCGCTGTACCGCGAAGTGATGGAGCGCATCCGCGAGGCGGACGTCGACATCATCGTCAACCTCACCGCCGGCATGGGCGGCGACCTGGAGATCGGCGCAGGCGAGAACCCGATGGAGTTCGGCCCGAACACCGATCTGGTCGGCCCGCTAACCCGTCTGGCTCACGTTGAAGAATTGCTGCCGGAAATCTGCACCCTGGATTGCGGCACCCTGAACTTCGGCGACGGCGACACCATTTACGTGTCCACCCCTGCCCAGCTGCGCGCTGGCGCCAAACGCATTCAAGAGCTGGGCGTTAAGCCTGAGCTGGAAATCTTCGACACCGGTCACCTGTGGTTCGCCAAGCAGATGATCAAGGAAGGTCTGCTGGATAACCCGTTGTTCCAGCTGTGTCTGGGCATCCCGTGGGGCGCGCCGGCCGATACCACCACCATGAAAGCCATGGTCGACAACCTGCCGGCCGGCGCGGTCTGGGCCGCGTTCGGCATCGGTCGCATGCAGATGCCAATGGCCGCACAGGCCGTGCTGCTCGGTGGCAACGTGCGGGTCGGTCTGGAAGACAACCTGTGGCTGGACAAGGGCGTACTGGCGACCAACGGCCAACTGGTCGAACGCGCCTCGCAAATCCTCAGCCGCCTCGGCGCCCGCGTTCTGACCCCGGCAGAAGGCCGGGCAAAAATGGGCCTGACCAAGCGCGGCTGACCCCAACTCCCACAGGTTTCTCGACCAATCTTCAGGACAGCATTCATGAGCTTTATCACTGATATCAAAACTTTCGCAGCACTGGGCAGCGGTGTCATCGGCAGCGGCTGGGTGTCCCGCGCCCTCGCCCACGGCCTTGACGTGGTGGCCTGGGACCCGGCGCCCGGGGCCGAAGCGGCCCTGCGCAAACGCGTCGCCAATGCCTGGGGCGCGCTGGAGAAACAAGGCCTGGCCCCCGGCGCGTCTCAGGATCGGCTGCGCTTTGTCGCCACCATCGAAGAATGCGTTCGCGACGCGGATTTCATTCAGGAAAGTGCTCCAGAACGACTGGAGCTGAAACTGGAACTGCACAGCAAAATCAGCGCGGCAGCCAAGCCCAATGCGTTGATCGGTTCCAGCACCTCGGGACTGTTGCCGAGTGAGTTCTATGAGAGCTCGACCCACCCGGAACGTTGCGTGGTCGGGCACCCGTTCAACCCGGTTTATCTGCTGCCGCTGGTGGAAGTGGTCGGTGGCAGGAACACCGCCCCCGAAGCCGTGCAAGCGGCGATGAAAGTCTATGAATCCTTAGGCATGCGACCGCTGCATGTGCGCAAGGAAGTGCCGGGATTTATCGCCGATCGTTTGCTCGAAGCGTTGTGGCGTGAGGCGCTGCACCTGGTCAACGACGGCGTGGCGACCACGGGTGAAATCGACGATGCGATTCGCTTTGGCGCGGGTTTGCGCTGGTCGTTCATGGGCACCTTCCTGACTTACACCCTGGCGGGCGGCGATGCCGGGATGCGGCACTTCATGGCGCAGTTCGGGCCGGCGTTGCAGTTGCCCTGGACGTACCTGCCGGCACCGGAGCTGACCGACAAATTGATTGACGATGTGGTGGATGGCACCCGCGATCAGTTGGGCAAACACAGCATCTCGGCGCTGGAGCGCTACCGTGACGATTGCTTGCTGGCGGTGTTGGAGGCGGTGAAGACCACCAAAGAGAAGCATGGGATGGCGTTTAGCGAGTAACCCAAGTCAGGGGCCAGCAGGTCTGGCCTCATCGCGGGCTTGCCCGCGATAGCGGCAGCACAGTCACCATACATTCCTGGATCACTCATCATGCCCACCCTCACCACCTACCAAACCAAAATCATCCCCGACTGGGTCGACTACAACGGCCATCTGCGCGATGCCTTCTACCTGCTGATTTTCAGCTACGCCACCGACGCGCTGATGGATCGGTTAGGGCTCGACAGCAACAACCGCGAAGCCAGCGGCCACTCGCTGTTCACCCTCGAACTGCACCTCAACTACCTGCACGAAGTGAAGCTCGATGCCGAGGTCGAAGTCCACACGCAGATCATCGGCCACGACCGCAAGCGCCTGCACCTCTATCACAGCCTGCATCTGGTGGGCGGTGACAAGGAGCTGGCGGGTAATGAACAAATGCTGTTGCACGTCGACCTCGCCGGGCGGCGATCCGCGCCGTTCAGCGAAGAAACCTTGAGCAAGCTGCAGGTCATTGTCGCCGAACAAACCGACTTGCCCGCACCCGCCTGGATCGGCCGAGTGATTGCATTGCCCCCCGAAAAATAACAAGGAGCCCACCATGAACACCGCCGCCGCTTTTGCCGATTTCCGCACCTATCCGTTGATCAGCGCGTTGACCGCCGTGCACACCCTGGCGGACCGCCTTCAAGTGAAGTGGGCGGACGGTCGGGTCAGCCCTTTTCATCATCAATGGCTGCGGGACAACTGCCCGTGCCCACTGTGCGTCTACACGGTGACCCGTGAGCAAGTGCTGGAAATCGTCGATGTCGCAGAGCACCTGAGGCCTGAAAACGCCACGGTCGATGCCCAAGGTTGCCTGTGCGTCGATTGGCAGGACGGCCACCTCAGCCGCTTCGATCCGGGCTGGTTACGGGCTCACGCCTATGACGATGAGTCCCGCGCTGAACGCCAGGCCGGCAAACCGAAAGCCAGGCTTTGGCACAGCGATTTGCAACTACCAGTATTCGAATACCAGGCCCTGATGGAGAACAACGACGCCTTGCTGCAATGGCTGCTGGCCGTGCGCGATACCGGCCTGACTCAAGTGCGCGGCGTACCCACCGAGCGGGGTTCATTGAAGCTGATCGCCCAGCGGATTTCGTTCATCCGCGAGAGCAATTTCGGCGTGCTGTTCAACGTGCAATCCAAGACCGATGCCGACAGCAATGCCTACACCGCCTTCAACCTGCCACTGCACAGCGATTTGCCGACCCGGGAGTTGCAACCGGGGCTGCAATTTCTGCATTGCCTGGTGAATGACGCCGACGGCGGCGAGAGTATTTTCGTCGACGGTTTTGCCATCGCCGAAGCCTTGAGCCAGGAAGATCCCGAGGCGTTTCAAGCCTTGTGTGAAATCCCCGTGGAGTTTCGCAACAAGGACCGCCACAGCGACTACCGCTGCCTGGCACCGATCATCGCGCTGGATGCGTTCGGGCAAGTGTCGGAAATCCGCATGGCGAACTTTCTGCGTGGGCCATTCGATACATCGGTGGAGCAAATGCCCAGGCTGTATCGCGCTTACCGGCGCTTCATTGCGATGACCCGCGAGGCGCGTTTCCGGGTGATGACGCGGCTCAACCCCGGTGAGTTGTGGTGCTTCGACAACCGCCGCACCCTCCACGCCCGAAACGCTTTCGACCCCGCCACCGGTGCCCGGCATTTCCAGGGTTGCTACGTCGACCGGGATGAATTGCTGTCGCGCATTCTCGTTTTACAACGTTAAACCGCGTCATCGTTCATCGCGGGCAAGCCCGCTCCCACAGGTTTGGTGGCGCTCGCCAAATCTACGGTAACCCCGATCCTGTGGGAGCGTGGCTTGCCCGCGATGGCGTCCGCACAGGCAACACAAAATTTCTGGATTCACAGGCAAAAAAAACCCCGATCAAGCCGTGACAGGATCGGAGCTGAGGAGGGTACTGTTGAGGAGCTGTTGCGCGAGGGTGACCAAACCTTCGTGTAGCCAGCTGAATCCAGTGTGCCCACTCTCCTCTCTTGCAAGTTAGCCGAAAACGACCTGTTCATAGGTATTGCGGCCATTGCGACAAATCGTCCTTGCCGCCATCCCCAGCCCCTACCAGAATCGAGCCACGACACCGTTCCCTGAAGAAGGATTGCGTCATGATGCACGCCGATTTGATAGACCAGGAAGACCTGTTGGGCCAGCTGAAGTCATTGGGTTTTCAAGTGCCGAACGGCGCCACGGCCGAGCAGGCTTGCGAGTGCGCAGTGCGAGGCTTGAACGATGAACGGGCGATGACGCTGCGTACGATGGTCAAGCAGATGTACACCAGCAGCGCGACCATCCTGCCGGCCGTGCGCCAGGCGATCGACAAGCAATTGCTGCCCGCGTTGGCGGAGTATCAGCAAAGCCGTAGCGCCTGACCTGTGGCGAGGGGGCTTGTCGGAACGCCGCATCGCCCCGTTCGGCTGCGCAGCAGTCGTAAAATCTTGGGGCCGCTGCGCGACCCAACGGGGGCAAGCCCCCTCGCCACAATAGCCCGCGCGGTTTAGAGCCTTACGCTAGCGAAAGTCGACTCATTACGCGCCTGGCTCAACGCCGACAGCGGCCCGGACAACGGCGACAGCACCAGTGCTTGCGGCAGCGGCATCATCGCCACTTGTTGCGTGGTGTTGGAGCCTACGCGTTCGTCACGCGGCGGAATGCCGAAGTATTCGCGGTAGCACTTGGAGAAGTGCGGCGTGGACACGAACCCGCACACCGACGCCACTTCGATGATCGACATCGGCGTTTGCTTGAGCAATTGCCGGGCGCGGATCAGGCGCAGTTTCAGGTAGTAACGCGACGGCGAGCAATGCAGGTATTTCTGGAACAGCCGCTCCAGCTGACGACGCGAAACAGCGACGTACACCGCCAGTTCGTCGAGGTCAATCGGCTCTTCGAGGTTGGCCTCCATCAGCGCGACGATTTCCTGCAACTTCGGCTGGTTGGTGCCGAGCATGTGCTTGAGCGGCACGCGCTGGTGATCCTGCTCGTTGCGGATGCGCTCGTAGACGAACATCTCCGAAATCGCCGCCGACAGTTCACGACCGTGATCGCGACTGATCAGGTGCAGCATCATGTCCAGCGGCGCGGTGCCACCGGAGCTGGTGAACCGGTTACGGTCGAGGGTGAACAGCCGGGTGCTCATGGCCACTCGCGGGAAAGCTTCCTGCATAGCGGCCAGACACTCCCAGTGCACACTGCAATCGAAGCCATCCAGCAGACCGGCGCACGCCAGGGCCCAACTGCCGGTGCAGACCGCGCCGAGACGACGGGACTGACGCGCCTGGCTCTGCAGCCACGACACATGCTCACGGGTTACGGTGCGCTGAATGCCGATACCGCCGCAGACAATGACGGTGTCCATAGGTGGTGCTTTGTGCATGGAGGCGTCGGGGGTGATCTGCAGACCGTCACTGGCCCAGACCTGACCGCCATCGACGGTGAGCGTGGTCCAGCGGTATAGCTCGCGGCCGGACAATTGGTTGGCCATGCGCAGCGGTTCTACTGCGGAGGCCAGAGAAATCAGCGTGAAATTGTCCAGCAGCAAAAAGCCGATGGATTGAGGCGCACGGTTCTGGGGTTGGGCCCCGGAGTTGAACGTCGTCATCGCGGTATCTCCTCACACAAAGCGGGTGATGGCCTCAGGCGGAGGCTCTTTTTATTGCCATCGTTCTCGCGTGGGAGACGGGCTTTGTAATGACAGAGCAATTGCCATGCCTAAATTGAATGCGCGTTCAATAACTCCTGAAAACGACGTCGCGATGCGTCTAGATATGGCGCGCAGAGATAAGCGGTTAAAAGTGCCATCAACGGCCCCAAACCCGCGCCCCCGTTGCGTGTGAGCAAATCGGTAGCACTTGTGGGAACAAGGCTGCGGTGGGCCGGGAGAGAGTGTCACCGCAAGCACAGGTGACGGACGGTCAGCTTGTTTGGATCCTGGATCTGGGTGAAACGGCTTATCTGTAAGCGACGCGCCAAAACGTGGCGCGTTTTGAAGCGGGTGTTCACTTAGTGCGCAGTTTTGACTGCTCTGACGCTATCGCGGGCAAGCCCGCTCCCACAAGAATTTGTGGTGTGCCTCATTTCTCGATTACACAACAAATCCTGTGGGAGCGGGCTTGCCCGCGATGGGGTCAACTCGGTCTCAGCACTCCACCGCGCTAACCGCCAACCCACCCCGCGACGTCTCTTTATATTTGTCGTGCATGTCGGCACCGGTATCACGCATGGTGCGGATTACCCGGTCCAGCGAGATAAAGTGCTGGCCGTCACCACGCAGGGCCATCTGCGCGGCGTTGATCGCTTTCACCGCAGCAATCGCATTGCGCTCGATGCACGGCACCTGCACCAACCCGCCCACGGGATCGCAGGTCAGACCGAGGTTGTGCTCCAGACCGATTTCCGCCGCGTTGCACAACTGCTCCGGCGTGGCACCGAGAATCTCCGCCAACCCGGCTGCCGCCATGGCGCAGGCCGAACCGACTTCCCCCTGGCAACCGACTTCGGCACCGGAGATCGAGGCGTTTTTCTTGCACAAGATGCCCACCGCCGCGGCACTGAGGAAGTAATCGACCACGTTGGCGTCGGTCACTGCCTCGCTGAATTTCATGAAGTAGTGCAACACCGCCGGAATGATCCCCGCCGCACCATTGGTCGGTGCCGTGACCATGCGCCCGCCGGCAGCGTTTTCTTCGTTGACCGCCAACGCGAACAGGTTGACCCACTCCATCGCGCTCAAGGTCGAGCCGATCACGTTGGGTTTGTTCAGCTCCTGCAAGCTGCGGTGCAGCTTGGCCGCACGACGGCGCACATTGAGGCCGCCGGGCAGGATGCCTTCGTGCTTAAGGCCTTGCTCCACACAATCCTGCATGGCACGCCAGAGCTTCATCAAGCCGCTGCGGATTTCCTCTTCGCTGCGCCAGACCTTCTCGTTAGCCATCATCAATTCGGCCACGCGCAGGTTGTGCTGCTTGCACAGGCTGAGCAATTCGACGGCACTGGAAAAGTCATAAGGCAGCACGGTGCGATCCAGATCCACCACGCCGCTGGAAGCCTGCGCCTCATCGACGACAAAACCGCCACCGATGGAATAGTAGGTGTCGCGATGCAGCTCGCCGTGATCGCCTTCGGCAACCAGGGTCATGGCGTTCGGATGGAACGGCAGGTTCTCGTCGATCAGGCGCATGTCCCGGGACCAGATGAACGGGACCGACAAGCGGCCGTCGAGCAATAGCGTTTGGGTTTCACGCAGGGCTTCTATACGGATGCCGATTTGCGACGGATCGATCGCGTCGGGCCACTCGCCCATCAGCCCCATGATCACTGCGTTGTCGCTGCCGTGGCCGATGCCGGTAGCCGAGAGCGATCCATAAAGCTGAACTTCGACGCGACACACCTGCTCCAGAAGTCCCCGCTCGCGCAAATTTTGCACGAACAGCGCCGCGGCGCGCATAGGCCCCACGGTGTGCGAACTGGAAGGGCCGATGCCGATTTTGAACAGGTCGAAAACGCTGATAGCCATTACTGCTGAACTCCTGGATGTGCCTGCTCCAGGCGCAAAAGCGCCCAGTGACGGAGCTGCTACGCTCAAGCTGCAATCCGTCGAGATGGCCGCATCATCAGGCTTTTACCATGTCGTTCAACGTCTCACACCGACGCACTCATGCCCACTAGCGCCGCAGGTCTCTTACGCAATGTTTTCGCCGTTTTTTTGCGGATCAGAGGGACAAACTGGGCTGAAAAAAGCTGTAAACGACGTCACCGACACTGGATGCGACCATCCCTGTACTGGTTACGACGCACCCTGTAGGCGTCAGATTTTCACTGGTACATGATCGTATCGACTCGATTGCAAGGCGCCGTGGTAGAGCTGTCTACAAAACGCCATCCAACCGCAACAGATAAGTGCGGTGGTCCAGTCGGAACACTGCCATAAAAAAACACTCAGGAGTCTCCCCTATGAAAGGTTCCCCGTCGTTGTTGTTGGCCGCCATGCTGAGTCTGCCGTTCCTGGCTCAAGCCGCAGAACCGGCCCAGTGCAGCACCGTAAACTTCTCCGATGTCGGCTGGACGGACATTACCGCCACCACCGCGACCACCAGCGTTGTGCTCAACGCTCTCGGCTACAAGACCAAAACCACGATGATTTCCGTGCCGGTGACCTACAAGTCCCTGGCCGACGGCAAGAACATGGACGTGTTCCTGGGTAACTGGATGCCGACCATGGAAAACGACATCAAGGCCTATCGGGATGCTGGCACCGTGGAAACCGTGCGCACCAACCTCAAAGGCGCCAAATACACCCTCGCCGTTCCACAAGCGCTGTACGACAAAGGGCTGCATGACTTTGCCGACATCGCCAAATTCAAGAAAGAACTCGACGGCAAGATCTACGGTATCGAGCCAGGCAACGACGGCAACCGTCTGATCCAGAGCATGATCGACAAAGACGCCTTCGGTCTGAAAACCGCCGGTTTCAAAGTCGTCGAGTCCAGCGAAGCGGGCATGCTGTCGCAAGTCGACCGTGCGCAAAAACGCGATACCGCCGTGGTGTTCCTCGGCTGGGCACCGCACCCGATGAACAAGCGCTTCAAGATTCAATACCTGACCGGTGGTGATGACTACTTCGGCCCGGATTTCGGTGCTGCCACCGTTGCGACCAACACTCGCAAGGGGTATACCCAAGAGTGCAGCAACGTCGGCCAACTGCTGAAAAACCTGGAGTTCACCGTCGACATGGAAAGTACGCTGATGGGCAACATCCTGGACGACAAGATGAAGCCTGAAGCGGCTGCCAAGGCCTGGCTGAAAAAGAACCCACAGGTGCTCGATACCTGGCTCGCTGGCGTGACCACCATTGACGGTAAACCAGGCCTGGAGGCCGTGAAAGCCAAGCTCGCGCAGCCTTGAATTAGGAAGCATCGCTTACGCCGGGCGAGCCAGCTCGCCCGGGCTGTTTATTTCCTTGCATGCGGACGTTCACTACCATGCTGATTGATCAGAAAATACCCTTAGGCCAGTACATCGCGGGCTTCGTCGAATGGTTGACGCAACACGGCGCCAGCACCTTCGACGCCATCGCCGTGTCACTGGAAACGATGATCCACGGCGTGACTTTTGCGCTGACCTGGTTCAACCCGCTGGCATTGATCGGCCTCATCGCGCTACTGGCACATTTCATTCAACGCAAATGGGGCCTGACCGTCTTCGTCATTGCCTCCTTTCTGCTGATCCTCAATCTGGGGTACTGGCAGGAAACCATGGAAACCCTCGCCCAGGTGCTGTTCGCGACCCTGGTCTGCGTGGTCATCGGCGTGCCGTTGGGCATCGTCGCCGCGCACAAACCGATGTTCTACACACTGATGCGCCCGGTACTCGATCTGATGCAGACCGTACCGACCTTCGTGTACCTCATTCCTACCCTGACCCTCTTCGGTCTGGGTGTGGTCCCAGGTCTGATCTCGACGGTAGTGTTCGCGATTGCCGCGCCTATCCGCCTGACCTACCTGGGCATCCGCGATGTGCCGCAAGAACTGATGGACGCCGGCAAGGCCTTTGGCTGCTCACGCCGTCAGCTGCTCTCGCGAATCGAACTGCCCCACGCCATGCCAAGCATCGCGGCCGGTATCACCCAGTGCATCATGCTGTCGTTGTCGATGGTGGTGATCGCGGCACTGGTGGGCGCCGACGGCCTGGGCAAACCCGTGGTCAACGCACTGAACACTGCTGATATCGCACTGGGCTTCGAAGCAGGCCTGGCGATCGTACTGCTGGCGATCATGCTCGACCGTATCTGCAAACAACCCGAAGCCAAAGTAGGGGGTGACGCATGAGCATTATTCGCTTCGAAGACGTGGACGTGATCTTCTCCAAGGATCCACGCGAGGCCCTGAAACTCCTCGACCAGGGCATGACCCGCAACGAGATCCTGAAAAAGACCGGGCAAATCGTCGGTGTCGAAAAGGCCAGCCTGGACATCGAGAAAGGTGAAATCTGCGTACTGATGGGATTGTCCGGCTCCGGCAAATCCAGCCTGTTGCGCTGCATCAACGGCCTCAACACCGTTAGCCGCGGCAAGTTGTTCGTCGAGCATGAAGGCAGGCAGATCGATATCGCATCCTGTACCCCGGCGGAACTGAAGATGATGCGCACCAAGCGCATCGCGATGGTGTTCCAGAAGTTCGCCCTGATGCCTTGGTTGACGGTGCGCGAAAACATCAGTTTCGGTCTGGAAATGCAGGGTCGCCCCGAGAAAGAACGCCGCAAACTGGTGGACGAGAAGCTTGAGCTGGTGGGCCTGACCCAGTGGCGCAACAAGAAACCCGACGAACTCTCCGGCGGCATGCAGCAGCGTGTCGGCCTGGCCCGCGCACTGGCGATGGACGCCGACATTCTGCTGATGGACGAACCGTTTTCGGCTCTCGACCCGCTGATCCGCCAAGGTCTGCAAGACGAACTGCTGGAACTGCAAAACAAGTTGAGCAAGACCATCGTCTTCGTGAGCCACGACCTCGATGAAGCCCTGAAGCTCGGCAGCCGTATCGCGATTATGAAAGACGGCCGGATCATCCAGTACAGCGTGCCGGAAGAAATCGTCCTGAACCCTGCGGACGATTACGTGCGCACCTTCGTCGCCCACACCAATCCGCTGAACGTCTTGTGTGGTCGCAGCCTGATGCGCACCCTGGACAACTGCAAACGCATCAACGGTTCGGTATGCCTGGATCCGGGCGGCGATTCGTGGCTGGACCTGGCCGAAGGCAACACCATCAAAGGTGCACGCCAGAACGGCTCGAGCCTGGACCTGCAGAACTGGATACCGGGCCAAGCGGTTGAAGGCCTGGGTCGTCGACCAACACTGGTGGACTCCAACATCGGCATGCGCGATGCCCTGCAGATTCGTTACCAAACCGGCAACAAGCTGGTGCTGCACGACAACAACAAAGTGGTCGGGATCCTCGGCGACAGCGAGCTGTACCACGCGCTGCTCGGCAAGAACCTGGGGTAAGCAAGACAGCAGACAAAAAAACGCCGCGAGATGATCGCGGCGTTTTTGTTTATGGGGTATCGGGTCAATCAGCTTTGCCAGTGATGGCCCCTTCGCGGGCAAGCCCGCTCCCACAGGGGTCGATGTCGTGACCAATATTTGTGTCACAACCTTGATCCTGTGGGAGCGGGCTTGCCCGCGATGAATGCGACACGGTGCTTCAGACAGAAACACCGCATCTCTTACAACTCAGCTATAAACCCGCCCAAGCAGCTGCCGATGGCTTTCAAACTGATCGAGCACGTCACGTGTGATCTGATCCTGAGTGAAGCCCATCAAGTCATAGTCCTGGCTGCCGTTGTGCAGGTATACCTCGGCGCGGTAGTAACGTGCGCGCGGCTCATTGGCACTTTCGGCCGACACCGTTTCACTCGCCGCCGCCAGATAACCGTCCAGGCTCACTTCGTAGACAAACGGGTTGCCCTCTTCCATCTCAATCCGCAAGCCCATGCAACGCTTGGCTTTACCCAGCAACGTTTGCACGTCCAGGCCCTTGCCACGCAGTTGAACCACGGCCTCTTCCAGCGCCGGGCTGACTTGCTTGTCCATGAAGCGCTGAACGATCGACTGATTCGGTTGCAGATCCAGTTGAGTCAGACGCTCGCTGAAACCACGACGACCACGCGCCGCCAGTTCCGCTTGCTCCTGCTCGATCTGCACGTCCTGGCGCATAGCCTTGTGCAAGCCGAACATGAAGAACACCAGCACCACTGAGAACGGCAGCCCCGCCAGCACCACCATGGTTTGCATGGCTTCGAAGTTACCGGCGAACAGCAAACCGATGGTCACCAGGGTGATCACCACCGACCAGAAAATCCGCAGCCAGTGCGGCGCGTCTTCGTCGACGTTGCCGCCCTTGCACGAAAGGTTGGCCATCATCACCGCGCCGGAGTCCGCCGGGGTCAGGAACAGCACGAAGCCGACAAAAATCGACACGCCGATGACCACCTTCGACGCCGGGTAATGCTCAAGCAGCTGGTAGATCGCCATCGACGGTTGCTCCAGCGCCGTCTTCCCGAGTTCCACCGCCCCATGGTTCATCACCAGGTCCAGGGCCGAGTTACCGAAGATCGACAGCCATGCCAAGGTGAAACCCAGCGGGATCAGCAGCACACCGGCGACCAGTTCACGCACCGTGCGACCACGGGAAATACGCGCGATGAACATGCCGACAAATGGCGCCCAGGAAATCCACCAGGCCCAATAGAACAGGGTCCACAGACCCAGCCAGCGGTCGGACTTCTCACTGTCGCCTTCGTACACGTAGAGGTCGAAGGTCTTCAGCACCACGCCATTCAGGTAGTCGCCGATGTTCTGCACAAAGCCGTTGAGCAGGTGCAGGGTCGGACCGAACAACAGCACGAAAATCAGCAGACCGCTGAACAGCACGATGTTCAGGTTGGACAGACGGCGAATGCCATTTTCCACCCCGGACACGGCCGCGATGGTCGCCACGGTGCTCATCACGATGATCACGATCAGCAGGTTGGTGTTGCTGTGCGCCATGCCGAACAGGTTTTCCAGCCCCGACGACACTTGCAGCGAACCGATCCCCAGGTTCGTCACCAGCCCCAGCAAGGTCACGAACATACCGAAGCCGTCCACCGCATGGCCGGCCGCGCCTTTGACCCAACGCTCGCCGACCAGCGGATACAGCGCCGAGCGCAACGCCAGCGGCTGGTTATGACGGTAAGCAAAGTACGCCACGGCCAGGCCGACCAAGGCGTAGATCGCCCAGCCATGCAGGCCCCAATGCAGGAACGTCAGCTGCACCGCCTGACGCGCGGCAAGGTTGCTGCCGGCCGCGCCTTCCGGCGGATTGAAGTAGTGGTCCAGCGGCTCGGACGCACCGAAGTACAACAACGAGATGCCGATACCCGACGAGAACAGCATCCCCGCCCAGGCGCCGTAGCTGAAATCCGGGGTATCGTCCTTGCTGCCCAGCTTGAGCTTGCCGTAAGACGAAAACGCCAGGCCGACGACAAAAACCAGGTAGGCGGCGATCACCACCATGTAGTACCAGCCGAAGCTGCGGGACAACCAGGCCTGGGCGATGCCGAGCATTCTGCCGGCCTCTTGCGGGGCGATGATCAGAATAGCGGTCAACAGCAGGATCAGCGCGGTAGAGGTGTAGAACACCCAACCGTTGACCGTCACCTTCTCGGGTGGGGTCTTTATTAGAGAGGCAGAACTCATGGCACAGATGCTCCGGGCAGTGCGAGAGAAGAACACAAGGCAACGCGATACCCGACCAATCGATTAGTTGGCAGCCGACCGGCGGGTGATATAAAGACACCCCGAAAAAAGCCCGAGACCGCAGCAGCAGCGTTGAAAACCGACCTCGAAGATCGCGCGCGCGTACATGACGCATCGCATGACCCTGAGCGTCTTGCCCATTCAACACGTCCATCTCCATCGGTTCGCAGCATGCCCTGCTTAGGTTTCGAGCACTTTCGGATGTCGTTTTTCCGCCAACTACATGTAGGAAAAACCCGTAGGCAGCGACGAATTGTCGCAGATCTTATTCTTTGTTGATTGAACGTTCAATCAAAACAAAATAGACTGGCCCTCAATCCGGTAGCCGTATTTCGTCCACCGGAAGGCCTAAGGAGATGTGCAAGATGCCCAAGGTCGGTATGCAACCCATTCGCCGCCAGCAATTGATCGAAGCCACATTGCAGGCCGTCGATCAGGTCGGAATGGGGGACGCCAGCATTGCGCTGATCGCCCGTTTGGCCGGTGTCTCGAATGGCATCATCAGTCACTACTTTCAGGACAAGAACGGCCTGATCGCGGCCACCGCGCAGTACCTGATGAGTGTCCTCAGCGAGAACGTCACCGCGCGCCGTCTGGCGCTGGAGGACAACAGCCCACGGGCTCACCTCCAGGTGATTATCGAAGGCAACTTCGACGCCAGCCAGGTCAATGGCCCGGCAATGAAAACCTGGCTGGCCTTCTGGGCCACCAGCATGCACCACCCGTCTTTGCACAGGTTGCAGCGGATCAACGATCACCGTCTGTATTCCAACCTGTGCTGCCAGTTCCGCCGTGTGTTGCCGCTTGATCAAGCGCGCAGCGCCGCCCGTGGCCTGGCAGCCCTCATTGACGGTTTGTGGTTGCGCGGCGCGCTGTCGGGAGATGCTTTCGACACTGAGCAGGCGCACCAGATCGCTTACGAATACATGGATTTCCAATTGGCCAAGCAGGTGAGTTAGAGCACACATAATCGCTCAACCCCTGAACCGCTACCGACCGCGACGCCAATGCCGTACGGCACGCCCGGTGGTCAACGCCAACCACTTAATGCACTTGCGAGGACACTATGGCCCGTTTCGAACTGCAAAAACTCTACATCGACGGCGGTTACTCCGACGCCAGCAGCGACGCCACCTTCGAAGCCATCAACCCGGCTAACGGTGAAGTCCTCGCAACCGTACAGCGTGCGACCAAGGAAGACGTCGAGCGTGCAGTGGTCAGCGCCGAAAAGGGCCAGAAAATCTGGGCCGCGATGACCGCCATGGAGCGTTCGCGCATCCTGCGTCGTGCCGTGGACATCCTGCGCGAGCGCAACGATGAACTGGCCGCCCTGGAAACCCTGGACACCGGCAAGGCATACTCCGAAACCCGTTACGTCGACATCGTCACCGGCGCTGACGTGCTGGAATACTACGCAGGTCTGGTACCGGCCATCGAAGGCGAACAGATTCCGCTGCGCACCACCTCTTTCGTCTACACCCGTCGCGAGCCTCTGGGCATCGTCGCAGGCATCGGCGCGTGGAACTACCCGATCCAGATCGCCCTGTGGAAATCCGCGCCAGCCCTGGCGGCCGGTAACGCGATGATCTTCAAGCCAAGCGAAGTCACCTCGCTGACCACCCTGAAACTGGCCGAGATCTATACCGAAGCCGGCGTTCCGGCTGGCGTGTTCAACGTGTTGACCGGCAGTGGCCGTGAAGTCGGCACCTGGCTGACCGAGCACCCACGCATCGAAAAAGTCTCCTTCACCGGCGGCACCGACACCGGCAAGAAGGTCATGGCCAGCGCTTCCGGCTCCACGCTCAAAGACGTGACCATGGAATTGGGCGGCAAATCCCCGCTGATCATTTTCGATGACGCCGATCTCGATCGCGCCGCCGACACCGCCATGATGGCCAACTTCTACAGCTCCGGTCAGGTCTGCACCAACGGCACTCGCGTGTTCGTGCCGAGCCACCTGAAAGCCGCGTTCGAAGCCAAGATCGTTGAGCGCGTTGCGCGTATTCGCGTCGGCAATCCGGAAGACGAAAACACCAACTTCGGCCCGTTGGTGAGTTTTGCCCACATGGAAAGCGTGCTGGGTTACATCGCCAAAGGTAAGGAAGAAGGTGCTCGCCTGCTGTGCGGCGGCGCTCGTCTGACCGACGGCGAATTCGCCAAAGGCGCGTTCGTGGCACCAACCGTGTTCACCGACTGCACCGACGAGATGACCATCGTTCGCGAAGAAATCTTCGGCCCGGTGATGAGCATCCTGAGTTACGAAACCGAAGAAGAAGTGATCCGTCGTGCCAACGACACCGACTTCGGCCTGGCGGCTGGCGTGGTCACCAAAGACCTGAACCGCGCTCACCGCGTGATTCATCAGCTGGAAGCCGGTATCTGCTGGATCAACGCCTGGGGCGAGTCCGACGCCAAGATGCCGGTCGGCGGCTACAAGCAGTCGGGCGTGGGCCGTGAGAACGGCATCAGCTCGCTGAACAACTTCACCCGCATCAAATCGGTACAGGTCGAACTGGGCGATTACGCCTCGGTGTTCTAAAGCGGCATTTGCTTCGCCTGCGAGATCGCTATCGCAGGCAAGCCAGCTCCCACAGGTTTTGCGTCGTTCGCCAAATCTGTGGCAGCCCCGCCCTGTGGGAGCGTGGCTTGCCCGCGATCGAGTGCGGAGCACTCGCCTGACCTGACCAACTTCAAAGAGGGTGCATTCAATGTCCCAAGTATTCGATTACATCATCATCGGTGCCGGCTCCGCCGGTAATACCCTGGCGACCCGTCTGACTGAAGACGAAGGCGTCACCGTCCTGCTGCTCGAAGCGGGCGGCCCGGATTACCGTCTGGATTTCCGCACGCAAATGCCGGCCGCCCTGGCGTTCCCGCTGCAAGGTCGTCGTTACAACTGGGCCTACGAAACCGATCCAGAGCCACACATGGACGGTCGCCGGATGGAATGCGGTCGCGGCAAGGGCCTGGGTGGTTCTTCGCTGATCAACGGCATGTGCTACATCCGCGGCAACGCCATGGACTACGACAACTGGGCGAAACTGCCAGGCCTGGAAGACTGGACCTACCTCGACTGCCTGCCGTATTTCCGCAAGGCGGAAACCCGTGACATCGGCCCGAACGACTACCACGGTGGCGACGGCCCGGTCAGCGTGACCACGCCCAAAGCCGGCAACAACCCGCTGTTCCACGCGATGGTTGAAGCAGGCGTACAAGCCGGTTATCCGCGTACCGAAGACTTGAACGGTTACCAGCAGGAAGGCTTCGGCCCGATGGACCGTACCGTGACGCCGAACGGCCGTCGCGCCAGCACCGCTCGCGGTTACCTGGACATCGCCAAAAAGCGTTCGACCCTGACCATCGTCACCCACGCCCTGACCGACAAGATTCTGTTCGAAGGCAAGCGTGCGATCGGCGTGCGTTACCTGATCGGCGCCGCCGAAGAACGCGTTGAAGCCCGCGCCCGTAAAGAAGTGCTGCTGTGCTCCGGCGCCATCGCGTCACCGCAGATCCTGCAACGCTCCGGTGTCGGCCCGGCCGAACTGTTGAAAAAGCTCGATATTCCGGTGGTCCACGACCTGCCAGGTGTTGGCGAAAACCTGCAGGATCACCTCGAGTTGTACCTGCAATACGCCTGCACTCAACCGGTCTCGCTGTACCCGTCGCTGCTCCTGCACAACCAACCGGCCATCGGTGCCGAGTGGCTGTTCAACGGCACCGGCATCGGCGCCAGCAACCAGTTCGAAGCCGGCGGTTTCATTCGTACCCGTCCGGAATTCGAATGGCCGAACATCCAGTATCACTTCCTGCCGGTAGCGATTAACTACAACGGCAGCAACGGTGTGAAAGAGCACGGCTTCCAGGCGCACATGGGCTCCATGCGTTCGCCAAGCCGCGGCCGCATCCAGGCCAAGTCCAAGGATCCGCGCGAATACCCGAGCATCCTGTTCAACTACATGGCCACCGAGCAGGACTGGCAGGAATTTCGCGATGGCATCCGCCTGACCCGTGAAATCATGCAACAGCCTGCACTGGATGCCTTCCGTGGTCGCGAAATCAGCCCGGGCATCGACGTGCAAACCGATGAGCAGCTGGACAAGTTCATCCGCGAACACGCCGAAACCGCGTTCCACCCATCCTGCTCGTGCAAGATGGGCACCGACGAGATGGCGGTGGTCGATAGCGAAGGTCGTGTGCACGGCATGCAAGCCCTGCGCGTGGTCGATGCCTCGATCATGCCGATCATCACCACCGGCAACCTGAACGCGCCAACGATCATGATGGCCGAGAAAATCGCCGACAAGATCCGCGGTCGCAAGCCACTGCCACGCAGCAAGGCCAAATACTACGTGGCCGGTGATGCACCGGTGAAGGGCAAGCCGTTGCGGGATGTGAGCCCTGCCGCGCAGTAAGCCGTAACACCGCATCGCGGCCCATCGCGGGCAAGCCCGCTCCCACAGGTTCCGGGGTGGATTCGCAATTTGTGATCCACCCAAGCCCACTGTGGGAGCGGGCTTGCCCGCGATGGGGTCCGACCAGACGCCGCAGGCCAGGTAAACCCTTCCTACACCGCTCCGCCCTTGATCCTACCCCCCACGCAGGCCTAATCTAGTCCCCGCGCAAACGTTTCACCCTCCCCCTCGCAACATCGATTCGCCGCCGCTCCATACCAAGGAGGTTCCCGAATGTTCGATTTCCACCCCCAGCTCAAGCAGCGCTTCGCTGCGTTGCGCACGGGCGCTGAATTCTTTTCGCTGCGATATGTACGCGAGTCCGGCCAGTACCTGTCGGTGCGCAAGAACGTCGCCAAACCGCCGAGCCTGAGCCGGGACGAAGGTGCGATGCTAACCGTTCGGGTCAACGGCGTCGAAGCCTATGCCGCGACCAACGACTTGTCCCAGTCCGGGCTGCAAGCCGCGCTGGAGAAAGCCGAGCAACAAGCCCGTCGACTCAAGCCCCACGCGCTCCTCGACTTGCGTGAGCAAGCGGTTTCCAGCGACCGCGCCGACTATTTTTCGCCGAGCCTCGACCAGCCCTTCCCGTCTCTCAGCGATTGCTACCAACTGCTCGGCGCCGAATCCGCCGCCGTGCCCAAGGACGAACGCCTGGTGAACTGGCAGGCGAGCATCGGTATCACCCACGTCGAGCAGATCTACCTCAACAGCGCCGGCGCCGAACTGCGCCAGGCCCAGCGCTTCGTCTACCCGAGCATGGACGTCACCGCCTACGACGGCAGCGACAGCCAGACCCGCACCCTGGGCCGCGAGAATTTCGGTCAGCAGGGCGGCTTTGATGTGATCAGCCGTTGCGGCCTGATCGGCTCCGGCCCGAAAGTCGCCGACCAGGCGTTGCAATTGCTGCTGGCACCGAACACCCCGCAAGGCCCGCGCGACCTGTTGCTGATGCCCGACCAGATGATGCTGCAGATTCATGAGTCCATCGGTCACCCGTTGGAGCTGGACCGTATCCTCGGCGACGAACGCAATTACGCCGGTACCAGTTTCGTCAAGGCAGAAGACTTCGGCCGCCTGCAATACGGCTCCGCACTGCTCAATGTGACCTTCGACCCGGACATCCCCGAACAACTCGCCAGCTATGGCCATGACGACGACGGCACCGCCGCCAGCAAGCAATTCCTGATCAAGCAAGGTTTGCTGCTGCGGCCATTGGGCGGCGCACTCTCGCAGTTCCGGGCCGACCTTGACGGCGTGGCCAACAGCCGCGCCTGCGGCTGGAACCGTCCACCGATCGACCGCATGGCCAACCTCAACATCGAACCCGGCGATCAGCCGCTTGAACAACTGATCGGCAACATTGAGCACGGCATTTTGATGAGCACCAACCGTTCGTGGTCCATCGATGATGCGCGCAACAAATTCCAGTTCGGTTGCGAATGGGGCCAGTTGATCGAAAACGGCGAACTCAAAGGCGTGGTGAAGAACCCGAATTACCGGGCGATTTCCGCGCAATTCTGGAAGAGTCTGCGCGCCGTCGGTGACGCCAGCACCTTCAAGGTGTTGGGCACGCCGAACTGCGGCAAAGGCGAACCGAACCAGGTGATCCGCGTCGGCCATGCGTCGCCGGCCTGTGTGTTCAGCAACGTTGATGTGTTTGGGGGAGATGCCTGATGAGCACATTCAAAGGTCAGGCCGAATCGTTTAAAACATTGGTCAACTGGTTGCGCGAAGCGATTCGCGAACCTGAGCAATTCACCCTCAGCTACGCCGCCGAATCGTCGGCCTTCGTGCGGTTCAACCACGCCAAGGTGCGTCAGGCCGGGCAGGTGCAGCAGGCGGGCATCGGCTTCAAACTGATCAACGATGGGCGCCACGCCGACCTCGATATCACGTTGTCGGGCGATGCAGAAGTCGACCTTCAGCGTCTGGCCGAGGGGCTGCAGCAGTTGCGCGAAACCCTGCCGTTGCTGCCCCAGGACCCCTACCTGCTGCTCAACCATGACGACTGGCAGAGCAATAACGTGCAGGAACATCCGCTGCCGGACACCGAGCAGGTGGTCGCTGAAATCACTCAAGCCGCCGAGGGGCTCGATCTGGTCGGCTTCTATGCCGCCGGGCCGATCAGTCGCGGCTTCGCCAGCTCCTCGGGCGCGTTCGGCTGGCATCAGGCCAACAGCTTCAACTTCGACTTCAGCCTGTTCCATGAAAACGGTCAGGCGGTGAAAGCCAGCTACGCCGGGCACGACTGGAACAGCGATGGCTTTGCCCGGCGCTTCCAGCAGGCCCGTGAGCAGTTGGCGTTTCTGGGTCGGCCATTGCGCACACTGGCGCCGGGTCAGTACCGCGCCTACCTCGCGCCGGCGGCCCTGGAAGAAATCATGGGCATGCTCAGCTGGGGCGGGTTCTCGGCGCAGTCGATTGCCAGCAAGAGCAGTCCGTTGCAAAAACTCTACGGTGGTGACAGTTCGTTCAGTCCGTTGGTGTCTCTGGATGAAAAAGTCAGCGGTTCCCTGAGCCCGGCGTTCTCCGGTGAAGGTTATCAGCGCAGCGATCTGCGGCTGATTGTTGATGGCAAGGCGGGCGAGCAACTGGTCGGTTCACGCAGCGCCGCCGAATACGGCCTGACCGCCAACGGCGCCGGCGGCGGTGAAGCGCCAAGTGCATTGAACATGGCAGCCGGCTCTTTGCCTGACGACGAGATTCTCAAGCAACTGGGCACCGGTTTGTACATCAGCAACCTGTGGTACCTGAACTACTCGGATCAACCGGCGGCGCGCCTGACCGGCATGACACGGTTCGCGACCTTCTGGGTCGAGAACGGCGAGATTCAGGCGCCGGTCAGCACCATGCGTTTCGATGACAGCGCCTACAGCCTGCTCGGCTCGCAGCTGGAAGCGTTGACCGAGGAACGCGAGCTGATGTTGTCGGCCAGCACCTACAGTCAGCGCAACACGTCTTCGGCATTGCTGCCGGGAGCGCTCGTCAGCCGATTGACCTTGACCCTGTAAACACAAAACCTTGTGGCGAGGGGGCTTGCCCCCGTTCGACTGCGTAGCAGTCGTAAATCCGGTGAGTGCGGTCTGTCTGACGGAGCGCGTTTGCCGGTCTGGGGCCGCTTCGCAGCCCAACGGGGGCAAGCCCCCTCGCCACAGGGACCGAGCACTACCTGACAAAGAGGCCCCATGCCCAACCGCCAACCCCTCGACGCTGTCACCGCCCGCTGGTTGCCGTGGGTCGTGGCCATTGCCTTTTTCATGCAGTCCCTCGACGGGACGATCCTCAACACCGCCCTCCCCGCCATGGCCCGGGACCTGGCCGAAGACCCGCTGCGCATGCAGGGTGTGATCATCGCCTACATGCTCACCGTCGCCTTGTTGATCCCCGCCTCTGGCTGGATCGCCGACCGTTTCGGCACCAAGAAAATCTTCTTCGGCGCCATCCTGTTGTTCAGCATCGGCTCATTGCTCTGCGCCCTGTCGAGCACTCTGAGCATGCTGATCGGCGCCCGGGTGATCCAGGGCCTGGGCGGCGCCTTGATGCTGCCGGTCGGACGATTGGTGGTGCTGCGCGCGTATCCGCGCTCGGATCTCGTGCGGATCATGGGGTTCATCACCATTCCCGGCCTGCTCGGCCCGCTGATCGGCCCGACCATGGGCGGCTGGATGGTGCAATACCTGACCTGGCACTGGATCTTCCTGATTAACCTGCCGGTGGGTGTGATCGGCTGCTATGCGGTGTGGAAATTCATTCCCGACCTGCGCGGCAGTGAACGCACCCGCTTCGATAGCCTGGGCTTTTTGCTGTTCGGCGCAGCGATGGTGCTGATCACCATCGCCATGGAAGGCCTCGGCGAACTGCATTTACCGCACTTGCGGGTGATGTTGCTGTTGTTTGCCGGCATGGCCTGTCTGGCGGCGTATTGGCTGCGGGCCGGGCACACCGACAATCCGTTGTTTGCGCCATCGCTGTTCAAGACCCGGACGTTTGCCGTGGGCATCCTCGGCAATCTGTTCGCCCGGTTGGGCAGCGGCGCATTGCCGTTCCTGGTGCCGTTGCTGTTGCAAGTGGCGCTGGGTTATTCACCGTCACAGGCCGGGATGAGCATGCTGCCCCTGGCCGCTGCGGCAATGGTCGCCAAATCGGTGGCGCGGCCGCTGATCGAACGTTTCGGCTACCGCATCGTGCTGACCGGCAACACCCTGGCGCTGGGGATCATGCTGGCGAGCATGGGCCTGGTCAGCGAGCAGACGCCGTATTGGCTGCTGCTGGGCCAGTTGGCGATTCTGGGGGCGATCAACTCCTTGCAGTTCACCGCGATGAATACCGTGACACTGATCGACCTCGACGACGCCAGCGCCAGCAGCGGCAACAGCTTGCTGTCGGTGGTAGCGCAATTGTCCTTGAGCCTGGGCGTGGCGTGCGCCGGTGCGCTGCTCGGCGGCTTCACGGCGGAGATGGGCAACGACGGCGTGGACACGGTGCTGGGCGCGTTCCAGCTGACTTTTGTGACGGTAGGAATCATGGCGATGCTGGCTGCAACGATCTTCTCGCAACTGTCCAGAACGGACGGACGGCGCGAGCATCCGGAAGAACACATAGAGCCTTAGTTTCCAGACGATAAGTGCCTGCGCTCGACCATGCAGCCTTGAAAACAGACTCGAAATGCTCATTGACTAAAGCCAACTCCGCTTTCTCGCCTGTTTTCGCCTTGCCTGGCCTTCGCTCGGCGACTTCTCGTCTGGAAACTACGGGCGAATGGCCATGGGACTGATACACTGCGCGACATTTTGTTTTGCAGGCCAGTCCCGTGACCACCATCGCCACCGCTTTTAATACTTTGCCGCTGTCCGCCGCCATGCTGGCTAACCTCGACTCCCTCGGTTATGCCCAGATGACGCCGATCCAGGCGCAAAGCTTGCCGGTGATCCTCAAGGGGATGGACCTGATCGCCCAGGCCAAGACCGGCAGCGGCAAGACCGCGGCCTTCGGTATCGGCCTGCTGAACCCGATCAATCCACGCTTCTTCGGTTGTCAGGCACTGGTCATCTGCCCGACCCGTGAGCTGGCCGACCAGGTCGCCAAGGAAATCCGTCGCCTGGCCCGTTCCGAAGACAACATCAAGGTCCTGACCCTGTGCGGCGGGGCGTCTTTCGGCCCCCAGATCGGCTCGCTGGAGCACGGCGCGCACATCATCGTCGGCACTCCGGGGCGCATCCAGCAACACCTGCGCAAGGGTTCGCTGGTGCTTCACGGCCTGAACACGCTGATCCTCGACGAAGCCGACCGCATGCTCGACATGGGTTTCTACGATTCCATCGAAGAAATCATCGCCCAGTGCCCGGAACGTCGCCAGACCCTGCTGTTCTCCGCCACGTACCCGGTGGGCATCAAGCAGCTGGCGTCGAAGTTCATGCGCAATCCGCAGCAAGTGAAGGCCGAGGCGTTCCACGACGACACGCAGATCGAGCAGCGTTTCTACGAGATTTCCCCGGAAGAGCGCATGAGCGCGGTGACCAAGGTGCTCGGCCACTTCCGTCCGGCGTCCTGCGTGGCCTTCTGCTTCACCAAGCAGCAGGTTCAGGAAACCGTCGATCACCTGACGTCCAAAGGCATCTCCGCCGTCGGCCTGCACGGCGATCTGGAACAGCGTGACCGCGACCAGGTGTTGGCGATGTTCGCCAACCGCAGTACGTCGGTACTGGTCGCCACCGACGTTGCCGCACGTGGCCTGGACATCGATGCGCTGGACATGGTGATCAACGTCGAACTGGCCCGTGACTCGGAAATCCACATTCACCGTGTCGGCCGTACCGGTCGCGCCGGTGAGAAAGGCATTGCGATCAGTCTGGTTGCACCGTCCGAAGCCCACCGCGCCCAGGCCATCGAGCAACTGCAGAAGTCGCCGTTGAATTGGGATCAGGTGGATAACCTCACGTCCCAGGGCGCCGGGCCGCTGCTGCCAGTGATGAGCACACTGTGCATTGGTGCGGGCCGTAAAGACAAAGTGCGTCCGGGCGACATTCTCGGCGCACTGACCGGTGAGGCGGGCATTCCCGGCGCCCAGGTCGGCAAGATCGCGATTTTCGACTTCCAGGCCTATGTGGCCGTGGAACGCGGCATCGCCAAGCAAGCCTTGCAGCGCCTGAACGACGGTAAAATCAAAGGCCGTTCGCTGCGCGTTCGCATCCTGTAAGAACAGCGCACTTCCCTGTGGGAGCGGGCTTGCCCGCGATGAGGCCAGCACATTCAACATCAATGTTGTCTGTCAGTCCGCCATCGCGGGCAAGTCGAATCGTCGCACCGCCGCTTCCACATTGGTTTGCCGGTGAATTTAAAATTTGTGTGAGGACACCGTTTTGCGCTCTACCGAAGTCGTGATCATTGGCGCTGGCGCCGCAGGATTGATGTGCGCGCTGACCGCCGCCGGGCGCGGGCGCAAGGTGCTATTGCTCGACCACGCGAACAAGGCCGGCAAGAAAATCCTCATGTCGGGCGGTGGCCGCTGCAACTTCACCAACATGTACACCGAACCGGGCAATTTCCTCTCGCAGAACGCCCATTTCTGCAAATCTGCGTTGGCGCGTTATACCCAGTGGGACTTCATCGGTCTGGTGGCCAAACACGGTGTGCCGTACCACGAGAAAAAACTCGGCCAGTTGTTCTGCGATAACAAATCCAGCGACATCCTCGACATGCTGCTCGACGAGTGCAATCAGGTTGGCGTCAGCTTGCACCTGGACACCTCGATCCAGACCATCGAGAAGCTCGAAAGCGGTTATCTGCTGGATACCACGCTAGGCCAGATCACTTGCCAATCCCTGGTGATCGCCACCGGCGGCCTGTCGATTCCGACCCTCGGCGCCACCGGTTTCGGCTATCAGGTGGCCAAACAGTTCGGCCACGACCTGCTGCCAACCCGCGCCGGCCTCGTGCCATTCACCATCACCGATCAGCTCAAGGAGCTTTGCACCGAGCTGTCCGGTACGTCGGTGGATTGCCTGGTGAGCTGCAACGACCAGAGTTTCCGCGAGAACATCCTGTTCACCCACCGCGGCCTCAGCGGCCCGGCGATTTTGCAGATTTCTTCGTTCTGGGAATCCGGCGACACGGTAGAGATCAACCTGATGCCGGATCACGACGTACCGAGCTGGCTGCAACAACAGCAAGTCGAGCGCCCGAACAGCGAATTGAAAACCCTGCTCGGTGAAATCTTCACCAAGAAGATGGCCAACCTGCTGGCGGACAACTGGTTCGTCTCCAAACCGATGAAGCAGTACACCCACGCGGAAATTGCCGACATCGCCGAAAAACTGGCGAGCTGGAAAGTGGTGCCCGCCGGCACTGAAGGCTACCGCACGGCCGAAGTGACCCTGGGTGGCGTCGACACGCGCGAGGTATCGTCCAAGACCATGGAATCGCTGAAAAGCCCTGGCCTGTATTTCATCGGCGAAGTGCTCGACGTCACCGGGCATCTGGGCGGTTTCAACTTTCAGTGGGCCTGGGCCTCCGGTTACGCGGCGGCGCAGTACGTCTGACTCAACCAATAATCTGTGGGAGCGAGCCTGCTCGCGATAGCGGTCTGACCGTCGACATCAATGTTGAATGTGCCGGCCTCATCGCGAGCAGGCTCGCTCCCACATTGGTTATGTGTTGAGCTTGAAGGAACAGATTTTGCTATCTGATGTGATCGGCGCCATTGCGTCGGCGTCATTAGTGGCTCAATTTAGCGTCATTGCCTCGGAAGGCCTTCGCACTTCATGTCATCGACCACATTTCGGCAGTCTCTGCGTCGCCTCTGGGCGCTGGATAAATTCAGTTACAGCGTTCGGGTATTCATCGCCCTGACCGGCACCATGGCGCTGTGTTGGTATCAGGATCAAATGGGGCTGCTGATCCCGCTGTTCCTGGGGATCATCGCCAGCGCCCTGGCCGAAACCGACGACAGTTGGCAGGGCCGCCTCAATGCGCTGGCCGTGACGCTGGTGTGTTTCATGGTCGCGGCCCTGTCCGTCGAACTGCTTTTCCCCTACCCCATCCTCTTTATCATCGCCTTTGCCCTGGCCAGTTTCTGCCTGACCATGCTCGGCGCGCTGGGCGAACGTTATGGCGCGATTGCATCAGCGACGCTGATTCTGTCGGTCTACACCATGATCGGCGTGGACCAGCGCGGCGGCGCGGTCACTGATTTCTGGCACGAGCCGGTACTGCTGGTGGCCGGTGCGGCGTGGTATGGCTTGCTTTCGGTGCTGTGGCAGGCGCTGTTTTCCAACCAGCCGGTGCAACAGAGCCTGGCGCGGTTGTTCCGTGAACTGGGTTATTACCTGAAACTGAAATCATCGCTGTTCGAACCGATCCGGCAGTTGGACGTGGAAGCGCGCCGCCTGGAACTGGCCCAGCAGAACGGTCGGGTGGTGGCGGCCCTGAACGCCGCCAAGGAAATCATTCTGCACCGGGTCGGCGATGGCCGACCGGGCGCGAAAGTCAGCCGCTACCTGAAACTGTACTTCCTCGCCCAGGACATCCACGAGCGCGCCAGCTCCTCGCACTACCCTTACAACGCGCTGGCCGAGGCGTTCTTCCACAGTGACGTGCTGTTCCGCTGTCAGCGCCTGCTGCGCCAGCAAGGCAAGGCGTGCCGCGCATTGGCAGAATCGATCCAGATGCGCCAGCCGTTCACTTATGACGCCAGCTTCGCCGAAGCCCTGAGCGACCTGCACGCCTCCCTCGAACACCTGCGCATCCAGAGCAACCCGGCGTGGCGCGGTCTGCTGCGGTCGTTGCGGGCATTGGCCGCCAACCTCGGCACCCTCGACCGTTTGCTCAGCGACGCCAGCAACCCCGATGCGCTCGCAGACGCCACCGACAGCAGCCTGCTCGACCGTTCGCCACGCAGCCTCAAGGATGTGTGGATTCGCTTGCGCACACAGCTGACGCCGACGTCCTTGTTGTTCCGCCACGCCCTGCGCCTGCCCCTGGCATTGAGCATCGGCTACGCGATGGTGCATTTGATCCACCCCTCGCAAGGTTACTGGATCATCCTCACCACGCTGTTTGTCTGTCAGCCGAACTACGGCGCCACCCGCCGCAAACTGGGCCAGCGGATCATCGGCACCGCCATCGGCCTGACCGTGGCCTGGGCGCTGTTCGATCTGTTCCCGAACCCGTTGATCCAGTCGAGCTTCGCCATCGTTGCCGGGGTGGTGTTCTTTACCAACCGCACCACCCGCTACACCCTGGCGACTGCCGCCATTACGATCATGGTGCTGTTCTGCTTCAACCAGGTGGGCGACGGTTACGGGCTGCTCCTGCCACGACTGTTCGATACCTTGCTCGGCAGCCTGATCGCGGGGCTGGCGGTGTTCCTGTTTCTGCCGGACTGGCAGGGGCGACGCCTGAACAAAGTGCTGGCCAATACCCTGACCTGCAACAGCATTTACCTGCACCAGATCATGCAGCAATACGCCGCCGGTAAAAGCGATGACCTGGCTTACCGCCTGGCCCGACGCAACGCGCACAACGCCGACGCGGCGTTGTCGACGACGCTGGCCAACATGCTGATGGAGCCGGGGCACTTCCGTAAGGAAGCGGATGTCGGGTTCCGTTTCCTGGTGTTGTCACACACCTTGCTCAGCTATTTGTCGGGCCTGGGGGCACACCGTGAAACCCAACTGCCGTCGGATGTGCGAGAGCACTTGATCGACGGCGCCGGTGTGAGCCTGGCCGCCAGCCTCGACGCAATCGCCCAGGGTCTGGCGAGCAAACAGCCGATTGCAATTCAGAGTGATGAGGAAGAAGCGCTGGCCAATGAGCTTGAGCAGATGCCGGATGAAATCGATGAAGGGCAGCGCCTGGTGCAGACGCAACTGGCGTTGATCTGCCGGCAACTGGGGCCGTTGCGGACGCTGGCGGCGCATCTCATCAAGGACACCAGCGAGACTTGAGCGCCGTGGCGACTGGCCTGACGTCATCGCGGGCAAGCCACGCTCCCACAGCTTTGTGCAAATCCTGTGGGAGCCGGGCTTGCCCGCGATGAGGCCAGCAGCTTCAACACAAACACCGGATCAAACCCATTACATCCCATGCTGCCTGAGCAACTTCTCATAACTCCCATCAGCCTTCATCGCCGCAATCTCGCGGTCGAAACCGGCGACGATCTGTTCATGCTGCGGATTTTTCAGGCTCACCAGAATATGCAGGCTGTTCTCGCTCAACGGCTTGGGCAGAAACTCCACGGCATTGCGCACTTTGGGTGATTCCCGCGCGAGGTAATACCGGGCGACGAACTCGTCTTCCAGGGTCAGCTTGACCCGATCGGCCGCAACCATGCGCACGGCCATGGCGAAGTTATGCACCGGGACTTTCTGCAACGACACATCGTCGTCAAATTCGTGCGAATAGGCATAACCGCGTACCACCGCTATCGGGTAGGTGTGCAGTTGTTGCAGGTTGCTGAATTCGATTGGCGTGTCTTTGCGCTTGAGAAAGCGCACGCGGTTGAGCAGGTACTCACCGGAAAATTGCCCCAGCTTCGTGCGCTCGTCGGTGTACCAGGTGTTGATCAGTACGTCGTAACGTCCCTCGCCGACCCCAAGCAAGGCTCGCGCCCACGGCACCTGTTCGAAATCGCTGGCGTAACCGGCCCGGGCCAGCGCGGTGCTGACGATGTCCGTAGCCACCCCGCCATTAACCAGCGTGGCATCGGTAAAGGGTGGCCAGGCATCGGCTACCAGACGCAGCTTTTCCGCGGCCGCGGTCTGTGTCAGCAACAGCAATCCGATCAAAGCAAACGCTCGACGCAATCGCGGCATGCCAGAAATCCTTAGCGGGCGAGCTGCCCAACGTGTTTTTCAGCCAAAACTCCAAGGCCCCTCTATCGGCGAACCCAGGTCCTAACATTAGCTCATTGAGGCCATTGCACAGCGCTTCATTGCAGATTACACAAAGAAGACAATTTCGCGAGAAATGAATGATGGCATTTTGGCCCTCATCACAGATTCTTCTGCCATAAAGACATCCCGTCTCAGGGCGCTTAGTATCGAAGCTACGTTGTTCAAGGAATGTGAAGATGACAATCGATTGGGTCTGCAAACACCACAGCGATCTGGGCAAAGAGCAGCTGTACGCCATTTTGCAGTTGCGCGCCGAGGTGTTCATCGTCGAGCAAAAATGCGCTTATCAAGACGTCGATGGTCAGGACCTGGAAGGTGACACCTGCCATTTGATGGGTTGGGACGGGGATCGGCTGATGGCCTACCTACGCTTGCTCGACCCGGAATTACAAGGCGGCGACGTGGTGATTGGCCGAGTGATCATTGCACCCCAGGCACGCGGTGCCGGGCTTGGGCATGAGTTGATGAACCAGGCGTTGAAACAGGCCGAGAAGCACTGGCCCGAGGTGCCTATCTACCTCTCGGCACAGGCGCATTTGCAGGGGTACTACGGGCGGTACGGGTTTGTGGTGGTGGGTGAGGAATACCTGGAGGATGAGATTCCGCATATCGGGATGCGTCGTCCTTGAGGGCCTCATCGCGGGCAAGCCCGCTCCCACAGGAACAGTGAACCCCCTGTAGGAGCGAGGCTTGCCCGCGAAGGCGTCATCTGCAACACCGCAAAACCTCAGGGATACTCCAGCACCGCTTTAATCTGCCGCAGATTACGCTCGATCCACCCCCGATCAATCGCCCCCCACTCGCGAATCCGATAGCGTCCCGCATGGTTGCGCGCGCCTTCTTCCTGCTCGAATTCACAAATGATATCCAGATCCGCCAACGCCGCGATGGTGTCCTGGGCCGTGCGCCGAGGCATGCCGGTCACCTCGGTCAACGCCGGGACGCTGCTGGCCAGCCCGCTGTCGATCAGGTACGCCACGTACAATCGGCGGTAGAAGCTGCTCTTGGTCTTGCTCACGTCCATCCATGCGCTCCCGATTAATTAGCAGATTTGTTCAGTGCATATCCCGCCACGTCAGGTACACCCGCAAATCGAACTCCACCTGGTGATACCCCGGCAACATGTGCTCGCACAGCTTGTAGAACGCCTTGTTGTGATCCGACTCTTTGAAGTGCGCCAGCTCGTGCACCACGATCATTTTCAGAAACTGCGGCGCCGCGTCCTTGAACAGCGAGGCGATGCGAATTTCTTTCTTGGCCTTGAGCTTGCCACCCTGCACCCGTGAGATCGCGGTGTGCAGACCGAGCGCGCGGTGGGTCAGGTCCAGGCGGTTGTCGAACAACACCTTGTCGATGGCCGGGGCGTTACGCAGGTATTCCTGCTTGAGGTCCAGGGCATAGGCGTATAGCGCCTTGTCGCTCTGCACCCCGTGTTTTTCCGGATAGCGCTGGCTCAGGTAATCGCCCAGCCGACCTTCGGCGATCAGCTGACGCACCTGGTCCTGCAACGCGGCGGGATAGGCCTGGAGGTATTTCAACACAGTCATTGGAGCGGCAACACGCGTCACGAAGAGGTCGCCAGTGTAGCGAATTCAACTCGTCAGCGCGCCCCAGTCGAACGGCTCGACAAAGTGACCGGTGTCCTCGGCCATCAACGGCCGCGCCACCAGAAAGCCCTGCACATATTGGCAACCGTTGGCTTGCAACCACTCATATTGCGCCACCGTTTCAACCCCTTCGGCGATCACCAGCAGACCTAACCGTTTGCACAAATCGATGACACTGCGTGCCAGCGCCGCATCCCGTTCGGAGCCCGGCAACCGGGCGATCAAATGCCGGTCGAGCTTTAGCGTGTCCAGTTCCAGGTCGCGCAAATGCGCCAGCGAACAAGCCCCGGAGCCGAAGTCATCCAGCGCCACCCGCACCCCCAGATTGCGCAGCAAACGCAGTTGTTTGCGGGTCTCGTCGGGGTTAGACATCAAGGCCTCTTCCGTGACCTCGACTTCCAGCTGCTGCGGCTTCAGGCCATGGCGTTCCAGCACCTGACGCAGCTCGGTGACCAGATTGGGCAAACCGAATTGCGTATTGCTCAAACTGACGCCCAGCACCAGGTCTTCGGCAAACAAGGTTTCCCAGGCTTTTCGCTGTTTGGCCCCGCGATGGTAAATCCAGCTTCCCAGGCGACTGATCAACCGCGCCTCTTCCAGCAACGGCAAAAACAGCCCTGGCGGCACATCGCCGACACTTGGGTGCTGCCAGCGCAGCAACGCTTCGAACCCGCGGATCTGGCCATCGGCAATCGCTACCTGGGGTTGATACACCAGGTTGAAATCGCGGTTCTCGATGGCCGTGCGCACGCTTTCTTCAAGCATCAGCCGCGAGCGCGCCCGACCGTTCATTTCGTGATCGTAGAAGCGATATTGCTGACGCCCGGCGCGTTTGGCTTCGTACATGGCAATGTCGGAAGCGCGCATCAGCCCGTCCAGATTAGCCCCGCAATCGGGATAAGTGGCGATGCCGATACTGGCGCCCAAGGCGATGTCCATGCCTTCGATCTGCTGACAGATCGACACCCGCTCGATGAGTTTCTCGGCAATCTTTGCCGCCTGCTCGGGAAGTTCAAGATCCAGCAGCGCAGTGAACTCATCGCCGCCCATCCGCGCCAGAATATCGAAGGGCCGCAGACAAGCCTTCAACTGCTCGGACACCCAGCGCAGCACCCGGTCACCGGCATCGTGGCCGAGAGAATCATTGACCCGTTTGAAACCGTCGAGGTCCAGGTACAACAGCACCCAGGTGCTGTCGGACCGTTCACCGCGCAGCAGCAGATTTTCAACAGTCTGGTAGAACCCCCGCCGATTGAGCAGCCCGGTCAGAGGATCGGTCACTGCCTGAAACTCAAGCTGCTGATGCAGATGGTGCACCACCGACATATCCAGCACCGTCACCACCATCGCATGTTGTTCGGCGGGTAACGGCGCGCAAGACAACGCCACCGGCACTTGCTGACCGGGCGCGGTGCGCAGCAGCGCATCGTGCAGGCGCAGGGTTTCACCGCGTTTGTAACCGGCAAACAACTCGGAATCGGCCCAGATCGGGATGTGCGGTTTTTGCAGGAAATCCAGAAACTCTTTGCCTTGCAGGTCGTTCACCGTGGCATTGAGCAAGCGAGACATCGCCGGGTTGGCGAAGCGAATCAGCCCGTCCTCACTCACCACCAGAATGCCTTCGGCCGCATTGTCCAGCACCGAGGCATTGAAGGCTCGGGCCACTTCCAGATCATGGCTCAACCGCTGCAACGCGCGGCGATTACGCTGGTGCTCGAGCAGGGCCTGGACTTTGAGTTTGAGAATTTGCGGGTCGAACGGTTTGAACAGGTAGTCCACCGCGCCACTGGCGTAGCCCTTGATCACGGCATCCTGGGATTGTTCGTTGGCGGTAAGAAAAATGATTGGCGTGAGACGGGTTCGCTGGCTGCCACGCATCAAGCGCGCCACTTCGAAACCGTCCATGCCCGGCATCTGCACATCCAGCAGCACCAGGTCGACATCGTGTTCGAGTAACAGGCCAAGGGCTTCAAAACCGGAAGCCGCGGTCATGACCTGCCAGTCCTGGCGTTGTAGCAACGCACGCATGCTGATCAGGTTTTCAGGGTAATCATCGACAATTAACAGGATTGAGTTGCCTTCAGCTGGCGTAGGTTGTGCGCATTCCATGCTGCATCTCTTGTTCGGGACGTCAGGCCGGCCTTTTGTTAAAACCGGTCACATATGCGACTTCACTCTAGACCCGGATCCAGGAAAGCAGAAGCCGCTGGTTTGCTATCACTTCGGTAAAGTTTCATATAGCCGACTAACGGTAAGTCCTACAAGCCTTATAAACCGGGAAGGATGGCATTTCGACAGGATGTTGACGCCAACCAACTGCCGGACGGGCATTAACAAACAGGCTTTCAGCGCTTATAAAGACCGCCTAGAAGGCGCGAGCTAGAGCTTCTGGCACGCACGTGCAGTAAAAAATGTGGAAGCTTGAATTATGATCGATCTCGCAACCTGGAACCTCAGCGTTCCTGTCGGCAGTCCGCCGTACACCGTCGAAACAGCCAAGCTGGTAGACGGTTTCAAGGATCAATACTTCCACTCCGACACCGGCACCTTGTTTTTCTGGTCCCCGGTAACCGGCTCCAAAACCGAAAACGCGATCTACCCGCGCACCGAACTGCGCGAAACCTACAGCAACGGCACGCTGAAAAACTGGTACTACCCTGACGCAGACAACTCCCTGCGTGCCACCCTCTCGGTCAGCCAGGTGCCCAGCTCGGGCAAGATCGTCATTGGCCAGATCCACGCCTTCAACAGCCAGAAGCCCATGGTGAAGGTCGAGTATCAATACAAGGACTACAGCGCGACCGGCAACATCGTCGCCAAAGTCCGCATGCACCCCGACGACGACACCGCCCGGGTCATCACCATCGCCACCGGCGTGAAACTCAATCAGGAATTCTCCTACCTCATCCACCTCAGCCCGGGTGGTGCATTGGGCATCAGCGCGGCGGGCTACCAGTGGGACACCGACATCAGCACGATGTGGCGTGACAAACTGTTGTACTTCAAGGCTGGGGTTTATGTGCAGGACAACACCGGGTACACCACTGAAGGCGGGGAAGTGACGTTCAGCAAGCTGGATATCGATCACGATATCTAAGGCGACGATCCTCCATAGCCTCGTAGGAATCCACCCATTGTGGTGAGGGGGCTTGCCCCCGTTGGGCTGCGATAGCAGCCCCAAACCCTGCCACCCCATTCCTGCTGATGCACCGCGCCACCCAGTTTACGGCGGCCACGCCGCCGAACGGGGGCAAGCCCCCTCGCCACAGCCCCCACTTAAACGCCAACGTTTAAAGACACTCAGCGTTACTTCATGAGGCCTACAACGGCTTGCGTCACCGCCTACAGGTACGCCAGAATCCGCCGACTTGTGCGTCTGGGAGGCCATCGGTAACTTGATTCGTGTCACTGATTCGCAGTGATCGGGTTTAGTAGCCCGCTCTACCTTTCCTCAATGGCTGCACAAGTGCCATTCAGTCAGGCTTACGCCTGCGCTTGATGGTGGCTGTGCGCATGGCGCCCTAGGGTGCGCCGGATTTTGGATTGGTGTCCGGTCTACTAACTTGCGCACAGCTGCCACCCATTTCGTTTAGTAGCGAGATTGGTTGCGGCTCTACTGAGAGGTATACCATTCCAATGTTCAAACCAACTCCAAATCCGCCGGTCACAGACCCGGCATCCCCCTACGAATCCCCCGATTCAAAAAAATTCTACGAAGCCGCCGAGCGCGCCCTCGACCATTACCTCAACCCGGCCGCCCAGATCATGGCCACCACCCACGAACCCGAGCCCATGTACTTGGCCAATCCGAAGTACAACACCGAAGCCCTGCTGGCCAACGCCAGCGAAACACTCGGGTCGGCCACCCTCATGCTCAACAATTTCGCCGCGCTGCTGGAAACCTCACATCGCAAGACCCTACTGGGCATTGCGCAAGTGGTCATGCTCGGTGAACTGGCGGTGAATCAGGCGCTGGATCACGTCGAACCGAAAGAGTAATCGCGGCTCGACTGGTGCGAGGCAAGCAAACTTGCCCCCAATAAAAAACCCGCCTCTCGGCGGGTTTTTATCAACGCAGCTTAACGCTCAGGCTCAGTTCACCTTAGCGTTCAACTCGCCTTTCAAATACCAAAGAACAAACAAAAGGACGCCCATTAACCTGACTCGAGACCGGCTAATGGGTGTTTCCTTTCGTCGGTGTCGGGATGCGTTGGTGGGTTTTGACGCTCTACGATCCCGTGTCGCCGATGGCCGTGGACTTAGATACGACGTTGATAACATGTTGCGTATACGCTACATTCAGCTATGAGTGTTACGGAAGCGGAACATGGATTATTTTCTGTTGATCAGCCGTCTCGGCAACCAAATACGCGAAAAACGTATAAATCGCGGTCTGACGCAAGCACAGCTTGCCGACCTCGCGGGACTGACACGATACAAAGTCATCGCAGTAGAGAAAGGTACTCTGTCTGTCGGCATGATCGCCTATGCGCGCGTCCTTGGCGCTCTGGATTGTGAGCTTGCTGTCGTTCCAGCTGCTATGCCGACCCTTGAAGAGCTTGGGGATTTATTCGAATGAAGATGTCCTCTCTCAAAGTCAGCACGCCTGAGGGGCGTAGCGGCAGGCTTTTCAGCGATGCCGAAGACTTCACATTCCGTTATCACGAAGATGCATCGCCAGAAATGGCTATCAGCTTGTCGATGCCAGTAAGGCATGACGAGTTTCGTCGGCGCGAACTCCATCCTGTTTTTCAGATGAATCTGCCGGAAGGCTATGTATTGGAGCAACTGCGCAATCGATTGGCTAAGACCGTGAATGTCGATCCGATGCTTTTGCTGGCGCTTTCCGGCAGCACTTCGCCCATTGGCAGGGTGCAACTGCGGTCTGAAACGGTTGACGCCTTGCTGGAGGAGCAACAATTTCCGGGGGAGAAACTCGAAGAGATTCTGACATGGGACGGCACGGAAGATATCTTCGCTGACATTCTTGATCGCTACATCCTGCGTGCCGGCATTTCTGGCGTTCAACCCAAAGTGTTGGTACCGGAACGCCTGGAAACCGGATTGCCACGGGTGACATCGAAAACCTCGGACCTGATTATCAAAAGTGGCCGAGACGAATTTCCCGGTCTGGCAATCAACGAGTTCCTTTGCATGTCCATTGCGAAGGAGGCCGGTATTCCCGTTCCGCCGTTTTACCTTTCCGATAATGCCAAGCTGTTTGTCATGCGTCGCTTTGATCGCGACGACCAGCTCAACCCAATTGGATTTGAAGACATGGCGGTGTTGATGGGGCTATCGGCTAACCAGAAGTACAGCAAAAGCTATGCGGCAATCGCCAAGGCTATTCGTGTGTTCTGCCCGACTAAGCATTTACGCACCTCCCTTGATCAACTCTTCGATAGCGTTGCCCTGAGCTGTATTGTCGGGAATGGCGACGCTCATTTGAAAAACTTCGGATTGCTCTATTCCGATCCTACGCAACGCGATGCACGCCTGGCGCCGGCCTACGACATCGTTAACACCACGGCCTATATTCCGGAAGATGTTTTGGCTTTGGATCTGGCGGGCAACAAGTCAATGTTTGCCTCGCGGCAAGGACTGCTTGAGTTTGCGCGCACCTGTGAGATCGAGCGACCTCAGGAGCGCATTCAGCAATTGCTTGCCTCGGTTGAAGCAGTACTTGAACGCTATCCTGAGTATCGGGAACAGGCGCCTCATGTGGTCAGTGCCATTGAGCAAGTGGCAGCGCCATTTTCTCTGACTTTTGGGTAGTTATTGTGCGCAAAAATCCCTGCCCAGAAAAAACCCGCCTCTCGGCGGGTTCTTCACAACACGGGTCAAATTCTAAGGCTTAGTTCACCTTAGCGTTCAACTCGCCTTTCAGGTAACGCTGGAACATCGCTTCCAACGAGATCGGCTTGATCTTCGAAGCATTACCGGCAGTACCAAACGCTTCATAACGAGCGATACACACATCACGCATCGCCGTCACAGTCGCGCCAAAGAACTTACGCGGATCAAACTCGCTCGGGTTGGTCGCCATCAACCGACGCATCGCACCGGTGGACGCCAGACGCAGGTCAGTATCGATGTTGACCTTGCGCACGCCGTGCTTGATGCCTTCGACGATTTCTTCAACCGGTACACCGTAGGTTTCTTTGATGTCGCCGCCGTACTGGTTGATGATCGCCAGCCACTCTTGCGGAACCGAAGACGAACCATGCATCACCAGGTGGGTGTTCGGGATGCGTTTGTGGATTTCTTTGATGCGGTCGATGGCCAGCACGTCGCCGGTAGGCGGCTTGGTGAACTTGTACGCGCCGTGGCTGGTGCCAATGGCGATGGCCAGGGCGTCGACTTGGGTGCGTTTGACGAAGTCCGCGGCTTCTTCCGGGTCGGTCAGCATTTGGCTGTGATCCAGAACGCCTTCGGCGCCGATGCCGTCTTCTTCACCGGCCATGCCGGTTTCCAGCGAGCCCAGGCAGCCCAGTTCGCCTTCTACCGATACGCCGCAGGCGTGAGCCATGGCTACGGTTTGTTGGGTAACGCGCACGTTGTAGTCGTAGTCGGTCGGGGTCTTACCGTCTTCGCCCAGGGAACCGTCCATCATCACCGAGCTGAAGCCCAGTTGAATGGAGCGCTGGCAGACGTCAGGGCTGGTGCCGTGGTCTTGGTGCATGCACACCGGAATGTGCGGGAATTCTTCGATGGCCGCCAGGATCAGGTGACGCAGGAACGGGGCGCCTGCGTATTTGCGAGCACCGGCCGAAGCCTGGACGATCACCGGGGAGTCAGTCTTGTCAGCGGCTTCCATGATGGCGCGCATCTGCTCAAGGTTGTTGACGTTGAAGGCTGGAACGCCGTAGCCGAACTCGGCTGCGTGGTCCAGCATCTGGCGCATGCTGATAAGTGCCATTGTGTGTGTCTCTCCCGGTTGAGGGTCGTTAATCGTGCCAGCCTGCCGTAGCGGCGGCGGCTATTCAAGTTATTGCAGATCGGGGGTTGGCCCGGGCTGCGGATTCGGTGATGCCTAAATCTCAAGAACTACACAGAACTCTGTGGGAGCGAGCCTGCTCGCGATAGCGGTCTTGCAGTCAACAGTGCAGCGACTGTCAGACTGCTATCGCGAGCAGGCTCGCTCCCACATTAGGTCCGTGGTGTGTCAATTACTGTGCTTTACAACCGCGGCCAATCAAATCATTGGTGGCGACCCAGTACACCAGGCCTTCCTCACCTTTTACGTGAAACGCCAGCATGTCGTTGCCGTACAGCGAACCTTCAGCGCCCGGTTCAAGCTTCAGGCGGTAGACCTGATCGGCGCCGCCCAAACGAACATCGACTTCCTTGCGGCTCACATCAGTGTAGCGCCAGAGCACTTTGGCCTGGCTGTCGCACGTCCAGGTGATCCAGCTGTCCGTTGATTGGGCAGGCTTGAACAGGTCGAAATTTGAACAACCCGCCAACAATGCCAGTGCCGCAACGGCAATAAAGCGTTTCATCCGTGCTCCTCGACTGACAGCACACGCCGCCAGCCTCGAGTTAAAGAGTCAGACCCGTCAAGGGCAGCCATGTTCCTTGGCCGGGGTCTGTGTCTCGTATTTGTCCAGGCCGTCGGGCCCGGAACGCTTGTTGATCACCGGGTTGGTTTCCGCTTGCCAGTCGGCCTGATAGCAGCCTTTATCCGTCGCGGAAGGCGCGGGTTCCGGCGTGGCTTTCGGGTTACTCCCGCAAGCCGCCAGCATGCCCGCGGCGATCAACAGCATTAATGTCCTGACCATGTGAACACTCCTTTGCCTGGTCAAATCGGCGACCTCAGGCCTTGGCCCGGCTTTCCAGGACTTCAACGGCCGGCAGCACTTTGCCTTCGACGAATTCGAGGAACGCGCCACCGCCGGTAGAAATGTAGGAGATTTGATCGGCAACGCCATATTTATCGATAGCCGCCAAAGTGTCGCCACCGCCGGCAATAGAGAATGCCGAGCTTTCAGCGATGGCTTGGGCCAGCACTTTGGTGCCGTTGCCGAACTGGTCGAATTCGAACACGCCTACCGGGCCGTTCCACAGGATGGTCTTGGACGACTTCAGCAGCTCGGCGAAATTCGCCGCGGTCTGTGGGCCGATGTCCAGGATCATGTCGTCTGCAGCCACGTCGGCGATCAGTTTGACAGTCGCGGTCGCGCTTTCAGCGAATTCCTTGGCGACCACCACGTCCACTGGCAGTGGCACGCTGACTTTCGCCGCGATTTCACGGGCGGTGTCCAGCAGGTCCGGCTCGTACAGCGATTTGCCAACCGGGTGACCGGCAGCGGCGAGGAAGGTGTTGGCGATGCCGCCACCGACGATCAGCTGGTTACAGATCTGGCTCAGGCTGTTGAGCACGTCGAGTTTGGTCGACACTTTGGAGCCGGCAACAATGGCGGCCATTGGCTGAGCCGGGGAGCCCAGAGCCTTGCCCAGCGCGTCCAGTTCGGCGGCCAACAATGGGCCAGCGGCGGCGACTTTGGCGAATTTGGCCACGCCGTGGGTCGAGCCCTCGGCGCGGTGAGCGGTGCCGAAGGCGTCCATCACGAACACGTCGCACAGGGCGGCGTATTGCTTGGCCAGTTCGTCGGCGTTCTTTTTCTCGCCCTTGTTGAAGCGCACGTTTTCGAACAACACGATGTCGCCGGCTTTCACGTCGACGCCGCCCAAGTAATCGGACACCAGCGGCACTTCGCGGCCCAGCGCCTTGCTCAGGTAGTCAGCCACTGGCTTGAGGCTGTTCTCGGCCGAGAATTCGCCTTCGGTCGGACGGCCAAGGTGCGAGCAGACCATCACGGCCGCGCCTTTTTCCAGGGCCAGCTTGATGGTCGGCAGCGAAGCCAGGATTCGCGCATCGCTGGTGACAACACCATCCTTGACTGGGACGTTGAGGTCTTCGCGGATCAGTACGCGCTTACCTTGCAGATCGAGGTCGGTCATCTTCAACACGGTCATGGGTCGCATTTCCTGGATAGCTGTTTTAGAGAGCAGGTTGTGGTTGTGGTGCAGCTGTTTGCAAATAGTGTTCTGCAACGTCCAGCATTCGGTTGGCAAAACCCCATTCGTTGTCGAACCAGGCCAGGATGTTCACCAGCCTTGGGCCGGAAACGCGGGTCTGACTGGCATCGACGATGGCCGAATGTGGGTCATGATTGAAATCACAACTGGCGTGAGGCAACTCGGTGTAGGCCAGAAGGCCTTTGAGCGGGCCATGGGAGGCGGCCTCGCGCAGAATCCGGTTGACCTCGGTGGCGTCGGTATCACTTACGGTCTGCATCGTAATGTCGAGGCAAGACACGTTAACCGTCGGCACCCGCACGGCTTTGGCCTGAATTCGCCCGGCAAGTTCCGGCAGCAGGCGTTCAATGCCTCGCGCCAGACCAGTGGACACCGGAATCACCGACTGGAACGCCGAACGGGTGCGGCGCAGGTCTTCGTGGTGATAGGCGTCGATCACCGGCTGATCGTTCATCGCCGAGTGGATGGTGGTGATCGACACGTATTCCAGACCAATGGCCTGATCCAGCAGGCGCAACAGCGGTACGCCGCAGTTGGTGGTGCAGGACGCGTTGGACACCAGCAGTTCGTCGCCGGTCAGGCAATCCTGGTTCACGCCGTAGACGACAGTGGCGTCGACATCCGCCTCACTGGCCATCGGCTGGGAAAACAGCACCCTTGGCGCACCGGCGTCGAGAAAACGCTGGCCATCCTGACGGGTGTGGTAAGCGCCGGAGCATTCCAGTACCAGATCGACGCCCAGCGACGCCCAATCGATGCCTTCGGGGGTGGCACTGCGCAGGACCTTCACGCAGTCGCCATTAATATGTAGACAATCGCCCTCAACCCTTACTTCACCGGGAAACCGCCCGTGAGTGGAGTCGAAGCGTGTCAGGTATTCGACGCTGGCCATGTCGGCCAGATCGTTGATCGCGACAATTTCAAACCCAGCCGCCGAGCCTCGCTCAAACAACGCACGCAAGACGCAACGACCAATCCGGCCGTAGCCGTTGAGTGCAACTTTGTAAGGACGCGGTTGAGGCATGAGGTTCTCGATTCCCTGGGTGAATGCGTCAGTGTTGTGTTGAATGTTCCATCGTCATCGCGAGCAGGCTCGCTCCCACATGGACGGGGTAGATCCCTGTGGGAGCGAGCCTGCTCGCGATAGCGTCAGATCAGACGACGCATTTTCTGGATCAGTCTTCCAGCAACTCTTCAGCCTGACCCAGGATGTTTTCCAGGGTGAAGCCGAACTCTTCGAACAAGGCCGCCGCAGGCGCCGACTCACCGTAGGTGGTCATGCCGATCACGCGGCCTTCCAGGCCCACGTACTTGTACCAGTAGTCTGCGTGAGCAGCTTCGATGGCGATACGCGCGCTGACCTGCAACGGCAGAACCGATTGCTTGTAGCCGGCGTCCTGGGCTTCGAAGACGCTGGTGCACGGCATCGAAACCACACGCACCTTGCGGCCTTGCTCGGTCAGTTTGTCGAAGGCTTGAACGGCCAGGCCGACTTCCGAACCGGTAGCGATCAGGATCAGCTCAGGCTCGCCTGCGCAGTCCTTCAACACGTAACCGCCACGGGCGATCTCTTCGATCTGGATCGCATTGCGGGTTTGGTGCTGCAGGTTCTGACGGGAGAAGATCAGCGCCGAAGGGCCGTCGTCACGCTCCAGGGCGAACTTCCAGGCCACCGCCGATTCAACGGCGTCAGCCGGACGCCAGGTGTCGAGGTTCGGCGTGCAGCGCAGGCTGGCCAGTTGCTCGATCGGCTGGTGAGTCGGGCCGTCTTCGCCCAGACCGATGGAGTCGTGGGTGAACACATAGACGATGCGTTTCTTCATCAGCGCCGACATGCGTACCGCGTTGCGGGCGTATTCCATGAACATCAGGAAGGTCGCGCCGTAAGGCACCAGGCCGCCGTGCAGGGCCACGCCGTTCATGATCGCGCTCATGCCGAACTCGCGAACGCCGTAGTACATGTAGTTGCCGCTGGCGTCTTCGGCAGTGACGCCTTTGCAGCCTTTCCACAGGGTCAGGTTGGAACCGGCCAGGTCAGCCGAACCGCCGAGCAGTTCCGGCAGCAGCGGGCCAAACGCGTTCAGGGCGTTCTGGCTGGCTTTACGGCTGGCGATAGATTCGCCCTTGGCCGCAACTTCAGCGATGTAGGCTTGGGCCTTCTCGGCGAAATCGGTCGGCAGGTCGCCGCTCAGACGACGAACCAGTTCGTTGGCCAGCTCAGGGAACTCGGCGGAGTAAGCGGCGAAACGCTGATCCCACTCGGCTTCGGCAGCGCGGCCGGCTTCCTTGGCGTCCCACTCGGCGTAGATGTTGGCCGGGATTTCGAACGGGCCGTAGTTCCACTTCAGCGCTTCACGGGTCAGGGCGATTTCCGCGTCACCCAACGGGGCGCCGTGGCAATCTTCCTTGCCTTGCTTGTTCGGCGAACCGAAGCCGATGGTGGTCTTGCAGCAGATCAGCGTCGGTTGTGCGCTTTTGCGCGCGGTTTCGATGGCGATCTTGATTTCTTCCGGGTCGTGACCATCGACGTTGCGGATCACTTGCCAGTTGTAGGATTCGAAGCGCTTCGGCGTGTCGTCGGTGAACCAGCCTTCGACTTCGCCGTCGATGGAGATGCCGTTGTCATCGTAGAAGGCGATCAGTTTGCCCAGGCCCAACGTACCGGCCAGGGAGCTGACTTCGTGGGAAATGCCTTCCATCATGCAGCCATCACCCAGGAACACATAGGTGTGGTGATCGACGACGTTATGGCCAGGACGGTTGAACTGCGCCGCCAGGACTTTTTCCGCCAGGGCGAAACCGACCGCGTTGGCCAGGCCTTGGCCCAGTGGACCGGTGGTGGTTTCAACACCTGGGGTGTAGCCGTATTCCGGGTGACCCGGAGTGCGGCTGTGCAGCTGGCGGAAGTTTTTCAGGTCATCGATCGACAGGTCGTAGCCAGTCAGGTGCAGCAGCGAGTAGATCAACATCGAGCCGTGGCCGTTGGACAGTACGAAACGGTCACGGTCGGCGAACGATGGATTGCTCGGGTTGTGCTTCAGGTAGTCACGCCAAAGTACTTCGGCGATATCCGCCATGCCCATAGGGGCACCGGGATGGCCGCTGTTGGCTTTTTGCACGGCATCCATGCTGAGGGCACGAATGGCGTTGGCACGCTCACGACGGCTGGGCATCGCTGATCTCCTGCGGATATTGAATCGAGAGTGAATAAAACGAAACGGAAAAAAGGCGAGCATTTTCCCTCACCCACCGGCCTCGGGGCAATGACAGATCGTGATCTGAAGGCGTTTTTCCAATGGATAACGACGTATTCGGCCGATGAATCCTTTCCGCTGTCGGTTTGTTGACTGAAGCTAACGTTAAGAAGTGCCATCTATCGAGCAATATCAAAACTTTTTGATATTGCCCTTGCGGTGTTTTCTGACCGTCACTAGACTGCTGGCCTTATGAATTTGCGCGTGCCTTCCATTCAACATGACGATTGCGATGAGCTGGCGGCCCTGTGCAAGGCCGGCGGCGATCCTTTGCGGCTGAATGTATTGCGCGCGCTGGCCAACGATTCGTTCGGCGTTTTGGAACTGGCGCAGATTTTCGGCATCGGCCAGTCCGGCATGAGTCATCACCTCAAGGTACTGGCCCAGGCCGGATTGGTGGCGACCCGCCGTGAAGGCAATGCGATTTTCTACCGCCGCGCCCTGCCCCATACCGACCTGTTGGGCGGCAAGCTGCATGCCGCGCTGATGGAAGAAGTGGACAACCTGACCCTGCCGCCTGATGTTCAGGCGCGGATCGCTCAGGTCCATGGGCAACGAGCTGCGGCCAGCCAGGACTTTTTCTCACGGGTGGCGGAGAAGTTTCGCGCCCAGCAAGACTTGATCGCCGGCCTGCCGCAATACCGCGAAAGCGTGGTGGCATTGCTCGACAAACTGGGCTTCGGCGCTGGTGCCACGGCCATCGAAGTGGGCCCCGGCGATGGCGGTTTTCTGCCGGAACTGGCGCGGCGCTTCACTCAAGTCACCGCGCTGGACAATAGCCCGGCGATGCTCGAACTGGCCCGTCAGGTCTGCGAACGTGAAACGCTGGCTAACGTCAGCCTGCAATTGGCCGATGCATTGAACGGTGTAAGCCTTCAGGCCGATTGCGTTGTACTGAACATGGTGCTGCACCATTTTGCTGCACCGGCCGAAGCACTCAAGCACATGGCCGCCTTGCTGCAACCAGGCGGTAGCCTGTTAGTGACAGAGTTATGTAGCCACAACCAGAGTTGGGCCAGGGAGGCCTGCGGTGATCTCTGGTTGGGGTTTGAACAGGACGATCTGGCCCGTTGGGCCACCGCTGCGGGACTCGTTCCCGGGGAAAGCCTCTATGTAGGCTTACGTAATGGTTTCCAGATTCAGGTCCGCCATTTTCAGCGACCGGCTGGCGACACTCACCATCGGTAAATTCAGGAAACAATCGAGATGAGCGAATACTCCCTCTTCACCTCCGAGTCCGTGTCTGAAGGGCATCCGGACAAAATCGCCGACCAGATTTCCGATGCGGTGCTGGACGCCATCATTGCTGAAGACAAGTTCGCCCGCGTGGCGTGCGAGACTCTGGTGAAAACCGGCGTGGCAATCATCGCAGGTGAAGTCACCACGTCGGCCTGGGTCGATCTGGAAGACATCGTCCGTAACGTGATTCTCGACATCGGCTACAACAGCTCCAATGTCGGCTTCGACGGCGCGACCTGCGGCGTGATGAACATCATCGGCAAGCAGTCCCCCGACATCAACCAGGGTGTTGACCGTGCCAAGCCTGAAGATCAGGGCGCCGGCGACCAGGGCCTGATGTTTGGCTACGCCAGCAACGAAACCGACGTGCTGATGCCAGCACCGATCACCTTCTCGCACCAACTGGTTCAGCGCCAGGCCGAAGCCCGCAAGTCCGGCCTGCTGCCTTGGCTGCGCCCGGATGCCAAGTCGCAAGTCACCTGCCGCTACGAAAACGGCAAGGTTGTCGGTATCGACGCCGTTGTACTGTCGACCCAGCACAACCCTGACGTGTCCTACAAAGACCTGCGCGAAGGCGTGATGGAGCTGATCGTCAAGCATGTACTGCCTGCCGAACTGCTGAGCAAAGACACCCAGTTCCACATCAACCCGACTGGCCAGTTCATCATCGGTGGCCCGGTGGGCGACTGCGGTCTGACCGGTCGCAAGATCATCGTTGACAGCTACGGCGGCATGGCCCGTCACGGCGGCGGCGCGTTCTCCGGTAAAGATCCATCGAAGGTTGACCGTTCGGCGGCCTACGCCGGTCGCTACGTGGCCAAGAACATCGTGGCTGCCGGCCTGGCCGAGCGTTGCGAGATCCAGGTTTCCTACGCAATCGGCGTCGCTCAACCGACTTCGATTTCGTTGAACACCTTCGGCACCGGCAAGATCAGCGACGACAAGATCGTCAAACTGGTTCGTGAAGTGTTCGACCTGCGTCCATACGCGATCACCACCATGCTCGACCTGCTGCACCCGATGTACCAGGACACCGCTGCGTACGGCCACTTCGGTCGCACCCCGGAAACCAAAACCGTGGGCAACGATACGTTCACCACGTTCACCTGGGAAAAAACCGACCGCGCCGACGCTCTGCGTACTGCTGCCGGCCTGTAAGACCTCCCCGGTTGAACCCAAAGCCCCGCACGGTTCGCCGTGCGGGGCTTTTTCATGTGGCCTCGAAACACGCAGAATTACACCCCCGCACCCTACACCCGAAAACTGACTAGCCTTGAAAGCATCCCAACGAGCAAGGACGCTCTCGATGCTGCCCAATCTGTGCCTGTTTTTCGGTTTCCTGCTGACCCTCACCTGCCTGACCGCCAATGCTTCCGAGTGCCCCGACTGGCCACCTGCCCGTGCGCAGGATGAAATCACCACCCTGCAGCAGCAAATCGATCGTTGGGACGACAGCTACCACCGTGAAGGCCGATCGCTGATCGCCGATGAACTCTACGATCAATCCCGCGCGCGACTGACGGAATGGCGCGAGTGTTTTGACTCAGGCCCTTCAGCCGAACCGCTGCGTACGGCCGGCGGCACGGTTGCCCACCCCATCGCCCACACAGGCCTGGAAAAACTGCGCGATGGGCGCGCCGTCGAAGCCTGGCTAAAAGATCGCGGGGATGTGTGGATTCAGCCCAAAGTCGACGGCGTGGCAGTGACGTTGATCTATCGCAACGGCTGGCTGCACCAGGCGATCAGTCGTGGTGACGGGATAACCGGCCACGACTGGACTGCCTCAGCGCGCCAGATCGCCGCCATCCCTCAAAAACTTGCGCAACCGCTGGACCTGCTGCTGCAAGGCGAACTCTATTGGCGCCTCACCGACCACATACAAGCCGAGGCCGGCAGCCTCAATGCCCGCGCCACGGTGGCCGGATTGATGGCGCGCAAGGCCCTGAGCGCTGAGCAAGCCGCCGGTATCGGCCTGTTCGTCTGGGACTGGCCACAAGGCCCGAAAAGCCTGCCCGCCCGGGTGGCGGCTCTGGATGAGCTGGGGTTCCCGAGCACCGCGCCCTACAGCCAGCCGATCGAGGCACTTGCCGATGCCGAGCGCTGGCGCGATCACTGGTATCGCTCGCCCTTGCCCTTTGCCAGCGATGGCGTCGTTTTACGACAGAACCAGCGCCCAGCGGCCGAGCGCTGGCAGGCGAAAACGCCTTACTGGAGCATCGCCTGGAAGTACCCCTTCGCCCAGGCGCTGGCCGAGGTGCGCAAGGTCCACTTCAAGATTGGACGGACCGGCCGGATCACACCGGTCCTGGATCTGGCCTCGGTGATGCTCGATGACCGGCAGATCAAGCGCGTCAGTGTCAGCTCCCTTCAGCGCTGGAAGGCACTGGACATTCGTCCCGGCGATCAGGTCGCCATCAGCCTGGCGGGGCTGACCATCCCCAGACTCGACGGTGTCGTATTGCGCAGCACCGAACGCCCTGAATTAAACGTACCGCTGGCAGCAGATTTTCATCCGTTAAGTTGCTGGCAGCCGACACCCGGATGCGAAAGCCAGTTCCTCGCACGCCTGGCCTGGCTCAGCGGCAAACAGGGGCTGGCCTTGCCTCATGTCGGGCCGGGCACCTGGGAGAAACTGCTCAAGGCTGAACGCCTTGGCAGCCTGCTCGATTGGTTAACCCTCGATGAGCAAGAGCTTGCTAACATTGACGGCTTCGGCGAGCGCAGCAGTGCTCGTCTTTTGAACAGTTTCAACAGCGCCCGACAACGACCGTTCGCTCGCTGGCTCAAAGCCCTGGGCTTGCCGCCGACCGGCCAGGCACGCCTAGCCGACTCATGGCAGGTGCTGGCGCAACGAAACACCGAACAATGGCAGGCTGAAACCGGCATCGGCCCGGGACGCGCGGCGCAATTGAGCGCATTTTTCCGCGACCCGCAGGTCCTGGCCTTGAGCGAGACATTACGCGTTGCCGGGATTGACGGTTTTTAGCAGCCGGCGACGCCCGCCAGCCTGGGAACCCATAGGTGCCGATGCGCTCAAACAGCCCATCGCTACATCGAACTTTTCACTTGGAGCTTTTATGAAACTTCTTTCACCGCTTGCCTTGTTGACCCTGTGCAGCGTGATGGCCGCTCCATTAATGGCTACCGAAGACGCCCCGGGCCTGTCCGGCTGCGCCGCCAAAAAACAAGGCATCATCAACCAGATCGAACTGGCCAAGTCTCACGGCAACGCCGATCAACAAGCTGGCCTGGAAACCGCCCTGAGCGAAGTCACCGCCCATTGCACCGACGCGTCCTTGAAGAAGGAACGGGAAAACAAGGTGCTCGACGCCAAGCATGAAGTCAGCAGGCGTCAGGCCGACCTCGACAAAGCGATGAAAAAAGGCGACGCCGAGAAGATCAACAAGCGCAAAGACAAACTGGCTCAATCGCGCAAGGATTTGCAGGACGCGCTCGACGAGCTGGATAAGTAGTCCAGTTTGAGCACAAGGCTTGTTGTGGCGAGGGGGCTTGCCCCCTCGTCACAGGAATACGCCGCTTCAATGATCCCGAAACTCTTTATGGCAGGCACTACAGGCGTCTTCTACTTTCTGCACCGCCGGCCCCAGGTTACTGGCCTTGTAGGGTTGCATCTGGCTGGCAATCACCAGCTCACCGGTGGCGCCTTCAAGGGTGCGGGCCATTTCCTGGAAACGCGCCTGTTTCTGCCAGACATCGTCCTTGGCGCTGGTGTGATCTTCTTCGCGCACCTGCGGGAAATGTTTCCACGGCTCATGGGACAACGCGTCAAGCTTCACGGCACCGTCGGCGAATTTCGGACCATCGAACGGAATACGCCCACGCAACATGCCACCCAGGTCTTCACCGGTCTTGAGCATTTGCTTGAAGATCGCCTTGCGTTGGCCCAATGGCGAATTCGGGTCGACACCGCCGCAGGCGGACAAGGTCAGGCAGGCCAGCAATACAACAGAAAGTCTTTTAAGAGTCATGGTGGCTACAGGTCACTGGAATCGGCAACCAGTATCCTCGCGTCACCGGTAAAGACCAATAGCCCTATTATCAATACGGGTTGTTTGAGTGCATGGAGCACTCAGGCAACCGGCAAAGGAATTACTCCATGAACAGCCGTTTCAAGGCGTGGCGTCACAACCTGGCCTGGACCCTTCCGATGGTGGCCGTACTTGCGGGCTGCACCGGTGGCGACAGCAGCAAACCGAAAACCCACGCACTGGCGACCTACTCCAGCGCTACCTGGGAAGCCCTTCCAGCGGTGTCCGACAACGACCTCATCGCCGGTTTCAGCTCGTGGCGCAGCGCCTGCACCCGACTCAAGGCCGACCCGGTCTGGGGTGGCACCTGTGCCGCTTCCGCCAACGTGCAGCCGACCGCCAGCGACATCCGCGGCTTCCTCAAGCAGAACCTCGATGTTTACGGCTTGCGCGCCGCCAATGACAACCCCAACGGCCTGATCACCGGTTACTACGAACCGGTGTACCCCGGCAGCCTGACTCAGACCGAGCGAGCGAACATCCCGGTGTACGGCGTGCCCGAGGACATGATCATCGTCTCGCTGGACAGTATCTACCCGGAGCTCAAGGGCAAACGCTTGCGTGGACGGCTCGAAGGTCGCGTACTCAAGCCCTATGACGATGCGGCAACCATTGAAACCAAAGGCGTGAAGGCGCCGGTGATTGCCTGGCTGACCGACCCGATGAACCTGCAGTTTCTGCAAATCCAGGGTTCGGGGCGCATTCAGCTCGATGATGGCCGTCAATTGCGCATCGGTTATGCCGACCAGAACGGCCACCCTTACCGCCCCATCGGTCGCTGGCTGGTGGATCAGGGTGAGCTGAAGAAAGAAGAGGTGACCATGAGCGCCATCGATAACTGGGCCAAGGCCAATCCGACGCGCATTCCCGAACTGCTCGGCAGCAACCCCAGCTACGTGTTCTTCAATCGCAACCCGGACAGCAACGAAGGGCCGCGTGGTTCGCTGAATGTACCGCTGACCGCAGGTTATAGCGCGGCAGTGGACCGCAAGGTGATTCCGCTCGGCAGTCTGTTGTGGTTATCGACCACACGCCCGGACGGCAGCGCATTGGTACGTCCGGTGGCTGCACAAGACACCGGCGGCGCGATTGCCGGCGAGGTCCGCGCAGACCTGTTCTGGGGCACGGGCGAGGCAGCCGGGCAACTGGCCGGCGACATGAAACAGCAAGGACAGATCTGGATGCTTTGGCCTAAAGGGGCGGCGTTGCCACAAGTGCCGCAGGTGGCTGACACACTTTAAAAGCAAAAGATCGCAGGCTTCGCCAGCGCCTACATTGACCGCGTTCGTCCAATGTCGCGGATGAACATCGCCCCCTGTAGAGCTGCCTAAGGCTGCGATCTTTTGATCTTGTCTTTAAACAGACACCACAAAGAAACTGACGATCAACCCCATCCCCACAAACCACACCAGCGACCGGAGCAATGCCCAGTCCGCCAAGTAGCAAATGATGAAGAGCAGTCGACTGGTGATGAACAGCACCGACAGCACATTGATCGTCACCAGTTCGGCATTGCCGGCCAAGTGAGCCACGATCACCGCCGCCGCAAACGCCGGGGTCACTTCAAAACTGTTCAGTTGCGCCGCATGCGCCCGCTTGCCCAAGCCTTCCAGGGAATCGAGAAAGCCCCGAGGATCATGGTTGTGCCTAAGCCTGAACCCGCCACTGACCTTGGCGATGCCTATGCACAAATAAGGCAAGCCGATCGCAATCAAAATGCACCACAGAGCAACCGTCATAACGCAGTCCCTTTTCAAGTTATAGAGAATCGAATTCCATCAGGGGTGACTAAAACTTCATCACCAACATGCCGATCAGCACCAACCCACAGGCTAAGAGCCGGGGCTTGCCGAAAGGTTCTTTCAGATAGCGCATCCCGAACAGCACCACCAGAATCACACTGATTTCGCGCAGCGCCGCCGCTTCGGCAATCGAGCCGAGTTGCATGGCCCACAGCACCAGAGCGTAACTGAACAGTACGCAAAACCCGACCGCCAAGCCCAACCGCCACTGCTCGCGCCAGAACAGCATGAACGCGGGGCGTTTGCTCACCAGCGCCAACAGCGGAAACGGCCAGGCACTGAACAAGGTGACCCACACAAGGTAGTCCAGCGGATGGGACCAACGCCGCAAGGCCTGGCCATCGATGAAGGTGTAGCAACCGATGCACAACCCGATCAGCGCCACCACCGGCAGCATCGACCACGGCAGGCGCACCCCGCCGCCGCCCTGCCAGAGCAGGCACAACATGCCGAACGGAATGAGCAAAATCCCGAAGATCTGCTGAGCCGTGAGCACTTCGCCGGCGAAGATCAGCGTCAGCGCCAGCACCACCAAGGGTGACAGGCCACGCATCAACGGATAGACCAGCCCGAGATCGCCGACCCGATAGGCCTGGATCAACAGGTAGCGATAGAGCAACTCGAATGCCGCCGACGCAAGAATCCACGGCCACATCTCCAGTGGCGGCAGCGCCACGAATGGCAGCATCAACGCGACAAACAGCAACGCCACGCTGTCCATGCAGGCCACCACCAACAGCCGCTCCGCGCTGAATTTGATCAGGGTATTCCACGCCGCATGCAACAGCGCCGCCACCAACACCAGAATCGTCGCAAGCACGGCACACTCCTTATGTTGCCCCCACCCTCCCCCGTAGGGCAGAGATTTGATTCGCCATATGTCCGCAGCTGTTTATACTGCAAGCGACCACGCCGCACTCAGTTGCGCACGGACTAATTCCAATAATTCCTGCCTCTGCCCGTTCTCATCGAGAACGGTTGTCGGCCTGCGTATGCCTGATCAAAGCGTCAAGACTACCGACAGAGACCTTGCGCATGCCACTCGCCTTGCTTGCACTGGCCGTTGCCGCTTTCGGCATCGGCACCACTGAGTTCGTCATCATGGGTTTGCTGCCCGATGTCGCTCGCGACCTCGCCGTGAGCATTCCTCACGCCGGCCTGCTCATCACCGGTTACGCCCTGGGCGTGGTGTTCGGTGCGCCGATCCTCGCGGTCGGCACCGCCAACATGCCGCGTAAAGCCACGCTGTTGGGCATGACGATGATGTTCATTCTCGGCAACACCCTCTGCGCCCTTGCGCCGAACTACGCCACATTGATGGCTGCACGGGTGATTACTGCTTTGTGCCATGGTGCGTTTTTCGGTATCGGCTCAGTGGTCGCTGCCAGTCTGGTGGCACCGAACAAACGAGCCCAGGCGATTGCCATGATGTTCACCGGCCTGACCCTGGCCAACGTGCTGGGCGTGCCATTGGGCACTGCGCTGGGGCAATACGCCGGCTGGCGTTCGACCTTCTGGGCGGTGTCGGTGATTGGCGTAATTGCAGCGATTGCGCAGTGGGTCTGGCTGCCCAAGGAAATTCCCATGGACAAGGCCAACCTGGCCAGCGAGTTCAAAGTGCTGGGCAAGGTCAATGTGCTGCTGGCGCTGGGCATGAGCGTGCTGGCGTCCACCAGCCTGTTCAGCGTGTTCACTTACATTGCGCCGATCCTGCAAGACATTACCGGCGTCAGTCCGCATGGCGTAACCATCATGTTGCTGTTGTTCGGGGTCGGCTTGACCGGGGGCAGCATGCTCGGCGGCCGATTGGCGGACAGTCGTTTGCTGCCTTCGCTGGTGGGGATGACATTGGCTGTGGCCGTCGTGCTGGCCGCCTTCAGCCAGACCAGCCATTCGGTGATCCCGGCGGCGATCACACTGGTGTTGTGGGGGATCTTCGCCTTCGCGCTGTGCCCGATCCTGCAATTGCTGATCATCGATCAAGCCCATGAGGCGCCAAACCTCGGGTCGACGTTGAATCAAAGCGCATTCAATCTCGGCAACGCAGCCGGGGCGTGGATTGGCGGGCTGGTCGTGGCCAGCGGCGCGGACCTGGCGGACTTGCCGTGGACCGGCGCACTGGTCAGCGTGTTCACGGTGCTGACGGCGCTGTTCTTCATCTACCTGCAACGCCGCAGTGCTGCCGCGGTTAATGCCTCTAGCTGACATTGATCATTTTTTGATCTTCTGCGGTTCGGATTCCTGAGCCCGCTCCGCAGAGGTCTTCGGCGGCCCGCTTTCACTGCGAATCTGCGCGTGACTGATCAGCGCGAAGATAAAACTGCCGCCAATAATGTTCCCCGCCAACGTGGGAGCGGCGAACACCAGCCAGAAATCCTTCCACGGCAACTCGCCGGCGAACACCAGGTACGAGACCTCGACCGATCCGACCACGATGTGGGTGAAATCGCCCAGCGCCATGAAATAGGTGATGAGGATGATGATCCACATCTTGGCGCTTTCCATGGACGGGATCATCCAGACCATGGTGGCGATCATCCAGCCGGAGATGATGCCTTTGGCGAACATCTTGCTGGCATCGTTCTCCATGACCTTGCGCCCGATCTCAAGGAAGGCCAGATCGGTCTTGCTGTCGAAAATCGGCAGGTGCAGCATCACATACGCCACCAACAAGGTGCCACAGAGGTTGCCCACCAGCACCACCGTCCACAGCCGCAACAATCGACCGAAATTACCCAGCGTTGGCTTGCTCATGATCGGCAGCACGGCAGTCAGGGTGTTTTCGGTGAAGAGTTGCTGACGGGCGAGGATCACCGCGAGAAAACCTGCGCAATAACCGAAGCTGGCGATCACCTTGAAGCCTTCGCCGTCCGGCAGGCGCGAGTTGAGCAGCCCCATGCCCATCAGCGACAGACCCATGGTCAGGCCGGCAGCCAGGGCCGACCACCACAGCGCCGCAACGCTACGCTCGAGTTCCTGATCGCCTTGGGTGCGAATGATTTCGTGCAGCACCGCCGCACGCGGGGGCTGGTTTTTGTCGACCTCGCGCTGTTCCTGTGCCGAGAGGTCCGGGGTCTTGCCGTCTTTGGGCGTGTCCATAGCGTTCCTGAACCGGTGGCGTGTCTAGGTACGACACGCGGGGATCGGAGCTGTTCACTACCCGGGGGAACACAGCAAACCCTGTGGCGAGGGAGCTTGCTCCCGCTGGGGCGCGAAGCGGCCCTAAAACCTTTCACCGGGTTCCTCAGACAGACTTCATTGCCGGATTACGACTGCTTCGCAGCCGAGCGGGACGGTGCGGCGATCCGACAAGCTCCCTCGCCACAGAAGCGGCAATTATTCGCCAATGTCATCATCCTTGAACTGGTCTTTGACGTACCTGATCTCGGTCCGGCCGTGCGGCATGGGCAGGCCGTCTTCGCCAAGGTTCACGAACACCATCTTCTCTACCGTCAAAATGCTCTTGCGAGTGATCTTGTTGCGCACTTCACAGGTCAGGGTGATCGAAGTGCGACCGAACTCGGTGGCGGTGATGCCCAGCTCGATGATGTCGCCCTGGCGCGAGGCGCTGACGAAGTTGATTTCGGAAATGTACTTGGTGACCACACGCTGATTACCCAGCTGGACGATGGCGTAGATCGCCGCCTCTTCGTCGATCCAGCGCAGCAAGCTGCCACCAAACAGCGTGCCATTGGGGTTGAGGTCTTCGGGTTTTACCCATTTTCGGGTGTGGAAATTCATACTCACTCCTGACCGTCTTGCCGATTAATGCCGGCCATCATGGCAGAGCCCGGACTAGAGCTCTATTAAGCATCGACTATGATCTCGATTACCGTTCGGACATTGACCAACAGAAACGCTTTGGAAGATCAGCATAGCCCGCTATAATCGCCCCCGTTTCAAAACGGTCATCTTTGATTGATACCGTTTTCCCGCCACCTGTCCGAGGGGCGCTGCAGCAGGTTCGACCTGTCAGGCTCGGATGGGGCGTTGACTGGCCACGGCCAGACACTAAACGCACAACGGCGCCCATTCGCATACATTACGAATGGAGGCTCTTCATGAGCGCTGTTATCACGCCTGCAGATTTTAACGATTACAAAGTCGCCGACATGTCCCTGGCTGCCTGGGGCCGTCGCGAAACCATCATCGCCGAATCCGAAATGCCGGCCCTGATGGGTCTGCGCCGCAAGTACTCCGTCGAGCAACCGCTCAAGGGCGCGAAGATTCTCGGCTGCATCCACATGACCATTCAGACTGCCGTGCTGATCGAAACCCTGGTTGCCCTGGGTGCCGAAGTACGCTGGTCGTCCTGCAACATTTTCTCGACTCAGGATCAGGCCGCCGCCTCCATCGCCGCTGCCGGTATCCCGGTGTTCGCCTGGAAAGGCGAGACCGAAGAAGAGTACGAGTGGTGCCTGGAGCAAACCATCCTCAAGGATGGCCAGCCTTGGGATGCCAACATGATCCTCGACGACGGCGGTGACCTGACCGAGCTGCTGCACAAAAAGTACCCACAAGTACTGGATCGCGTTCACGGCGTCACCGAAGAAACCACCACCGGCGTTCACCGCCTGCTGGACATGCTGGCCAAGGGCGAGTTGAAAATCCCGGCCATCAACGTCAACGACTCGGTGACCAAGAGCAAGAACGACAACAAGTACGGCTGCCGTCACAGCCTCAACGACGCGATCAAGCGCGGCACCGACCACCTGCTGTCCGGCAAGCAAGCGCTGGTCATCGGTTACGGTGACGTGGGCAAGGGCTCGGCCCAGTCCCTGCGTCAGGAAGGCATGATCGTTAAAGTCTCCGAAGTCGACCCGATCTGCGCCATGCAAGCCTGCATGGACGGTTTCGAACTGGTTTCGCCGTTCATCGACGGTATCAACAACGGTACCGAAGCAAGCATCGACAAAGCGCTGCTGGGCAAGATCGACCTGATCGTGACCACCACCGGTAACGTCAATGTCTGTGACGCAAACATGCTCAAAGCCCTGAAGAAACGCGCTGTTGTCTGCAACATCGGTCACTTCGACAACGAAATCGACACCGCTTTCATGCGCAAGAACTGGGCATGGGAAGAAGTGAAGCCGCAGGTTCACAAGGTTCACCGTACCGGTCCAGGCGCTTTCGACGCCCAGAACGACGACTACCTGATCCTGCTGGCCGAAGGCCGTCTGGTTAACTTGGGCAACGCCACTGGCCACCCAAGCCGCATCATGGACGGCTCGTTCGCCAACCAGGTTCTGGCGCAGATCTTCCTGTTCGGCCAGAAGTACGCCGACCTGTCGCCAGCCCAGAAAGCCGAGCGCCTGACCGTTGAAGTACTGCCGAAGAAACTCGACGAAGAAGTGGCCCTGGAAATGGTCCGCGGTTTCGGCGGCGTGGTCACTCAACTGACCAAGCAACAGGCTGACTACATCGGCGTCACCGTCGAAGGCCCGTTCAAGCCGCACGCTTACCGCTACTGATCGGTCCTGCTGTCCGCTTCCTCAAAGGGAGCGGACTTATGCAGAAACCACGCGCGCTCTGTAGGAGCGAAGCTTGCTCGCGAACGCTTCACCACGGTGCTTCTGAAACACCGCGGCGCCTGATTCGCGAGCAAGCTTCGCTCCTACAAAGAACGTAGCGTCCTGCAAGGCTTATACGCTTCCAAGGATATGACCATGTCCCAAGACCGTCGCTACAGCTTCGAATTCTTCCCGACGAAAACCGATGCTGGGCATGAAAAACTGATCGCCACTGCCCGCCAGCTGGCGACCTACAATCCCGACTTCTTCTCCTGCACCTACGGCGCTGGCGGTTCGACTCGTGATCGCACCCTCAACACCGTGTTGCAACTGGAAAGTGAAGTCAAAGTTCCTGCCGCACCGCATCTGTCTTGCGTGGGCGACAGCAAGGACGACCTGCGCGGCCTGCTGACCCAGTACAAGGCCGCCGGCATCCAGCGAATCGTTGCGCTTCGCGGTGACCTGCCCTCGGGCATGGGCATGGCCAGCGGCGAGATGCGTCACGCCAATGACCTGGTTGAATTCATTCGTGAAGAGACTGGCGATCATTTCCACATCGAAGTCGCCGCTTACCCGGAAATGCATCCGCAGGCGCGCAACTTCGAAGACGATCTCAACAACTTCGTACGCAAGGCCAACGCCGGTGCCAACAGTGCGATCACTCAGTACTTCTTCAACGCCGACAGCTATTTCTACTTCGTCGAGCGTGTACGGGCCAAGGGTGTGAACATCCCGATCGTGCCGGGGATCATGCCGATCACCAATTACAGCAAGCTGGCGCGCTTCTCCGACGCTTGCGGTGCGGAAATCCCGCGTTGGATCCGCAAGCAACTGGAAGCCTACGGCGACGACACCCAGAGCATTCAAAGCTTTGGCGAGCAAGTCATCACCGAGATGTGCGAACGCCTGTTGCAAGGTGGCGCACCAGGGCTGCACTTCTACACGCTAAACCAGGCTGAACCGAGCCTGGCAGTGTGGAATAACCTGAAGTTGCCGCGCTAATAGCCGTTAACGCAAGCTCAAAAGATCGCAGCCTTCAGCAGCGCCTCCAGGGGATTACGTACCTCTGCAGGGGCTGCCGAAGGCTGCGATCTTTTGCTTTTAACGTCCGATCCAGAGCCTCTGGATCCAGTTTCTGGCTCTTTATGATTTCTCGTCGTAATCTCAAGCCATGCCCCTGATCACTCAGTTACTGACCGTCCTTCTGTTCACTTGCCTGAGCTTCACCGCTTGGGGCGAGAAGTTGCGCATTGTCACCGAACCCTGGGCGCCTTACGTGTATGAAGAAAACGGCACGTCGCTGGGTCTTGACTACGAAACCACGGCCATTGTCTTCAAACGTCTCGGGATCGACGTGGAATGGCAGTTCCTGCCGTGGAAGCGCTGCCTGTCGATGCTCGAGCAAGGCCAGGCGGACGGCGTGCTGGATATTTTCCACAGCGATGAACGCGAAGCGACCCTGCTCTACCCCAGCGAACCGCTCTCGCAAGTCGAATTCGTGATGTTCTACGCCAATGAACGGCCATTTCCATTTCGCACCCTGGACGACCTGAAAGGCCTGACCATCGGCACCTCGCCGGGCTACCTGTACAGCAAGGACTTCAGCGAATCGACGCTGTTCACCCGGGAACCGGCCCCCACCCATGAAGCCAACTTCGGCAAACTGGTGCGCGGGCGAATCGACCTGCTGATCACCGATCGCCGGGTCGGCCAGTACTTGCTCGATCAACTGGACATCCGCGACAAGATCACCGAGAACCCGACCGTCATCAGCCAGCAGAGCCAGTATCTGGCGGTACGCCGCAATGCCGGGATGGATTTGCTGGTGCAGCGGTTCGGGGCCGAACTCAAGCGCTTCAAGCGTGAGCCCGCCTACGCCGAACTGAGCGCCCGCTATGGTGCCGGCCTGGCCACCGAAGCACGGGCCGCCAACGCCACCGCAACCGGCGGAAAAACCGTTGAGCAGCAGGAAAGCGGCGCACAGTGATTGCTCTGTTATACTCCGGCCTTCCCGCCAGGCTCACGCCCGGACGCTCGGACTTGTTCAAGGCATCTCGATCCCGCTACAGCGCAGCTTTACCGGCCCGCGCGAGCGCTCCAGACGAGCCTTCGAGGCCCAGCAGGACCGGACGGGATTGCGTCCTCTTAAACGCCATTCGCGCCAGGCAAGACTCCCATTGGGCCAAGCCCTAACTAAAACAGGATTACTCATGTCCTTTGCTTCCCTCGGTCTCTCCGAGGCTTTAGTCCGCGCCATCGAGGCAGCGGGCTATACCGAGCCTACTCCGGTGCAACAGCGGGCCATTCCCGCCGTGTTGCAAGGTCGCGACCTGATGGTTGCGGCTCAGACAGGTACTGGTAAAACCGGCGGCTTCGCCCTTCCGATTCTGGAGCGGTTGTTTCCCAACGGTCACCCGGACAAATCCCAGCGTCACGGCCCGCGCCAACCACGCGTACTGGTCCTGACCCCAACCCGCGAACTCGCGGCTCAGGTGCACGAGAGCTTCAAGGTCTATGCCCGTGACCTGAAGTTCGTCAGCGCCTGCATTTTCGGTGGCGTCGGCATGAACCCGCAGGTTCAAGCCATGTCCCGTGGTGTCGACGTGTTGGTGGCCTGCCCCGGTCGCCTGCTCGACCTCGCCGGCCAAGGCAGTGTCGATTTGTCCCACGTGGAAATCCTCGTACTGGATGAAGCCGACCGCATGCTCGACATGGGCTTTGTCCATGACGTGAAAAAGGTCCTCGCCCGCCTCCCGGCCAAACGGCAGAACCTGTTGTTCTCGGCGACGTTCTCCAAAGACATCACCGACCTCGCCGGCAAGCTGCTGCACAACCCGGAACGCATCGAAGTCACGCCACCGAACACCACGGTCGAGCGGATCGAACAACGCGTATTCCGTCTGGCCGCCAGCCACAAGCGTTCGTTGCTGGCGCACCTGATCACCGCCGGCGCCTGGGAACAGGTGCTGGTATTCACCCGCACCAAGCACGGCGCCAACCGCCTGGCCGAGTACCTGGACAAACACGGTCTCACCGCCGTCGCGATCCACGGCAACAAGAGCCAGAACGCCCGCACCAAAGCCCTGGCCGACTTCAAGGCCGGTGAAGTGCGCATCCTGGTCGCCACCGACATCGCCGCGCGCGGCCTCGACATCGACCAGTTGCCCCATGTGGTCAACTTCGAGCTGCCAAACGTCGACGAAGATTACGTGCACCGTATCGGTCGTACCGGCCGTGCCGGTCGTTCGGGCGAGGCGATCTCGCTGGTCGCTCCAGACGAAGAAAAACTGCTGAAAAGCATCGAGCGCATGACCAAGCAGAAAATCGCCGACGGCGACCTGATGGGCTTCGACTCCAGCGCTGTGGAAGCCGAGAAACCGGAAGTTCGCGAGCGTCCGGATGTGCGTAACCCGCGCAACCCACGTGGCCCACGCGGCGACGGCCCGAACGGCAGCGGTGGCGGCGGCGGTCGTAAAGACAAAGGCAAGGACAAGGGCGGCAAGGAAAAACCTGCTGCTGGCCGTGGCGAGCGCCCGGCCCGTGAACACAAGCCACGCGAAGGCACCCCGGCCCGCGAGCAACAACGCCCGGCCCCTCGCGCTGCCGCTGACCGTGCTCCGGACGAGTTCCTGGACGACGATATCGATAACTTCGGTAACCGCGTCGATTACGTGCCTCAAGCTAAACCGGCTCAGGGCCGTGGCCGCCGTCCGGGCGCACCGGCACAAGGCGCTGGTGCTCCACGCACCGGTCAGCCACAAGGTCGCCAGAACGGTCCGCGCAGCAGCAGCGGCGCAACCACCGGCACTCCACCGGCCAAGCGCAGCGGCCCACGCAATGGCGCTCCACGTGACGGCCAGGCCCGTCGTGAAGAGTCCCGCAATCGCCGTCCGGCCCGTGACGACCAGCCTCGTTCGGAACCGGCCGTGCAGAACCCGCGGAGCCCGGCACCGAAGATCATTCACAAGGAGTCGAAAAGCGATCGCTTCCCGACCCCTGAGCAACTGGATCAACTGCCAGGCCGTCCGCGCGGCGAAAAACCAGCATTGCTGACCCGCAACCGCTGAGTTTCTCAACGCCATGAAAAATGCCCCGGATCGAAAGATCAGGGGCATTTTTTTATGCTGGCGAAGAACCCTGTGGGAGCAGGCTTGCCCGCTCCCACAGTGGCTCGGCACCGTCCGCATGGATTCTGGCAGACCATAAAAAACGCCCCGGATCGCGAGATCAGGGGCGTTTTTGTTCAAGCAGCGAAATTCACTTCGCTTTCACACCTTCAAACGTAACGTACAGCTCGACCGCGTCAGACGCTGGGCCCAGGTCTTTCTGCTTGCCGAAATCGGAACGCTTGATGCTGGTGGTGCCTTCGAAGCCGGCACGGTAGCCGCCCCATGGATCCTTGCCTTCACCCAGGAACGTGGCTTTAACCACGATTGGCTTGGTCACGCCCAGCAGAGTCAGGTTGCCGGTCACGTCGGCCGTGTCTTTGCCTGCGGCGTTTTTGCCGGTAGGTTTGACGCTGGTGGAGACGAACTTCGCGTCGGCGAATTTGCCCACGTTCAGGAAATCAGCGCTGGCGATGTGCTTGTCGCGTTCGGCGTGGTTGGTGAACACGCTGGCGGTGCGCACATTGAACTCGATCTTGCTGTCTTCAGGCTTGGCAGCGTCGAAGCTGAACTTGCCGTCGATATCCTTGAAGGTACCGACGATGTAGCTGTAACCCAAGTGGCTGATCTTGAAGTCAACGAAGGCGTGCTGACCTTCTTTGTCGACCACATAGTCGGCCGCCATCACGTTAGCCGACAGTAGAGCAGAACCGATTGCCAGAGCGGCGAGCGTCTTTTTCAACATGCTTTCTATTCCTTTGGAGTCGAGGTTGAACATCAGGCTTTACGCCCCAGCATTCTCGCCAGGGTCGCATCACGATCGATAAAATGGTGTTTCAATGCTGCCAACGCATGGAAACCGGAAAAAATTACCAGCAGCCAGGCCAGGTACAAATGAATCACACCCGCGGTGTCTGCCTGGTCCGGTAGTCCGGAAACCAGTGCAGGAACTTCAAACAGGCCAAACACCGGAATCCCGACACCGTCTGCGGTGGAAATCAGGTAACCGGCAATCATCACAGCGAACAGACTGAGATAAAGGAAGGAATGGCCGAACTTGGCGCCAAGACGGGTCATGCGGCTATAGCTCGGCAAGAGCGGCGGCGGTGGGCTGATGAAGCGCCACACTACGCGCAGCAACATGACGACAAATAACACCAGACCAATGCTTTTGTGCAGATCCGGCGCGTCTTTACGCCAGGTGCTGTAGTAGTCGAGACCGACCATCCACAACCCTAACGCAAACAGGCCGAAGACGACCAACGCCACACCCCAGTGCATAAAGATGCTGACCCAACCGTAGCGGGAAGAAGAGTTACGTAGCTGCATTGCCCAAATCCTGTAAGAACTGCGCCCAAGACTATCGAGTTATCTATCGAATTAAAGCGGAAAATTTCGCTCTGAAATATCGAGAAATACGATCAAGACCTTGGGGGCGAGAGGTTAAGAGAGTGTTAACCGAAGGAAAAAACCTTCAGCCGCCGTCCCCCTTCGTCGCTTTCAAGTGCCTTTGCCACTCGTCAGAACTGTCATATCTGACAGTAGCCAACATTACAGGTCATTGATGGACTTGAACTCGGACCTTAGTCCGAGCGTCTGAACAGGAGTTCTACCATGAGTCACAATTCGGGTTCATCCCCCGTGATAACGCCCAATCAATCCAATTCGATAGCCGTAGGGGAAGGGCCACGAGGGATAGCCATCAGCGCCGACGGATCACGGGTTTTTGTTTGCAATTACATCTCGGGCACTGTGTCCGTCATCGACACCCGGAACAAAAAGGTCATCCGCACCATCGCCGTAGAGCAGTATCCCCGAAACATCGCCCTTGGCCATGAGGGAAAAAGAGCCTACGTGACCAACTACGGTTCAAGTTCGGTTTCGGTTATTGATACCGACACATATGCGGTGGGTAACATCATGGTGGGTAGACACCCTAGCGGAGTCGTCGTGAGTCGAGACGGGAAACATGTTTACGTCACCGTTCGACAGAATAAAGAGTGGTTGGCAATTATTGATACCCGCCTGTATGCGGTGAGCAGAGTACAAGGCTTACCCTCTCCGTCCATAAGTGTGGATATCAGCCCGGACGATTCGCGCCTTTACATTTCCAGTACCAACCCCCCTGCCGGCGCTTATGAGGACGCGCTCACGGTCATCAGCAGCAAGACTTTCGAAATCGTCAACATCATCAAAACCGAACAATATCCGTCGACGGTTACCGTCAGTCCCGACGGTAGAAAGGTATATATCGTGTGTCTGGACGCTCGAAAACTGACGGTACTGGACACGGAGTCATCGAGCACCCGACATTTCGACTTTGTGACTTGCGAAGGAAAAATAGTCTTCGGCGAAAAGAACGCTTATGCCGTTGATCAAACCAGTAAAGAGGTCGTGGAAATTAATACCAACACCTATGAGATAGTTGGCAGAGTTCCCATCCCTCGCGCTGTCGAACCGTATGACATGGTTCTTGATCAGCACAACCGAGCCTATATCAGCGACTACCAAGGCGACGAAGTCCATATTGTCGATCTAACTTAGTGCCAAAAAAACATATAAAAAAAGCGCGGCATCTCTGCCGCGCTTTTCTTTGACCCCAAGACTTACTGCGTCTTGGTTTCAGTCGCTGCAGTAGTAGTCGCAGCGGGGCTGGTCGCTGGTTTCTTCACCGGCGCAGCCTTTTTCGCCGTCGCCTTGGCCGGAGCCTTTTTGGCCTCGGTTTTGGCAGCAGGCTTTTTCACAGGTGCTTTGACCGGTGCTTTCCTGGCAGGCTCGGCCTTCACCGGCACCACAGGCTTCGGTGCCTCAACCGGTGCGGGTGCCGGGGCCGGCGCAGCGACTGGAGCGGGTGCCGGAGCAACAGGTGTCACGGGTTCTGGCGCCTTGGCCGGAGCTTTGTCGGAACCGCCACCGAACATCCGCGAGAAGAAGCCAGGCTTGGTCTCTTCAGCTTTCGCTTCAACCTTGGCCGGTTCTGCTTTGTCGACCGCTTTATCGGACGAACCACCGAACAGGTTGCTGAAGAAGTTGCCTTTCTTCGCCACCACCGCGCCTGCCGCCGCAGCGGTCGCCGCTGGAACAACCTTCGCCGGTTCAAACGACTTGCCCGCTGCCAGGTCTTCAACCTGACTGGCTGCACGCTGACCGGTGCGCAAGGCGCCTTCCAGGGTGCCTGGGTACAAGGTGTCAGTGTGTTCACCGGCAAAGGCTACACGCTGCAGCGGACGCTCCCACAGGCGCCAGTATTTGCTGATCTGCCCCGGACCGAAGGCCAGGTAAGCGCCGCCCATCGATGGGTCGGTGCTGTAGCGGCGGATTTCATAACCGGTGAACGAACCGCGAGCCTGTGGATAAAAGGTGTGCAGACGAATCAGTACCTGATCGGCCATCTGCTTGTCGCCGAAAGCTTGCATCACCCGTGCGTTGTCGCCGGAAATGTTGATCACCACGTTGGCGCCGCCTTTCAAGGCCGGCTCGATCCACAACATGCCCAGACCGGCGTTGCTGTAGATCTCGCCAGACATGCGCGCCTTGCTTTCCCACACTGGCGTCTTGAACTTCAGCATGATCTGGTCACGCCAGCCGTAGTTGGTGCCCTTGATGGCGCCCATGTGCTGGGCGTCCAGCGCCGGAGTCATCTGGATCTTGCTCAGTGCGCGCAACGGCACGGCCAGCACGACGTAGTCCGCCTGATAGCCGACACTGCCGACCTTGACGGTCACGCCGTCCTTGTCCTGGGTAATGGACGAAACCGGGGAAGCAGTCTTGATGGTTTTCAGTTGTTTGACGAAGGCCTGGGCCAGCACCGGGCTGCCGCCGGGCAGGCGCGAGGCACGCAGGTCACGGTCGGCAACGCCACGGTAGACGCGGCTCTGTTGAGCGAAATACAGCAGCGACAGGCGCGAAGGTTCGTCGTAACGGGTACGAATTTCCTGATTCACCAACTGACGCGCAGTGGCTGGCAGATTCAGGCGATCGAGCCAGTTGGCCACGTTGATCTGGTCCAGGGCGAACAGCGTGCTGTTGGCGGCCGGGTTTTGCGGGTCTTCGATCGAGCGCGCCAGGTCATCCAGAGTCTTTTCGTAGCGTTTCAGCGCGTCGCTGGTGGCCGGCTGTTTAGTCGCCAGATCGGCGGCGCTGAAGTATTCACCGTCGATCAGGTAACCCGGGGTCCGCACGAACTCAGGGGCTGGCGTGGTGCTCAGCTTGAACGTCGAGATGTACTTGTTCAAAACCGGTTGGGTCTTGTCGTTGCCGATCCACTCACTGGTGGCCATGCCGGAACGACCGCCCAGGGTCGGTTTGGCTTCCAGCAGAGTCACCTGCCAGCCTTTGCTCTGCAGTTCGTACGCCGCGGTGAGGCCCGAAAGCCCGCCGCCGACCACGATCGCCGTTTTATCCTTGGCCAGCGCCGAAACGCTGAACAGCCCCAACATCACCAGCGCACAGGCGCGCAGCCAACCAGCAGACATTCAGCGAACTCCGGAAATACACGAGGAAATAGCGGTTTTACGAGTCAGACGACTCAAAGAGCCGCGAAGAATACGTCAGCCATCAAAACGCCGCCAGCAACGTCTATCGTCCAATACAAAGTAGCTCAATCGACACAATGGGTTGTCCCGGTGACGCGCATTGCATAGGCTTGCGCGATTGTTTACCCGCCTACGTCACGGGTAGCCTCGAGGAGACAGAAAATGGGCCTGAATAAACAGTGGATGGAACGCGATCTCGCCGTGTTGTGGCATCCCTGCACCCAGATGAAAGACCACGAACAGCTGCCGCTGATCCCGATCAAGCGCGGTGAAGGCGTGTGGCTTGAGGACTTCGAAGGCAAACGCTACCTCGACGCCGTCAGCTCCTGGTGGGTCAACGTATTCGGCCACGCTAACCCGCGGATCAACCAGCGCATCAAGGATCAGGTCGATCAGCTGGAACACGTGATCCTCGCCGGTTTCAGCCATCAGCCGGTGATCGAATTGTCGGAACGTCTGGTGAACATGACACCCGACGGCCTGACCCGGTGCTTCTATGGCGATAACGGTTCGTCGTGTATCGAAATCGCGCTGAAAATGAGCTTTCACTACTGGCTCAACCGCGGCCAGCCGAACAAGAAGCGCTTCGTTACCCTCACCAACGGTTACCACGGCGAGACTATGGCGGCGATGGCGGTGGGCGACGTGCCGCTGTTTACCGAAACCTACAAAGCCCTGCTGATGGACACCATCAAGGTGCCCAGCCCCGATTGCTACCTGCGACCCGAGGGCATGAGCTGGGAAGAACACTCGCGCACTATGTTCGCCGCCATGGAGCAAACGCTGGCCGACCACCACGATACCGTGGCCGCCGTGATTCTGGAGCCGCTGATTCAGGGCGCCGGCGGCATGCGCATGTATCACCCGGTGTACCTCAAGCTGCTGCGCGACGCCTGCGACCGTTACGGCGTGCACCTGATCCACGATGAAATCGCCGTCGGCTTCGGCCGCACCGGCACGATGTTCGCCTGCGAACAGGCCGGCATCCGCCCGGACTTCCTCTGCCTGTCCAAGGCCCTGACCGGCGGTTACCTGCCGTTGGCGGCCTGCCTGACCACCGATGAGGTCTACAGCGCGTTCTACGACGACTACCCAACCCTGCGCGCCTTCCTGCATTCCCACAGCTACACCGGCAATCCGCTGGCCTGCGCGGCGGCATTGGCGACGCTGGATATCTTCGAAGAAGACAACGTCATCGAGAACAACAAGGCCCTGGCCCAGCGCATGGCCTCCTCCACCGCGCACCTGGCCGATCATCCGAACGTTGCCGAAGTGCGCCAGACCGGCATGGTCCTGGCGATCGAGATGGTCAAGGACAAGGCCAGCAAGACTGCTTACCCGTGGCAGGAACGTCGTGGTTTGACCGTTTTCCAGCATGCGCTGCAACGAGGTGCTTTACTGAGGCCGTTGGGCAGCGTGGTGTATTTCCTGCCGCCTTACGTGATTACCCCGGAGCAGATCGATTTTCTGGCCGAAGTGGCCAGCGAAGGCATCGACATCGCCACCCGTGACACCATCAGCGTGGCGGTGCCGAAGGACTTTCATCCGGGCTATCGTGATCCGGGCTGATTGATTTCACCTAAGCTTCAGCGGTGACCGGACTACCCTCATCGCGGGCAAGCCCGCTCCCACAGGATCGGCGAAAACCCTGTGGGAGCGGCGATGCGGCGACCCGACTTGCCCGCGATGGGGCCGCCAGACTTCCACACTTTTACAGAGACCATTGATGAGACTGTCCCGCTTCTTTATCGACGCCCCTTTGAGCACCGGCGAACACGAGTTGCCCGAAGCCCAGGCGCATTACATCAGCCGTGTGCTGCGCATGGCCGAGGGTGATGCGGTGCAATTGTTCGACGGCTCGGGCCATGAGTTTCGCGGCACGCTGGTGGAAGTCGGCAAGAAGCGCGTGGTGGTGCAAATCGATGAAAGTTTCACTGGGCAGATCGACTCGTCGCTGGCGGTCCATCTCGGCCAGGGTTTGTCCCGTGGCGAACGGATGGACTGGGCGATTCAGAAAGCCACCGAACTGGGCGTCACCGAAATCACGCCGATTTTCACCGACCGCTGCGAAGTCCGCCTTAAGGACGAACGCGCCGACAAACGCCTGATGCACTGGCGTCAGGTGGCGATCAGCGCTTGCGAGCAGTGCGGGCGCTCACGGGTGCCGGTGATTCATCCGCCTTTACTGTTGGCCGACTGGTTGAAGCAGACGGCGGCCGAATTGAAACTGGTGCTGCACCCGGTGGCCGAGCCGTTGGTGAGTCACGCCAAACCTTCAAGCCTGGCGTTCCTGATCGGCCCGGAAGGCGGCTTGTCCGACGTTGAAGTCGAGCAAGCCAAGGCGGGTGGTTTCCACGCCGCCCGCCTCGGCCCGCGCGTGCTGCGCACCGAAACCGCGCCGGTGGTGGCATTGGCGGTGGCGCAACAGTTGTGGGGTGACTTCTAGGCCACCTTCGCCCGTAGGAGCGAAGCTTTCGCGGACAGCCTCGCTCCTACAGAACGTAAAACCAAATCGCCACAAAGTGCAGCAAACTCCCGGCGATCACGAACAGATGCCAGATCCCATGGGCATGGCGCAGACGATGGTCGAGGGCGAAAAAGATAATTCCTACGGTGTAGAGCACCCCGCCCGACGCCAGCAAGGTAAAGCCGACAGGGCCCAGTGCCGCCAGCAACGGCTTGACCGCCACCAATACGATCCAGCCCATCACCGCATAAATCACGATCGACAGAATCCGCGCCTCCGAGCGTGGTTTGATTTCTTGCAGGATGCCGATCAGCGCCAGCCCCCAGACAATCCCGAACAGTGTCCAGCCCCATGGCCCGCGCAGGGTCACCAGGCAGAACGGCGTGTAACTGCCGGCGATCAGCAGGTAGATCGAAAAGTGATCGACCTTCTGCATGATCGCTTTCTTGCGCCCACGCACGCTGTGGTAAACGGTCGAAGCGCTGTAGAGCACCAACAGGGTAAACGCGTAAATCGCCACGCTGACGATCTTCCACGGGCTGCCGTCCATACTGGCGATCACCAGCAGCCACACGCCCCCGACAAATGCTGCGACAGCCCCGACCAAATGCGTCCAGGCGTTCAATCTTTCCCCGTGATACATGTGTTGCTCACCTCTACGTTCATTAACGCCGCGCGCAAGGCTCAGGCCTCAAGGTTAAAAGCGCAATGTTTCAGAACACAATGCCCCCTACGAAAACCATCAAGCCAAACGTTAGCCAATTGGGCACAATCAGGTCATTCCAAAAAGAGTTTGGCCCATGTTGATCGATGAAGAGTTGACCCTGAAAAAACTCGAGGTGTTCCTGGCCTTCATGCGCACCGGCAACCTGGCCCGCGCTGCGGTCGAGTTGCAGACCAGCAACGTCAGCGTCCATCGCGCCATCCACTCACTGGAAAGCGCCTTGCGTTGCCCGCTATTCAAGCACGAAGGGCGCAACCTGACCCCGTTGGAAAGCGCTTATGTGCTGGAAGAGCGGGCACAGAAGCTGATTCAGGACGTGCTCGAAACCGTGCGCCTGACCCGTGAAGCCGCCGGATTCTCCGCCGAACGTTTCAAACTCGGCTCGCTGTATTCGCTGACCGTGAAAACCGTGCCGCAGCTGATCATGGGCCTGAAAATCCGCCGCAGCGAACTCAATATCGACCTGATCCTGGGCTCGAACATCGACCTGTTGTACAAGCTCAAGAACATGGAAGTCGACGCGATCCTGGTGTCGCTGGACGACAGCGTCAACGACCCGGACTGCGAGCAGATCCCGCTGTTTTCCGATGACATCTTCCTCGCCACCCCGGCGGACTCGCCCTTTGCCCAAAGGGCCGAAGTCGATCTGGCCGAGGTCCGTGACGAAACGTTCATCACCTTGACCCAAGGCTTCGCCACGCACCAGGACGGTATTCGGGTGTTCAAGCAGGCGGGGTTTGAACCGAAAGTGGCGATGCAGGTCAACGACATCTTCACCCTGCTGAGCATGGTCAGCTCGGGGGTGGGTTATGCGTTGCTGCCGGGGCGGATTGCAGCGGTGTATGAGAACCGGGTGAAGCTGATTCCATTGCAGGAAAAGTACCGGTTGCAACAGCACATTGGCGTGGTGTTTCTCAAGGCCAAGGAGCGCGACCCGAATCTGCTGGCGCTGTTGGCGGAGTGTCGGATGTATGCCAATCGGCAGGCCTGACAGACCGCGGCGCCTGCATCGCGGGCAAGCCACGCTCCCACAGGAAATGCGCTGTCCTTGTGGGAGCGGGCTTGCCCGCGATGACGTCAGGTCAGACGACTCAAGCTCTGAACCTAACCCACAATCCCGCGAACAATGAAGTACAGCAACGATGGCCCAAGCAAGCATCCAAGCCCGGTGTGGAACGTCGCGGTCAGCGCACCATAGGGCACCAGTCGCCGATCCGTCGCCGCCAACCCGGCAGTCACACCGCTGACAGTCCCGGCCAAGCCGCCAAATACCATCGCCGAGCGCGGGTTATCCAGGCCCATCCAGCGCGCCGCCACCGGCGTGCCGACCATCACCAGAATCGCCTTGATCAACCCGGTGGCAATCGACAGCGCCATTACATCGGATGAGGCTCCAATCGCAGCCCCCGTCACCGGCCCGACGATGTACGTCACCGCACCCGCGCCAATGGTGGTCATGCTGATCGCATCGCGATAACCGAACACCCAGGCAATGCTTGCCCCGACAATGAACGGCAGAATCGTGCCCAGCAGCAACGCGATAACGCCAATCATCCCGGCCTTTTTCGCTTCGGTGGCCTGCACCTCGAACGCCGTGGCGACGATGGCGAAGTCACGCAGCATGGCGCCGCCCATCAAACCGATGCCGGAAAACAGTGACAAATCCGCCAGGCCTTTTTGCCCGCCGGTCAGGGTGCCGCCGACCCAGGCCAGCACCAGGCCGATGACGATGGCTATCGCCGAGCCGTGAATCCGGCCGAACGTCAGGCGTTTGGACAGAATCACCGACACCCACATGATGACGCCAACGAACGCGAACGCCGTGACCAGACTGTTATTTACCAGGCCTTTCTCAATGAGTTCCCACATATCAGCGACCTCCTACTGGCGTGCCGACCGGGGTGACTTCCGCCGGCTCATCGGGCAAGGGTTCGCCTTTGTGGCTCCGGCTGATCAGGGCAATGGTGCAACCGCAGATCACCACTGAACCGATTGCCGCCAGCACCGCCACCGGGCCGCCGTGCAGCGCAGTCACGACGTTCTGCTGTGCTGCCATCGCCACCACCACCGGAATGTACATGGCGCCCCAGAAGCCGACGCCCATCTCGCAATCCTTGGTCATGCCGCCGCGCTTTTGCATCCACAACCGCGCGCAAATCAGCAGGATCATCGCGATCCCGACCCCACCGACGTTGGACTTCACACCCAGCAACACGCCGAGCATGTCACCCATGATCACCCCTGCCAACGTACAGATCGCCAACAGCGCCACACCGTAAATAATCATTGTTGTAGTCCTCAAAGTGCATCGTCTGAATTGTTGTTTTTGTCATTCGCAACCTGAGTCGGTGGTCTAGGGTTGGCGGCCTCCCTCCTCACGTAACAGCGCCTGCAAGGTATCGAGCCGTGCACCGTCGTAGGCAATCACGGTGCCCTGCTCAAACACCCGGCGCGCCAGCCCGGTCAACACCGCGCCGGGTGGCAGTTCGATCTGTAAACGCACGCCGCGCTCGTAAGCGCTTTGCACCGTGCCACGCCAATCGACGACACGGCACATGTTGAACGCCAGGTCGTCGCGTAACGCCTCGGGATTGATAACAGGCCGGGCGCGACTGCCACTCAGGTAACCCAGGGCCGGCGTGTTCAATTGCACCTTGGCGAAGGCTGCTGCCAGAGTTTTCGCCGGTGTTTCCAGCAGCGGGCAATGGGACGGCACGCTGACCGCCAGACGCTTGGCCAGACCGGCGCCACGACTGCGCGCCAGATCGGCAACTGCTTTCATCGCTGAATCACTGCCAGCAATCACCACCTGGTTATCGGCGTTGATATTGGCCAGGTAAACCGGTGTATCAACACTGTGAACCTGCGCCAGCAACCCTTCCACCGTGGCCAACTCCAGACCGATGATCGCGGTCATGCCATAGCCCTGAGGATAAGCCTGTTGCATCAGCTCACCGCGCAGGCTGACCAGATGCAGCGCATCACTGAGGCTCAAGGCACCCGCGACCACCGCTGCCGGGTAGGCACCGATGGACAATCCGGCCACATAATCCGGCGCCATTAATAACTGACGCGAAGCGGCAACACCGGCAATCAGCAGGCACAGCTGAACCGCCCTCGTCGACTGCAACGCCTCGGCAGTATCAAGCAACAAAACATCCTCACCCAGCACCTCGCTCGCCTCGATCAGCGTTTCCCGAGGCAAACGATGGAGCATGCCCGGTTGCTGCGCGCCCTGGCCGGGGAACACCAGCAAACTGCTCACGCTGCTTGCTCCTGCGAGTTCCAGGGATCGGAAACCAGACACGCTTCATGGGCGTTCTTGAGTAGAACCCGTTGCGACGGACCCGCCCATTCGCGCAAGGCGACAGCGCCATTCGGTGTCTGCAATTGCATGTCCACCAAACACTCAGCGGTGCCCATCAGCATCACCAACGCCTGCGCTTGAGATCGGCTCAGCGGCTGTGGGGTACGCAGGATCAAGTCGAGATCGCTGCGCTCATGGAGCGCCGCAAAACCACTGGCCAATTCAAACCCGGCGCTGCCGCTGACACCCCACACCCAACCACAGGCGTCGAGCATCGGCCGCAGTTGCGCCAGCGCTCGCAGGGTCGGCAGGTCGCGAGTTGTCTCGACATGACAGAGGTCTTCCGGACGTACTCGATGCGAGATCGCAGCGATCGCCATCGACGTTGCATAACGCTGTTCGCGCAAGCGCCCACGCACCCCGACCGCGATTTGACCCGGCACGGTGATCGCGCGCCGAACCACCACCGGCTGACCCGCGCTGATCGACTCGACCACCCACCCAGGCGCATCCGCCGGCAACTGCTCCGGGGTCATCCCCCACAGCAGGTCGTGGGCCAGAAACGTGTTCACCACTGCGCTCTCAGCAGTTGGCGAACCTTGCTCGACGCGGCGCGGTTACTCGCCCCCAGGCGGCTGCTCAGATCGCGACCGTTGGCGGCGACATCGCCAACCGCCTGGCTCAGGCACTCCGTCACGCGAGCCAGATCCGCCGTCGTCGGCTGCTCGATCTGCTCCACCGACAAGGTTTCCCAGAGCAAGCCCAGGCTGGCATAGCTGTCGATGTCATAGGCCATCGGCGGCACGCTGGCGGCCAGGGCTTCAAGTTCTTCGACGCTGCGCAATGTGACCCGCGCCGCCGAAGCCTTGCCCATCGCATGCACCATCACCCCCGGGTCGCGCAACGCGATCAGTCGATTGGCCTGATACCCGTGAGCCAGAAACGCCCCGGACATCGCCTTGCCCACCAGCAAACCGATCACCGCATGGCCGGCCAGTCGGGCGCGGGCATAACTGTCTGCGGCACCGGCCAGAGCCTGATGAATGCCGAGGGCTTCTTCGCGCCGACCGTAAGCCTGGCTCGGCACATCGACGATGGCGATCAACGCCCGTTTGTGCGACTTATCCCGATCGGCTTCGATCACCTCATCCACCGCTTTGGCCAGGCCCCAACCTTCCAGCAGACCAACCTCGCCATTGCGGGCACGGACGAAGCGGTTGTCGGGGTCGGCCACCACCGCGATAAAACGCACAGGTTGATCACCCAATAAACCATCGGCGACTTTCAGCGAAGCCGGCAAACCCTCGACCGATTTCGCGCCAGCACTCAAAGCGTTGAACCAGTTCAGGCCCCTCAGGGAATACGAACTCATGAGCGCTCTCCTTGATACAGATCGCGAACCGTCGCCGGCTCGATTTGCGGTTCGGCGTCCAGACGGGCCAGTCGTTGCAAGAACCATTCGGCCTGACAGCTACGTTGTTGGTCCGGCAAACCTTGCTTGAGCAATTCGCCGACCAGTTGCTGAATCTGCGCCACATCGTCCTCGACATAGCGGTCCACCAGGCCACTGGCGAACCGTTGCTCGCCGCCCGTCAGGCTCCAGATAAACGGGCGATCACGGGAGTCGTATTCCTCAAGCCCGGCTTCCTGCTCGATCACCTGCGGGCCGTTGAGGCCAAGGCGCGCTTCCTGAGTCACCAGCAAATAACTGCACAACCCGGCGGCAATCGACATCCCACCAAAACAGCCGACGCTGCCGGCGACCACGCTGATTACCGGTTGGTACTGGCGCAGATCGACGATCGCCGCATGAATATCGGCAATCGCCGCCAGCCCGAGATTGGCTTCCTGCAAACGCACGCCGCCGGTTTCCAGCAGCAACACGGCGCGAGTGGCAATGCCTTTGCGGTTGTCCTCGGCGGCCAGCTCCAGCGCACCGGCAATCTTCGCCCCGCCGACTTCACCCAGGCTACCGCCCTGAAACGCGCCTTCGATGGCCGCGATCACCACCGGTAAACCGCCGAGGCTGCCCTTGGCGATCACCACGCCGTCATCGGCTTGCGGCACCACGCCCTGGCGCGACAGCCAGGGCGACATGACGCGCTGAAACGGGTCGAGCAGTTCGCGGAAGGTGCCCGCGTCGAGCAAGGCCTTGGCGCGTTGCCGCGCACCGAGTTCGACGAAGCTGTGTTTATTCAACAAGGCTGCGCTATCAGTCATGGCCGATCTCCTCAAAGCCCTGTTCCAGACGCAAGCGCACCACGCCGGGGGTGGCGCCGAAATCGTGGATATCGATCGCCATCGCGGGCGGTGTCTGGCCATCGAACATCCGCGCGAACAGATGCTGCCAGCGTTGTTCACTGCCATTGACCGAGGTCTGCACCTGGATCGTCAACTTGCCCGCCAGCCCCGGCTCGATCAGCACTTCCAGATCGCCCGAGCCCACACAACCCACCAGCGCCCTGCCCCGAGGCGGCTGCCCGGCGGGAAATTCAAAGGATAAGGTTTCCATCAAAACGCTCCCTGGAAGATGCCATCGTGCGACTCGATACGGTCGATAAACAGGCAGGCTGCGAGCAAGTCCGCAGCGCCGCCGGGCGAGGCATTCAACGCGATTAATTGTTGGTCCAGCTCATGTAAACGGCGGCGACCGGCGAGGCTCGCGCTGCCGCCGGCGTCGAGTACGGCCTGAGCACCGAGTTGCATGGTGTGCAGGCCTTGTTCGCCTGCACGGTAAAGGACGCAGGTGTCGGCCAGTGTCGTCATGATCGCCAGCAGAGCATCGAGCCGGGCGTTCTGTTCGCCATGGCCGGCAGCGCGGCTGCGTTTGAGCTGCGGCAAACCACGTTGCAGCACCGCCGGGAAACCAAGCTGCGCCTCTTCACGGGCCCCGCGTGCGCCGTAACGCTGGGCAACCTGGGCACCGTGGCTTAAGGGACGCGGTGAGTAACGGTCGTCGAGCAAGGCCAGGCGTGCAGCGCGCAAAGCGATTGAGCTTGCGGTACAGGATTCAGGTTCCAGCGCGGCGGCAGTGACCAAAAGCCCCAACGCCCAGATCGCCCCACGATGGGTGTTCACACCGTTGGTGGTGGCGAGCATCGCTTGCTCGCCTTCACGCCCAATCCGCCCAACGGTTTCGCGCAGCAGTAAACCGACTTCGCCGAACTCGATGGCCGCGCCCGCCATTGCCTTGAACGCCGGCCACAGGGACAACGCCGAAGCATGCATCAGCCCGAGGTGCAAATCGGTGTGCGCGCCATTGCCGCGACGGTCCACCAGTGCCGGCTTCGGCGACAGGTCTGCTTCGTCGATCAGCGCGTCCACTGCCAGGTCCGCCAACCGTTCAGCCAGGGTTAACGTTTTCGGTTGCAGGTTGAATGCGTGCATTACCAGCTCCTGAACTTGGCGGGCGGGTTGTAGAGGCCACCGGACCACTCCACCAGATCGGCCACGCTTTTCGCTGCGAGCAGTTCGCGAGTGGCGTCGGTACGGCGGATGCCGAGGTCTTCGGGCAAGGCGATCAGGCCTTCGCGGCGCATGCGGGCGGTGTCTTTCGGGTTGTGGCGCAGGCCGATGGCGGTTACGCCGGCCACGGCGGCGATCATCGCCTGACGCTCTTCGAGGGAACGGGCCTTGTACAAGTAGGCGATGCCTTCTTCGGTGAGCAGGTGGGTGACGTCGTCGCCATAGATCATGATCGGCGCCAGCGGCATGCCGCTTTTCTTCGCCACCTCCACCGCGTCGAGGGTTTCGACGAAGGTCGGTTTGCCGCCCTCCTGAAAGGTCTCGACCATCTGCACCACGAGTTTCTTGCCGCGTTCGAGCATCGGCTCGGCGACGTCGGTGTGACGCATGTCGAGCCAGGCCGGCGTGCCGTGACGACGACCGCGCGGGTCGTGCCCCATGTTCGGCGCGCCACCGAAACCGGCCAGGCGACCGCGAGTCACGGTGGAGGAATGACCGTCGCCATCGACTTGCAGGGTCGCGCCGATGAACAGGTCCACCGCGTATTGCCCGGCGAGCTGACTGAACATCCGGTTGGAGCGCAGGGAGCCGTCGCGGCCGGTGAAGAACACATCAGGCCGGGCGGCGATGTAGTTTTCCATGCCCAGTTCGGTGCCGAAACAATGCACGCTTTCGACCCAGCCGCTTTCGATGGCCGGGATCAGGGTTGGGTGAGGATTGAGCGTCCAGTTGCGGCAGATCTTGCCTTTCAAACCGAGGGATTCGCCGTAGGTCGGCAGGATCAGTTCGATGGCGGCGGTGTTGAAGCCGATGCCGTGGTTCAGCGACTGGACGTTGTGTTTTTCGTAGATCCCGCGGATCGCCATCATCGCCATCAACACGTGCACAGGCTTGATGTGGCGTGGGTCGCGGGTGAACAACGGCTCGATGTAGAACGGCTTGTCGGCCACCACCACGAAATCGACCCAGGACGCGGGGATATCCACGCGGGGTAGTTCGCTGACGTCATCCACCAATTGGTTGACCTGAACGATGACGATGCCGTCACTGAAGGCCGCCGGTTCGATCAACGCGGGCGTGTCTTCGGTGCTCGGGCCGGTGTAGATGTTGCCGGCGCGGTCGGCCATGAAACCGGCCGAAAGCACGACGTTGGGAATCAGGTCCACCACCAGCCGCGCATAGAGCTCGATGTAGGTGTGGATCGCGCCGATTTCCAGCAAACCGTCTTCGAGCAATTGGCTGATGCGCAGGCTTTGGGTGCCGGCGAACGAGAATTCGAGCTTGCGGGCAATGCCGCGTTCAAACAGATCCAGGTGCTCGGAGCGCCCGACGCTGGGCATGATCATGTGCAGGTCATGCAGCTTGCCCGGATCGGCCTTGGCCAGGGAGCGGGACAGGAAGTCCGCCTGCTTCTGGTTATTGCCCTCCAGCACCACACGGTCGCCAGGCAGAATCAACGCCTCCAGCGCGGCGACTATTTTGTCGGTGGGCAGCACCACACCGTCGGCAAGCCCCTTCACCAATTCGAGACGCCGCCGCTTTTCGCTGCGCCGCCGCGTCCATCGCGAGTCGGGGGATATTGTTGTTGTCATGACCACTCCACGGGTTCGCTGTCGTGGGGTCACCTTAGGAGGGTTGGGGGCGGAGCATCAATCAAGCAGCGTGTTGGATCGTTACGGTCAGGGTAATAATCGACAGAGGATCCCTGTTGCCAGTACCGGCCTCATCGCGGGTAAGCCCGCTCCCACAGTGTTCGTGTCGTGCTCAAATCCTGAGTCACCCACAATACCTGTGGGAGCGGGCTTGCCCGCGAAGGGGCCAGAACAATCCCCGCAGTTTCCAATGACGGTGCATTACAGTCAGGTCATCTGCTGCTGCACGCGCATCTGCAGCTGCTCGGTGCTTTCCAATAGCTGCGCCAACAACGCCGGATCTTCATCCATATAGCCTTCGTACTCCGCCAGGTTTCGTCGCTCATGACACAGGGCGAATAGCCGAACCTGTACTTTGCCAATATCAGCGGTATGAACCAGGCACTGAAACACCAGATAGCGTTTGTCTGAACGGTAGCCGCACAAGCGAAGAGCCGTCAGTGCAAGGGCATGGGCAGCGTTGTACGCCAGGTCGAAACGACTCGCGAAGGAAAGCGAAGACGTTTGCGCGTCTTTCAATCGATCCACAGCCGAACGCATCAGCCCTTCGCACTCCTTGCGATCCGGTGGCTCAGCTTTCAGTCCACCGCTACGTAACAGGTTTTCCAGATTCTCGTTGCTGCCCATCCTTGGACTCCAAAGGGTTTTCACCCAACAGGTTGATCTTGTCCTGTTGCACTACCCGCACGACAAAGCTGTTTTCAGCCGCCAGTTTTGCGGCCCAGTCTTCAGGGGTGTAGAGCGTCGGGTTGAGAGTGCGGCCCAGTTGTTCTTCCATAGGCATGAGCCGCTCCATCACTTCACTGTAGTGCAGGCCTTCACCGATCAGCATGAGATCAATGTCACTGGATGCGTTTGCCTGATCCTTGGCGATAGAGCCGTACACAAATGCCCAAATGATCTGTTCGGCAAAGGGGTGGAGCGCCTGACGCAAAGGTTCGGCAATGCCAAAGGTTTTGCGGGCGATGCCCAGCAGTTCGGCATAGATCGGGCAGTCGGGATTGGCTTGATAGTGGGTCTGGTTGCCCTGACGGGTCATGGTCAGCACGCCTGCCCGCTGCAACCGATCCAGCTCGCGCATGAGGCTGCCTTTACCCACTTGAGCCCAGCGGGCGATCTCGTTGGCGTAAAAACTTCGGTCGGGTTTACCGAACAGCAGGCCCAGCACTTTTTGCTGGGTGGTGGTGAACAAAGCTTCGCTCAATGACAGGTTTTTCACGGCAACGACCGATAAGTCCCAAAAAAGGAACGATAGGTCCCTTTTTGGGAATCTTCAACCACCCTTGTGGCGAGGTCCGATAGCCTGGGGTTTTGTGTTTAAAAGTTTGTCCGCAGGAACGGTGAGAGGCTACACAACCTTGCGTCGCTGCCTACAGCAACGCCGGAACCCGCTGACTGGTGCGGTTTTGCGTTGATCTTTATCGTTTGTGTGTCGCTGCCAACCTCAGCGACCGGGTTTGGAACCCCGAGGTGTAGAAGGCGCAAAAGCGCCCCTCATGACGTATGCTTGCGCACCTTTAATGTGTGTATTCCGTTATGGCGGCTGTACGCGGGAGACCTTCGGGTCTGCCGGGTTTTCTCCACCTCGGGTTCCAACCTGCGTACAGCTGCCACCCCTTCGCTTGGAACCGATGGAGCAGCTGAAACTCATTACTGGAGATGCACAATGTTCAAAGCTACTCCCAACCCGCCAGAATCCGGGACCGATTCCCAAGCCTCCCTCGAAACACAAAAAATGAAGGAAGCCGCCGACCGCGCCTTCCCCCATTACTTCCCGTCACCTCACGAAAAACCGGCCAAACGCCGTAAATCCCAGCTTTTCACCGTCGCCCCCGACATCGACACCGAAGCCCTTCTGGCCAATGCCTCCGAAGACCTGCTGTCCATCAGCGCCATTGCTGCTGACCTCGCGGACGATGTGGAAGGCTCACGCCGCTCTGTAGCCTTGGCGCTCAGCCGTTTGGCGGATGGCGTGCAGTTGTTGGTGGAGCGGGTGCTGGATCATCATGAGTCGTTGCAGATGAAGGCTCGGGCCGGGGTTTAGCGCACAACCCCCCTGTGGCGAGGGGGCTTGCCCCCGTTGGGTTGCGAAGCAGCCCCAAAACCTGCAACCGAGCTGTATCAGGTAAACCGAGAACAATGGTTTTACGACTGCTGCGCAGCCGAACGGGGCGATGCGGCGTTCCGACAAGCCCCCTCGCCACAGGGTCCGGTCAGACCAGACCCGCACTTACAAGCAGTTCCTCCAGCGCGAGCAAGTCAGGCACCTTGGCCACTTGCTCCCCCACCTGCACCGCCGCCTTCTCCAGCGAACACAACGGCACATCCACATAGCTCAACTGGCTGTCGAGTTTGTAAGAGCGCGGAATCCCCTGCACCAGCAGCGCTATGAACTTCAGCTCAGGCCGCCCGCCAAGGGCGTTGAGGATGACGATCCGTGCCCGTTCCCCGATCACCACTTTGCTGCCACATGCCGACTCAAAACTGAGTAACGGAATCTGCCGTTCCCGCCACGTCACCCGCCCCAGGTACCACGGTGGGGTGTCGAGGTCGAAGGTGCCGGGTTGGTAATCGATGAGTTCGGCGACAGCGACGTTGGGCAGGATCAGGTTGCGGTCGGCCAAAGGCAGCAGCAACCCCGTGAGATTGCTGGAGCGGTGTTCATGCATGGGTTTTGCTCCACCGGGCGATGCTGTCGAGCAGCACCGATTCCTGGTACGGCTTGCCGAGGTAGTCGTTGACGCCGATGGCCATAGCGCGGTCGCGGTGTTTTTGACCGGTGCGGGAGGTGATCATGATGATCGGCAGATGCTGCAAGCGTTCGTCGGCGCGCACCCGGGTCGCCACTTCGAAGCCGTCCATGCGTGGCATCTCGATGTCCAGCAGCATCAGGTCGGGCCTGTGTTCTTCCAGCAGCAGCATGGCGTCGACACCGTCCTTGGCGGTCAGCACGTTCATGCCGTGACGCTCCAGCAGACGGCTGGTGACCTTGCGCACGGTGACCGAATCGTCGACTACCAGCACCAACAACGGTCGTTGCGCCTCGGGCTCAACGTCTTGTGTCACCGGCCGTTGCGGCACCCGCGTTTGCATCCCGCGGATCGGCGCCAGCAAGTCGAGAATCAGCACCACCCGACCATCGCCCAGAATCGTCGCGCCGGACAACCCCTGCACTGCGGCGAACTGCGGGCCGAGGCTTTTGACCACGATTTCCCGGGTGCCGGCCATGGCGTCCACCTGCACCGCGACGTGCCGTTCGTTGCACTGCACCAGCAACACCGGCAACGGCAGGCTCTGACCCAGCAGTTTCGGGCGGGCACTGGTTTTCAGCAGTTCGCCGAGGTAGCACAACTCATAGCATTGCCCAGCGTATTCGTAGGTCGGTGGATCGAGCCGGTAATGCCCTTCGAGTTCGTTGGGCAACACCCGAACGATGCCGTCGATGGTGTTCAGCGGGATCGCATATTGATCCTCCCCGCACTGCACCATCAGCGCGCGGTTGACCGACACGGTGAACGGCAGGCGAATCCGGAAATGCACGCCCTGCCCCGAAGTCGAGTCGATGCTCATGGTGCCGCCGAGCTGCCGGACTTCTTCGTGAACCACGTCCATGCCGACGCCACGCCCGGAGATCTGGGTGATTTTCTCGGCGGTGGAGAACCCCGGTTGCAGGATGAATTGCAGCACGTCGTGATCGCTGACGTCGCTGTCCGGGGCGAGCAGCCCGCGTTTGATCGCCTTGCGCCGCACGGCGTCCAGCGGCACGCCGGCACCGTCGTCGCGGATGTCGAAAATGATGTCGCCGCCCTCTCGGGACAAGTCGAGGGTGATCTTGCCTTGAGCCGGTTTACCGGCCGCGATCCGCACCTCGGTCGATTCCAGCCCATGGTCGACGGCGTTGCGCAGCATGTGTTCCAGCGGCGCGGCCATGCGTTCAAGGACGTTGCGGTCCATCTCGCCTTCGGCGTTGCCAACGACGAAGTCCACATCCTTGCCCAGCTCGCTGGAAACCTGACGGACGATGCGCTTCAAACGCGGCAGCATTCGCTCGAACGGCACCATGCGCGTGCGCATCAGGCCTTCCTGTAATTCGGTGTTGATGCGGCCCTGCTGTTGCAGCAGGTTTTCCGCATCCTGATTACGCCGATCGAGGGTTTCCTTGAGGTCGAGCAGGTCGGAGGCAGACTCGAACAATGCCCGCGACAGCTGTTGCAACTGCGAGTGACGGTCCATCTCCAGCGGGTCGAACTCTTCATAACCCAGGCGCTCGGCCTCGACTTGCTGACGGCTGAGAATCCGCCCCTGGGTTTCAGTATCGAGGCGGCGCAACTGGTCGCGCATACGCTCGATGGTGGTTTCCATCTCACTCAGGGCTACACGTGCATCGTTGACCTGTTGTTCGATACGGCCGCGGAAGATCGAAGTCTCCCCGGCCAGGTTCACCAGGTCGTCGAGCAACTCCGCCGAGACCTTGACCGTGTCGGCGCCTTCGGGTTGCAGCGTGGCTGACTCGGCTTTGGGCGCGGCCGGCATCGCCACCGGTGCCAGTGTTTCGGGCAGCGCCGGATGGCTGAAATTCTTGATCGCCTCGATCAGCCGATCGGCCGGTGGCAGTGGCTGACCGGCGCGAGTGGCGTCGAGCATCTGCGCCAGTCGGTCATGGCTGCTCTGCAACAAGGTGAACAGCGCCGCAGTCGGTTGCAGCACGCCAGCGGACAAGCCTTCATAGAGGAATTCCAGCTCATGGGCCAGGTCGCCAATCGGCGCGATTTCCACCATTCGCGCGCCACCCTTGAGGGTGTGCAGGTCGCGCAACAGGGTTTCCACTTCCTGGCGATTCGAAGGCTCGGCCTGCCAGCGCAGCAGCGCCGCACCGGAGTTTTCGATGATGTCGAAACCTTCTTCCAGGAAGATTTCCAGAAGCTCGGGATCATGCCCCGCCGAATCGTTGCTGGCCGCCGGCTCGATCACCTCGGCGCTGCCGGCATTGCCCAGACGAAACTCACGAATGGCCTCGATCAATTCGCCCGGGTCGCCCAACGGACGGTTGTGCTGCAACTGTTCGAGGAACTCGGCCAGTCGGTCATGGCTCTGTTGCAGCAACTGCGCCAGCGCTTCGCTGTAGCTGTAACGGCGGTCCACCAGGCCTTCGTAAAGGCTTTCCAGCTCATGGGCCAGATCACCGACCGGCTCGACCTCGGCCATCCGCGCACCGCCCTTGAGGGTGTGCAAGTCGCGCTGCAAGGACAATAGCGGTGCGGCGTTATCCGGATCGTTCAACCAGCGTTGCAAGGCCTGGCCGGCGCTTTCGAGGATATCCACCGCTTCCTCAAGAAAGATCGAAACGATTTCGTCGTCCAGCTCCACCTCAGTCGCGGCCTGCTCCAGCTCGGCCGTGGCGCTGCCCAGCTCCCGAATGCTCAGGGTGCGGCTGCCATCACTGCGAATCAGGCCCATGGAGGATGGGTCGAGACTCTCATCGAGCAAGCCGCGCAAGGCCCGCACCCGCTGCGGTTGCGCGGTGACTTCCTGGCCGGCGGCCAGTTCGTCGAGCATGTTGATCAGCGCTTCGTGGGCACTTTGCGCCTCATGGAAAAACCTGTCGCTGACCGCCAGGCTGCTTTCTTCCACAGCGCCGTAGAGATCGAGCAAGGCTTCACAGAGCTCGTCCACCGGGTGCAGATCGGCCAGGTGCGCGCCTTCGCCCAGGGTGGTCAATTCGTCCAGCAGCGCGCTGAGCTCCTGACGTTCGCCGGGATGCTGCTGCCAGCGCTGCAACAGGCTTTCGGCGTCCAGCAGGATGTCCATGCCCTGGGCAAGGAAGTTGTTGATCAGTTGCGGATCGCGCTTGATCCGCAGCCCCGTATTGGGCGCGCTCGACAGGCTTTGCAGACGCTCGGCCAGCAATGCCTGGGTGCGCTCGCTCAACGAACGGGCGCCGGGAATGTCGGCCAGCGGGTCGCTCTTGAGCTGTCGCAGCCCCAGGCGGAACAAACCTTCGGCCTCCAGCAGCAATTCAACTTCGTCCAGGTCGAGGGCAATCCGGTGCGCCTTGTACTCCCGGGCCAATTGATCCAGCGACGCCGCCAGCTCAGCAATCGGCAGCACGCCGGCCATCGAGGCACTGCCTTTGAGGGTGTGCAAGGCCCGCTGCAACTCGTCACTGGCCTGAAGCGGTACGTGCTCGGCGGCTTGATCGAGGAAGCGATTGAGGCTGTTCAAGTGGGTTTCAGCTTCGTTGCGGAAGATCTCCAGCAACAGTGGATCGAGCGCCGCGACATCCTGCGCGTCCTCATCGGACAGCGGCTTATCGCCTTTGGCAAGGGCATGGGCGCGGGCAGCCAATTGGTCGACATCGTTGCGCTGGCGCTGGGCATGGGCGGCGAACTCGGCCACCAGTTCCGGTAGCAATGTCAGCGCTTCGCCCACCAGTTGCTGCACTGCAGGCCCAGGTGCAACGCTGTGTTCAAGCACGCGGTTGAGCAGGTTTTCCACCGCCCAGGCCAGCTCGCCCAGCACCAGCGCACGGACCATTCGGCCACTGCCTTTGAGCGTGTGGAAGGCGCGACGTAACTCACTCAAAGCCGATGTGCTGGCGGGATTGGCCGACCAGCGCGGCAGATACTCCTGGAGGATTTCCAGAACCTCGTCGGTTTCTTCGAGGAAGACTTCCCGCAGCTCATCGTCCACCGGTTCTTCATCGGCGGGCGGCGGCAATAGACTGCCTGGTGTGGTCAGTGCGGGTGGATTGACCGACGACACTGGGCTGGCCAACACATCGGCCAGAGACTGAACGATCTCAGGGTCATCCAGCTCCTGCATGTCTTGCATGACCAGGGCTTCACTGGGACTGAGCACATCCTCAAGCATCGGCACATGCTGTTCGCTGGGGAAGAAACCGAGTGCGGCCAGACCTTTTTCCGCGACGTCGAGCAGTTGCTCACCGGGCGCTTCGGGGTCGTCGCTGAGGCGCTCCAGGTAATACTCGATGCTGGTGATGACGTCGGCCAGGCTGTCCAGTTGCTGCCAGCCGGGCTGGCCCGGGTCCACCAATAGATGCTCGCGGATGAAACCGTTACAGGCCTCGACCAGGCTCGCTGCGCGGGCCAACGGAATCATCGCCAGCGCCCCGCGCACTTGCGTTAGCAACGCCGGCAACGGTTGCAGATACTGACGGTCCCAGTCGGCTTCGATGTAGTCGACGATCATGTCCTTGGCCTGTTGCAGGCAGATGCGCGCTTCCTTGATCACGATCTGGTGGATCTGCGTCAGGTCGGTGGTCGGCAGACGGCTGTCTTCCTGGCTTTCCGGCTCCACGGTGCCGACCATGCCGGCCAGGGTCGCTTCGACATAGAGCAAGGCCCCGGCGACGTCCATGAGGGTCGCGTCGTTGGGTTCGCGATGGCCCTGGACGAGGCTCAGCACCACCGCCAGTTGATCGATGATGACCTTGCGCGGCTGACCGAAACCGAGCACCGCCAGGGTGTCGGCGATTTGCCGCAGGGGCGCCAGCAGGCTTTCGAGGTCCGAGGTGTGTTGGCGGTCGCTGCGCACGAACAGGTCCAGGCGCTCCTTGACCCGCACCAGCTCTTCGCACAACGCCGCCAATACCGAACGCATGGCATCGCGATCAGGGCCGGCCAGCCTTGCCCGTTCTTCATCGACCATCGCACTGTCGGGTAGCGCGTCGTCCAGTGAGTAGCGATCTTTCATGGTCAGCATCTGCCCGGTGGGGTGTTCGGCCTTGGCAATATAGAACAATAAACTCTTGAGCAGCTCTGGCGGTGCCGGTTGATTGATCGCGGGCATGCCTTGTTCGAGCAGACGCTTGAGTTCTTTGTCGGCGTCCTTGAACAGGCTGCGCAACGCGGGGCTGTTGGCGATCGAACCATTGCGCATGCCTTCGACCAGCGCCGAAGCGACGTGCCATAACGGGCTAAGGGGCGCATTGCCGCACAGCCCTTCAAGGCGTGTAAAAACCCTGGCCAGATAAGCCAAGTGGGTTTCGTCATCCTGCTCGCGCAGCAAGCCGACCAGCGCCATCTGCAGCATTTGCCGCAACTTGCGCAGCACATTCGGCAAATCGGACGGCTCCAGCAGCGCCAGGGCTTCTTCGCTCAGAGGCGGCAGTTCAGGAAGTTGCGGGCTGAACAGGCTGGTTTCCGACAACAGGCTTTCACCACGGGCACTGCGCAGGTCGTTGATCAGCGGCAACACCACCAGCGGCAAGTCACGCCGTGCGCCTTGCACCCGGTCGAGGTAAGTTGGCAGTTGCCCCAAGGCATGCAGCAGCAGACGGATGGCCTCATCGCGATGGCTGACGCGGTTCTGCTGCAAGGCGCTGGTCAGTTGCTCGATCTCTTCGGCGAGCAGCGCCGCGCCGTAGAACTCGACCATCTGCAAACTGCCGTGCACCTGATGGACACAGGCCAGGCAGTCACTCAGCGCCTGCGTCGCCTGCGGGTCGTCGATCAGGGTTTCGATCGCCTGATGAGCCTGCTTCAGCGTTTCGGCAATCTCGCCTTTGACCCATTCGAGGGCCACATAGTCGTGCCGATCACCCATAACTACTCCAATCAAATGCATACGCCCTGAGGCGGTTCAAGCGTTGTCCGCAGCCTGCGCAGGCTTGGCCGGCAAGGTGAAACCGGACACCGAACGCCGCAGCTGGCTGGCCATTTTCGCCAAGTTGCCAATGCTCTCGGCGGTGGCGGTGGAGCCGGACGAAGTTTGCGTGGTGATCTGCTGGATCACGTTCATCGTCAGGGAAATCTGGCCGGCCGAAGACGTCTGTTGCTGCGCGGCGTTGGAAATGCTCTGGATCAATGCCGCGAGGGTCTTCGATACGCCTTCGATTTCTTCCAGGGCCACTCCGGCATCCTGCGCCAGGCGCGCGCCGCGCACCACTTCGGTGGTGGTCTGTTCCATGGAAATCACCGCTTCGTTGGTGTCGGTCTGAATTGCCCGCACCAGTGTTTCGATCTGCCGGGTCGCCGCGGACGAGCGCTCGGCCAGCCGTTGTACTTCGTCGGCCACCACCGCAAAACCGCGCCCGGCGTCACCGGCCATGGACGCCTGAATGGCCGCGTTGAGGGCGAGGATGTTGGTCTGATCGGCAATGTCATCGATCAGGCTCACAATGTCGCCGATTTCCTGTGAAGACTCGCCGAGGCGCTTGATGCGTTTGGCGGTGTCCTGGATTTGTTCGCGAATGTTGTCCATGCCGTGGATGGTGTTGTGCACCACTTCGTTGCCCTTGTTGGCAATTTCCACCGAGCGTTCGGCCACCGCCGAGGATTCGGCGGCATTGGCCGAGACCTGATCAATGGACTCGGCCATGTCGTTGATCGCCATGGAGGCTTCGGAAATCTGCTGCGCCTGATGCTCCGAGGCCTGGGCCAAGTGCATCGCGGTGGCCTGGGTTTCCTGCACGGCGGCGGCGACCTGGCCGGCGGTGAGGTTGATGGTCGCTACCAGATCGCGCAGTTGGTCGACGGAATAGTTGATCGAGTCGGCGATGGTCCCGGTGAAGTCTTCGGTCACCGAGGCGGTCACGGTCAAGTCGCCGTCGGCCAGGTCTTCGATTTCGTCCAGCAGGCGCATGATCGCGTTCTGGTTGCGCTCGTTCTTTTCGGCGGTTTCGCGCAGCTGACGGTTGGTTTCGCGCACCATCACCAGGCCAATGAGGATGATCGACATTAGCGCCAGCAAGCCCAGTACATAGCCACCGATGGTGTCGGTATTGCGCCCGCCGGCGAGGTTTTCGAAACGGCTGGCCAAGTGCGAGGCTTCATCGAGCAGGGTTTGCGACAGGGTAAAAATGTTGCTGGCCGACTCCCGGACCTTGAACAGCTCGGGCGAGGTTTCGAGGATTTCGTCCACCGAACCCGAGACGAATTCGAACAGTTCGGAAATGTCGGTCAACCGGGCACGCGCATCGTGGTCTTCGACCTGGCTGATTTTCAGCGCCGCATTGCCTTGAAGCATGCCGTTGAGCACCTGACCGAAACGCGCTGCATCACGACCAAAGGCGTCGGCGGCCTGCTGCGAGTTTTCATCGCCCGACAGCACGGTGTTCACTGCACCGAGAATCCGCTCGGCCAGCAGCGACTGACGCTGGGCCATTGCCACCTGAGCGGCCGGGGCGCCACGTTGCAGGAGGGTTTCGACGACCTTTTCATACTCGACCTGCAACTGCGGCACGGTTTCGGCCAGCGTCGCGGCGACTTGATGCAAGGACAATACGGTCTGCTCGCTGGTGAGAATGGCGTCGGTGTTTTTCAGCAGCCGCTCCCAATCCAGCTGCACCGCGCGCATTTCCGCGCGCACGGTGGACGGTGCCGGCGGCAGGCCGGTGGAAGGATCGCCTTTCTTCAGATAGCCCCAACGCAGGGCGAAGTCGTTGCGCGCATCGCTGAGCAACTTGAATGCCGCGGCCTTGCCGGCGGCAGCTTCGGTGGCGTTCTTGGCGATGCGTTGCGACAGCACGCGCAGCTCACCGGCGTGGCCGATGTACTGTTTGTCGTAATTCGCCTGGGTGTTGAGGTACGCAAAGTTGGCGAACAGCAGCATGATGAAGACGATCAGCGCGATAAACAGCACGATGATCTGCGACCGGCTGCGCGACCCTTCCGGCGTACCTGCTTTTGCTTTAATCATCGGTCCTCGCCTGTTAATCAACACCCTTTTGCTTGCCGAGGTCCCTGTGGGAGCTGGCTTGCCTGCGATTGCATCAACGCGGTTCGAAGTTAGACCGAGTCGTCTGCATCGCGGGCGAGCCCGGCTCCCACAAGGTCCGCGTTTACAGTGCTACGTTCATGAAACCTTGCGACTGCGCCAACGCAAACGGGCTGAACACCTGCCAATTCTGCTCACGCTGAAACCGGCCTTTGACGAACGGTGCGATCGGCCCCTGCAGCTCGTCCATGGGCACCGGTTCCAGGCTGTCCTGGGCAAAGTGCTGTAAGCCGAAGACCTCATCGACCAGCAACCCGGCGAACACGTCGTTGTGCTCCACCACCAATATCCGCCGCTGCTTGCGCAGGGCCGACAGTTCATGGCCGGCCTCATAACCGTAAAAAAAGCCACACACGTCCATGATCGGCAGCAGTCGCCCCCGCAGGTTCGCCACGCCCTTGACCCAGGGTTTGACTCCCGGCAATTGGGTCACACGCGGCTCGTGCAGGACTTCGCTGACTTCACCCATGGGCGCGACGTACCCGTGCTCGCCGAGGCGAAAACCGATGCCACTCCAACTGTCCTGACGAGTCGGCTGGGACGGCAGATCCGCCGCCAGCAGGCGACAGCGCTGGTCAATCTGCAGCAGCAGTTCGAAGGCCGTCAGCGACTCGGTCATGGCTGGGCGATCAACCGGCCAGCACGTTGTTCAGCGTCTTGATCAGGGTCTCTTCATCGACCGGTTTGGTCAGGTAGTCCTTGGCGCCCTGGCGCGTACCCCAGACTTTGTCGGTTTCCTGATCCTTGGTGGTGATGATGATCACCGGGATGTGCCCGGTTTCCGGGTCTTTGGTCAACTGACGGGTTGCCTGGAAACCATTGAGGCCGGGCATGACGATGTCCATCAGCACTGCATCGGGTTTTTCCTGGCGAGCCAGGGCCACGCCGTCGGCGCCGTTTTCGGCTTTCAACACTTCATGCCCGTGTTTTTCGAGCATGCCGGTCAGTTTGTACATTTCAGTCGGCGAATCATCGACGATCAGAATACGTGCCATGGTCTTCCCCATTCTTGTCGACGCCAGGCCCCATGGCCGAGCGTCACTGTGCGTGTCCTACTGCGGCGAAACGGCGGCAAAGCCCGGTACGTGGGCCTGGATCGCGTTCAGCAGTTCTTCCTTGCTGAAAGGCTTGGTCAAAAACTGGTCGGAACCGACGATCCGCCCCTTGGCCTTGTCGAACAACCCGTCCCTGGACGACAGCATAATCACTGGCGTGGACTTGAACGCACTGTTGTTCTTGATCAACGCGCAGGTCTGATAACCATCCAGACGCGGCATCATGATGTCGACAAAGATGATGCCGGGATGATTGTCGGCAATCTTGGCCAGGGCATCGAAACCATCGATTGCGGTGATGACTTCACAGCCTGCGTTTTTCAACAGCGTTTCGGCGGTGCGACGAATCGTTTTCGAATCATCGATCACCATGACCTTCAAGGCGCTGGAATGCTGTTCCATAGGGGCTCTACCGTCGCCTTTGTGAATCAATTTGTCCGTTTGCGGCTCACCGGTGGCTCGAAACCCTTGATACTCAAGGGCCAGCTCGATATGGCAGCCTTTTTAGCACAGTCTCCCCCTCCAATCTATCGGGTGACCTATGCGGTGGTTTTTCCTTGACCGGGAACCCACTCAGCGCCACTCTGACGCCACTTTTTCATCGCACTTTTCACCCCAATTTCGAGGAAAACCCCATGAGCGTTCGCGTCGGGATTGTCATGGATCCTATCGCCAGCATCTCCTATAAAAAGGATAGCTCGCTGGCCATGCTGCTGGCCGCGCAAAAGCGTGGCTGGGAACTGTTCTATATGGAACAGCGCGATTTGTATCAGGCCGAGGGCGAGGCCCGCGCGCGGATGCGTCCGCTGAAAGTCTTCGCCGACCCGCACAAGTGGTTCGAACTGGGCGCCGAAAGCGACGCGCTGCTGAGCGATCTGGACGTGATCCTGATGCGCAAGGACCCGCCTTTCGACATGGAGTTCGTCTACTCCACTTACCTGCTGGAGCAAGCCGAGCGCGCTGGCGTGCTGGTGGTCAACAAACCGCAAAGCCTGCGTGACTGCAACGAGAAGCTGTTCGCCACGCTATTCCCGCAGTGCACGCCGCCGACCATCGTCAGCCGTCGCCCGGACGTGTTGCGTGAATTCGCCGACCATCACGGTGACGTGATCCTCAAACCGCTGGATGGCATGGGCGGCTCGTCGATCTTCCGTCACACCGCGGGTCACCCGAACCTGTCGGTGATCCTCGAAACCCTGACCCTGCATGGCAAGCAGCAGATCATGATCCAGGGCTACCTGCCGGCGATCGTTGATGGCGACAAGCGCATCCTGATGATCGACGGCGAGCCGGTGGATTATTGCCTTGCACGAATTCCGGCAGCAGGCGAAACCCGTGGCAACCTCGCCGCCGGTGGCCGTGGCGAAGCCCGGCCGCTGACCGAAAAAGATCGCTGGATTGCCGCGCAAGTCGGCCCGACCTTGCGCGAAAAGGGCTTGCTGTTCGTCGGTCTCGACGTGATCGGTGAGCACCTGACTGAAATCAACGTCACCAGCCCGACCTGCATTCGCGAGATCGATAACGCGTTCGGCACCGACATTGGCGGCCAGTTGATGGATGCCATCGATCAGAAGCTCAAGACTCGTTGATCGAGAACAGCCAAGAAACAACCAACATTGCGTTATCATCGCCGGCTTGTAAAAAACGCGATGTTGGTTTTCTTGTCATGACACTCCCGTCCGATCTGCCCGCTGAACTCGCCCATCGTGGCGTGCGCCCGGCCGATCGCCTCGGCTTTACCCTGTTTCTCGCGGCGCTGATTCACCTGGCCTTGCTGTTGGGCGTCGGGTTCACCATGGTCGAACCCAAGCAAATCAGTAAAACGCTGGAAATCACTCTCGCCACCTTCAAAAGTGAAACCAAGCCGAAAAAGGCCGATTTCCTCGCCCAGGAGAATCAGCAAGGCAGCGGCACCCTGGAGAAAAAGGCGATTCCCAAGACCACCGAGGTCGCGCCCTTCCAGGACAACAAGGTGCAGAAGGTCACTCCGCCACCCACTGCCAAGCCTCAAGTGCAGGAAGCCGCACCCAAGGCCGCCGTGACGACTGTCGCGCCGAAGCCGAAAAAAGCCGCGACCAAGCAGGAAGACGTCAAGACCGAGACCAAGCCCAAGGTCGAGGCACCGACCTTCGACAGCTCGCAGCTGTCCAGCGACATCGCCAGCCTGGAAGCGGAACTGGCCAATGAACAACAGCTGTACGCCAAGCGCCCGCGCATCCACCGTTTGAGCGCCGCTTCGACCATGCGCGACAAGGGGGCCTGGTACAAAGATGAATGGCGCAAGAAGGTCGAGCGCATCGGTAACCTCAATTACCCCGACGAGGCCCGGCGCAAACAGATTTATGGCAACTTGCGCCTGATGGTCTCGATCAACCGCGACGGCTCGCTGTATGAAGTGCTGGTGCTGGAATCCTCCGGCCAACCGCTGCTGGATCAAGCGGCTCAACGCATCGTGCGACTGGCTGCGCCGTTCGCACCGTTTACCGGGGATCTGTCGGACATCGACCGCCTGGAAATCATCCGCACCTGGAAGTTTGCGCGCGGGGACCAGCTTTCGAGCAATTGAACGCCACAGAACCCTGTGGGAGCGGGCTTGCCCGCGATAGCGGTCTGCCTGATGCTACTATTTTGGATGTGCCGCCGTCATCGCGGGCAAGCCCGCTCCCACAGGGAACAGGTTGTTTGCTGGGATTCGGGGCATTTCCTGTGCATCCTCAGCTTGTCAGTTCGCCCCTCCAACGCCACACTAGCGCTCATGAAGAACGTCAGCCCCAGCTACCTCAAGCATCACTTCCTGATCGCCATGCCGCACATGGCCGACCCGAACTTTGCGCACACCTTGACCTATATCGTCGAGCACACGGCCAATGGTGCCATGGGGCTGGTGGTCAACCGTCCGCAGGACCTGAACCTGGCCGATATCCTCGAGCAATTGCGCCCCGATATCGAACCGCCAGTGCTCTGCCAGCACGTGCCGATTTTTATCGGCGGCCCGGTGCAAACCGATCGCGGCTTTGTCCTGCACCCGTCGGGGAAAACCTACCAGGCCACCGTTGATCTGGAAAGCGAGCTGTCGCTGTCGACCTCCCAGGACGTGCTGTTCGCCATCGCCGACGGCGTCGGCCCCGCGAAAAGTGTGATCACCCTCGGCTATGCCGGTTGGGAAGCCGGGCAACTGGAAGCCGAACTGGCGGACAACGCCTGGCTGACCTGCCCGTTCGACGCCAACATCCTGTTCAACACCAGCAGCGAGTTGCGTCTCGAAGCGGCAGCCAAGCACCTGGGTATCAACCTCAGCCTGCTCACCAGCCAGGCGGGGCACGCCTGATGGCCCTGCGGTTGATTCTGGGTTTCGACTACGGCACCAAACAGATCGGCGTGGCGGTCGGACAGGTCATTACCGGCCAGGCCCGCGAGCTGTGCACCTTGAAGGCACAAAACGGCATTCCCGACTGGAATCAGGTCGAAGCCCTGATCAAAGAGTGGAAACCCGACGCCGTGGTGGTCGGCCTGCCGCTGAACATGGACGGCACACCGAGCGACATGTGCCTGCGGGCCGAAAAGTTCGCCCGACGCCTGAACGGCCGCTACAACCTGCCCTTCTATACTCACGACGAGCGCCTGACCACCTTCGAGGCCAAGGGTGAACGCCTGGTCCGTGGCGGCCAGAAGGGCAGTTACCGCGACAATCCGGTCGATGCCATCGCCGCCGCCCTGCTGTTGCAAGGCTGGCTCGACGAGAACACCGCACTGTTTGAATCCTGACCGCACCTAATTCTGAAGAGCCGCTGCGGCGTCTCCCTTAGCGACAACCCGAGCCACCACTCAAGCAGCATCCGGCTCGGGACAAAGAAGGAGCAAACCATGAGCCTGCCCAATCCCGCCGAACTGATCAGCCAGATGGCGATCCGCCTCAAGGCTTATCTGGAACACCGTGGCATCAGCGAACCGCGTTACATCGGCATACGGACCGGTGGCATCTGGGTCGCTCAGGCGTTGCTCGATGAGCTGGGCAGCGACGCGCCTCTGGGCACCCTGGACGTGTCCTTCTACCGCGACGACTTCAGCCAGAACGGCCTGCACCCGCAAGTCCGCCCTTCGGCGCTGCCCTTCGAGATCGAAGGCCAGCATCTGGTGCTGATCGACGACGTGCTGATGAGCGGTCGGACCATCCGCGCCGCAATGAACGAACTGTTCGACTACGGCCGCCCGGCCAGCGTAACGCTGGTGTGCCTGCTGGACCTGGACGCCGGTGAGCTGCCGATCCGCCCGAACGTGGTTGGCGCGACGCTGTCGCTGGCAGCCCATGAACGGGTGAAGTTGTCCGGCCCGGAACTCAAGCTCGAACTTCAAGACCTCGCCCTTTAATTCGCCCTATTGAGAGTCCCCCTCGCGATGACGCCTCTAGAAACCAAGCGCCCGCTGCAGCTCAATGATCAGGGCCAGCTGCGCCACTTCCTCTCGCTCGACGGTTTGCGCCGCGAGCTGCTGACGGAAATCCTCGACACCGCCGACTCGTTCCTCGAAGTCGGCGCCCGGGCGGTGAAGAAAGTCCCGTTGTTGCGCGGCAAGACCGTGTGCAACGTGTTCTTCGAGAACTCCACCCGCACCCGCACCACCTTCGAACTGGCGGCCCAGCGGCTGTCGGCCGACGTGATTACCCTGAACGTGTCCACATCGTCGGCGAGCAAAGGCGAAACCCTGCTCGACACTCTGCGCAACCTCGAAGCCATGGCCGCCGACATGTTCGTCGTGCGTCACGGTGATTCCGGCGCGGCGCACTTCATCGCCGAGCATGTCTGCCCGCAAGTGGCGATCATCAACGGCGGCGACGGCCGTCACGCGCACCCGACCCAGGGCATGCTCGACATGCTCACCATTCGTCGGCACAAGGGCGGTTTCGAAAACCTCTCGGTGGCCATCGTCGGCGACATCCTGCACTCGCGGGTGGCGCGCTCGAACATGCTGGCCCTGAAAACCCTCGGCTGCCCGGACATCCGCGTGATCGCGCCGAAAACCCTGCTGCCGATCGGCATCGAGCAATACGGCGTGAAGGTCTACACCGACATGACCGAAGGCCTGAAAGACGTCGACGTGGTGATCATGCTGCGCCTGCAGCGTGAACGCATGACTGGGGGCCTGCTGCCGAGCGAAGGCGAATTCTACCGCCTGTTCGGCCTGACCACCGCGCGCCTGGCCGGCGCCAAACCCGATGCCATCGTGATGCACCCGGGGCCGATCAACCGTGGGGTGGAGATTGAGTCGGCGGTGGCCGACGGCCCGCACTCGGTGATTCTCAATCAGGTGACCTACGGGATCGCGATTCGTATGGCCGTGCTGTCCATGGCCATGAGCGGGCAAACAGCCCAGCGCCAATTCGAGCAGGAGAACGCCCAGTGAAGCTCAGCATTCTCGGCGCACGCGTTATCGATCCAGCCAGCGGCCTGGATCAAGTGACTGATATCCACGTTGAAGCCTGCAAGATCGTCGCCCTGGGCGCCGCTCCAGCCGGTTTTGTTGCCGTCGACACCATCGACGCCAAGGGCCTGGTGGCCGCCCCGGGCCTGGTTGACCTGAACGTCGCCCTGCGCGAGCCGGGCTACAGCCGCAAAGGCTCGATCGCCAGCGAAACCCGCGCGGCCGCCGCCGGTGGCGTGACCAGCCTGTGCTGCCCGCCAAAAACCAGACCGGTGCTGGACACCTCGGCCGTGGCTGAATTGATCCTCGACCGCGCCCGCGAAGCCGGCAACACCAAAGTGTTCCCGATCGGTGCCCTGAGCAAAGGCCTGGACGGCGAGCAGCTTGCAGAGCTCGTTGCCTTGCGTGATGCAGGCTGCGTGGCCTTCGGCAACGGTCTGGAGAGTTTCCGCAATACCCGCACCCTGTGCCGGGCGCTGGAATACGCGGCGACGTTCGACCTGACGGTGATTTTCAACTCGCAGGATCATGACTTGGCCGAAGGTGGCCTCGCCCATGAAGGCCCGACCGCGAGTTTCCTCGGCTTGCCGGGCATTCCGGAAACGGCCGAAACCGTGGCCCTGGCCCGGGATCTGCTGCTGGTCGAGCAAAGCGGCGTGCGTGCGCACTTCAGCCAGCTCACCAGCGCGCGCGGCGTAGCGCTGATCGCTCAGGCCCAGGCCCGCGGGCTGAAGGTCACGGCGGACGTGGCGCTGTATCAGTTGATCCTCACCGACGAAGCGCTGATCGATTTCAGCAGCCTCTATCACGTCCAGCCGCCGCTGCGCACCCGCGCCGACCGCGACGGCCTGCGGGCAGCGGTGAAGTCCGGAGTGGTATCCGCCATCTCCAGCCATCACCAGCCCCACGAGCGCGATGCCAAACTGGCACCGTTCGGCGCGACTGAGCCAGGCATCAGCAGCGTTGAACTGCTGCTGCCGCTGGCGATGACCTTGGTGGAAGACGGTTTGCTCGACCTGCCGACCCTGCTTGCACGCTTGAGCGCCGGCCCTGCCGAGGCGTTGCGCCTGCCGGCGGGTAAATTGGCGGTGGGTGGTGCGGCGGATATCGTGCTGTTCGACCCGGCGGCCTCTACCGTGGCCGGTGAAACCTGGCTGTCCAAGGGCGAAAACTGCCCGTTCATTGGCCACAGCCTGCCGGGCGTGGTGCGTTACACCCTGGTGGACGGACGGATCAGCCACCAGGCGTAAGACCTGTGGCGAGGGGGCTTGCCCCCGTTGGGCTGCGAAGCGGCCCCATTATTGGCAACCGGATTCCTTCAGATAGAACTCCATTGCTGATTTGCGACTGCTACGCAGCCGAACGGGGGCAAGCCCCCTCGCCACAATTAATCAGCGGCTCTGCGCATTGCGAATCGAAACCTGGTCATTCAACGTCCAGAAGTCATACAACACTCCCAGAAAGAACAACCCGCCCGTGACCAGGTACAGCAACCCGCTGATCCACTTTCCCTGATACATCCGGTGCACACCGAACACCCCCAGGAATGTCAGCAGGATCCATGCAACGTTGTATTCGATAGGTCCGGCGGTAAAGCGCAGGTCCGCTTCACGATCCATGGCCGGGATCAGGAACACGTCGATCAACCAGCCAATACCCAGCAAGCCCAAAGTCAAAAACCAGATCGTCCCGGTCACCGGCTTGCCGTAATAGAAGCGGTGAGCCCCGGTAAAACCGAAAATCCACAGCAGGTAACCGATTACTTTGCTGTGCGTGTCTTGCGGTGAAACGGGTTGTCGATAGGTGTTCATGGATAGCCTCGATTCACGCGATAGAGAAATATTCTTGAATTCTTTGTGACTTTTTTACAGGCAGCCGACATACGGCAAATGCTACCTTCACTTCCGTCAAAGCCCTGTACCGCCTGACTTGTGTCAGACAATTGCGTCCTTTTTTCGCTTATTTGGTTCCGTTGACCCCAAGGTTGAATCGACCAACGGCCTCGGAAGGGCCAAAAAAGCTGTTATAAAGTTGCGCGCCAACCCATACGAGCCTTGCCTAATGCGTCCATTTTTCAAGACATGGCTAACCATTTGCCTATTATTGCCCCTGGCCGCCCACGCCACCAATCGTGAGCAACGTCTTCCCAACGTTAATGGTTACACCCCCAAATCCCATGCTTCTGCTCCTTCGAGCAAAAACCATCAGGCCGTAAAACGCTCCCCCCATCTGAGCAGTGCCAATGGCAAGCCAGTCCCGTCGATGGCGACCAGGGAAAGCAGCAACGTGTTGAGCCGCGCGGTAAACGTCCTCGGTACGCCTTATCGTTGGGGCGGCAGCAGCCCAAGTAAAGGCTTCGATTGCAGCGGCCTGGTGAAATACGCGTTCAACGACGCCACCTTCGACCTGCCACGTACCTCCAACGCCATGGCCAGCGGTCACGGCGAGAAAGTCGACCGCAATGATCTGAAGCCAGGCGACCTGATTTTCTTCAATATCAAGAGCCGTCGGGTCAATCACGTTGCCATCTACCTGGGCAACGACCGCTTCATCCACGCCCCACGCCGTGGCAAGTCGGTGAGCATCGACACCCTGAAGAAGCCGTATTGGGATAACCACTACGTGGTTGCCAAGCGGGTTCTGCCGAAAGAACCGAATCAACTGCGCGTCGTACAGCGCTGATCCGATTGTGGCGAGGGGGCTTGCCCCCGTTGGGCCGCGGAGCGGCCCCAAAACCTGCCACCAAGCGTTACTAGAAAGACCGCATCGCCCGAGTTTGCGACTGCTTCGCAGCCGAACGGGGGCAAGCCCCCTCGCCACAGGTCGCGCTCCAACCCTCAAAAATTATCCGGCGACCGCGCCTTCTCCCGCGCATGCTCGCGACTGATCACGCCCTTGGTCACGAGATCCTTCAAACACGTATCCAGCGTCTGCATGCCCAGCGACCCTCCGGTTTGAATCGACGAGTACATCTGCGCCACCTTGTCTTCACGGATCAGGTTACGGATCGCCGAGGTGCCGAGCATGATCTCGTGGGCAGCAACCCGCCCGCCGCCGATTTTCTTGATCAATGTCTGGGACACCACCGCCAGCAACGACTCGGAGAGCATCGAGCGCACCATCGACTTCTCGTCACCCGGAAACACGTCCACCACCCGGTCGATGGTCTTCGCCGCCGAGGTAGTGTGCAGCGTGCCAAACACCAGGTGGCCGGTCTCTGCGGCGGTCAACGCCAGCCGAATGGTCTCCAGGTCACGCATCTCCCCCACCAGAATCACGTCCGGGTCTTCACGCAAGGCCGAGCGCAGGGCTGTGGCGAAGCTGCGGGTATCGCGATGGACTTCACGCTGATTGATCAGGCATTTGCGCGATTCGTGGACGAACTCGATGGGGTCTTCGATGGTGAGGATGTGGTGATGGCGATGATTGTTCAGGTAATCGATCATCGCCGCCAGCGTGGTGGACTTGCCGGAGCCGGTCGGGCCGGTCACCAACACCAGACCTCGGGGGGATTCGGTAATCTTGCGAAACACTTCCCCCATGCCCAGGTCGTCCATGCTCAGGACCTTCGACGGAATGGTCCGGAATACCGCGCCCGCACCACGATTCTGGTTGAAGGCATTGACCCGAAAACGCGCCACGCCGGGCACCTCGAAGGAAAAGTCGGTTTCAAGATGCTTCTCGAAGTCCACCCGCTGGAGGTCGTTCATGATGTCGTAGATCAGGTCATGCACTTCCTTGTGGTCCAGGGCTGGCAAATTGATGCGTCGCACATCGCCATCGACACGGATCATCGGTGGCAGACCGGCGGACAGGTGCAAGTCGGACGCGCCCTGTTTGGCGCTGAAAGCCAGCAGCTCAGTGATATCCATAGCGCTCCTCAATTCCAGTAGAATGCCGCGAACCTTCAGACCGCTGGCGCCTCTTGATGTCCACGATAGCAGACAACATTCTTCAGGTTAGTTCACGCATCCAGGCAGCAGCCAAAGCCGCCCACCGCGATGAGAACAGCATCCAGCTGCTGGCCGTGAGCAAAACCAAGCCCGCCGAGGCCCTGCGTGAAGCCTATGCCGCCGGGCTCCGCGACTTTGGCGAAAACTACTTGCAGGAAGCCTTGGGCAAACAGCTCGAATTGGCCGACCTGCCCTTGATCTGGCACTTCATCGGCCCCATTCAATCGAACAAGACTCGTGCTATCGCCGAGCACTTCGACTGGGTGCACTCCGTGGATCGTTTGAAAATCGCACAACGCCTGTCCGAACAACGCCCCGTCGATTTGCCACCCTTGAACATCTGCATCCAGGTCAACGTCAGTGGTGAAGCCAGCAAATCCGGCTGCACCCCGGCCGACCTGCCCGCCCTGGCCAATGCCATCAGCGCGCTGCCGCGTTTGAAACTGCGCGGCTTGATGGCGATTCCCGAGCCGACTGAAGATCGCGCCGCCCAGGACGCCGCCTTTGCTGCCGTGCAGCACCTGCAGGCCAGCCTGAACCTGCCACTCGACACACTCTCCATGGGCATGAGCCACGACCTCGAGTCGGCCATCGCCCAGGGCGCCACTTGGGTCCGCATCGGTACGGCCCTGTTTGGCGCCCGCGATTACAGTCGACCATGAACATGGCTGACTCACCTCTCTATAAGGACCTGACATGAGCAAGACTCGTATTGCCTTTATCGGAGCCGGCAACATGGCCGCCAGCCTGATCGGCGGCCTGCGCGCCAAAGGTCTGGACGCCGCGCAGATCCGCGCCAGCGATCCGGGTGAAGAAACCCGCGCCCGCGTGCACGCCGAACACGGCATCGAAATGTTTGCCGACAACGCCCAAGCCATCGAGGGCGTGGACGTAATCGTGCTGGCGGTCAAACCCCAGGCGATGAAAGCCGTTTGCGAAGCCATCCGCCCAAACCTCAAGCCGAATCAGCTGGTGGTGTCGATTGCGGCCGGCATCACCTGCGCCAGCATGAACAACTGGCTGGGCGCCCAACCCATCGTGCGCTGCATGCCCAACACCCCGGCTCTGGTGCGTCAGGGCGTGAGCGGTTTGTATGCCACGACCCAAGTGAGCACCGAGCAACGCCAGCAGGCGCAAGAGCTGCTGTCGGCCGTCGGCATTGCTTTGTGGCTGGACGAAGAACAGCAGCTGGACGCGGTCACCGCCGTTTCCGGCAGCGGCCCGGCCTATTTCTTCCTGCTGATCGAAGCCATGACCGCCGCAGGCGTGAAGCTCGGCCTGCCACCCGAAATCGCCGCACAATTGACCGTGCAAACCGCGCTGGGCGCTGCACACATGGCAGTCGCCAGCGATGTCGACGCCGCTGAACTGCGTCGCCGCGTGACGTCGCCTGCGGGCACCACGGAAGCGGCGATCAAGTCGTTCCAGGCCGGCGGTTTCGAAGCCCTGGTGGAAAAAGCACTGGGCGCCGCCGCGCACCGCTCGGCCGAGATGGCCGAACAACTGGGCAAATAAGGAGCCTTACATGATTGGATTGAACACTGCAGCGATTTACGTGCTGCAAACCCTCGGCAGCCTGTACCTGCTGATCGTGCTGCTGCGTTTCGTGCTGCAACTGGTGCGCGCAAACTTCTACAACCCGCTGTGCCAGTTCGCCGTGAAAGCGACCCAGCCACTGCTCAAACCACTGCGCCGGATCATCCCGAGCCTGTTCGGCCTGGACATGTCCTCGCTGGTGCTGGCGATTCTCGTACAACTGGCGCTGATGGCCCTGACCCTGCTGCTGACCTTCGGCACCACCGGCAATCCGTTGCAATTGCTGATCTGGTCGCTGATCGGCGTAACGGCGCTGTTCCTGAATATCTTCTTCTATGCCTTGATCATCAGCGTGATCCTGTCCTGGGTCGCACCGGGCAGCCACAACCCCGGCGCCGAACTGGTGAACCAGATCTGCGAGCCAGCCCTGGCACCGTTCCGCAAGATTCTGCCAAACCTCGGCGGCCTGGATATCTCGCCAATCCTGGCATTCATGGTGCTCAAGCTGATCGACATGCTGGTGATCAACAACCTCGCGGCCTTGACCATGATGCCGCAAATCCTGCGTCTGCTGATCTGACCCGGTGAGCTACTTTCGCTGGGACGGTGATGACCTGATTCTGGAATGTCACCTGCAACCTGCGGCCCGCAGCGATGATTTCTGCGGGCTGCACGGGGATCGCCTGAAGATCCGCCTGACCGCACCGCCGGTCGAGGGCAAGGCCAATGCGTACCTGATGGCGTTTCTGGCCAAGGCGTTCGGCGTTCCAAAGAGTCAAGTGAGCTTGATCAGCGGAGAGCTGAACCGGCAGAAGCGGGTGCGGATTTGTTCGCCGAAGAAGTTGCCGGAGTTGCCGGATTTAACGCGTCCAGCAGGTTGACCGCGTCATCGTTCATCGCGGGCAAGCCACGCTCCCACAGGGTACGCATTGCCGTGTGGGAGCGTGGCTTGCCCGCGATGGCCGCGCCTCGGTCTGACGGGAAAGCAATCAGGCCCGGCCTTTGCTTGCCGCTAGCCACAGCGGTCTTTAGACTTACGCCTCATTTCAACGAGAGCAGGGTCGATGCCAGCTGCCTTCCCCCCCGATTCTGTTGGTCTGGTGACGCCGCAACTGGCGCACTTCAGTGAACCCCTGGCCCTGGCCTGCGGCCGTTCGCTGCCAGCTTATGACCTGATCTATGAAACCTACGGCACGCTGAACGCCACGGCGAGCAATGCCGTGCTGATCTGCCATGCCTTGTCCGGTCACCATCACGCCGCCGGTTTCCACAGCCCCGATGACCGCAAACCCGGTTGGTGGGACAGCTGCATCGGCCCCGGCAAACCGATCGACACCCACAAATTCTTCGTGGTCAGCCTGAACAACCTCGGCGGTTGCAACGGTTCCACCGGCCCCAGCAGCATCAATCCGGAAACCGGCAGGCCGTTCGGCGCCGACTTCCCGGTACTGACCGTGGAAGACTGGGTGCACAGCCAGGCACGCCTCGCCGACCTGCTCGGCATTAGCCAATGGGCAGCGGTGATCGGCGGCAGCCTCGGCGGCATGCAGGCCTTGCAGTGGACCATCACCTACCCGGACCGCGTGCGGCACTGCCTGGCCATCGCCTCGGCGCCGAAACTGTCGGCGCAGAACATCGCGTTCAACGAAGTCGCACGCCAGGCGATCCTCACCGACCCGGAGTTCCACGGCGGTTCGTTCCAGGAGCACGGGGTGATCCCCAAGCGCGGGCTGATGCTGGCGCGGATGGTCGGGCACATCACCTACCTGTCCGACGATTCCATGGGCGAGAAATTCGGTCGCGGCCTGAAGAGCGAAAAGCTCAACTACGACTTCCACAGCGTCGAGTTCCAGGTCGAAAGCTACCTGCGGTATCAGGGCGAGGAGTTTTCCGGACGTTTCGACGCCAACACCTACCTGCTGATGACCAAGGCGCTGGATTACTTCGACCCGGCGGCGAATTTCGACGATGACCTGGCGAAAACCTTCGCCAACGCCCAGGCCAAGTTCTGCGTGATGTCCTTCACCACCGACTGGCGCTTCTCCCCTGCCCGCTCGCGGGAGCTGGTGGACGCGCTGATGGCGGCCAGGAAAGACGTCTGCTACCTGGAGATCGACGCTCCGCAAGGCCACGACGCCTTCCTGATTCCGATCCCGCGTTACTTGCAGGCCTTCAGCAATTACATGAACCGCATATCGCTTTGAGGAAGACATGAGAGCCGATCTGGAAATCATCCAGGAATGGATCCCCGCCGGCAGCCGCGTGCTCGACCTCGGCTGCGGTGACGGCGAGTTGCTGACCTGGCTGCGTGACCACAAGCAGGTCACCGGTTATGGCCTGGAAAACGACCCGGACAACATTGCCGAGTGCGTGGCCAAGGGCATCAACGTCATCGAGCAGGACCTGGACAAGGGCCTGGGCAACTTTGCCAGCAACAGCTTCGACATCGTGGTCATGACCCAGGCCCTGCAAGCTGTGCATTACCCGGACAAGATCCTCGACGAAATGCTGCGGGTCGGTCGCCAGTGCATCATCACCTTCCCCAACTTCGGCCACTGGCGCTGCCGCTGGTACCTGGCGAGCAAGGGCCGGATGCCGGTTTCGGAGTTTCTGCCGTACACCTGGTACAACACGCCAAACATTCACTTCTGCACCTTCGAAGACTTTGAAGCGCTGTGTCGCGAACGTGAAGCCAAGGTCATTGATCGACTTGCCGTGGATCAACAGCATCGACACGGGTGGGCCAGTAAGCTATGGCCTAATCTGTTAGGTGAGATCGGCATCTATCGCGTCAGCAGCCCCGGTCTGCCGGACCACAAGGTCGCGGTCTGAATCACGACACTTCGAGGAGAATGATCATGGGTCGTCTAGCGCTGTTTGTACTTACTGCCTGCCTGAGCGTCACCGCCATGGCCGCCGATGTCATCAAAGGCGAACGCCAGGAAACCTTCGGCGACGTGACGGTGCACTACAACACCTTCAACTCGACATATCTGACACCGGACATCGCCAAGGCAGCCGAGCTGACTCGCAGCAAAAACCTGGGTGTGATCAACGTCTCGGTACTCAAGGACGGCAAACCGCAAACGGCGCAAGTCAGCGGGACGGTCAAAGACCTCACCAGCCAAAGCGTCCCATTGAAGTTCAAACAAATCACCGAAACAGGCGCGGTCTACTACATCGCCCAGTATCCGGTGGATCAGCAGGAAATCCGCACCTTTGAAATCAAGGTGCAGACCGGCGACAAAATCAACACCATCAATTTCAACCAAGAGCTTTTCCCCGGCGAATGATGAATTTCACGCAACTCGTACTGGCCAGCCATAACGCCGGCAAACTCAAGGAACTCCAGGCCATGCTCGGCGAGTCGGTGCACTTGCGCTCGATCGGCGAGTTCAGCAGCATCGAGCCTGAAGAAACCGGCCTGTCGTTCGTCGAAAACGCCATTCTCAAGGCCCGCAATGCCTCGCGCATTTCCGGTCTGCCGGCATTGGCCGACGATTCGGGGCTGGCGGTGGATTTCCTCGGCGGTGCGCCGGGTATCTATTCGGCCCGTTACGCTGATGGCAAGGGCGATGCGGCGAACAACGCCAAACTGCTCGACGTCATGAAAGACGTGCCACAAGCCGAGCGCAGCGCACAATTCGTCTGCGTATTGGCGCTGGTGCGTCATGCCGATGATCCGTTGCCAATCCTTTGCGAAGGTCTGTGGCATGGGCGCATCCTGACCCAGGCCAGTGGTGAACACGGTTTCGGCTACGATCCGCTGTTCTGGGTGCCGGAACGCGAGTGCTCCAGCGCCGAGCTGAGCTCGAGCGACAAGAACCAGATCAGTCACCGCGCCCGTGCAATGGATCTGCTGCGCCAGCGTCTGGGCCTGAAATGACCGTTGAATCCTCCACGTCGCCGCTGATTTTCGGCGGCGCGCAATCGCCTCGGGCGGCCCTGCCAGTGCTACCGCCTCTGGCGTTGTACATCCACATCCCGTGGTGTGTACGCAAATGCCCTTATTGCGACTTCAACTCCCACACCGCCAGCCCGGTGCTGCCGGAACAAGAGTATGTGGACGCCTTACTGGCCGACCTCGATCAGGACCTGCATGCGGTCCATGGTCGCGAGCTGAGCTCGATCTTCTTTGGTGGCGGTACGCCGAGCCTGTTCAGCGCTGAGGCGTTGGGCCGTTTGCTCAAGGGTGTCGAGCAACGCATTCCGTTTGCCAGCGACATAGAAATCACCCTGGAAGCCAACCCCGGGACGTTCGAGCAGGAGAAATTCCGTGCCTACCGGGCGCTGGGCATCAATCGCCTGTCGATCGGTATCCAGAGTTTCCAGGAAGAGAAGCTCAAGGCCCTGGGGCGGATTCACAACGGCGATGAAGCCGTGCGGGCCGCCGGCATGGCCCGTCAGGCTGGCTTCGACAACTTCAACCTGGACCTGATGCACGGCTTGCCCGATCAGTCTCTGGACGACGCTCTGAGCGACCTGCGCCAGGCCATCGCCCTGAAGCCGACGCACCTGTCCTGGTATCAGCTGACGCTGGAGCCGAACACGGTGTTCTGGAACCAGCCGCCGACGCTGCCGGAAGATGACGCCCTGTGGGACATTCAAGAGGCCGGTCAGGCGCTGTTGGCCGAGCACGGTTACGCGCAATACGAAGTTTCGGCCTATGCCCAGCCCGGCCGTCCGGCGCGGCATAACCTCAATTACTGGAGTTTCGGCGACTTCATCGGCATCGGCGCCGGTGCCCACGGCAAGCTCAGTCATCCGGACGGGCGCATCGTGCGCACCTGGAAGACCCGTTTGCCGAAGGATTACCTCAACCCGGCCAAAAGCTTCAAGGCTGGCGAGAAGGCGCTGACCAATGAAGAACTGCCGTTCGAGTTCCTGATGAATGCCTTGCGCCTGACCGAGGGCGTCGAAGCACGGTTGTATCCGGAGCGCACCGGGATGCCCCTGGAAAGCCTTGCCGAAGGCCGCCGCGAGGCCGAACAAAGTGGCTTGTTGCAGGTCGAACCGTCACGTCTGGCGGCCACGATGCGCGGACAACTCTTTCTCAATGACTTGCTGCAGACTTTTCTGACATAAGGAAATCGAATGGATCTGGTACTCGACCTGCTCGCCACCGTGTCCCGCTGGAGCCGTAGCAACCTGTCGGAAATCTCTCTGGCGCTGGTGGGCTGCCTGCTGGTGCTGTTTGGCGCCTACCTCAAGGGCTGGGTCGACCAACGCCTGGGCAGCATCGCCGGCGCCTTGCGCATCCCGCTGATGGCCCTGCTGTGCATGGTCGGCAGCGGCGTGGCGCTGATCTATGCCACGCCATGGATCATTAAAGGCCTGAGCCAGTTCAACAACTACAGCCTGGCACCGGTGTTGTTGGTGGTGCTGGTGTTGATTGGCGTCGTAGCCGACCGCCGCTAAATTCGAATAGCACACAAAACAATGTGGGAGCGGCGGTGCGACGATTCGACTTGCCCGCGATGAGGCCATAACATTCAACCTCTGCGTTGATTGTTAGACCGCTATCGCGGGCAAGCCCGCTCCCACAGTTTTTACAGCGCCGTACTTAAGCCAGTTTTTCGAACTTCAGATCCCACACGCCATGCCCAAGACGTTCGCCGCGGCGTTCGAACTTGGTGATCGGGCGTTCGGCCGGGCGCGGTACGCATTTGCCGTCTTCGGCGAGGTTGCGATAGCCCGGGGCGACGCTCATCACTTCCAGCATGTACTCGGCGTACGGTTCCCAGTCGGTGGCCATGTGCAGCACACCGCCGACCTTCAACTTGCTGCGCACCAGCTCAGCGAACGACGCCTGAACGATACGACGCTTGTGATGACGACTCTTGTGCCACGGGTCCGGGAAAAACAGCATCAGGCGGTCGAGGCTGTTGTCGGCGATGCAACGGTTGAGCACCTCGATCGCGTCGCAATCGTAGACACGCAGGTTGGTCAGGCCCTGAGTCAGCACGCCATTGAGCAGCGCGCCGACACCCGGACGGTGAACCTCAACGCCAATGAAATCCTGCTCCGGCGAAGCCGCGGCCATTTCCAGCAGCGAATGGCCCATGCCGAAACCGATTTCCAGCGAGCGTGGCGCGGAGCGACCGAACACCTGATCGAAATCCACCGGTGCATCGGCCAAAGGCAGTACGAACAGCGGAGCACCCTGCTCCAGACCACGTTGCTGGCCTTCGGTCATGCGCCCGGCGCGCATCACGAAACTCTTGATGCGGCGGTGTTGGCGCTCTTCGCCTTCTTCCTGCTGGATAGGCGTGTCGTTTGATTCAATCATCAATGGCTCTTACTTGATCAGACCATCCAGCGGCGAAGAGGCGCTGGCATAGAGTTTTTTCGGCATACGACCGGCGAGGTAGGCCAGACGACCTGCCACGATGGCGTGTTTCATGGCTTCGGCCATCATGATCGGCTGCTGGGCATGGGCGATGGCCGAGTTCATCAGCACCGCTTCACAGCCCAGCTCCATGGCGATGGTGGCGTCGGACGCAGTACCGACACCGGCATCCACCAGCACCGGAATTTTCGCTTCTTCGAGGATGATCTGCAGGTTGTAGGGGTTGCAGATCCCCAGGCCGGTGCCGATCAGACCAGCCAGCGGCATGACCGCGATGCAGCCGATTTCCGCCAGTTGACGGGCAATGATCGGGTCATCGCTGGTGTACACCATCACGTCGAAGCCTTCCTTGACCAGCACTTCGGCGGCCTTGAGGGTTTCGATCACGTTGGGGAACAGGGTTTTCTGATCCGCCAGCACTTCCAGCTTCACCAGGTTGTGGCCGCCAAGTAGCTCACGGGCCAGGCGGCAGGTGCGCACAGCCTCAGTAGCGTCGAAGCAACCGGCGGTATTCGGCAGGAAGGTGTAGCGATCCGGCGACAGGACTTCGAGCAGGTTCGGTTCGCCCGGGTTCTGGCCGAGGTTGGTCCGGCGCACGGCGAAGGTGACGATCTCGGCACCCGAAGCCTCGATGGCCAGGCGGGTTTCTTCCATGTCACGGTATTTGCCGGTGCCTACCAGCAAACGCGACTGGTAAGTACGACCGGCCAGGACGAAGGGCTTGTCGCTACGAACGATGCTCATGGGAAATCCTCTGTTGGGGTGAGGTTCTTGCACAATGATTCTGTGGCCTCTCGGGCCCGGCGACTAGCCGCCGCCGATGGCGTGCACGACTTCTACGGAGTCACCATCATTTAGAGTGGTTGCTGCGTGCTGGCTGCGCGGGACGATATCCAGATTGAGCTCGACCGCCACCCGGCGCCCGGTCAGTTCCAGACGGGTCAGCAGGGCCGCAACGGTTTCACCGTCGGGCAGTTCAAGGGATTCGCCGTTCAATTGAATGCGCATACCGAATGCCGCCATCATTTTTAGGGGCAGGCATTCTAGCCCGATCAGTCAGGCCGACCCAAGCCATTCGTCTTGAAACCCGATCCTACAAACGCCAGGCGGCAAGCCCCAGGCAAACCCAGCCGACCAGAAACGCCAGGCCACCGAAAGGTGTAACGATCCCGAGCTTGCTGACGCCCGTCATCGTCAGCAGGTACAAGCTGCCGGAAAACAACACAATGCCAATGGCAAACGACGCGCCGGCCCAGGTAATCAGACGACCGGGAATCTGTGTCGCCAACAGCGCCACACCCAGTAACGCCAGGGTATGCACCAGCTGATAAGTGACGCCCGTGTGGAAAATCGCCAAATACTCCGGCGTCAGGCGGCTTTTCAGGCCGTGGGCGGCGAATGCGCCCAAGGCAACGCCGGTGAAGCCGAAGAAAGCGGCCAGCATCAGAAAGCCACGCAGCATGAAGAACTCCAGTCAGACTCGATCAACAGGGTCTGTATAATGGCCGGCTCAACGGGTTCGGCCAAGCCATCTCTATGCTGCAGTTAATTTTCCACCGCCTCACAAAGGCCCTGCTCTGGTTCGCAGTCGGCAGTGTTTTGCTGGTTCTACTGTTTCGGGTGGTGCCGCCACCGGGAACGGCATTGATGGTCGAGCGCAAGATCGAATCCTGGTTCGACGGCGAACCCATCAACCTGCAACGCACCTGGAAGCCTTGGAATGAAATCTCCGACGACCTGAAAGTCGCGGTGATTGCGGGTGAAGACCAGAAGTTTCCCGAACATTGGGGCTTTGATTTCAGCGCGATTCAAGCGGCGTTTGAGCATAACGAGCGTGGCGGCTCGATTCGCGGCGCCAGCACCCTGAGCCAGCAAGTGTCGAAAAACCTGTTTCTGTGGTCTGGCCGCAGCTGGCTGCGTAAAGGCCTGGAAGCCTGGTTTACCGGGTTGATCGAAGTGTTCTGGCCCAAGCAGCGAATTCTTGAGGTGTACCTCAATAGCGTTGAGTGGGATGAAGGCGTGTTTGGCGCCGAAGCGGCGGCCCGGCATCACTTTGGCGTGGGCGCTGGTTCGCTGTCCCGACAGCAGGCAAGTTTGCTGGCGGCGGTACTGCCGAACCCGCGGGTGTGGAGCGCCAGCCATCCGACTTCTTACGTAGCAAGGCGTGCCGGGTGGATTCGCCAGCAGATGAATCAATTAGGCGGTGACAGTTATCTGCTCGACCTCAACGATTCGCGCCGGGCGCCGTGGGCTCAATAACCGCTCACGATTTTTCGGGCACTACAGAACCCTGTGGGAGCGGGCTTGCCCGCGAAGGCGTAGTATCAGTCGACATCAATGTTGAATGAGCAGCCGTCATCGCGGGCAAGTCGGATCGCCGCACCGCCGCTCCCACAGGGGCCAAGGTGAAGCTGAAAAATGGGCAGAAACAAAAACGCCCCGATCAAATGATCGGGGCGTTTTTTTATGCCTTCGCGCCGGTTACGCGGCGATCGACAACTTGAGCTTGTTCATCGCGCTCTTCTCGAGCTGACGAATACGCTCGGCCGACACGTTGTATTTCTGCGCCAGGTCGTGCAGCGTGGCTTTTTCCTCTGCCAGCCAGCGCTGGTAGAGGATGTCACGGCTGCGGTCGTCCAGCACTTCAAGCGCTTCGTGCAGGTTGTGGTTGGAGTTGTCGCTCCAGTCGGCGTCTTCCAGTTGACGAGCCGGATCGTACCGGTGGTCTTCCAGATAGTTGGCCGGCGATTGGAAGGCACTGTCGTCGTCCGCTTCCGCGGCCGGGTCGAAGGCCATGTCATGGCCGGTCAGGCGACTTTCCATCTCGCGTACTTCCCGCGGCTCTACGCCGAGGCTTTCCGCCACACGATGGACTTCCTCGTTGTTCAGCCAGGCCAGACGTTTCTTCTGGCTGCGCAGGTTGAAGAACAGCTTGCGCTGAGCCTTGGTGGTCGCGACTTTGACGATCCGCCAGTTGCGCAGGATGAACTCGTGGATTTCCGCCTTGATCCAGTGCACCGCAAAGGACACCAGGCGTACACCCATCTCCGGATTGAAACGCTTGACCGCTTTCATCAGGCCGACGTTGCCTTCCTGGATCAGGTCAGCCTGGGCCAGGCCGTAGCCGGAATAGCTACGGGCAATGTGTACGACAAAACGCAGGTGGGCGAGCACCATCTGCCGAGCCGCCCCCAGATCCTGCTCATAATAGAGACTCTCGGCCAGTTCACGCTCCTGCTCCGGCGTCAGCAATGGAATGCTGTTCACCGTGTGCACATAGGCCTCCAGGTTCGCACCCGGGACCAGAGCATATGCAGGTTGCAAAGAATTGGTCATACGAAAAAACCTCCGACTTACATAACTCGTGCAGTTCAGCACTGCGAAAATTGACCGGAAACCAAAAAACAAGTTCCCATAAAGGCTGAAAGGTCAATACGAGCAAAATGATATTACTTTGGCGCAAGCTCCCGCAGGTGGCGTGCGACTGCAATCCATGCACCGATATACCCCAACAGCACCGCGCCAAGCAAGAGCGACAGACCGTCGGCAACTGGCACTCCGGCCAGTGCAAAATCACTGCCGTACAAACCGGCCAGTCCAACCACCGCGTCGTTCAACCAGTTCAGGCCGAACGCCAATACGCCCCAGGAAAGAATCCCTGCACCAAAGCCATAAAGCGCGCCCATGTACAGAAAGGGCCTGCGCACATAACTGTCAGTGCCGCCGACGAGTTTAATCACTTCTATCTCTGTGCGGCGGTTTTCAATATGAAGACGAATGGTATTGCCTATCACCAAAAGTAATGCAGAAACCAAAAGCACGGTCAGACCGAAGACAAAACGGTCACCCAGCTTGAGGATGGCTGCCAGACGCTCGACCCAGACTAGATCAAGTTGCGCCTGTTGTACCTTCGGCAACTCGGAAAGTTTTTGTCGTAATGCTTCAAGCGCGGACTTATCGACCTCTTTCGGAGTCACCAGGACCACGCCCGGCAGCGGGTTTTCCGGCAGTTCCTTAAGGGCTTCGCCCAGTCCGGACTGCTGCTGGAACTCTTCCAGTGCCTGATCGCGACCCACGTATTCGGCATCCGCTACGCCCGGCATGCCTTTGATCTGCTCACGCAACGACTCACCCTCGGCAGGGCTGGCCTCAAGCTGCAGGTACAGGGAAATCTGCGCCGCACGTTGCCAGGAACCGCCCAGACGCTCGACGTTACTCAGCAAAAGTGACAGCCCCATCGGCAAGCTCAGGGCAACCGCCATCACCATACAGGTGAAAAAGCTGCCGATCGGTTGCTTGCCCAAGCGGCGCAGGCTGTCCAGCAGACTGGCGCGATGGCTTTCGACCCAGGCGCGGAACAGCGTGGCGAAATCCGGGCCGTCGTCATCGTCGCGCTTTTTCTTCTGTTGCGGTTGCGGATCGGCGGCCTTCGGGGCCACGCGCTCGGAAACCTTGGGGCTACGTGTCGCACTCATACGCCGGCCTCCCCGTCGCCAATCAATCGGCCGCGCTGCAGGGTCAGCATGCGGTGCCGCATGCGGGCAATCAGCGCCAGGTCGTGACTGGCGATCAGCACGCTGGTGCCCAGGCGGTTGATGTCTTCGAACACGCCCATGATTTCGGCCGCCAGACGCGGGTCGAGGTTACCGGTCGGTTCATCCGCCAGCAGCAAGGCCGGACGGTGAACGATGGCGCGGGCAATGCCGACGCGTTGCTGCTGACCGGTGGACAGATCGCCCGGGTACAGATCGGTCTTGTCCGAGAGCGCCACGCGCTCCAGGGCCGAGTCCACACGCTTGGCGACCTCGGCCTTGGACAGGCCAAGGATCTGCAATGGCAGCGCGACGTTATTGAACACCGTGCGATCGAACAGCAACTGGTGGTTCTGGAACACCACGCCGATCTGCCGGCGCAGGAACGGAATCTGCGCGTTGCTGATGGTGCTCAGGTCTTGCCCGGCCAGCAGCAATTTGCCGGTGGTCGGACGCTCCATGGCCAGCAACAGCCGCAACAAGGTGCTTTTACCGGCGCCGGAATGGCCGGTGACAAACAAGAATTCGCCCCGACGGACTCGAAAGCTCAGCTCATGCAAGCCGACGTGACCGTTCGGGTAGCGTTTACCGACCTGTTCGAAACGAATCATGAACGCTCCCGCTCGGCAAACAATGCCTGGACAAAGGGTTCTGCTTCAAAAGTACGCAAATCGTCAATGCCTTCACCGACGCCGATGTAACGGATCGGCAAGCCGAACTGCTTGGCCAGGGCGAAAATCACCCCGCCCTTGGCGGTGCCGTCGAGTTTGGTCAGCGCCAGGCCGGTCAGTTCGACGGTCTGGTTGAACTGCTTGGCCTGGTTGATCGCGTTCTGGCCGGTACCGGCGTCGAGCACCAGCAGCACCTCATGAGGCGCGTCGGCGTCGAGCTTGCCGATCACCCGACGAACCTTCTTCAACTCTTCCATCAAATTGTCTTTGGTGTGCAGGCGACCGGCGGTATCGGCGATCAGCACGTCGATGCCACGGGCCTTGGCGGCCTGCACGGCGTCGAAGATCACCGAAGCCGAGTCGGCGCCGGTGTGCTGGGCGATCACCGGAATCTTGTTGCGCTCACCCCAGACCTGCAATTGCTCGACTGCCGCGGCGCGAAAGGTATCGCCGGCGGCAAGCATGACTTTCTTGCCTTCCAGTTGCAGCTTCTTCGCCAGTTTGCCGATGGTGGTGGTTTTGCCGGCACCGTTGACGCCAACCACCAGAATCACGAACGGCTTGTTCTGCGAGGTGATTTTCAGTGGCTGCTCGACCGGTTTGAGCATCGCTGCCAGTTCGGCCTGCAGGGATTTGTACAGCGCATCGGCATCAGCCAGCTCCTTGCGGGCGACTTTCTGAGTCAGGCGCTGAATGATCACCGACGTCGCTTCGACGCCGACATCGGCGGTCAGCAGACGGGTTTCGATGTCTTCGAGCAGTTCGTCATCGATGATCTTCTTGCCGAGGAACAGGCTGGCCATGCCCTCGCCAATGCTGGCGCTGGTCTTGGACAGGCCTTGCTTGAGACGGGCGAAGAAACCGGCTTTGGTCTCTTCGGTACGCACAGGCTCGACTGGAGTTTCGACGGGCGCAACCGGTGTGGCGGCAACTGGAGCGATGACGGGCGCAGGCGCTTGAGCAACTGGAGCAACTGGAGCAACTGGAGCAACTGGAGCAACTGGAGCAACTGGAGCAACAAATACTGGCACTACAGGCTCTGGAACCACCGGCGCAGGTTCGGCCACCAACACGGGCGCAACGGCTGCGGGTTCAACCACTGGTGCCCGAATCGGCTCCGGAGCAAACGTAATCGGGGCCGGGATCGGTGGCGTGATGTGCGGCGCTTGCTCATCTTCGACCAGCGCCACCGGCTCTTCCGCTACCGGCAAGGTCAGCCACGGCGCGGCAACAGGCGTCAGCGGCAATGGGGCCGCGACTTCGGATTCAGGTGCAAGCTCGGCCGCTGGTTGTAGTACCGGCCCGGCAATCGGCGCAGGCTCTTGCTCTATGACCGCTGCCGGGGTTGGCTCAGAAAGTGGCTGTGGCTGTTCGACAACGGGTTCCTGCGGCTTTTTGCGCAGCCATCCGAACAGGCTTTTCTTCTCACCAGCCGCAGCTGGGGTCTTCTTGTCGTCATTGGAACCAAACATGGAGGACGGCTATCTCACGGTAGCGACGCGCCAAAAGGCGCCTCGGCAAATAAATAATTCGATGCTGAACAGACTGCGATTCATCCAGCTTGTTCATGCGCAACATTTTGTCGAGGAGCCAACGGCGCCTCAAAGGTCGACTAATACGAAGGACTGGAACGGCATCGTCGGCGAAAACGCAGAGTTTAGCTGACAAACTCAAAGCTTCTGCCGGTAACCCATACAACCTGCAAGCCGATCAAAGGCCTGATAGGCGTGGCCGCCAGTAAAACGGATCAGTATCCTAGCACCCTCTCGCCCGCCGACGCTAAGACCAAGCGGGCAGCCCAACAGGTTTAAAAACGAATGAATGCTCTAGCCCGCCGCGCTGCAGGCCTGCTGCTCAGCACAGTTTGTCTGCCCCTCTCGGCCCTGGCTGCCGATCCACAACCGACACACGAATTCACCCTCGACAACGGCCTGAAGGTTGTCGTGCGCGAAGACCATCGTGCGCCAGTCGTTGTTTCCCAGATCTGGTACAAGGTCGGTTCCAGCTATGAGACCCCGGGCCAGACCGGGTTGTCCCACGCGCTGGAACACATGATGTTCAAGGGCAGCGAGAAAGTCGGCCCCGGCGAAGCTTCGCTGATTCTGCGCGACCTCGGTGCCGAAGAGAACGCCTTCACCAGCGACGACTTCACCGCGTATTACCAGGTGCTGGCCCGCGACCGTCTCGGCGTGGCCTTCGAACTGGAAGCCGACCGCATGGCCAACCTGCGCCTGCCGGCCGACGAGTTCACCCGCGAAATCGAGGTGATCAAAGAAGAACGGCGCCTGCGTACCGATGACAAACCGATGTCCAAGGCCTACGAACGCTTCATGGCTATGGCCTACCCCGCCAGCGGCTATCACACGCCGACCATCGGCTGGATGGCCGACCTCGATCGCATGACGGTCGAAGAACTGCGCCACTGGTACCAGTCCTGGTATGTGCCGAACAACGCCACTCTGGTGGTGGTCGGCGATGTGACCCCGGACGAAGTCAAGGCCCTGGCCCAGCGCTACTTCGGCCCGATTGCCAAGCGCGACGTGCCACCGGCGAAAATCCCGTTGGAACTGGCTGAGCCCGGCGAACGCCAGATCACCCTGCATGTGCAGACCCAATTGCCGAGCCTGATGCTGGCCTTCAACGTACCGAGCATCGCCACCGCCGAAGACAAAGGCTCGGTGAGCGCCCTGCGTTTGATTTCCGCCCTGCTCGACGGTGGCTACAGCGGCCGCATCCCGACCCAACTGGAGCGCGGCGAAGAGCTGGTGTCCGGCGGCTCGTCGAGCTACGACGCCTACACCCGTGGCGACAGTCTGTTCACGTTGTCGGCCACGCCGAACACCCAGAAGAAGAAAACCATGGCCCAGACTGAAGCCGGCCTCTGGAAACTGCTCGAACAACTGAAAACCACCGCGCCGTCCACTGAAGAACTGGAACGGGTGCGCGCGCAGGTCATTGCCGGTCTGGTCTTTGAGCGTGACTCGATCACCAGCCAGGCCACCGCCATCGGCCAACTGGAAACCGTCGGCCTGTCCTGGAAACTGATGGACACCGAGCTCGCCGACCTGGAAAGCGTGACCCCGCAAGATATCCAGAAGGCCGCCAAGCTGTACTTCACCCGCGAACGTCTCAGCGTCGCCCATGTACTGCCACAGGAGACGACTCATGAGTGAGCGTAAAAAATCACGTCTGGCCCTGATCGGCCTGATCGCTGTCGCACTGATCGGGTCTGGTGCTTTCTATTTTTCGAAACCCGACGAATCCAGAGCCAGCGAAGCCCTCGACAAGGCCAAGTCCAGCCAGAAACTGCAATCGCTGGCAGAACTCGACGGCAAGGCCCCAAGCCATCGCTCGCTGAACGTGCAGACCTGGAACACCGCCGAAGGCGCCAAGGTGCTGTTCGTCGAAGCCCGTGAACTGCCGATGTTCGACATGCGCCTGATTTTCGCCGCCGGCAGCAGCCAGGACGGCGACGCACCCGGCCTGGCACTGCTGACGAACGCCATGCTCAACGAAGGCGTGGCCGGTAAGGATGTCGGCGCCATCGCTCAGGGCTTCGAAGGTTTGGGCGCCGACTTCAGCAACGGCGCGTACAAAGACATGGCGCTTGCCTCCTTGCGCAGCCTGAGTGCCGTGGACAAACGTACGCCTGCCTTGAAGCTGTTCGCTGAAGTCGTCGGCAAGCCAACCTTCCCCGCCGATTCGTTTGCGCGCATCAAGAACCAGATGCTCGCCGGCTTCGAATACCAAAAACAGAACCCCGGCAAACTCGCCAGCCTGGAGCTGATGAACCGCTTGTACGGCGATCATCCGTACGCACACTCCAGCGACGGCACGGCGAAGAGCATTCCACCGATCACCCTGGCACAGTTGCGAGCCTTCCATCAGAAAGCCTACGCCGCCGGCAACGTGGTGATTGCGCTGGTGGGCGACCTGTCGCGCGCCGAAGCCGAGGCGGTTGCCGCACAGGTGTCCGCCGACCTGCCCAAGGGCCCGGCCCTGGCGAAAGTCGAACAACCGACCGACCCCAAGCCCAGCATCGGCCACATCGAGTTTCCGTCCAAACAGACCAACCTGATGATCGCGCAACTGGGCATCGACCGTGACGACCCGGATTACGCAGCGCTGTCCATGGGCAATCAGATCCTTGGCGGCGGCGGTTTCGGCACCCGGCTGATGAGCGAAGTGCGCGAGAAGCGTGGCCTGGCATATGGCGTGTATTCTGGTTTCAGCCCGATGCAGGCGCGCGGCCCGTTCATGATCAACCTGCAAACCCGCGCCGAAATGAGCGAGGGCACCCTGAAACTGGTGCAGGATGTGCTCGCCGACTACCTTAAAACGGGGCCCACCGAGAAAGAACTCGACGATGCCAAGCGTGAACTGGCCGGCAGCTTCCCGCTGTCCACCGCCAGCAACGCCGATATCGTCGGTCAGCTCGGCGCCATGGGTTTCTACGACTTGCCGTTAAGCTACCTGGAAGACTTCATGCAGCAGTCCCAGAGCCTGACCGTCGAGCAAGTCAAAGCCGCACTGAACAAACACCTGAGCACGGACAAGCTGGTCATCGTCAGCGCTGGCCCGACCGTGCCACAAAAGCCGTTACCGGCCCCAACTGACAAACCTGCCGAGCAACCGCTCGGGGTTCCGGAGCATTAATGGCCAGTCCATCGCGTCCTAAAAAACCTGTCCACAACGTGCATAACGGTGTGAATCAACTGCGCATCATCGGCGGCGAATGGCGCAGCCGTAAGCTGAGCTTCCCGGATGCTCCGGGCCTGCGCCCTACCCCGGACCGGGTGCGTGAAACCTTGTTCAACTGGCTCGCGCCTTACGTCGCCGGGGCCAAGGTGCTCGATCCATTTGCCGGCAGCGGCGCACTGTTTCTGGAAGCCTTGTCCCGTGGCGCGGCCATGGGCCAGGCGCTGGATGCCAGCAACATCGCGGTGTCCAGCCTGAAAGAACACCTGGGCACTCTGCGCTGCACCAACGGTCAGGTGCAGACTGCCGACGCCTTGCGCTATCTGGAAACCCAACCGGCCACGGCATTCGATCTGGTGTTTCTCGACCCACCGTTCAATCAGAATCTGTTGCCTGTGGTTTGCACTCTGCTCGAAGAACGTCATTGGCTGGCCGACGATGCGTGGGTCTACACTGAAAGCGAAAGCGCACCGTCGATATTGGGTTTGCCAGAAAATTGGCGCCTGCATCGGGAGCAAAAATCGGGACGGGTGTACTACGCGTTATGGCAACGTATGGCAGGGATCGCCGGCTAGTCCGGCCTGAGAAAACGGTGCGAAGCTCAGTCAGCTAACGCTGCGGGTACGCGCCGCAGCATCGAGAGCAATCGTGTCCCATCTGCCAGAACATTTCACTCCCGCCTTCACGCCCGCCTACGGCCTGGGCAATCCGCACTTACAAACCTTGTGGGGACCGCTATGGCGCAAAACCACACATATCGAGCGTGAGCGCGAGCGATTGTGGCTTGAAGATGGCGATTTCCTTGACCTGGACTGGCATGGCCCCCACAGCGCGAATGCGCCGTTGGTGCTGGTATTGCACGGGCTGACCGGCTCCTCGAATTCGCCTTACGTGGCCGGCATGCAGAAGGCGCTGAGCACCCAGGGCTGGGCCAGCGTCGCGCTGAACTGGCGAGGTTGCTCCGGCGAGCCCAATCTGTTGCCACGCAGTTACCATTCCGGGGCCAGTGAAGACTTGGCCGAGACCATCAAACACCTGCGCACCCAACGCCCCCTCGCGCCGTTGTATGCGGTCGGTTATTCCATGGGCGGTAACGTGTTGCTCAAGCATCTGGGTGAAACCGGCAGCAACAGCGGTGTACTCGGTGCGGTGGCAGTGTCGGTGCCGTTTCGCCTCGATCACTGTGCCGATCGTATCAGCCAGGGTTTTTCCCAGTTCTACCAAGCGCATTTCATGCGAGAGATGGTCGCCTACATCAAGAACAAACAGCGCAAGTTCCAACATGAAGGGCATGAGGATGGCCTCGCTGCATTGGCAGCGCTGGGCTCGCTGGAGAACTTGCGCACCTTCTGGGATTTCGACGGCCGGGTCACCGCACCGCTGAATGGTTTCGCCGATGCCGCGGACTACTATCGTCGCGCCTCGAGTCGCTATTTTCTTGGAGAAATTCGCACGCCAACCCTGATTATCCAGGCGGCTGACGACCCGTTTGTGTTTCCACATAGCCTGCCGCAAGCCGACGAATTGTCCGCCAGCACTCAATTCGAGTTGCAGGCCAAGGGCGGGCATGTCGGTTTCGTCGAGGGCTCGTTCAGACAACCGGGTTACTACCTGGAACGACGCATCCCCCAATGGCTGGCTACCACGGGGCGCAAGTAAACCGTGGAGGTCGATCAGGGCGAGTCGATCCATTTCTGGCAAACGGCACCGCTGGCCGGGGTCGAGTTGCTGTCTGCGCGCTACATCGAACAGCGTTTCGCCCCTCATGTGCATGACGGCTATGTGATCGGCATGATCATGGCCGGCGCCCAGCGTTATCGCTATCGCGGTGCCGAGCATTTGGCGGGCAGCGGCACGCTGGTGCTGATCAACCCGGACGAACTGCACACCGGCCACAAAGGCACGGAAGACGGGTGGTTGTACCGGGCGTTTTATCCCGACAGCGGGCAGATTCTCTCGCTGCTGGAGGAGCTTGAACTGCCGAGTGACACCTTGCCGGCGTTTGGCGCCACGCTGTATCGCGACCCGGACCTGGTGAGGGGGTTCTGCCAGCTGCATCGGCTTCTGGAAAGTCCGTCCACGGCCCTGCAGCAGCAAACGGTTTGGCGAGAAATGATGCTGTCGTTGTTACAACGCCACGCAGCCGTCCCGATCGCCGGCAAACCCGGCAAGGAACACCGGGCAGTGACCTTGGCCAAGGAACGACTGCAATCGCAATTGGCGGCACCGCCCTCGCTGGAAGAACTGGCGGCGACGGTGAACCTGTCCCCCTTCCACTTCGCCCGGGTGTTCCGCCGCGCCACCGGCATGCCACCGCACGCCTGGTTGATGCAGCAGCGCATCGCTCGGGCACGAGCGTTGTTACAGGGCGGTTGCCTGCCGCTGGAAGTCGCGACACAACTGGGTTTTGCCGACCAGAGCCATCTGAGTCGGCAATTCAAACAGGTTTACGGCGTAGGACCGGGGGCGTATCGCAGCGCGCGGCAGTTGTCCGACCATGGATGACAACAAATCCAAATGTGGGCTTTGTGGCGAGGGGGCTTGTCGGAACGCCGCATCGCCCCGTTCGGCTGCGAAACAGTCGCAAATCGGATGACGCGGATTAACTGAAGCACCGCATCCGCTGGCTTCGGGAGCGCTTCGCACTCCAACGGGGGCAAGCCTCCTCGCCACAAAGGCCCGCTCCCACATTGGATCTGCGTTTACTCGCCGGTGGCGACGCCTCGCGCGGGATCGTTGATCCACTCGCTCCATGACCCGGCATACAACGCCCCCAACGGATAACCCGCCAGGCACAGGGCGAACAGGTTGTGGCAAGCCGTCACGCCGGAACCGCAATACGCGACCAGCTCCGTCGGCGAACGATCACCGAGCTTCGTGGCAAACCGTTGCTTGAGCTGATCGGCGGGCAGGAAACGCCCGTCGCTGCCCAGGTTGTCGGTGAACGCGGCACATTGTGCGCCGGGAATGTGCCCGGCAACCGGATCAATCGGCTCCACCTCCCCCTTGAAGCGCGGCAAGGCGCGGGCGTCGAGCAAGGTCAACGCGGGTTGGCCGAGACGCTGCTGAAGCTGTTTGGCGCTAAGCACCAGCGAAGCATCCGGCGTCCCGGTGAAAGTGCCACGGGGGACCGAAGGCGAATCAAGACTCAGGGGCAAGCCGGCGGCGTGCCAGGCTTTCAGCCCGCCATCAAGAATGAACACGCCGTCGCGCTTGCCCAGCCAGGCCAGCAACCACCAGGCCCGCGCCGCGTAGGCACCGGGACCGTCATCGTACAAAACCACTTCGCTGTCGGCATTGATGCCCCAGGCTTGCAGGCGCTCGATCAGCTTTTCGGGCTCAGGCAACGGATGACGCCCGGTAACCCCCTTGACCACCGCCCCGCTCAGATCACGCTCAAGATCGGCAAAGCTCGACCCGGCAATATGCCCCTCGGCATAACTGCGCTGACCGTAGTCCGGGTCTTCGAGGGCAAAACGACAATCCAGAATCACCAGCCCCGGGGTCTCCTTTTTCAGGTCCAACGCTTGCGGGCTGATCAGTTGCGCAATGGGCATAACGGGCTCCTGTGATGTTGTCGGTCTTGAATCCTAATGCACTTCTTCCAGCGCCTGGGCCAGCGGCACGTAAAATTCGTCGAATAGCGCATTCACCGCGTCGCGCGACTGGTCAGTGACGAAGCCGGCCTCAAGCACCAACACCTGATACACGCCGCGCTTAATGGCCTGTTCGCTCAAATGGTTGGAGTTTTCCCGCGTGGTGCACAGAAACCGCACCCAGGACGTGAGGATGATCCAGGCGTTCAGCGTCAGGGACTCAATCTGAACCTTATCCATGTTCAGGATGCCTGCCGCGACGAACCCTTCGTAAATGGCGGTGCCCTGGATCAGGCAGCGCTGGGAAAAACGCCGGTAACGGGCGGCGAGCTCGGGATCGCTGTCGAGCAAGTGCTCGAGGTCGCGATGCAAAAACCGGTAGCGCCACATGGCGGCGAGCAATTCCTTGAGGTAGAAGCGCTTGTCTTCGACCGTCGCGGCACGGCCCTGGGGCGGGCGCAGGAAGCTGTCCACCAGGCTTTCGTACTCACTGAACAGCACAGCGATGATCGCCTGCTTGTTGGGGAAGTGGTAGTACAGGTTGCCCGGAGAAATCTCCATGTGGGCAGCAATGTGGTTGGTGCTGATGCTGCGCTCGCCCTGCTGATTGAACAGCTCCAGGCTGTTCTGCACGATGCGCTCGCTGGTTTTGATCCGAGGGGCCATGGCTTGAGCTTTAATTCAGAGTGCGGTGACGGGCATCTTACGACCTATCCGGGAGTGGATAAAACAATGCTGCGTCGGGATGTCATTTGACTTTCTAGAGCATAGACTCTAACAACCCCCTCATTACAATAAATCCGGAGCCGACCATGCCTGCTGACATCGCCTACCTGAAGACCCTGCAGCAGCCTCTGGACGAGCTCCAATCCCTGTTCGATGCTCAACGCGCGGCGTATGCAGGCAATCCGATGCCACCCGCGGCTCAGCGCCAACAATGGCTGAAGGCGTTGCGGGACGTGTTGAGCAATGAGCGCCAGGCCTTGATCGACGCCATCAGCCAGGATTTCAGCCACCGCAGCGCCGACGAAACCTTGCTCGCCGAATTGATGCCCAGCCTGCACGGTATTCATTACGCCAGCCAACACCTCAAAGGCTGGATGAAAGCCTCACGGCGCAGAGTCGGCATCGCCTTTCAACCGGCATCGGCCAAAGTCGTCTATCAGCCTCTGGGCGTGGTCGGGGTGATCGTGCCGTGGAACTATCCGCTTTACCTGGCCATCGGGCCGTTGGTGGGTGCGTTGTCGGCGGGCAACCGGGTAATGCTCAAACTCAGCGAATCGACCCCCGCCACCGGTTTGCTGCTCAAGGAATTGCTGGGGCGGGTATTCCCTCAAGACCTGGTCTGCGTGGTGCTCGGCGAGGCGGATATCGGCGTGGCGTTCTCCCGGTTGCGCTTCGATCACCTGCTGTTCACCGGCGCCACCAGCATCGGCAAACACGTGATGCGCGCCGCCGCCGAGAACCTGACTCCGGTGACCCTCGAATTGGGCGGCAAGTCCCCGGCTATCGTTTCCCGCGATGTGCCGCTCAAGGACGCCGCCGAACGCATCGCTTTCGGCAAGACCCTCAACGCCGGGCAAACCTGTGTCGCCCCGGACTACGTGCTAGTGCCGGAAGACCGCGTCGGCTCTTTCGTCGAAGCCTATCGCCAGGCCGTTCGCGGGTTTTATCCGACCCTGATCGATAATCCGGACTACACCGCCATCATCAATGACCGACAACTGGCGCGGCTCAACGGCTACCTCAGCGACGCCACCAGCAAGGGCGCGCTGCTGATTCCGCTGTTCGATCAGGGTCAGGGCCGACGCATGGGTCATAGCCTGCTGCTCAACGTCAGCGACGACATGACGGTGATGCAGGACGAAATTTTCGGCCCACTGCTACCGATCGTCCCCTACCAGGATCTCGATGAAGCGTTTGCCTACATCAACCAACGGCCTCGTCCGCTGGCGCTGTATTACTTCGGCTACGACAAGCGCGAGCAAAACCGCGTTCTCCATGAAACCCATTCCGGCGGCGTATGCCTCAATGACACCTTGCTGCACGTTGCCCAGGACGACATGCCATTCGGCGGCATCGGCGCCTCGGGCATGGGCCACTACCACGGCCATGAGGGTTTCCTGACTTTCAGCAAGGCCAAGGGCGTGCTGATCAAACAGCGTTTAAACGCGGCGAAGCTGATCTATCCGCCGTACGGCAAAGCCATTCAGAAACTGATCCAGAAGCTGTTTGTCCGCTAACGATCATCATCGCCGGGTAATAACAATAATGAGCCCAAGCCTGTCCGATACACCCGCGCTGTCACGGCGCGGCCTGCTTAAATTCAGCCTGGGCGCCAGCACCTTTCTGGCCACGGCCGGATTAGGCGCGAGCCTCAGCGGCTGCTCGTCGGGCACCGCGGCCAACGGTTTCGCGACACTGCGCAGCGGTGATCTGCTGTTTCTGCGGGCACTAATCCCGGTGATGCTCGACGGTGCCGTGGTCGTCGAGAAAATGCCGGCCGCCGTCGCCGGGACCCTGCAATGCCTGGATAACAGCCTCAATCACCTGTCTGGGGAAATGCTCAAGCTGACCCGGCAATTGTTCGATGTGCTGGAAATGAGCATCACCCGCGGCCCACTGACCGGGATCTGGAGCAGTTGGGAAAACGCCAGCAGCGAAGCCATCCGACACTTTCTCAAGCGCTGGGAAAACAGCTCGTTGAGCCTGCTGCGCATGGGTCATAGCTCGTTGCTGCAACTGGTGATGATGGCGTGGTACAGCCGGGCGGAATCGTGGGTGCATTGCGGGTATCCGGGGCCGCCTACGGTCTGAAACCGAGTCGCCCCTATCGCGGGCAAGCCACGCTCCCACAGGTTTTGAGATGGACCATCCTTTTGTGAACGACTCAAACCCTGTGGGAGCGTGGCTTGCCCGCGATGGCGTCAGCCGCATCACCACCAAATCCAAAATAATAAGAGAACCCGAACATGCCCGTACCCGATCCGTTCCGCGAAGGCCTGGCCCGTGGCTGGAAAACCTACAACGGTTCGCAACTGTTCCAGGACCTGACCCTCGAAGCGGATGTGGCAATCATCGGCAGCGGTGCCGGCGGCGGGACCACCGCCGAAATCCTCAGCGCCGCCGGCTACAAGGTATTGCTCATCGAAGAAGGCCCGCTCAAGACCAGCAGCGACTTCAAGATGCTCGAGGATCAGGCCTACACCAGCCTTTATCAGGAAGGCATCGGGCGTATGAGCAAGGACGGTGCGATCACCATCCTCCAGGGCCGGGCAGTAGGCGGGACCACGCTGGTCAACTGGACCTCAAGCTTCCGAACCCCGGATCCGACGCTCGAACACTGGGCCAAAGAACATGACGTCATAGGCCACACACCGGCCGAAATGGCGCCCTGGTTCGAGAAAATGGAACAACGTCTGGGCGTCGCCCCGTGGCGGGTGCAGCCCAACGCCAACAACGACGTCATTCGCAAAGGCTGCGAAAAACTCGGCTACGCCTGGCATGTCATCCCGCGCAACGTGCGTGGCTGCTGGAACATCGGCTATTGCGGCATGGGTTGCCCGACCAATGCCAAGCAATCGATGCTGGTCACGACCATTCCGGCGACCCTGGAAAAAGGTGGCGAACTGCTCTATCTGGCCCGCGCCGAAAAGCTGTCGATCAAGGAGGGCAAGGTCACGGGCCTGCACTGCGTGGCGATGGATGAGCGTTGCGTCGCCCCTACCGGTCGCACGATCACGGTCAAGGCCCGGCATTACGTGCTGGCCGGCGGCGGGATCAACAGCCCGGCGCTGCTGTTGCGCTCAGAGGCGCCGGATCCGCATGAGCGATTGGGAAAACGGACCTTCCTGCATTTGGTCAACATGTCCGCAGGATTGTTCGACGAGGTGATCAACCCGTTCTACGGCGCGCCGCAGTCGATTTATTCCGACCATTTCCAATGGCAGGACGGCATCACCGGCAAGATGTCCTACAAATTGGAGGTCCCACCGCTGCACCCGGCACTGGCCACTACCCTGCTCGGAGGTTTCGGCACGGAAAACGCCCGGCACATGGAAAACCTGCCGCATACCCACGCGATGCTGGCATTGCTGCGAGACGGTTTTCACCCAGACAGCCCCGGCGGCAGTGTCGAATTGCGCAGTGACGGCACGCCGGTGCTCGACTATCAGGTTTCACCGTATGCCTGGGACGGGTTGCGCCGGGCGTTCCATAGCATGGCCGAGATCCAGTTCGCCGGTGGCGCCAACGCCGTGATACCGATGCATGCCGACGCCCGTTACGTGAAAACCCTCGCCGAAGCGCGCACATTGATCGACGGATTGAGCCTTGAGTTGTATCGCACGCGCCTGGGCAGTGCTCATGTGATGGGCGGTTGTGCCATGGGTGAGGACCCGAAAAACGCCGTGACCGACAGCCTCGGCCGACATCACCAACTGCGCAATCTGTCGATTCACGATGGCTCGCTATTCCCCACCAGCATTGGCGCAAACCCCCAATTATCGGTCTACGGACTGACGGCGCAACTGGCGAATTCACTGGCCGATCGTTTGAAAAACCCATGAAAACGCGGAATATTCCCATCGTCTATAGTGCTTTCTTACCCAACAGGCGACTTGGCCGACCGGGAAGGCTGCGATACCATCCGACTCCCCAACGGACTCCCGCCAGGACGACGCGATGAACCGAGTGTTGTACCCAGGTACCTTCGACCCTATTACCAAGGGCCATGGCGATCTGGTCGAACGCGCCTCGCGCCTGTTCGATCACGTGATCATCGCCGTAGCCGCCAGCCCGAAGAAAAACCCGCTGTTTCCCTTGGAACAACGTGTGGAGCTGGCCCGCGAGGTCACCAAACATTTGCCGAACGTTGAAGTCGTCGGTTTCTCGACACTGCTCGCGCATTTCGCCAAAGAGCAGAACGCCAATGTGTTCCTGCGTGGTTTGCGCGCGGTGTCGGACTTCGAATACGAATTCCAGCTGGCCAACATGAACCGCCAACTGGCACCGGATGTGGAAAGCCTGTTTCTTACCCCGTCCGAGCGTTATTCGTTCATTTCCTCGACACTGGTCCGTGAAATCGCGGCCCTGGGCGGCGATATCACCAAGTTCGTCCACCCGGTGGTGGCCGACGCCCTCACCCTGCGTTTCAAGAAGTAGGGGCGCCCCCAGGCTGCGATCTTTTGCACTTGATCGCGCCCGCGTGCACTGCGGGCGCCAATGCGGCACAATTGTGCGCATTGGTTTATTGCGCCAGGGCCTGCCGCCCCGGCTGGAGTTAGCATGTCCCTGATCATCACCGACGATTGCATCAACTGCGACGTCTGCGAACCCGAGTGCCCGAACGCCGCCATTTCCCAGGGCGAAGAGATCTATGTGATCGACCCGAACCTGTGCACGCAATGTGTCGGCCACTATGACGAACCGCAATGCCAGCAGGTCTGTCCTGTGGATTGCATTCCGCTGGACGAGGCCCATCCGGAAACTGAAGAACAGTTGATGGAGAAGTACCGCAAGATTACCGGTAAGGCTTGAGTCATTTGGCGACTTAGAAAACGCCATCGCGGGCAAGCCCGCTCCCACAAGGACCGCGTAAACCCTGTGGGAGCGGCGGTGCGGCGATCCGACTTGCCCGCGATGAGGTCGTCAGCCACACCGTAGATGTAACTGACTTCACTCCCGCTGCTCAAACCCCTCCCCGATACACCCAAGGCACCGCACAAATGCGGCTTTTGCCGGATCGACCACCAAGGCCTGCCCTGCATCGCCAATGCCGCCGCCCAGTGCGGTAAATGGCAGCGACACCACAAACGCCCCGGCACCGATCACCGTCGCCACCACCAGCAACGGTCGGGCAATCAGTAGATCGCCAAGCATGGCGTAGGCCGGTGGATTCTGGATGGTGTAACGCGGGTCTCCACTGCCGTTCTCAGTAGCCAACGCGGGCGCACCGACGCTCAGCAGCAGCGTGAAGACAAGGGTTCGAAACAGATTCATGGCACGGTCCTTCGGCTAGGCAGTGAGAACACTGACTATAGACCGTAGCCGATATCAGCTCTGACAGCGCGGACAAAAGACGCTGGCGCGCTGCCCAAGTTTGACTTCTCGCAGCCCCGTGCCACAGACCTTGCAGTGTTCACCGCCACGGCCGTACACGAACAGTTCCTGCTGAAAGTAACCCGGCTGGCCGTCGCCGCCGATAAAGTCCCGCAACGTGGTGCCGCCCCGCTCGATGGCGAGGGCCAGGATGCGCTTGATCTCGATCGCCAGCTTCAAATAGCGCGCACGGGAAATACTCTTGGCTTCGCGGCGCGGGTCGATGCCGGCAGCAAACAACGCTTCGGTCGCGTAGATATTGCCGACGCCGACCACCACCGCGTTATCCATGATGAACGGCTTGACCGCCATGGAGCGCCCACGGGATTGCTGGAACAGTCGCTCGCCATCGAACAGATCGGTCAACGGCTCCGGCCCCAGGCGAACCAGCAGTTCGTGGTTCAGTGGGTCGAGACTCCAGAGCATCGCCCCGAACCGGCGCGGGTCGGTGTAACGCAGGGCCAGGCCCGACTCCAGCTCGATGTCCACATGCTCATGCTTGGCCGCCGGCAATCCGGCTTCCACCAGCCGCAGATTCCCCGACATGCCCAAATGACTGATCAGCGTACCGACCTCGGCATTGATCAGCAGGTACTTGGCCCGCCGCTCCACCAGCACGATGCGCTGGCCGGACAGCCGCACATCCAGGTCTTCGGGGATCGGCCAGCGCAGACGGCGCTCACGCACGATCACCCGGCTGACGCGCTGGCCTTCCAGGTGCGGTGCAATTCCGCGGCGGGTGGTTTCGACTTCCGGCAGTTCAGGCATGGGGCTCTCGAATCAGGCGAGTTCGACACTCAACGGGTGGCGAGGTCGCGAATCTCTTGTTTCTGGGTTTCGAAATCGTATTCCGACAAACCGATGTAATCGAGCACAAGGTGCCCGACGTTGTTCCATTCATGGTCTTCAGACTGGTTGCCCAACACTCGGAAGGAGGCACAGATGTGCTCGGCCATCTTCAGAATGGCCAGCAGATTTTTCAGCGGTGTATTACGCGAGGATTCATCGCTGAAAATGGCCAGGGCGTTGTGATGATTGGCAATAGCCTGGGTGACGTGCTCCGGCAGGCGCCAGGACTTGGCGGTGTAATACCCGACCACCGCATGGTTGGTGTTGTAATGCCTGTTTTCGGTATCCACCACGCGGCATTCGGCGCTGGCGCTGGCATAGGCCTGTTCCAGCACTTTCATGTAATCGGGGAATTTCTTGAGCATCAGCGGGATGCCGCAATCGTGGAACAGGCCCAACGCATAAGCTTCATCACCGGCCTGGACACCGACGCGCTTGGCCAGGCTCAGGCAGGTCATCGCCACGTCCTGCGCCGTGTCCCAGAAACGGTTGAGGGTGACGATTGCGTCGTCGTTCAGCTCGCTCTTGATCGACTGCGCGTTGATCAGGTTGATGATCGAACGACTGCCCAACAGGTTTACTGCTCGCTGGATCGCGGTGATCTTGTTACTCAAGCCGTAGTACGGCGAATTGACGATTTTCAACAAGGCGCCGGAAAGGCCAGGGTCCTGGGAGATCAGCTTGGCGATCACCTCCAGGTCCGGGTCGGGCATATATTGCTCCATCTGCAGATCCACCATGATCTGCGGCTGGGGCGGCACACTGATGCCTTGCAGGGACTGTTGAATCTGTTCAGAAGACAGCTCTTGGGACATAAGTACGCACTCCGGGTCAGGCGGGGATTCTAACCCTTAAAAAGATCGATCCGACAGCCAGTCAAGCGCAATCCATGTGGGAGCGGGTTCCGCACCTTACTGACTGCCCTCATCCGCGTTTCATCGACCACCAAACCCGCCACTCCCTCAACACGCTATACTCCCGCTCTTTTTTCCGGAGCGACGTCATGTCCCTGCCTAGCCTGCGCCTCAAAGCCAATGCCGACCGACGCCTGCGCAACGGTCACCTGTGGGTCTACAGCAACGAAATCGATGTAGCCGCTACGCCTTTGCACGGTTTCAAGGCGGGCGATCAGGCGATCCTCGAAGCCGCCGGCGGCAAGCCACTGGGCATCGTTGCCATGAGCCCGAACAATCTGATCTGCGCCCGCCTGCTGTCGCGCGACATCAAGTTGCCGCTGGACAAGTCGCTGCTGGTGCATCGCCTGAACGTCGCCCTGTCGCTGCGCGATCGCCTGTTCGACAAGCCGTTCTATCGCCTGGTCTATGGCGACTCCGACCTGCTGCCAGGCCTGGTGGTCGACCGTTTCGGCGACATCCTGGTGGTCCAGATCGCTTCGGCGACCATGGAAGCCCATAAAGATGACGTGATCGCGGCGCTGACCCAAGTGCTCAAGCCAAGCGGCATCCTGTTCAAGAACGACTCCGCTGCCCGTGACGCCGAAGGCCTCAATCGTTACGTCGAAACCGTGTTCGGCCTGGTGCCGGAGTGGGTGGCGCTGGAAGAGAACGGCGTGAAGTTCGAAGCGCCGGTCATCCAGGGCCAGAAAACCGGCTGGTTCTATGACCACCGCATGAACCGCGCGCGTCTGGCACCTTATGCCAAAGGCAAACGCGTACTGGACTTGTACAGCTACATTGGCGGCTGGGGCGTGCAAGCGGCCGCCTTCGGCGCCAGTGAAGTGTTCTGCGTCGATGCTTCAGCCTTCGCCCTCGACGGCGTCGAGCGCAACGCCGCACTGAACGGCTTCGCCGAAAAAATGACCTGCATTGAAGGTGACGTGTTCGAAGCCCTCAAAGAGCTGAAAGCCAGCGAAGAGCGTTTCGACGTCATCGTGGCCGACCCTCCTGCCTTCATCAAACGCAAGAAAGACATGAAAAACGGTGAAGGCGCCTACCGTCGCCTGAACGAACAAGCCATGCGCCTGCTCAGCAAGGACGGCATCCTGGTCAGCGCGTCGTGCTCGATGCACCTGCCGGAAGACGATCTGCAGAACATCCTGCTGACCAGCGCCCGTCACCTGGACCGCAACATCCAGATGCTGGAGCGCGGCGGACAAGGCCCGGATCATCCGGTTCACCCAGCCATTGCCGAAACCCGCTACATCAAAAGCATCACCTGCCGTCTGCTGCCCAACAGCTGAGTACGCCGGTTTGACGGGGAGCCTACAGGCTCTCCGTCAGCCACTCTCACGCCGCGACATCTCCTCTCCCGCCCCATCGTCTTACTCTTGCAGTCCTACAGACTTGCAGGACGTTTCCCTGCATCTTTTATTTAAAAGAATACAACTTACAAAACTGTTCCAAGCCCAAGATCGCTCCGACAAAATTACTGGAATATTCCTACTTAATCTCCCCTTGATAAGAACCCATTAAAGCCTATGATTGAGTTGTCACCTCGACGTGACACTCACTATCAAATGACAAGGAGTCAACAACATGAAAGCAATTACTCTGGAAGCTAACAAAATCGCCAACCTGGCTTTTCTGGTTGCACCAAAAGCCCGCTAAGTAAATGAGACGCTGGGGAGTGCCGGCTACCCAGCGTTTTCTATGGCACCCGTCCAGAGCGAACCGCCCACCATGCAGATAAACCCATATCTATTCATACTTCCTCGCACGCCCGGCCAAATAGTCTGGGATTACAAAAACCACAAACAATTTGAACTAAGCCTTGAATACTCAAGCAGACTTACGCAACTTATCAACAACCCTGAACTGTATAACGACAGCAACATAGTTGACACTCAACTCCTGAACGCAGGAATACTGACAACATCAATAAAAGGTACTGTTGAATGGGGTTGGGATGAACTGTCGAAAATATTCCATATCGGTACCAAAAACATCCCCTGCGAACATGTCCCTCAGGATATTCATGAATGGTCGAGACACTACCTGGACCATTGCACCGAAGTGCTGGCCGCGCCTGCTCCGAGCAACCGGCCCACAGAACGCCAGGCGCGGGAGCTGATTGACCTGCCAAAACCCTCCTGCCTGCCGGAAGGGTCTCTTGCCAACGTCCTGATCGGCCGAAAAACCTGCCGCACCTTTACGGATGCAGCGGTTTCACTGGAAGCTATCGGCACGCTGCTTTACCTGTCCCTTGGCTACTTGCATGAGCGCGAAAACGATGTTGACGAAACCCTTGTCGAGGGTCTCGATGCCCGGCGCAGCAGCCCATCCGGCGGCGGGCTGAATGCCTGCGAAGGCTTTCTTCATGTACACAACGTCAGCGGCCTGAAACCCGGGCTCTACGCCTACCATCCCACCGACCACGCCTTGAGTTTCGTCAACCCGACACCTGACTCACCACTGGGGCAGTTGCTGTGCGGGCAGCACTTCATCAACAACCTGCCCGTGGGCCTGTTCATCACCAGTCGGTTCGACAAGCTGTGGTGGAAATATGAACACTCGCGAGCCTACCGAATGGCCTTCGTGGAAGCAGGGCATATTTCTCAAACATTCCAACTGGTAGCCACTGCGCTGGGGCTGAACACCTGGCTGACGGGGGCGCTGGCCGATGATCAGGTCGAGGTCTTGCTGGGGATCGAGGACAGTGCAGAACAACCGTTGTTTTTTGTCGGCTGTGGCTACAGCGACGGGCAAATGATGTGTAAGGAGTTGAAAGATCTTCTGAGCCGTCGGGAGCCGCAACAATGACCACGCCCATCATTGCCCCGTTGGACCACCCCGTGTCCTGGGCTCATCGTTACACCCTGGGCGACTGGAATACCCGCGCGTCGGTGCGCACCAGCGAACACGACTATCTATTACCGCCAGACCTGGAACAGCAACTGGAAACGCGCCACTGGTTTCCTCCGGGCTTCCTGGCTTACCTGACTCACCCCGCTATCAAAGCGGCAGGTCAAACCGTCATCCATCGGCTGTCGGCCAATCATCTGGTGTACTTCCTCGACTACACCACCTTGCTTGAGCACCGCATCGTCAACCGTTCCGTGGAAACCATCATCCATGATGAACTGAATGTCCACATTCCCGCACGGATGAAGACCGCCGCACTTCAGCTTTATACCGACGAGGGATATCACGCCCTGTTCTCCAATAGCCTTGCCGAACAGGTTGCCATGTTCTACGGGATCAGCCGGCGTCCGGTCATGCCCCACCGCATCATGCGATTGAATGCCCTGCTTGATGGCGCCCCTGAAAGATACAGGGCGCTGGCCTGGTTTCTCGTCGGGTTCGTGTCGGAGACGATCATTGCCAAGGAACTGCTCGATGCCTGCCGTAACGACCTGGTTTCCAGCGTCCAGGCAATGCTCAGGGATCATCTGGCGGACGAGGCGCGCCATAGTCGCTATTTCTCTGAAGTGTTCCATTACCTGTGGCTGACGCTGAACAGCCCTCAACGCACGTTTGTCGCCAAAGCGCTGCCGGACATCATCCGGATGTTCTTCGAGGCCGATGAGCGATGGATGCGGGAAAGCCTGCACAGCGCGGCGCTTGGCGACACTACCGTCACGGAAATTCTCAGCGGACTGACCAGCCCCCAAGCCACCCATCAACGGGCGCGATCCGGTGCTGGCGCAACGCTTCAGGCGTTGAAAAAAGCGGGCTTCTTCGACCTGTCCTCCAACCAGCAACTGTTCATAAAGGCAGGGCTTATCGATGGCTGAAGGACAATCCGCGGCAACCGTCAAACAACGTCGGGGGGCGGTCAGCCTGTTGTTGGCCATGGTGCTGCTTGGCGTGTTCCCGCTGGATGTCCTGCTGCCCTCGTTCCCGGCGCTCGCCGAACACTTTCGCAGCACCCCCGCCGATATTGCGCTGTCGATCAGCCTGTTTGCCGTCGGCATAGCAGTCTCTCAACTGCTGATCGGGCCGCTGTCGGATGTGATCGGGCGCAAAGGACTGTTGCTCGCTGGAATAACCATCTCGATGCTGGGTGCGGTGGGCTGCACACTGACCTCGGACTATGTTCACTTCCTGCTGTTCCGTGTGATTCAGGCACTCGGCTGCGGGTGTTTCGTGCTGTCACAAGCATTGATCCAGGACCTGTTCGAGGGCGAGGAGCGTGACCGGTTGCGGATCCTGATGGTGACTGCCACCGGTGTTTTCATCTCAATCTCACCGTTGGCTGGCACGTTCCTGCAAGCCACGCTGGGCTGGCAAAGCAGTTTCTGGGCGTTTACCGCACTGGCTGGAATAGTGTTGCTCAAAGCCTGTTTTTTTCTCGAAAACACTCGGCCCACGGCAACCGGAGCGCGACCAAATATCTTCCAGCCCTACCGCCGGGTCTTGTGCGATTTCGACTTTCTGTCCTACTGGCTGATTTCAGCCTTTGCATTCGCCTGCCATTTTTCCTTCATCGTGATTTCGCCGCTGATTTTCATGGATCAACTCCAGCTATCGGCCTATGACTTCTCGCTGATCCTGCTGGTGTATGGCGGCGCCTACATTGTCGGCGGCACGGTTGCGACGCTGCTGGGTAAACGTATCAGTCCCGGTCATCAAGTCATTAGCGGGCTGAGCCTGATCCTGCTGTCCGGCCTGATCATGCTTTACCTCTCAAGTCACTTTACGCTGTCCCCGATCACCGTCCTGATACCGATGCTCATCTGTACCGCCGGAACCACCATCGCCCGACCGGCCGCCACGTCCAAAGCCATGAGCCTGTTCCCCGAAAATGCGGGAACCTCGGCGTCGGCCGGCAGCACGGTGATTTTCATCTGCGGCGGGTTGATCAGTGCGCTCATCAGCCTGAGCCCGGCCAACCTGCAATCCACGCTGGGATACAGCTTCATCATTTTGAGCAGCGTGGCGCTGGCGCTCAACAGTCGTATCCATAGCCGAGCCAAAAGCCCGAGAGCCAGCCCAAGCGTCGAATAATCCTGCCAGTCGTCATCCCACGCGCACCGTCAGCACTGGATCAGCACTTTCCGGCATTCCCTCCTGACGCCAGCGGTGTAGAATCGCGAGATTCATCGCCAGTCATCCCCCGGCGGGTTTATGAGCTCAAGCTGAAGCGCGCGGCGATCCCGCAAAGTTATCGGCAACTTCCGGACACACGGCCATTTCTGAGTGTTCCAGACGTCAATAGAAGCTCACTTCCCTTTTGATACCTGATTAGCCGCCCGGAGTGCTCCATGCCTGATTACCGCTCGAAAACATCCACCCACGGCCGCAACATGGCCGGTGCTCGCGCACTGTGGCGCGCCACGGGGATGAAAGATGACGACTTCAAGAAGCCGATCATCGCCATTGCCAACTCCTTTACCCAGTTCGTACCGGGCCATGTGCACCTCAAGGACCTGGGTCAACTGGTCGCTCGCGAAATCGAACGGGCCGGCGGCGTAGCCAAAGAATTCAACACCATCGCCGTGGATGACGGTATCGCCATGGGCCACGACGGCATGCTCTATTCGCTGCCGAGCCGCGAGATCATCGCCGACTCCGTCGAATACATGGTCAACGCTCACTGCGCCGACGCCATCGTCTGCATCTCCAACTGCGACAAGATCACCCCTGGCATGCTGATGGCCGCCTTGCGCCTGAACATCCCGGTGATCTTCGTGTCTGGCGGCCCGATGGAAGCCGGCAAGACCAAACTGGCCAGCCACGGCCTCGACCTGGTCGACGCCATGGTGATTGCCGCCGACTCCAGCGCCTCTGACGAGAAGGTCGCCGAGTACGAGCGTAGCGCCTGCCCTACTTGCGGCTCCTGCTCCGGCATGTTCACCGCCAACTCGATGAACTGCCTGACCGAAGCCCTCGGCCTCGCGTTGCCGGGCAACGGTTCGACCCTGGCTACCCACAGCGACCGCGAACAGCTGTTCCTGCAAGCCGGCCGCACCATCGTCGAGCTGTGCAAGCGTTATTACGGCGAGAACGACGAGTCGGTGTTGCCGCGCAACATCGCCAACTTCAAAGCGTTCGAAAACGCCATGACCCTGGACATCGCCATGGGCGGTTCCACCAACACCATCCTCCACTTGCTGGCCGCGGCTCAGGAAGCCGAGATCGATTTCGACCTGCGCGACATCGACCGCCTCTCCCGCCATGTACCACAACTGTGCAAGGTCGCGCCGAACATCCAGAAGTACCACATGGAAGACGTGCACCGTGCCGGCGGGATCTTCAGCATCCTCGGCTCCCTGGCCCGTGGCGGCCTGTTGCACACCGACCTGCCGACCGTACACAGCAAGACCATGGCCGAAGGTATCGCCAAGTGGGACATCACCCAGACCAATGACGAAGCGGTGCATCACTTCTTCAAGGCTGGCCCCGCGGGCATCCCGACGCAAACCGCGTTCAGCCAGTCGACCCGTTGGGAAACCCTGGATGACGACCGTGAAAACGGCTGCATCCGCAGTGTCGAACACGCTTACTCGAAAGAAGGTGGCCTGGCCGTTCTGTACGGCAACATCGCGCTGGACGGTTGCGTGGTGAAAACCGCGGGTGTCGACGAGTCGATCCATGTCTTCGAAGGCAACGCGAAGATCTTCGAAAGCCAGGACAGCGCCGTACGCGGCATCCTTGCCGACGAAGTGAAGGCCGGCGATATCGTGATCATTCGTTACGAAGGCCCGAAAGGCGGCCCGGGCATGCAGGAAATGCTCTACCCGACCTCTTACCTGAAATCCAAAGGCCTGGGCAAAGCCTGCGCCCTGCTCACCGACGGCCGTTTCTCCGGCGGTACTTCGGGCTTGTCCATCGGCCACGCTTCGCCAGAAGCCGCTGCCGGCGGCGCGATCGGTCTGGTGCAGGATGGCGACAAGGTCCTGATCGACATTCCGAACCGCTCGATCAACCTGTTGATCAGCGACGAAGAACTGGCCGCGCGCCGGGTCGAGCAGGACAAGAAAGGCTGGAAGCCGGTGGAAAAGCGTCCACGTAAAGTGACCACCGCCCTGAAAGCCTATGCCCTGTTGGCCACCAGCGCCGACAAAGGTGCCGTGCGTAACAAAGCGATGCTCGACGGGCTGTAATACTTAACCGTCGAACAAAAAATACCCCGCCAAGTGCGGGGTATTTTTTATCGGCTAATGATCAGCCCACCCCTTCACTTCCCCATCAGCTGAACTTGCAGATAACGGTAAAGTTCGCCCGCGCTTCTTCTATAGCCTTCACCATTCAGGTGAATAAGATCGTCTTGAGCCAAATGCTCTGACTGCCAACGCTCAATTGAACAGGCTCCGCCCATGTACGCTTGCCAGTCCCAGAACAAGGCTGCGGCCTTTAATGCCGCTTGCCTCTGAATTTGAATGATCTGAGCCAGGTTTTCAGGCTGGCGCCCAGCACACGAATTGGCGGACCGTTGCTTTATCGAGTCTGCTGGTCCGATTAACAAGAGCACAACATCAGGCAGGATACGCCGTAACAGAGCGAGCTTTTCATTCAGGCCAGCCTTATAGAGCGCCAAGTCCAGACCGTCATCAAATGCTTCGTTACCCCCATACGCGAGCACCAGCAAATCAGGGTGCAACGCTTGCAAGTTTCTTTGCCACCCGTCTTGCCACTTATCGAGAATCGCCAGTGTCGCCCCATTAACACCCAGCGCGGAGTAAGTCACCCCACTATCTACCAGCGACTCGATGTCCCACCCCCCAAGCTCCACTGCCTGATTGCGGGTGATCGTCAGGTCCACCGGCAGACTCATAGGATTGCTCTCTGGGCCGAAACGCCACTGTCCAGATGTTGCCAACAGCTCGACGCTGAAAGAGCTTTCCGCATCTCTGACCAACAGGCGACTATTGGAAAGCGCCCGATACAGCGCAGAAATTCGATATTTCCGCTCATTTGATTCTCGTAAATCAATATGCACCTGGGCGCCCGGAGTCATCGGCAGTGACAGATAGCCACCCAATGGAAACTCGCCACTGTACTGGTTGCGACTGGAGATCAGGCTCCATTGGCCACTGATTGTCGAGAGTACAACTTGATTGTAACGGGTGCCCGACACAGGCACCGCCGCGATGAAGCCAATACCGCCTTCGCCGTATTGCTCCTGAAACAATCGACGCATCTCACCGGTAAACAGGTCAGCCGCCGTATGGGAGTCGCCCAATTGCACGATATTGACCGACGTGCTGTGCGATGCCTTGAGCTTACGCACCAGCTTAATCAAATTCAGGGCCGGGGCCACTTGAGGCTCTTCCGGTGAAGTGAGCTCATCACTTTGCTGTGTTAATTCGGTTGACCCATTTGCAGGCAGGCAACCGTATCCGATCAGTACGGCAAACATCCACGCAGTGAAGAGACCTTGTGATCGCCGCATACACCCGCTCCTCGGGTGGTTGACTCAGCAAACTGCGAAGTGCCTTCTCACCCTGTGATTAACCTCTGAATATAGGCCTCGGGCAGACACAGCACGTCGTTATTCTTGAACAAAAAATGCCCCGCCAAGTGCGGGGCATTTTTTTGATCGTTCCCACGCTCCCGCGTGGGGATGCCTCAAGGGACGCTCCGCGTCCAGTGACGCGGAGCGTCACGGGCTGCATTCCCACGCAGAGCGTGGGAACGATCATCGTAGCGCTTACTGGATTTCTTCAGGCTTGACGATCACCCAGTTCTTGTCCGCCGTCACCGCCAACCCTTCTTTGGCCTGGGCCGCTGCGTGCTTGGCCATCATGCCGTTAATCTGGGTCATGTACTTGTCTTTGCGGTTGACCCACAAATGGATCCCGCCCTTGGACACGTCGACGCTGTGGAACAGCATGTAACCGTCGCTGCTCGGCGTATCACCACCCACCAGGACCGGTTTTTTCCACTCATCGATGTAGGTCAGGATCGCCGCCTGCTTGCCGGCCATCCAGGTTGCCGGAGTCCACAGGTACGGGGTCAACTCGAGGCCAAGGTTGGCCTTCTCGTCATACTTGCCGGCAGTGATCTGCTTACGCGCCGTGGTCAGTTCACCAGTCTTGCGGTCCTTGAGCATCGTGGTCACGCCGATCACGTTCTGCGGTTTGACGTTGTAGCCGTACTTCGGATCGGCAGCGACCATGCGCACCAATTCTTCGGAGGCCGCGGTCATCACGTAGACCTCAATGCCATTTTCCATCAGCTTGTTGTAGAGCTCGGCCTGGCCGGTGAAGACTTTCGGCGGCTGGACGTCGATGGTCTTGACCACATCGCCGTCGTAATAGGTGCTCGGCACCGGTTTGCCAGACGCCATCAGCTCATCGACGTAGCCCTTGAGCTCTTGAAGCGTGAAGCCGGAAAACACTTGGGCGACCCATGGATAGCAGACCATGTCGTCGATTTCACAGAGACGATAGTAGTAGCTGAACAGGCTTTCCTTGTGGTCGGCAGTGTCTTTGAACGGGATCAGTTTCAGCGAGGGGTCGAGGCTCTCGCGGGTGATCAGGCCCTTGTTTTCCATGAACGGCAGCAATGACTCTTCGAGGTCGTAGCGGTAACTGGTGTTGTCCATGTCGAACACCGCGAAGTTACCCTTGTTGGCATTGGCCGCGATCATCGCGTCCAGCGCCTTGGCCTGATCCGCTGGCCAGTGCTTCAGGTCAGTAGCGAACGCCTGGCCGGCAAGGCCAAGACTCAAACCCAATCCAAGTGCAGCAGCAAGAAATTTCGGTGCAAGCTTCATCGGCGTTTCTCCCCGGTTCAAAGAGATCGACGCTAACAAATAAGTGTGACAGTCCTCGTCTGCCCGCGACCGCTTACATCCTGATTCCGCCAGAGGCATTCCCCACAGCGTCAACCGCTTATTCCAAAAACGACAGGCAACCGATGTTTTTGATATTAATTCATTACATATCAAGCTGTTAGGCTTGCCGGTTCGCAGCTGCGCCGGAATGCGGCTGACACGTTTATTGGAGCCTCTATGAATCTGCCGCTGATCCTCAATCTGCTGGTGTTCCTCGCCTTGCTCTTTGGCTTGGCGCAAACCCGTCATACCACCTGGAGCCTGGCCAAAAAGGTTCTGCTGGCGCTGCTACTGGGCGTGGTATTCGGTGTTGCTCTGCACACGATTTACGGTGCGGGTAACCCGGTCCTGAAAGCCTCGATCGGCTGGTTCGACCTAGTGGGCAACGGTTATGTGCAGTTGCTGCAAATGATCGTGATCCCATTGGTGTTCGCCTCGATCCTCAGTGCCGTGGCGCGCCTGCACAACGCTTCGTCGCTGGGTAAGATCAGCTTCCTGACCATCGGCACGCTGCTGTTCACCACCGCCATCGCGGCGCTGATCGGCATCGGCTTGACCAACCTGTTCGGCCTCACCGCCGAAGGCCTGGTCGCCGGCACCCAGGAAATGGCTCGCCTGCAAACCATTCAGACCGATTACGCGGGCAAGGTCGCTGACCTGAATGTGCCGCAGCTGTTGCTGTCGTTCATCCCGCAGAATCCGTTCGCCGACCTCGCTCGCGCCAAGCCGACTTCGATTATTAGCGTGGTGATTTTTGCTGCATTTCTTGGGGTTGCGGCGCTGCAACTGCTCAAGGATGACGTCGAGAAAGGTCAGAAAATGATCAACGCCATCGACACCCTGCAAGCCTGGGTGACGCGTTTGGTTCGCCTGGTGATGAAGCTGACGCCATACGGCGTATTGGCGCTGATGACCAAAGTGGTCGCCGGCTCCAACCTGCAAGACATCATCAAGCTCGGCAGTTTCGTGGTGGTGTCCTACATCGGCCTGGGCCTGATGTTTGTCATCCATGGCTTGCTGGTATCGGCCACCGGGATCAACCCGCTACGGTTTTTCCGCAAGATCTGGCCGGTGCTGACGTTTGCCTTCACCAGCCGCTCCAGCGCCGCCACCATTCCGCTGAGCATCGAAGCCCAGACCAGTCGTTTGGGTATTCCACAATCCATCGCCAGTTTCGCCGCCTCGTTCGGTGCGACCATTGGCCAGAACGGCTGTGCCGGTCTGTACCCGGCAATGTTGGCGGTGATGGTCGCGCCGACCGTGGGCATCAACCCGCTGGACCCTCTGTGGATCACGACGTTGGTGGCGATTGTGACGTTGAGTTCGGCGGGTGTGGCCGGGGTTGGTGGCGGTGCAACCTTCGCCGCGTTGATCGTGTTACCGGCCATGGGCTTGCCGGTGTCACTGGTGGCGTTGCTGATCTCGGTTGAACCGCTGATCGACATGGGCCGCACGGCGTTGAACGTCAGCGGTTCGATCACTGCTGGGGCGATCACCAGCCAGCTCATGCAGCAGACGGATAAAGCGTTGCTGGAGGCGGACGAGCATGGGGCGTTGGCTCAGGCTTAAGACTTTCATCGTCTGAGCGGGTCTCTTCGCGGGCAAGCCTCGCTCCCACAGGTTTTTTGGTGTTTACACAATTTGTGTTCCACCCTGATCACTGTGGGAGCGGGCTTGCCCGCAATGCTTTTATGCTTTTTCCCACACCTCAAAGCTATAGGCCGGCTTGTCGCCTTCTGCCGGATTCGGAACATTCGACACCAGCTTCCACTGGTTCAAATCAAACTCCGGAAACCACGCATCCCCTTCCGGGCTCAGCGCCACGCGGGTCAGGTACAACCGATCCGCTTGTGCCAGACCTTGCGCATACAACTGCGCACCACCAATCAACATCAACTCATCGACACCCTGCTCCAGCGCCCACTTCTCGGCGCGAACCACGGCCGCCTCCAGCGACGGATATACCTCCGCGCCTTCCAGCTGCAGACCCGCCTGGCGACTGACCACGATGTTCAACCGGCCCGGCAGCGGACGACCGAGGGAATCCCAGGTCTTGCGACCCATGATGATCGGCTTGCCGAGGGTGGTGGCCTTGAAGTATTTGAAGTCCCCCGGCAAGTGCCAGGGCATGCTGTTGTCGACGCCGATCACACGGTTTTCACCGAGGGCTGCGATCAGGCTGAGGGGGAGTGATTTAGTCATGCCGGCGAGGATACCAGAGCCTCCCTTACCCCGATAAGCGTCACAGCGGTTATGCTCATCGCTCAATGAAACGACAGGATGCCGCGTGACTGAGCTGACGCCCCTGCAAAACCTCTGGCTGAGCGAAACCATACGCCTGCGTGAAGAACACGCCGGGCCACTGGATGATCTGCAAGCCAACCGAATCGCCCGTAGCGCCGGCGGCGACCTGCCGACGCGCATTCAATGCCGCGCCCGGTGGCTGGCCGAGCGCGACGGGCAGACCCGCGCCCTTAAACACTGGCTGCAAGGCGCGCGACTGGCGCTGATCGTGCTCGCCGTGCTGGCGGTGATCAGTGGCGCCGGCCTGGCGTTTGCCGCGCTGGGCGACGGCCAGACCCCGGTCAATGTGTTCTGGGCGTTGGGCAGCCTGCTGGGGCTAAACCTGATTCTGCTATTGAGCTGGGCCCTGGGCCTGGTGTTCGCCGGCGAACAGGGCGCCGCCCTCGGACGCTTGTGGTTGTGGCTCAGTGAAAAACTCGCCCGCGATGCCAACGCCGCGCAACTGGCGCCGGCCCTGCTGCTGTTGCTGCAACGGCAGAAACTCAATCGCTGGGCGCTGGGTATGCTGGTCAACGGCTTGTGGTCGCTGGCGATGCTCAGTGCCTTAGTGATGGTGCTGACGTTGATGGCGACCCGGCGCTACGGTTTCGTCTGGGAAACCACGATTCTCGGCGGCGACACCTTCGTCGCCATGACCCAAGCCCTCGGCGCCCTGCCGTCCCTGCTTGGTTTCAGTGTGCCCAGCGTAGAGATGATCCGCGCCAGCGGCAATGCTGCGCTGAACATCGAAAGCGCCCGCCAGGCCTGGGCGGCGTGGCTGGTGGGCGTGTTGCTGGTGTACGGCGTGCTACCGCGCCTGCTGCTCGCATTGTTCTGCCGGTGGCGCTGGAAAACCGGGCAAGCAGCCTTGCATCTGGACTTGAACCTGCCTGGCTACGCCCAACTACGCGAACGCCTGATGCCCACCAGCGAACGCTTGGGCATCAGCGATGCCGCGCCAGAGCAACTTCATCGGGTTGAAAACGCCGCCAGCGATCTGCAAAGCGATGGCGCACTGTTGGTGGCCATCGAGCTGGACGATCAACGCCCCTGGCCACCGCATCTGCCGAAAAACGTCAACAACGCCGGCATCCTCGACAGCCGCGAGTCCCGGCACAAACTGCTCGAACAACTGAGTCGTTTTCCCCCGGCCCGTCTGGCCATCGCCTGCGATCCACGGCGTTCGCCGGACCGTGGCAGCCTGGCGCTGATTGCCGAACTGGCTCGCAGCGCCACCGCCACCCGCGTGTGGTTGCTGCAAGCGCCGCCCGGCGAAGCGCTGGACGCCGAACGCCTGGGCGACTGGCATGTTGCGCTCCAACAACTGGACCTGCCATTCGCCGATTGCGCGCCGTTGAACTGGCTGGAGACGGGTCATGACTGATGCCTGGAAACAGCCGTTGAAGCTCGCCGTGGTCGGCCACACCAACGTCGGAAAAACCTCGTTGCTGCGAACGCTGACGCGGGATGTCGGCTTCGGCGAAGTCTCCCATCGCCCCAGCACCACGCGCCACGTCGAGGGCGCGCGCTTGTCGGTAGAGGGCGCGCGCTTGTCGGTAGAGGGCGAGCCGTTGCTCGATCTGTTCGATACGCCGGGCCTGGAAGATGCCATCGCCCTGCTCGACTACCTCGAGCGCCTGGAGCGGCCCGGCGAACGCCTCGACGGCCCGGCGCGGCTGGCACGCTTCCTTGAGGGCAGCGAAGCCCGACAACGCTTCGAACAAGAAGCCAAGGTGTTACGGCAACTGCTTGCCTCGGACGCCGGCCTCTATGTGATCGACGCCCGGGAGCCGGTGCTGGCCAAGTACCGCGACGAACTGGAAGTGCTGGCCAGTTGTGGCAAACCGCTGCTGCCGGTGCTGAATTTTGTCAGCAGCGCCCATCATCGCGAACCGGATTGGCGTCAAGCCTTGGCGCGATTGGGCTTGCATGCCTTGGTGCGGTTCGACAGCGTCGCGCCACCGGAAGATGGCGAACGCCGACTGTACGAAAGCCTCGCGCTGCTGCTGGAAAACTCCCGTGAACAACTGGAACGCCTGATCGCCGATCAGCAGGCCCAACGCCTGGCCCGGCAGCAGAGCGCAACGCGGTTGATTGCCGATTTATTGATCGATTGCGCCGCCTGCCGCCGCAGTGTGGTCAGCGAGGCGAAGCAGGAACAGCAAGCGATCAGCGAATTGCGCAAAGCGGTGCGTCAACGCGAACAACGCTGCGTCGAGGCCCTGCTCAAGCTCTACGCCTTCCGCCCACAGGATGCGGCGGCCAGTGACCTGCCGCTGCTCGATGGTCGCTGGGGCGATGACCTGTTCAACCCGGAAACCCTGAAACAGCTCGGTGTGCGGGTCGGCGGTGGTATCGCCGCTGGCGCAGCGGCCGGGGCCGGTGTCGATCTGCTGGTCGGTGGCCTGACCCTCGGCGCCGCGGCGCTGGCCGGAGCGATTGCCGGCGGCGCCCTGCAAACCGCCCGCAGTTACGGCAGTCGCCTGCTGGGCAAGATCAAAGGCCAGCGAGAACTGACCGTCGACGACAGCGTGTTGCGGCTGTTGGCCCTGCGTCAGCGACAACTGCTGCAAGCCCTGAATCAGCGTGGGCACGCGGCGATGGACAGCATTCAGGTCGCCACACCGCAGGACAAAACCTGGCGCGAAGGCAAACTGCCGGAAGCGCTGAACAAGGCGCGGGCGCATCCGCAGTGGTCGTCGCTCAATCCTCATTCGAAGGTGAATCAGGCAGAGCGGCAGGAGCAGGTTGAGCTGTTGGCGCAGCAGCTTTAGCCAATGATCGTCAGCGCCCATCCAGTTTCAGAAACGCTTTGGCCAACGCCTTCACGCGGCTACGATCGGTCCTGTTCGCTCGCCCGTCATTGTCTACATCCGAGCTCAATATCAACTCGAAAACCCCATCGTTATCCAGATCGCGGGCCGCTGCCTTGTAGGCAATTGTCGGTCCTTCATGAAAATGCAGCCGTACCGTTTCTGGCGAGCCGTCTGCGCTGGGATTTTCCGAGAAGATCCGCAAGTGCCGCTCCTCGCCTTCACCCGCGTTGTACCAGGCGCATTTCAAGTACGTTTTGCCGAAAGACTTGAGCCGTTGACGATCCGTATCCGTCGCCTCGCGCTGCAACTGTTCATCTTCAAAGAACTGGAAACCGACGGTATCTGCCGAGCCCTTCCCGCTCCGGTCCTGAGCGATCACTTTCAAAAAATGCATCCGTGCACTCCTTTGCGAAAAGGCCAGAGTGATGCTTTGACGCGCGTTGATCCATAAACCGTTTCCCTATCGTGTGTCAGACAACTCAGCGCAGACCACGGGACAACAGGCCCGCAGCCTTGCCCTTCAAAACGTCGAGGTCCATCACCTGTCTCCCAATAAAGTCGCCACGTTACGTTCAGCCAGTGCCGGCCCGACACTCATGCCCACACCCGTGTGCATCAGCGCCACGCTCACACCCGGCATCGGCCGCAGAAAGGAGAATGGGCCGGGGCCGCGTGAACCGTAAACACCCTGCCAGCGCTCGACCACCTGCACTTTGCAGCCCAACGTCTGCTCGGCCAGTTCGAGCATGGGTCCCGGTGGTTGGCCGGTGACCAATGCCTGGCCGAAGTTGCGCACCGAAGCGCCCAATGGTGTGGCGCTGCGTTCGAAGACGTTGACCTTGAGGCCGCGTCTGGCGGCGGCATAGGCGAGGGACAGGCCGAGAATGCCGGCGCCGACGATCAGCATGTCGCTGTGGTGTGTCAGGGGGATTTTTCCCTGGGTTCGAGACCGCTGTCGCGGGCAAGCCCGCTCCCACAGGACTGCATAAATCCTGTGGGAGCGTGGCTTGCCCGCGATGAGGCCAGTACGGGCAATGGAGATTTCAGGCCGGAGCCATTTCCTGCGCCAACCCCAGAAACGCCGCCGGCAGCCGTGCGCCTTTTCGCTCCTTGAGGCAGTACAGGTACTCGGGAATCTGCGGCGCATTCTCGAGGGTCAGCACCCGCAATTGCGGATCATGCGGCACTTCCTGCCGGGCAATGATGCTGATGCCGATGTTGCGCAACACCGCTTCACGAATCGACTCTCGACTACCAATCTCCAGCAGTGGCCCGAAACTCATTTTCGCCGCCAGGGTAATGCTGCCCAGCCGGGCCCACCATGTAAAACGCCTTCAGCTCGGCACTCAGCGCACCCGCCCCACATCGTCTATTTGCGCAACAGGCGCAAACCGTTGAACACCACCAACAGGCTCACGCCCATGTCGGCGAACACCGCCATCCACATGGTGGCGATCCCGGCGAAGGTTACCCCAAGAAAGATCGCTTTGATGACCAATGCCAGAGCAATGTTCTGTTTGAGGATATTCGAGGTCTGTCGCGACAGGCGGATGAAGGCCGGGATCTTGCGAAGATCGTCGTCCATCAGGGCGACATCGGCGGTTTCGATGGCCGTGTCGGTACCGGCCGCCGCCATGGCGAAACCGATTTCGGCCCGCGCCAGTGCCGGAGCATCGTTGATGCCGTCGCCGACCATCCCCACCCGATGGCCCTGGGCATACAGCGTTTCGATGGCTTGCAGCTTCTCGGTCGGCAACAGGTCGCCCTGTGCCTGATCGATGCCCACATGGGCGGCGATGACCTCAGCGGTGTGAACGTTGTCGCCGGTCAGCATCAGGGTTTTGATGCCCAGTTCATGCAATTGCTGGATCGCTTCGCGACTGGACGCTTTCACGGTGTCTGCCACGGCGAACAACGCCAAGGGACCCGACTTGTTGAGCAACAGCACCACCGATTTGCCTTGTTTCTCCAGCGCAAACAGCTTTTCTTCCAGCGCTGGAGAACACAGACCCAAGTCTTCCACCAGACGGTGGTTGCCCAAATGGTAGAGCTCACCGTTGATCTCGCCGCGTACCCCACGCCCCGCCAGGGCTTCGAAGTTATCCACAGTCAGCGGTGCAAATTGTTTATCCACAGCCGTATTGGCGATGGCCAGCGACACCGGGTGATCCGAACGACCGGCCAGTGCCGCCGCAATGGCCGGGGCGGTTTTATCGGCGGTCGGGTCGAGGGACAAATAGTCGGTCTGCACCGGTTTGCCATGCGTGAGGGTGCCGGTCTTGTCGAGAGCCAGGTAATCGAGTTTGTAGCCGTGCTCCAGGTAGACGCCGCCCTTGACCAGAATCCCTTTGCGCGCCGCTGCCGCGAGGCCGCTGACGATAGTCACTGGAGTGGAAATCACCAACGCGCACGGGCAGGCGACTACCAGCAGCACCAGCGCCCGGTAGATCCAGTCGAACCACAGCGCATCCATAAACAGCGGAGGGATCACCGCCACTGCAAGGGCCAGGATAAACACCGCCGGGGTGTAGATTTTCGAGAAGGCGTCGACGAAACGCTGGGTCGGCGCCCGCGCCCCTTGGGCCTGTTCGACGGCGTGGATGATCCGCGCCAGGGTCGAGTGGTCGGCCGCTGCGGTCACGGTGTATTCCAGCGAACCGGACTGGTTGATGGTGCCGGCGAATACCTTGTCACCGACGGTTTTCTCGACCGGCAGGCTTTCACCGGTAATCGGCGCCTGATTGATGGTCGAGCTGCCGGACACCACTTCGCCGTCCAGACCGATCCGCTCGCCGGGACGCACTCGCACCCGTGCGCCCAGTTCGATGTTTTTCACCGGTTGTGCGACCCAACGGCCGTCGGCCTGCAGCACCGTGGCTTGTTCCGGAGTCATCTGCATCAGCCCGCCGATGGCATTGCGCGCCCGGTCCAGGGACCGGGCTTCGATCAGCTCGGCCACAGTGAACAGGAACATCACCATCGCCGCTTCCGGCCACTGGCCGATCAGGACCGCACCAGTCACCGCGATGCTCATCAGCGCGTTAATGTTCAGGTTGAGGTTTTTCAGGGCGATCCAGCCCTTTTTGTAAGTGCCTAGGCCACCGCTGAGGATCGAGACCAGCGCAATCACCGCCACCACCCAGTTCGGCGCCGCGCTGGTGAAGTGGATAACCTCGGCAGCCAACGCACCGACACCGGACAGTGCCAGCGGCCACCAGGGCTTTTTCACCGGTGCCGGGCTCGACGCGGGCGTTTCAGCGCCCTGCTCTATCGGCTCGGCGTGCATGCCGAGCGACTTGATCGCATCGATGATCGGCGAGTTGGTTGGCAGGTCATGGGTCACGCCCAACACCCGGTTGATCAGGTTGAACTCCAGTTGCTGCACGCCCGCAAGTTTGCCGAGTTTGTTCTGGATCAGCGTCTGCTCGGTCGGGCAGTCCATGGCCTCGATGCGGAAGCTGCTCAGCCGTGCACCGACGGTCGGCGTCTCGCTCAACTTGATCAGCGATGGCGCCGCGGCTTTGGAGGAACAGCAGGAATCGCCGTGGCCGCCATGATCATGGCTACCATGGACATGCTGGCGCACAGGCTGCAGCTTGTGGCTGTGATCGTGATCGTGATCGTGATCAGCCTCGGGTTTGTGGGGGTGAAGAGAATCGCTCATTGGTCGCGTCCATGAAGGTGCCTGTTGCCAAGTAAAGACCCTGTAGCCACTATAGGGTCAAGCACCCTTTTGGAGATTGACGCGATGAAAATAGGAGAACTGGCGAAACTCACCGACTGCGCCGTGGAAACCATCCGCTACTACGAGCGCGAAAACCTGCTGCCGGAGCCGGCCCGTAGCGACGGTAATTACCGCGTCTACACCCAGGCCCACGCCGAGCGCCTGACCTTCATCCGCAACTGCCGCACCCTCGACATGACCCTGGAGGAAATCCGCAGCCTGCTGGCGCTGCGCGACAGCCCGCAGGATCAATGCGAAAACGTCAACGCCCTGATCGACGAACACATTCACCATGTAAAGGCACGTATTGACGGCTTGCTGGCGTTGCAGACACAACTGCTCGACCTGCGCCAACGCTGCAGCGAAGGGCCGGATATCGATCAGTGCGGAATTTTGCAGCGGTTGGAAGTGAGTGGCGGGGTGGTGGCGACGGAGGTTGAGCATTCCCATGTCGGCCGAAGCCACGGGCATTAGCAACACCAAAAAACCTTGTGGGAGCGGGCTTGCCCGCGATTGCGGCAGCACATTCAATAATGATGTGGCTGACAAACCGCTATCGCGGGCAAGCCCGCTCCCACAGGTATGACAGCGACCTTCAGACCGCCATCGGCGCGGTCATCGGCGCGTGGTGCTCATAGCCTTCCAGCGAGAAGTCACTCGGCTCGATCTGCTCCAGCCACTCAGGCTGATAAACACCGGTCTTGGCAAACTCTGGCACGCGGTCGGAAATCACCAGTTTGGGCATCGGGAACGGCTCGCGCTTGAGCTGTTCATTGAGCATGTCCAAGTGGTTTTCGTAGACGTGGGCATCACCGATGAAATAGGTGAACCAGCGTGGCGTGTAACCGGTCAGGCGACCGATCAGGCTCAGCAGCGCCGCGCCCTCGGTCAGGTTGAACGGCGTGCCCAGGCCCAGATCGTTGGAGCGGATGTAGAGGGTCAGGGAGATTTCCCTGGTCTCGACATTCGGGTGGAACTGGTACAGCAAGTGGCACGGCGGCAGAGCCATCTCATCGAGCTGCGCAACGTTCCAACCATGGAACAGGATGCGACGGCTGCCCGGGTCCTTGATGATGGTGTCGACACACTGGCGGATCTGGTCAATCGCCTTGTACAGCACCACATAAGCCTGGCCGTCTTCCTCGCCTTCGGCGATCTGCCGATAACCCTGGCTCAGGGTCTGCTCGATGGCTGCCTGGTTGCTGACCGGGATCTGCTTGTACGCCGGCCATTTGCGCCATTGCACGCCATAGATCTCGCCGAGGTCATCTTCGCCCTGACGGAACGGGTTGGCCAGCCACTGGGCGTTTTCGTTGGCGTTCTGGTCCCAAACCTTACAACCCAGCGCACGGAATTCGGCGGCGTTGTTCACCCCGCGCAGAAAACCGCACATCTCGCCGATGGCCGACTTGAAGGCCATCTTGCGGGTGGTGATCGCCGGGAAACCTTCCTGCAAATCGAAGCGCAGCATCGCGCCAGGAAAGCTGATGGTGTTCACGCCAGTGCGGTTGGCCTGCTTGGTGCCGTTCTTGATGACGTGGGCGACCAGTTCGAGATATTGCTTCATGAATTACCTGTTTCCTTGAACCCGGAGCTGTCGCCCCGGGGTTCGAATTTTTAGCGCCTGCTTCTTATACAGCCGCTGCGGGGGCCGCCGGGGCACGTCGATAAGCCAGCCAGATCAGGAACAGACCGCCGACGATCATCGGTACGCACAGCACCTGGCCCATGGTCAGCCAGTTCCACGCCAGATAGCCCAGTTGCGCATCCGGTACGCGAACGAATTCGACGATGAAACGGAAGATGCCGTAGAACAGCGCGAACATCCCGGACACCGCCATGGTCGGCCGTGGCTTGCGCGAGAACAGCCAGAGGATCGCGAACAGGGCCACGCCTTCCAGCGCGAACTGGTACAGCTGCGACGGATGACGCGGCAACTGCGACGGGTCGCTGAACGGTGGGAAGATCATCGCCCATGGCACGTCGGTCGGCTTGCCCCACAACTCGGCATTGATGAAGTTACCGATGCGCCCGGCACCCAGGCCGATCGGCACCATCGGCGCGACGAAGTCCATCAGCTGGAAGAACGACTTGTTGTTCTTTTTACCAAACCACAACGCCGCCAGCATCACACCGATAAACCCGCCGTGGAACGACATCCCGCCCTTCCACACTTCGAAAATCAGCATCGGGTTGGCCAGGTAAGCGCTCAGATCATAAAACAGCACATAACCCAGGCGGCCGCCGACGATGACGCCCATCGACATCCAGAACACCATGTCGGAGAGTTTCTCCTTGGTCCAGGTCGGGTCGAAGCGGTTCAGCCGACGGGACGCCAGCAGCCACGCGCCGCCAATGCCGACCAGGTACATCAGGCCGTACCAGTGGATTTTCAGCGGACCGATGGCCAGGGCCACCGGGTCGATCTGCGGGTAAGGCAGCATTGCGACTCCTCGTTAGAGTTGAAATCTTTAAAATTCCCGGGCAACGCTGTCACTCCAGGATTAAGCCAGGATTGCGTTACACGTCAGAGCAAGAAGCTCAAGCCGACGAAAAACAGCAAAGCGGCAAACAGTCTTTTCAGCAAGCGCGCCGACAGTTTGTGGGCCAATCGCGCACCGAGGCGGGCGAAGACCATGCTGGTCAGCGCGATCCCCAACAGCGCCGGCAAATACACAAAACCGAGACTATGGGCCGGCAGCAGTGGATCGTGCCAGCCCAGAATCATGAAACTTAATGCACTTGCCAAAGCGATGGGCAGGCCACAGGCCGACGACGTGGCCACCGCTTGCTGCATCGGCACACTGCGCCAGGTGAGGAATGGCACGGTCAACGAGCCGCCGCCAATCCCGAAAATCGCCGAAGCCCAGCCAATCACACTGCCGGCCACGGTCAGACCGACTTTACCAGGCACCGTTCGGCTGGCCTTGGGCTTGAAGTCCAAAGCGAGTTGAACCGCGATGATCAACGCGAATACGCCAATGATCTTCTGCAAATGCGGCCCGGAGATCGCTTCGGCGGTCAGCGCGCCGAAACCGGCACCGATCAGAATGCCAAGGGTCATCCAGGCAAAAATCGGCCAACGCACAGCGCCACGGCGATGATGCTCGCGAACCGCATTGACCGACGTGAAAATGATCGTCGCCAGGGAGGTGCCGACGGCAAGATGCGTCAGGATCGAGGCATCAAATCCCTGCAAGGTGAAACTGAATACCAGCACCGGGACGATGATAATCCCGCCGCCTACCCCAAACAGCCCGGCCAGCACGCCCGCACAGGCGCCCAGCGCCAGATAGAGCAGAAATTCCATGGCCACATCCCCAAGCATCCCAAAACAGGAGCGGCATGGTAACGGATGCATGGCCTCGGGCTCCACTGCGGATGGCGATGGATCGATGAGCGATGTCTGCGTAAAGTGAGCAAAAAACACACAAGGACCGCCTTATGTGCCTGATTGTTTTTGCCTGGCGACCGGGTCATGCCCTGCCGCTGATCGTGGCGGCCAACCGCGACGAATTCTATGCCCGGCCCAGCCTGCCTTTGGCGCAATGGCCGCAAGCTGCGCACGTGTACGCCGGTCGTGACCTTGAGGCTGGCGGCACGTGGCTCGGTGTCGGCACCCATGGGCGTTTCGCTGCACTGACCAACATCCGCGATCCTCTTCAGCCACCGGCCGCCAGGTCGCGAGGTGAACTGGTGGCGCAATTTCTCATCGGCGACATGCCGATTGAAGACTATTTAAACGACGTTGTCCGACGTTCGCCTGAATATGCCGGGTTTAACCTGCTGATCGGCAATACCAACCAGTTGTGGCACTTCAATGCCCGTGAGACCGAGGCGGTCAGGCTCAAGCCCGGGGTTTATGGGTTATCGAACGCGGGGCTGGATACACCGTGGCCAAAGGTGCTCAAGGCTAAGGCAGCGCTGAGCGAAGTGCTGGACGATCCACAGCCGCAGGCGCTATTGGCCTTGCTCAGTGATGGGCAGACGGCGCCGCTTGCCGAGCTGCCGGACACTGGCGTCGGGCAAGCCACCGAGACGTTGTTGTCGAGCGTGTTTATCAAGAGCCAGGCTTATGGGACGCGGGCGAGCACGGCGTTGATTGTTCAGGCGGATGGGATGCGGCATATGGTCGAACGGAGTTTCGGGCCGTATGGGGGGCATTTGGGGGAAGTTGAGATGTTGGTTTAGGCGGCGCCTGGACTGACGTCATCGCGGGCAAGCCCGCTCCCACAGAAATCTCCGGTGAGCACACGATTTGTGAACACCAGAGTCTCCTGTGGGAGCGGGCTTGCCCGCGATTGAGGCCGCCGCTGACCTAGAGGGTCTTGACCGAAGCCGGATTGATCATCCGCGCCAACCCAAGGTTCTTCAGCGCCAGTTGCAGCGAGCTGTGGATAACTTGCGGGTTGTCGATGGTCATCAGCTCCGCGAGCAATTCCTTGGCCTTGCTCAGGTTGATCTGACGCAGCATCCACTTCACTTTCGGCAAGTTGGTGGCGTTCATCGACAGGCTGTCGAAGCCCATTGCCATCAACAGCACCGCCGCCGCCGGATCACCGGCCATTTCGCCGCAGATACTCACCGGCTTGCCTTCGGCATGGGCATCGCGCACCACGCTCTGCAAGGCTTGCAGCACCGCCGGGTGCAGGTAGTCGTAGAGGTCGGCCACCCGAGGGTTGTTTCGGTCCACGGCCAGCAGGTACTGGGTCAGGTCGTTGGAGCCGACCGACAGGAAGTCCACTTGCCGCGCCAGTTCCTTGGTCTGATACACCGCCGCCGGAATCTCGATCATCACGCCAACCGGCGGCATCGGCACATCGGTGCCTTCGTCACGGACTTCGCCCCAGGCCCGGTGAATCAGGTGCAAGGCTTCTTCCAGTTCATGGGTGCCCGAAATCATCGGCAACAGAATGCGCAGGTTGTTCAGGCCTTCGCTGGCCTTGAGCATCGCACGGGTCTGCACCAGGAAGATTTCCGGGTGGTCGAGGGTCACGCGAATGCCGCGCCAGCCGAGGAACGGGTTGTCTTCCTTGATCGGGAAGTACGACAGCGCCTTGTCACCGCCAATGTCCAGACTACGCATGGTCACTGGTTGCGGATGGAACGCGGCAAGTTGCTCGCGATAGATCGCCAGCTGTTCCTTTTCGCTAGGGAAACGCTGGTTGATCATGAACGGCACTTCGGTGCGATACAGACCCACACCCTCGGCACCGCGCTTCTGCGCCCGTGCCACGTCCGCCAACAGGCCGGTGTTGACCCACAGCGGCATGCGGTGACCGTCCACCGTTACACACGGCAAGTCGCGCAATGCATCCAGCCCGAGGGCCAGTTGTTTCTCTTCCTCGACCACGTCGGCGAACTGCTTGCGCAGCACGTCACTGGGGTTGGTGTAGACCTCGCCGTGGTAGCCATCGACGATCATCTGGATGCCGTCGACCTTGGAATACGGCAGGTCGACCAGGCCCATCACCGTCGGAATACCCATGGCGCGCGCCAGGATCGCCACGTGGGAGTTGCCGGAACCGAGTACCGACACCAGACCGACCAGTTTGCCTTCCGGCACCTCGCCGAGCATCGCCGGCGTCAGTTCTTCACTGACCAGAATGGTGTTGTCGGGGTAGACCAGCGTCTGCTGCCGCTCTTCCTGCAAGTAGGCGAGCAAGCGGCGACCGAGGTCTTTGACGTCCGAGGCGCGCTCGCGCAGGTAGGCGTCGTCCATCAGTTCGAAACGGTTGACGTGATCGGTAACCACCTGACGCAACGCGCCCTGAGCCCACTGACCGGTCTTGATCACGGTGGTGACTTCGCTGCCGAGCGAGGCATCGTCGAGCATCATCAAGTAGACGTCGAACAGCGCCCGCTCTTCAGGCCGCAGCTGGGTCGCCAGCTTGGCGGACAAGGCACGCATGTCGGCGCGCACGCCTTCGATGGCCGTCTTGAACAGCCCAAGTTCTGCATCGATGTCGGTGATGGTCTTGTCCGGCACCACGTCCAGATCAGCGGGTGGCAGCATGACGACTGCGGTGCCGACCGCCGCGCCCGGCGAACCCGGTACGCCGACGAACTTTGCTTCCTGAATGCCTTTGCCCTGACGACCCAGGCCACGGATCGAACCGGTGGCCTCGGCGTGGGCGATAACGCCGGCGAGCTGCGCGCTCATGGTCACGAGGAAGGCTTCTTCACCCTCATCGAACTGCCGGCGTTCCTTTTGCTGAATGACCAACACGCCGACGACGCGGCGGTGGTGAATGATCGGCGCCCCGAGGAACGACGCGTAGCGTTCTTCACCGGTCTCGGCGAAGTAACGGTAGCGCGGGTGATCCGCGGCGTTTTCAAGGTTCAGGGGTTCTTCACGCGTGCCGACCAGGCCGACCAGACCTTCGTTGGGTGCCATGCTGACTTTGCCGATCGAGCGCTTGTTCAAGCCCTCGGTGGCCATCAGCACGAAGCGGTTGGTCTCTGGATCAAGCAGGTAGACCGAGCAGACCTGGCTGCCCATGGCCTCTTTGACGCGCAACACAATAATCCCCAACGCCGCCTTGAGATCCTTGGCGGAGTTAACTTCCTGGACGATCTTGCGCAGCGTATTGAGCATGGCTCGGGGTCGAACTCCGTCGTCAGTCGCGCGCTAAAAGGCGCGGGGCAAGCTCTTTGAGAGCGCGTCGATACACCTCGCGCTTGAATGTCACCACCTGGCCCAACGGATACCAATAGCTGACCCAGCGCCAGCCATCGAATTCCGGTTTACCGGTCAAATCCATCCGCACCCGCTGCTCGTTGGAGATCAGGCGCAGGAGAAACCATTTCTGTTTCTGGCCGATGCACAGCGGTTGGCTGTGCGTCCTGACCAGACGTTGCGGCAAACGATAACGCAACCAGCCCCGGGTGCAGGCGAGAATTTCAACATCTTCGCGCTCCAGCCCCACTTCTTCGTTCAACTCGCGGTACAAGGCGTCTTCCGGCGTCTCCTGGGGGTTGATCCCACCCTGTGGAAATTGCCAGGCATCTTGATTGATACGGCGAGCCCATAGCACCTGGCCAGCATCATTCGTCAGAATGATCCCGACATTGGGGCGGAAACCATCGGGGTCGATCACGGCAACAACCTCGCAAACGCATGTCGCCGCATTGTTCCACAAAGGTTGTGAAAGCAGCAACGAGCCGACCTACCTTATGTGCACTCTTGTGAAAAGTCCGTATTCTGGAGACCTTTCTACAGACTTTTCAGCGAGTAACTGCAATGCGGCTGGCTTTATTCGACTTGGACAACACGCTTCTGGGCGGTGACAGTGACCACGCCTGGGGCGATTATCTGTGCGAACGCGGTTTCCTCGATGCCGTCGCCTACAAGGCACGCAACGACGAGTTCTATCAGGACTACCTGGCCGGCAAGCTGGATCAGGCTGCCTACCTGAACTTCTGCCTGGAAGTCCTCGGTCGCACCGAAATGGCGACGCTGGATCAATGGCACCTGGATTACATGCGCGACTGTATCGAACCGATCGTGCTGCCCAAGGGCCTCGAATTGTTGGCCCAACACCGTGAAGCCGGCGACAAGCTGGTCATCATCACGGCCACCAACCGCTTTGTGACCGGACCGATTGCCACGCGTTTAGGCGTTGAAACCCTGATCGCCACCGAATGCGAAATAATCGACGGTCGGTACAGCGGGCGTAGCACCGATATCCCGTGCTTCCGTGAAGGCAAGGTGACCCGGTTGAATCGTTGGCTGGAAGAAACTGGCCACAGCCTGGAAGACAGTTATTTCTACAGCGATTCGATGAACGACTTGGCGTTGCTGGAGCAAGTGACGAATCCGATCGCGGTCGATCCGGATCCGAATCTGCGAGCCGAGGCCGAGAAGCGGGGTTGGCCGGTAATTTCGTTGCGCGATTGAGATCGCCATCGCGGGCAAGCCCGCTCCCACAGGATCTCTGCTGTGAATGCTATCTATGTCACACAGCAGAACCTTGTGGGAGCGAGCTTGCCCGCGATGCAGGCGACGCGGTGACAAGCCTTAAACCGGCTTGGCGCCCATCAACCCCGCAATGGCGATAAAGCAGACAAAACTGAACAACGCCAAAGCAAACGTAAACTTCCCGTTACCCCCCGTCGGCGCCTTGCGCAGCCGATTGAGCCGCACCAGCAGCCAGAACCAGCCCAGCAACGCCACGGTGTAGAGCACACTGGACGCCAGCAGCCAGGTCTGCCCCAACGGCCAGCCCACCAGATGCACCATCCACCAACCGGTGAATGGCATGCTCACCAGCGCCAGGCCCATCAATAGCCAGATGAACACCCGCGGTCGTTGCAAGGTGCGCGCATGAGCTGTTGCATCACCGTTACGGCGAGTACGCCAGACCCAGATTGCCAGCCCCAGCGCACTGATCAACAGCAGCACCGTCGCCACGCTATGGGCGATTTTGAGGGCGGTTAACGTTTCCATTGTTCGATTTCCTTTTGGCCTTGCTCGTCAGCGTAGCCGCTCAGCCGAGAAACAGCTGATAAGCGGGGTTGTCGCTTTCGTCCCAGTACGGGTAGCCGATTTCTTCCAGCGCCGCCGGTACCAGATGGCGCTCGTCGTGCGGCACTTGCAGGCCCGCGACCACTCGGCCATCCGCCGCGCCGTGGTTACGGTAGTGGAACATCGAAATGTTCCAGCGCCCACCCAGCTTGTTGAGGAAGTTGAACAACGCACCCGGGCGCTCCGGGAACTCGAAGCGCAGCACCACTTCATCGACGACATGGACAGCACGCCCGCCGACCATGTGGCGGATGTGCAACTTGGCCAATTCGTTGTCGGTCAGGTCGAGCACCGGGAAACCCTGCTCGGTGAGGCTGGCAAGCAGCGCGCTGCGCGGGTCGTTTTCCGGATGCGTCTGCACGCCGACAAAGATGTGCGCTTCGCTGCCAGTGTTATAGCGGTAGTTGAACTCGGTGATCTGGCGCTTGCCGATGGCCTCGCAGAATGCCTTGAAGCTGCCCGGCTTCTCAGGGATGGTCACGGCAATGATCGCTTCGCGGCCCTCGCCCAGCTCAGCGCGCTCGGCAACATGGCGCAGACGGTCGAAGTTGACGTTGGCGCCGGAATCAATGGCCACGAAGGTGTGTCCGGTGATGCTGTGGTGCTCAACGTATTTCTTGATCCCGGCCACGCCCAGGGCGCCCGCAGGCTCGGTGATCGAGCGGGTATCGTCGTAGATATCCTTGATCGCCGCACAGATTTCGTCGGTGCTGACGGTGATCACTTCATCAACGTAATCCTTGCAGATATCGAAGGTGTGCTGGCCGATCTGCGCCACGGCGACACCATCGGCGAAGAGGCCCACGGTCGGCAACACCACGCGCTCGCCGGCCGCCATGGCGGCTTGCAGGCAGTTGGAGTCATCCGGTTCGACGCCGATGATTTTGATGTCCGGGCGCAGGTATTTCACGTACGCCGTGATCCCGGCGATCAGCCCGCCGCCGCCCACCGGAACGAAAATCGCATCCAGACGCCCCGGGTGCTGGCGCAGAATCTCCATGGCCACCGTGCCCTGCCCGGCAATGGTGTGGGGATCGTCGTAGGGGTGAATGTAGACGTAACCTTTTTCGTCGACCAGTTTCAATGAGTAGGCCAGGGCTTCCGGGAACGAATCCCCGTGCAGCACCACTTTGCCGCCGCGCGAACGCACGCCTTCGACCTTGATCTCCGGGGTGGTCTTGGGCATCACGATGGTCGCTTTCACGCCCAATACCTTGGCCGCCAGAGCCAGGCCTTGCGCATGGTTGCCCGCCGAAGCGGTGACCACGCCACGCGCGCGCTCTTCATCGCTCAGTTGCGTCAGCTTGTTGTAAGCGCCGCGAATCTTGAACGAGAACACCGGCTGCAAGTCTTCACGCTTGAGCCAAATCTCGTTGCCCAGCCGCTCGGAGAGCTGGCGGGCAATCTGCAATGGGGTTTCTACGGCAACGTCATAAACGCGCGAGGTGAGGATCTTTTTGACGTACTGTTCGAGCATCGGAAAGCATCACTGAGCGGGTTGGGCAGGGTCAAGGAGTCTAACCCGGCTTTTGGGCGGACGACCATACGAATCAAGAGGTTTTAGCCTTCGCAGACACCGCGGATCCATTGTGGCGAGGGGGCTTGCCCCCGTTCGGCGGCGAAGCAGTCGTAAAATCTGTTTATACGCTATGTCTGAAAGAATGCCAGGGGAGCGCTGCGCACTCCAACGGGGGCAAGCCCCCTCGCCACAGGAGTGTTTCCCCCTGCACTATCGCGAGGCTTATAATGCCGGCCTTTCGTCCCCCTCTTCGGCACCTCGGAGCCCGCATGACCCAGGATCAACTCAAACAGGCAGTGGCTCAAGCCGCCGTCGACTTCATCCTCCCGAAACTCGACGACAAGAGCATCGTCGGGGTCGGCACCGGCTCCACCGCCAACTGCTTCATCGACGCCCTGGCCAAGCACAAAGGCGCGTTCGACGGCGCAGTGGCCAGTTCCGAAGCCACCGCTGCGCGCCTCAAGGGCCACGGTATTCCGGTGTATGAGCTCAATACCGTCAGCGATCTGGAGTTCTACGTCGACGGCGCCGATGAAAGCGACGAGCACCTGCACCTGATCAAGGGCGGCGGTGCAGCCCTGACCCGCGAGAAAATCGTCGCAGCTGTGGCCAAGACCTTCATCTGCATCGCCGACACCAGCAAACTGGTGCCGGTGCTCGGTGCATTCCCTTTGCCAGTGGAAGTGATCCCGATGGCTCGCAGCCACGTGGCCCGCGAACTGGTGAAGCTCGGCGGCGACCCGGTTTACCGTGAAGGCGTGCTGACCGATAACGGCAACATCATCCTCGACGTGCACAACATGCAGATCACTAACCCGGTGGAGCTGGAAGCACAGATCAACGCCATCGTCGGCGTGGTCACCAATGGTCTGTTCGCGGCCCGCCCGGCGGACTTGCTGCTGCTGGGCACGAGCGAAGGCGTGAAAACCCTGCGCGCCCAGTAAGCGACTTCGCCCACACATCTGTGGGCGAATGAAATACCTGTGGGAGCGGGCAAGCCCACTCCCACAGTGTTTTGGGGTGCTGGTTAGTTTTGTGCCGTTCTTTTGAAGACGTAGAACAGGTTCGGCTCGCTCACCATGTACAGCGTGCCTGCTTCGTCCATGGTGACGCCTTCGGCGCGGGGAATGGTTTTCTTCAGGCCGTTGAAACCACCGAGCAAGGTCATGAAACTGACTTGCTCCCCCTTCTCGTCCAGTTCCAGCAACAAGTGAGAGTCGGCAGACAGCACCAGGGTGTGGCCGGTGCGCGGATCGATGGCCAGGGCTGACAGGTTGCGGATATCCAGTGCATCGCTGGGCAGTTTTTGCTTGTCGCCCTTGAGGATCTGACTGCCATCGCTTTTCCAGCTGAACAGCGCCGGTGGACGCTCTTCACCCAGAAGCAGCTGCTGGTGGCCGGCATCCCAGACGACGGCTTCGAAACCTTTATTCTGGTTTTTCGACGGACCGAGGTCGTATTTCGGGAAGTTGGCGATGTTCAGCTCGCGAGTATCGGCGTCGACCTTGACGATAGAGAGCAGGTGTTCGCGCTCATCGGTAATCGCCAGCAGGCCGTTGCCCATCACCGTCACCCCTTCCGGGTTGCTCCAACCCACCAGCGGCATTTTGCGCAACACGTCGCCCTGCAATGTCAGCTCGACCAAGAACGGGTTCTTGCCCATCACTGCAAACAGGGTTTTGGTCTGCGGGTCGTAAGACACATCCGACGCTTCGTCCTTCTCCATGCCCGGCAGCAGTTTGGCATCGATCACTGCCCGGTAATCCGGCAGCCAGATACTCGCTTTTCGTTCGGCAGGGCTTTCGAAGCGCTCCTTCACCCAGAGCACACCGCGATCATCCCAATGCATCGCAAACGCAAGGCCATAAGCAGCGACCGCCACTAATAAAAGCCAGGAATACCAACGCATAACAAAACGCGAGCGGCGGGCAGTTTTTAGCTTGGGCAGCGATTCGATGGCCATTCAGGGATGCGTTCCAGAAATTCAGGCTATGGGTAATAGCACATTGGGACAGGCTCAGACGCCATAAGCCCCGGAATTATCCAGACAAAATGTGAAAAAAACGGGAAATGGCCGGATTGCCCTGTGTGGGCAGCCAAGATCAAAAGATCGCAGCCTGCGGCAGGCTGCGATCTTTTGCTTTTTAGAGAACGCTACTGGTAAAGCGGCTGACACCCGGCAATTCGAGCACCAGTTCGTCACCGACATTCAGCGGGCCAACGCCCACCGGCGTGCCAGTGAGGATCACATCACCGGCCTGCAGCGAGAAGCAGCCGGCCATGTATTGGATCATCGGCACGATCGGATTGAGCATGTCCTTGCTGTTGCCATCCTGGCGGACTTCGCCATTGATGGTCAGGCGGATGCCGATGTCGGTCAGATCGGCAAACGTACTACCAGCCACGAATGGCGCAATCACCGCCGCACCGTCGAAGGACTTGGCGATTTCCCACGGCAGGCCCTTGGCTTTCAGCTCGGCCTGCTTGTCGCGCAGGGTCAGGTCCAGGGCCGGGGCGAAGCCGGAGATAGCATCCAGCACTTCTTCGCGACTCGGTTTGGTCGACAATGGCTTGCCGATCAGCACCGCGATTTCCGCTTCGTAATGCACCGAACCGCGCTCGGTCGGAATACTGAAGCTGCCTTCCAGCGGCACGACACAGCTGCCGGGCTTGATGAACAGCAGTGGCTCGGTGGGCACCGGGTTGTCCAGCTCCTTGGCGTGTTCGGCGTAGTTGCGGCCGATGCACACCACTTTCCCCAGCGGGAAGTGAATACGCGTACCGTCGACATACTGGTGCTGATAGCTCATTGACCGACTCCTGCTTCGTAGCGCTTAAATTCAAAAGTCAAACAGCGAAAATCTTACCCGGGTTCATGATGCCGTTCGGATCGAACACCGCCTTGACGGCTTTCATGTACTCGATCTCAACCGGCGAGCGACTGTAGGTCAAGTAATCACGCTTGGTCATGCCCACTCCGTGTTCGGCGGAAATCGAACCGTTGTACTTCTCGACGGTTTCGAAGACCCATTTGTTGACGGTGGCGCACTTGGCGAAGAACTCGTCCTTGCTCAGATTATCCGGCTTGAGGATGTTCAAGTGCAGGTTGCCGTCGCCGATATGGCCGAACCAGACGATTTCGAAGTCCGGGTAGTGTTCACCGACGATCGCGTCGATTTCCTTCAGGAACCCTGGGACTTTCGACACAGTGACCGAAATATCGTTTTTATACGGCGTCCAGTGGGAAATGGTTTCGGAGATGTACTCGCGCAGCTTCCAGAGGTTCTGCAACTGGGTTTCGCTCTGGCTCATCACGCCGTCCAGCACCCAGCCCTGCTCGACGCAGTGCTCGAAGGTTTCCAGGGCGTGATTGGCCACCTCTTCGGTGGTCGCTTCGAATTCCAGCAGCGCATAGAACGGGCAGTCGGATTCGAACGGCGCTGGCACATCGCCGCGCGCCATGACCTTGGCCAGGGCTTTATCGGAGAAGAATTCGAACGCAGTCAGGTCAAGTTTGCTCTGGAACGCGTGTAATACCGGCATGATCGAATCGAAATCGGCGGTGCCGAGGACCATCGCGGTGAGGTTTTTCGGCGCACGGTCCAGACGCATGGTGGCTTCGACTACAAAGCCCAGCGTGCCTTCGGCGCCGATGAACAGCTGACGCAGGTCGTAGCCGGTGGCGTTCTTGATCAGGTCTTTGTTCAGTTCCAGTAGATCACCCTTGCCGGTGACGACTTTCATGCCGGCCACCCAATTGCGGGTCATGCCGTAGCGAATCACCTTGATCCCGCCGGCATTGGTACCGATATTGCCGCCAATCTGGCTGGAACCTGCCGAAGCAAAATCCACCGGGTAGTACAGACCGTGCTCTTCGGCCTTGTTCTGCAACTGCTCAGTGACCACGCCCGGCTGACAAACGGCCGTGCGATCGGTCAGGTTCACATCGAGTATCTGGTTCATGTAGTCGAAGGACACGACCACTTCACCATTGGCCGCCACCGCAGCCGCGGAAAGCCCGGTACGACCGCCGGATGGCACCAGCGCAACTTTGTGCTCATTGGCCCAACGGACAATGGCCTGAACCTGCTCAATGGTCTTGGGAAATACAATGGCCGTTGGGGCCGGGGCGAAATGCTTGGTCCAATCCTTACCGTAAGCATTCAGGGAGTCGGCGTCGGTCAGCACCTTGCCAGGCTCAACCAGGGTCTTCAGCTCATCAATCAGGGCAGGATTGGTCATCGACAGAACTCTCGAACATTTCATGGTCATCCTGAGAACGCTTCACGTCGCAGGAATGAGTGTTTAGCGGGGTGCATATGCTAGCATACCGACCCCGCAGGATAGTGCCCAAAGGCTGTTCTGCGGCGACGGCTTTCTTGCCGTCCGGGTCAGCTCTGGCTGCTCCCTTCCCTGCCATTTTTTCTCCGGGACACAGGTTTACGCAGATGAGCAAGACTTCTCTCGATAAGAGCAAGATCAAGTTCCTTCTTCTCGAAGGCGTCCACCAATCGGCTGTCGACGTCCTCAAGGCGGCGGGCTACACCAGCATCGAGTACCTCACAGGTTCTCTGCCGGAAGCCCAGCTGAAGGAAAAGATCGCTGATGCTCACTTCATCGGCATTCGCTCCCGCACTCAACTGACCGAAGAAATCTTCGATCATGCGAAAAAGCTGGTGGCTGTCGGCTGTTTCTGCATCGGCACCAACCAGGTCGACCTCAACGCGGCTCGCGAACGCGGTATCGCGGTATTCAACGCGCCGTACTCCAACACTCGCTCCGTTGCCGAGCTGGTTCTGGCCGAGGCGATCCTGTTGCTGCGCGGCATCCCCGAGAAGAACGCTTCCTGCCACCGTGGCGGCTGGATCAAAAGCGCAGCCAACTCCTTCGAAATCCGCGGCAAGAAGCTGGGTATCGTTGGTTACGGCTCGATCGGTACTCAACTGTCGGTCCTGGCTGAAGGCCTTGGGATGCAGGTGTACTTCTACGACACCGTGACCAAGCTGCCACTGGGCAACGCCACCCAGGTCGGCAACCTGCACGAACTGCTGGGCATGTCCGACATCGTCACGCTGCACGTTCCGGAAACCGCTGCCACCCAGTGGATGATCGGCGAGAAAGAAATCCGCGCCATCAAGAAAGGCGGGATCCTGATCAATGCCGCGCGCGGCACCGTGGTCGAACTGGACGCCCTGGCGGACGCGATCAAGGACAAGCACCTGATCGGCGCGGCCATCGACGTATTCCCGGTGGAGCCGCGCTCCAACGAAGAAGAGTTCGAAAGCCCGCTGCGTGGCCTGGATAACGTGATCCTGACCCCGCACATCGGTGGTTCCACCGCTGAAGCACAGGCCAACATCGGTCTGGAAGTGGCGGAAAAACTGGTCAAGTACAGCGACAACGGTACGTCGGTATCGTCCGTGAACTTCCCGGAAGTGGCCTTGCCGGCTCACCCTGGCAAGCACCGCCTGCTGCACATCCACGAGAACATTCCGGGTGTGATGAGCGAGATCAACAAGGTCTTCGCCGAAAACGGCATCAACATTTCCGGTCAGTTCCTGCAAACCAACGAGAAAGTCGGCTACGTCGTGATCGACGTCGATGCCGAATACTCGGACCTGGCGCAAGAGAAGCTGCAGCACATCAACGGCACCATTCGTTGCCGCGTGCTGTTCTGATCGCTACTTGAGCGACAAAAAAGGGAGCTCCTCGGAGCTCCCTTTTTTACGGCTGCTTTTTCATGGCAGCGGAAAAGTTACTTCACATTCACGGTGATTTTCTTCGAAACGATCGGTGGATCGAACGGCATGTGACCGCTGTCGCCCAGTTCGAGCTGCAAGGTGTGCTTGCCCGGTGCCAGTTTGATTTCAGCATGAGTCTGCGCTTTGCCGAAGTGCATGTGATTGGCATCGTTTGGAATCGGAGCACCGGCGGCTGGTAGTTTGTCGACATCAATCAGCAAATGGTGATGGCCAGTATTTTTGGTGACATCGCCCGCTGGTGCCAGCGCGACTTCCTTGACGCCGAAATTCACGGTAAAGGTTTGCGCAACCGTCGCTCCGTCTGCAGGAGATACGATGAACACTTCTGCCCCCTTCGGAGCCGGGGTGGCGGCACTGGCCAGCACCGAAACACCCATCAGCACACCAGCCAATGCTGCACGTGACATAAAGCTTTTCATTCTCTTCTCCAGTTTTTCCGTAAAATTCGCTCGGCCGTGAACAACTTAACGGCCATTCGTTGTCGAAGGCACTCATAACCATAGCAAAGCGAGCCCGAACAGCGCGTCGCGATAAAATGAATTCCAAGGAGTGACCATGCGCTTTTTGCCTGGCCTGATCTGCCTGCTACCCCTTTTGAGTCCTTTGGCTCATGCCGAACTGATGGACGATGTAAACGACCGCGGCGAATTGCGCATTGCCCTTGAGGCTAATACACCGCCCTTCAATTTCAAGGACGACGGCAAATTGACCGGGTTCGAGGTTGAGCTGGGTCAATTGCTGGCCAATGAGCTGGATGTACGGGCCGACTTCGTCGTCACTGATTCCGGCGATCTGTTGACCGGCGTCGAAAGCGGAAAATACGACGTTGCCATCAATCACATAGCACTGACCCCGGAGCTGAAGGATCGTTTCGATTTCAGCGAACCTTACATTCACACCGATGCGCAATTGATCGCGCAGAAAGAAGAGCAACAGCGCTCAATCCTGTTGGTGCAGTCGCTGACGGAGGAAAAGCCGAAGGCAGCCCCGGCTGTGAACCTGGCCATTCCGTTTCAGAAGGGCAACCCTGCGTTTCATGCCAGCCTCGAGAACGCATTGCAGCGGATCAAGGCCGATGGCCGGCTGGAGGGGTTGGAGCAGAAATGGTTTGGGGCGGATGCAAGCGTGGCGCCGAAACCCTGATTTGAAGCTGACGAGTAACCCTGTGGGAGCGGGCTTGCCCGCGATGAGGCCATAACATCCAGCATCGATGTTGAATGTTAAACCGCCATCGCGGGCAAGCCCGCTCCCACAGGGATTTGTGCAGGGAGCGCTAGTTCAGGGCTGCCAGAGCCTGCGCCGCTTCAGCCAATTCCAGCTCACTGAAGACTTGCACACCATGGCGCTTGAGCAGCGCGGCGGTCACGCCCTCACCGCTGACCTTCATGCCACTGAACGTCCCGTCATAGGTCAACAGATTCCCGCAAGACGGGCTGTTGGCCTTGAGCACGGCAACCCGGATGCCGTGCTGTTGCACCAGCTCCAGCGCCTGATAAGCCCCCGAAAGAAACTCGGCACTGACGTCCTCACCCTCGGTGGTGATGACCGATGCAAGGCCATCAAGCACTTCACCGCCCTGCCCGCCGGGAATTTCCGCTGCGGCTCTGGGGGTCGGCAACCCACCGGCGACTTCCGGACACAACGGCACCACCCGGCCTTCGGCAACCCACTGTTCCAACAGATCGAACGGCCCGCTGGCCCCACCGTCGTAACGGACGCGGTGACCGAGCAAACAGCGGCTTACCAGAATCCTTTGCATGATCAGAACGGCTCGTTGCCGCGACGGCGGAACCAGCCCGTCAACGACAGGCGTTCTCGGGTCGCGGGCAGGACTTCGTGGGGCACCTCGCCCGACAGGAACACCACCAGGCATCCGCCGGTGGGCACCACATCGTGTTCGACACCTTCGTCCAGGTACATGCGCAACTGACCGCCATGCTCGGGCAGCCAGGCGTCATTGAGGTAGATCACCGCCGAGACCATGCGCCGGTCGTCGTCACGGAAACGGTCGACATGCTTGAGGTAGAAAGCGCCGGGTGGGTACAGGGCAAAATGGCTTTCGAAATCTTCCAGGCCCAGGAACAAACCACGGTTCATCGCCTCGCGCAGACTGTCCATCAACCCCAGGTAGCTGTCGCAGGCCTCGGCCTGGCCGGGTTCGAGCCACTGGATATGGTCACCGCGAATGCCCTCGCGAATCTCCGAAAACGGCCCGCGCCCCACGGCGGCCGGGGAGAGTTCACCCTCGGCGGCACGTTTGCGACACTCGGCCGCCAGCGCCCGGGTCAGATCCAGGGGCAGGAAAATATTCTGCTGCGACCAGCCGCGCTCAGCCAGGTCGTCGACGATACGTAACAGCAGTGGATGATCAGAGGGTATGTGCATGGCGCGCATAGTATTCCTGTGCCCGCAAATCCGACAGAGCCACGCAGCGGAGGATTGGTCGGATAAGGTACTCAACCTGATACGAATTCTCGACAAGTACGAATGTCGCACGGAGAATAGTCGCCTGCTGACAGGAGCCCCTATGCGTCGCTTGCTTTTCTCACTGTTGATGTTCTGCGTTTTGCCCGCCTGGGCGGACGGCCACGACCAGTTGTACAAGGTCGCCGGTTGGCCAGAACAACGCGCGCATTTCAACGACGCTCTCTCGGCCGCTCAGCAGCGCTATCAGAACAGCTTGCCACCGGCAGTGTTCCAGGCCCTGGTCAACAACAGCAATCAGCGGTTCGCCCCCAAGGCCATGGACCAGCGTGCCGAAGCGCAACTGCGCAAGAAACTCGCCGACCCGAACCCTGCACTGACCTTCTTTCAATCGCCATTGGGCAAGAAAATCGTCGCCGCCGAGCTGCTGGCGACCCGTCGCGATCAATTGGCGAAAAACGCCAAGGGCTTGCCGAAAATGCAGGCCAGCGATACCCGTCAGCTGATCATCGGCCACCTGGCCCAGGCCCTGCCCGCCCGCGAAGCCGGCGCAGAGGTCAGCCTGGCGATCGCAGGTGTGGCGGCCGACAGCCTGAGCTCGATGATCCCTGGCCTGCTCGGTGACGGTCAGGCTCAAGGCATGCTGAACGGTCAGCGCCAGCGCCTGATGGAGCAGATCGGCGCCGACCTGAACAACACGCTGCTGTATGTCTATCGCGACCTGTCGGATGATGAGCTGGAAGAGTTTTCGACTTTTGCCGAATCCACTGAAGGCAAGGCTTACTATCAAGCGGCACTGGCGGCGATTCGGGCGGGGTTGGCGGTGGGGCAAAGCACGTCGAGCCTTGCCCAATAGTTTTTGGTGTCCGCCAGATCGCCATCGCGGGCAAGCCCGCTCCCACAGTGGACCTGTGCAAGTCACCCATTTGTGACCAATACAAAACCTGTGGGAGCGGGCTTGCTCGCGATGGGGCCCTGACTACCGCTAAAGATTCCGCCCCTTGATCCGCTTGCTCAAAAACCCGAAATACTCCTGCCGTAACCCCGGCGACTCATTCGCCAGATGATGCCGCGCCTGCGGCAGCATCAGCACCTGAGGCCGATCGAACTTGCTCCGCAACACTTCAAGGTTGTGCTGCCAATCCACCGTCATGTCTGCCTGCCCCTGCACGATCAGCGGCCGCCGCGGGCTGCCCGGTGCCGCTTCGATACGCTTGATCCAACGTCCCAGCGCACCGACCCACGCCGTGGGCAGGCGCAGCGGTTGCAGCGGATCGGCTTGCAGGAACGCGAGGAAATCAGGGTCGTTGGAGTTCTCGCTGAAACGCCGGGCGATGCCTTTGACAAACGGCTTGAGCAGGTAATAACTGAGCCGCGACCAGCCCCAGGCACGCGGCCGCACCAAGGGCGACAGCAGAATCACTTGCCCCTGGGCCGGGCTGCTCGCGCCTTGATTGAGCACATGATCGATCACGATCGCCCCGCCGGTGCTTTGCCCGCACAAGTGCCAGGGCTGCGGAAGACCCAACGACTGCGCCTCGGCCAGCAGCCCTTGCAGGGTGCTCTGGTACTCGGCGAAGTCCTTGATGCTCGCTCGTTCGCCACTGGACAGGCCATGCCCTGGCAGGTCACAGGCGATCACGGCAAAACCCTGGTCCAGCGCCCACTCGATCACATGCCGGTAGAGCCCGGTGTGATCGTAGAAGCCGTGAAACAAAAACAGCGTCGCCTTCGCCCGCTCGGGCCACCAGAGCTGGCTGACCACTTCATAGCCCTCAACCTCGAAACGCCCCAGGCCACGGCGCAGGGTTCGTTGCGCAAAATCCAGCCCGTAAAAACGCTGATAGGCCATGGCCTCCGTCGACAGCGGCTGCCACTCGGTCAATGGCCGCAGGCTGGCACGCAAATGATCGGGGTCGAAAGTGGCAGACATGGGGCATTCCAAAGCATGAAACAGACTTTATGGGCCTGCGATATTCATCTGTCGCAGCAAGCATGGCAAGCTAGCCGACCTTCGAGGATTGAAACCCATGCGTCCGGCCTATCGCACCACACTGCTTGCCAGTCTGCTCGCCCTCGTGTGTGCCGGCGTGCTGTGGGCCGCTTACGACTGGTTTCAGGGACGCTACCTGCGGGCATTCAGTTCGCACACTGCCGTATTCTCCGGCGACCCGTTGCGCCTGCCGGACGAACTCGCCGGCCCCGGCGCCATTCGCCTGGTGCACTTCTGGGACCCGGCCTGCCCGTGCAATGTCGGCAACCAACAACACCTGACCGAACTGGTTGAGCACTATGTACCGCAAGGCGTCGAATTCTATACGGTACAAAAGCCCGGCAGCCACGGTCAGTTGCCCGGCACCTTGAGCCGCCTTAAAAACATCACGGTCCTGCCAGGCTCCGAACAAATCCCCGCCAGCCCGGCAGTGGCGATCTGGGACCGCGACGGCAAGCTGGCCTATTTCGGCCCGTACAGCGAAGGCCTGACCTGCAATTCAAGCAACAGTTTTATCGAGCCCATCCTGCAAGCGCTGAACGAAGGCCGGACGGTGAACGCCACCCACACACTGGCGGTGGGTTGCTACTGCCCGTGGCCTGCGAAGGTGAAGTAAGGCATTCCTGACTTTTCCAGGACCGTGATGCCCGGTGCCGGAGGTCTGTGCTACACGTTTGCAGCCCGCATGGGTGGCAACCCCGAAAGAACAAGGAGTCACCATGAAACGCGTCCTGACCGTACTTGCCTTGCTGATCGTCGTGCTCGTCGCCGGGGGCGGCTGGTATGTGTACAGCAAACAACCGACGCGCCAGGGCCAGGTGACGTTGCAGCATCTGCAGGGTTCGGTGACCGTGCACTACGACGAGCGCGGCGTGCCGCATATCCGTGCCGAAAACGAAACCGACCTCTATCGCGCCCTTGGCTACGTGCATGCCCAGGACCGATTGTTCCAGATGGAAGCCGTGCGACGCCTGGCCCGTGGCGAGCTGGCCGAAGTCCTCGGCCCGAAACTGATCGACACCGACAAACTGTTTCGCAGCCTGCGCATTCGCGAACGGGCCGAAAGCTACGTGGCCGCGCTGGATCGTCAGTCGCCGGCATGGAAGGCCCTGCAAGCCTATCTGGACGGTATCAATCAATATCAGGACAGCCACGCTGCGCCGGTAGAGTTCGACGTACTGGGGATCCCCAAGCGCCCTTTCACCACCGAAGACAGCATCAGCATCGCCGGCTACATGGCCTACAGTTTTGCCGCAGCGTTTCGCACCGAACCCTTGCTGACTTACGTGCGCGACCAACTGGGCAGCGAGTACCTGAACATTTTCGATCTCGACTGGCAGCCCAAGGGCGTGCTGGTCAAAGGTCACGCCAACCCTGCGCCGACGCTCGCCGCCAGTGACTGGAAAGATCTGAACGCCCTCGCCCGCCTGAGTGAACAGGCGCTGGCCGACCACGGCCTGCCGCAATTCGAAGGCAGCAACGCCTGGGTGATTTCCGGCAACCGCAGCAAAAGCGGCAAGCCGCTGCTGGCCGGTGACCCGCACATTCGCTTCTCGGTACCGTCGGTATGGTACGAAGCGCACCTGTCGGCGCCGGGCTTCGAACTTTATGGCTACCATCAGGCGCTGGTGCCGTTTGCGTTTCTCGGCCACAACCTGGACTTCGGCTGGAGCCTGACGATGTTCCAGAACGACGACCTGGACCTGATCGCCGAGAAGGTCAACCCGGACAACCCGAACCAGGTCTGGTATCGCGGCAAATGGGTGGACATGGTCAACACCGAACAACAGATTGCGGTGAAAGGTCAGTCACCGGTCACGTTGACTTTGCGCCAGTCGCCCCACGGCCCGATCATCAACGATGCGCTTGGCACTGCCGCCAGCAAGACGCCGGTCGCCATGTGGTGGGCGTTCCTCGAAACCCCGAATCCGATCCTCGACGGCTTCTACCAGCTCAACCGCGCTGACACCCTGGCCAAGGCCCGCGCCGCGGCCGCCAAGGTTCAGGCTCCAGGGCTGAACATCGTCTACGCCAACGCCAAAGGCGACATCGGCTGGTGGGCCTCGGCGCTGCTGCCCAAACGCCCGACCGGGGTGAAGCCCGGTTTCATCCTCGACGGCAGCACCCCTCAGGCGGACAAGGAAGGTTTTTATCCGTTCAGCGCCAACCCGCAGGAAGAAAACCCGGCGCGGGGCTATATCGTCTCGGCCAACTTCCAACCGGTGTCGCCGACCGGCATGGAGATTCCTGGTTACTACAACCTCGCCGATCGCGGGCAGCAGCTCAATCGCCAGCTCAGCGACAAGAACGTGAAGTGGGACAACGCGGCCAACCAGAAGCTGCAACTGGGCACCACCACCGCCTACGGTCCACGTTTGCTGGCGCCGTTGTTGCCGGTGCTGCGAGAAGTGGTGAGTGATCCCGCCGAGCTCAAACTGGTGGAGCAACTGGCGCAGTGGAGCGGCGATTACCCGCTGGACTCCATCAACGCCACCCTGTTCAACCAGTTCCTGTTCAACCTCGCCGACGCGGCGATGCGCGATGAACTGGGCAATGACTTCTTCGAAACGCTGCTTGCGACCCGGGTGATCGACGCCACGCTGCCGCGCCTGGCGGCCTCCGCCGATTCGCCGTGGTGGGACAACCGCAACACTCCCGGCAAGGAAACCCGCGCCGATACGGTCAAGGTGGCCTGGCAAGCGAGCATGGCTCATCTCAAAACCACCCTTGGCGCCAATACCGCGCAATGGCAGTGGGGCAAGGCGCACACTCTGACCCACGGCCATCCGCTGGGGATGCAAAAGCCGCTGGACCGGATCTTCAACGTTGGCCCGTTCGCGGCACCCGGCACCCACGAAGTACCGAACAACCTCTCGGCCAAGATCGGCCCTGCGCCGTGGCCCGTGACTTACGGCCCGTCGACCCGGCGACTGATCGACTTCGCCGACCCGGCCCACAGCCTGACCATCAACCCGGTGGGCCAGAGCGGCGTACCGTTCGACAGCCACTATGCCGATCAGGCCGAGGCGTATATCGAAGGGGTTTATTACCAGGCGAATTTCAATGAGGAAGAAGTGACGGCCAATACCCGCAGCACCTTGAAGCTGTTGCCGGCGCGTTCAGCGCAATAGATTTCTGTTGGTTGGACTGACGCCATCGCGGGCAAGTCGAATCGTCGCACCGCCGCTCCCACAGGGATTTGGGCTTGCCACGCAACGGTGGTCAACCCATCGGGCTCAAGCCGCTTCCGGCGCCTGCGCCCGACGTATGTCCGGTTGTTTCCAGGAGTCGGCAGCGCCTTCCTCGATGGCTTGCTGGATCGCACGCTTGCGAATTTCTTCGGCACGGCGACTGAAGAACCAGACCAGGAACGTCACCAGCGATACCGCCAGCAGAATCAGACTAGCCACGGCGTTGATCTCGGGCTTCACGCCCAGGCGCACCGCCGAGAACACTTCCATTGGCAGGGTCGTGGAACCCGGCCCCGACACAAAGCTCGCCAGCACCAGGTCATCCAGGGACAAGGCAAACGACATCATGCCGCCGGCCGCCAGTGACGGCGCGATCATCGGGATGGTGATCAGGAAGAACACCTTCCACGGCCGCGCACCGAGGTCCATGGCCGCTTCTTCGATCGACAAATCCAGCTCACGCAAGCGCGCCGATACCACCACCGCCACATAGGCCGCACAGAATGTGGTGTGAGCGATCCAGATGGTGACGATGCCGCGCTCCTGCGGCCAGCCGATCATTTGCGCCATGGCCACGAACAGCAGCAACAGCGACAGCCCGGTGATCACTTCCGGCATCACCAGCGGTGCGGTGACCAAGCCACCGAACAGCGTGCGGCCCTTGAAGCGGGTGATGCGGGTCAGCACGAACGCCGCCAGCGTCCCCAATGCCACCGCCGCTATCGCCGTGTAGCAGGCGATTTCCAGCGAGCGCACCACTGAGCCCATCAATTGGGTGTTGTCGAGCAGGCCGACATACCACTTCACCGACCAGCCGCCCCACACCGTCACCAGTTTCGAGGCGTTGAACGAGTAGATCACCAGAATCAGCATTGGCGCGTAGATGAACAGCAGACCCAGCACCAGCATCAGGTTCGAGAAACGGAAGCGCTTCATTCTTTACCCTCCATTTCCTTGGCCTGACTGCGGTTGAACAGGATGATCGGCACAATCAGGATTGCCAGCATCACCACCGCCAGGGCAGACGCCACCGGCCAGTCACGGTTGTTGAAGAACTCTTGCCAGAGCACTTTACCGATCATCAGGGTTTCCGGACCGCCGAGCAGTTCCGGGATCACGAACTCCCCCACCACCGGGATGAATACCAGCATTGCGCCTGCGATAATGCCGTTTTTCGACAGCGGCACGGTGATCTTCCAGAAACTGTTGAAGTTGCTCGAACCGAGGTCCGACGCGGCTTCCAGCAGGCTGTGATCGTGTTTCACCAGGTTGGCGTAGAGCGGCAGGATCATGAATGGCAGATAGGAGTAAACCACCCCGATATAGACCGCCAGGTTGGTATTGAGGATCTGCAACGGCTCGTCGATCCAGCCCATGCTCATCAGGAAACCGTTGAGCAAGCCGTTGTTGCTGAGGATGCCCATCCACGCATACACGCGGATCAGGATCGCCGTCCAGGTCGGCATCATAATCAGCAGCACCAGCACCGTTTGCAACTCTTTGCGGGCGGTGGCGATGCCATAGGCCATCGGGTAGCCGATCAGCAGACAAAGGATGGTGCTGAACAGCGCCATCTTCAACGAGCCAAGGTAGGCGGCGATGTACAACTCGTCGTCGCCGAGCATCGCGTAGTTGGCCAGGTTGAGCAGCACCTGCAGTTTCTGGTCAACGAAAGTGTAGATCTCGGTGTATGGCGGAATGGCCACGTCGGCTTCGGCGAAGCTGATCTTCAACACGATGAAGAACGGCAGCATGAAGAACAGGAACAGCCAGATGAACGGAACCCCGATGACCAGCTGACGGCCACCGGGAAGTATTCGATTGAGCCGGCGTTTGAGTTTGCGCATGTTCATGAGCGAAGTACCACGCCGCTGTCGTCTTCCCACCACACGTAAACCTGATCACCCCAGGTCGGGCGCTGGCCACGGCGCTCGGCGTTGGCGACAAAGGACTGCACCAGCTTGCCGCTCGGCAGTTCGACGTAGAACACCGAATGGCCGCCCAGGTAGGCGATGTCGTGCACCTTGCCGCTGGACCAGTTGTGTTCGCAGGTCGGCATGTCGGCCGTCACCAGCAGTTTTTCCGGACGGATCGCATAGGTAACGGACTTGTCCTGCACCGAGGTGCTGATGCCGTGCCCCACGTAAATGTTGCGGTCCAGATCCTTGCAGGTGATCAGCGCATGGCCCTCGGCGTCATCCACCACTTCGCCTTCAAAGATATTGACGTTGCCGATGAATTCGCAGACCAGGCGGCTGGTCGGGGTTTCGTAGATGTCGATCGGGCTGCCGATCTGGGCGATCCAGCCCAGATGCATGATCGCGATGCGTTCGGCCATGGTCATGGCCTCTTCCTGATCGTGGGTCACCATGACGCAGGTTACGCCGACGCGCTCGATGATCTCGACCAGTTCCAGCTGCATTTGCGAGCGCAGCTTCTTGTCCAGCGCGCCCATCGGTTCGTCGAGCAGCAACAGCTTCGGCCGCTTGGCCAACGAACGCGCCAGGGCCACGCGCTGACGCTGACCACCAGACAACTGATGCGGTTTGCGCTTGGCGTACTCACTCATCTGCACCAGCTTGAGCATCTCGGCCACACGGGCGTCGACCTCGGCCGTCGGGATCTTGTCCTGCTTGAGACCGAAGGCGATGTTCTGCGCCACGGTCATGTGCGGGAACAAGGCGTAGGACTGGAACATCATGTTGATCGGCCGCTCGTACGGCGGCATGTCAGTGATGTCTACGCCATCGAGAAAAATGCGCCCCTCCGTGGGCCGTTCGAAACCTGCCAGCATCCGCAGCAAGGTGGATTTGCCCGAACCCGAGCCGCCGAGCAAGGCGAAGATTTCGCCTTTCTTGATTTCCAGGGACACGTCGTCCACGGCAATCGTCTCGTCGAACTTTTTGGTGACCCGGTCGATTTTGACCAACACCTGTTTAGGTGATTGGTCGCCCTCGAGGGCTTTCTTATAGGCGCCGGAGGCAACTGCCATTTACGAAACTCCCAACAGAATTTGCAGTTCGCTCAACGTGGCGAACCTGGATAGGTTGAAGCTATTTGCCCGACTTGACCTTGGTCCAGCTGCGCGTCATCAAACGTTGAATGTTCGGCGGTAACTCGATGGACACATACATCTTGTCGAGGACCGCTTGCGGCGGATAAACCGACGCGTCAGTGCGTATGGATTGTTCTATCAGTTTGTCCGACCCAGGGTTTGGGTTGGCGTAGCCCACGGAATCGCTGACTTTGGCGATCACTTCAGGCTTGAGTAAATAGTTGATGAAGGCGTGGGCTTCCTTGACGTTGGCCGCATCCTTGGGGATCGCCAGCATGTCGAACCAGAGCGCGCCGCCCTCTTTCGGAATCGCGTAGGCGATGTTCATGCCTTTGCCAGCTTCAGCCGCGCGGGTCTTGGCCTGGAACATATCGCCGGAAAAACCGATCGCCACGCAGATATCGCCGTTGGCCAGGTCCGCGATGTATTTGGATGAGTGGAAGTACGTCACATAAGGCCGCACCGCCAGCAACTTGGCCTCGGCCTTTTTGTAGTCTTCGGGGTTGGTGCTGTTGGCGTTCAAGCCCATGTAGTTGAGGACCGTGGGCATCATTTCGTCGGCGGAGTCGAGGAACGCGACGCCGCAGCTGTGCAGTTTCTTGATGTTCTGCGGCTCGAACACCACATCCCAGGAGTCGATCTTGTCCAGCCCCAGCACAGCCTTGACCTTGTCGACGTTGTAACCGATGCCGTTGGTACCCCACAGGTACGGCACGGCGTATTGGTTACCCGGATCGTTCTGTTCCAGGCGCTTGAGCAGCACCGGGTCGAGGTTGGAATAGTGGGTCAGCTTCGACTTGTCGAGCTTCTGGAACGCACCGGCCTTGATCTGTTTGCCAAGGAAGTGGTTGGACGGCACGACCACGTCGTAACCGGTACGCCCGGCCAGCAACTTGCCTTCCAGGGTTTCGTTGGAATCGAATACGTCATACACCGGCTTGATGCCGGCGTCTTTCTGGAAGTCGGCCAGGGTGGTCTCACCGATGTAGTCCGACCAGTTATAAATATGCACCGTGCCGGCAGCCTGAGCACTGACGGCAAGCGTCAGCCCGGCGCCGACCAATAGGGCACTGCGCAACAAAGAAAAAACAGGCAAGTGGAGGTCCTCTAAAATTAGTTGGGCCCAAGTTGCCCCGCGCTACATGACAGCCATGGCTGCCTGACAACAAAACCGGCGCGCAACTTACCCTCGAAAAACCGTTCCAGCAAACTTTATGAAGATCCTGTAGCAGCCGCCGCAGGCTGCGTTCAGCTGCGAAGCAGTTGTGTTGTCGAAAAGCGGAGGTCCTTCGGACCTCAACGCAGCCTTCGGCAGCTGCTACAGGTTAATTACTTATTTACCGGACTTGATCTTGGTCCAGCTGCGGGTCAGCTCACGCTGGGTTGCGGCTGGCAAATCAGCGATCGCATACAGCTTGGCCTGTACTTCAGGAGTCGGATAGATGCCCGGGTCCGAAGTGATGTCCTTGCTCACATACTGGGTGGCTTCAGCATTACCGTTAGGGAAACGCACGGCATTGGTGATGTCAGCCATCACTTTCGGTTGCAGCAGGTAGTTCATGAACTTGTAGGCCCCTTCGACGTTTTCCGCATCATTGGGGATTGCGACCATGTCGTAGAAGCTGCCCGCGCCTTCTTTTGGAATGGCGTAGCTGACTTTCACCTTGTCACCGGCTTCGGCAGCGCGGGACTTGGCTTGCTGGACGTCACCCGAATAGCCGACGGCTACGCAGATGTTGCCGTTGGCCAGGTCCGAGATGTACTTCGAGGAGTGGAAGTAGGTGATCGAAGGACGAATCTTGAGGAACAGATCCTCGGCTTTCTTGATGTCTTCTTTCTTCTGGCTGTCGGTTGGCAGACCCAGGTAATGCAGGGCGACCGGCAGCATTTCGGTAGGCGAATCCAGGAAGCTCACACCGCAGCCCTTGAGCTTGGCAATGTTTTCAGGCTTGAACAGGATGTCCCAGGAATCGATCGTGTCGACGCCCAGCGCTGCCTTGACCTTCTCGGGGTTGTAACCGATACCGATCGAGCCCCACATGTAAGGAAAGGCGTGTTTGTTGTCCGGGTCGCTGACGGAAACCGCTTTAAGCAGCGATTTGTTCAGGTTGCCGTAGTTGGACAGCTTGGACTTGTCCAGCTCCCGGTAAACCCCGGCCTTGATTTGCTTGGCGAGGAAGTTGTTCGACGGTACAACGATGTCGTAACCGGACTTACCTGCCAGCAACTTGGCCTCCAGGGTTTCGTTGCTGTCGAAAACGTCGTACACCACCTTGATCCCGGACTCTTTCTCGAAGTTCGCGATGGTGTCCGGTGCGATGTAATCGGACCAGTTGTACACGTGCAGCACTTTGTCGTCAGCCTGAACGGCGCCCGCCATCACGCCCATCAGGGACATGGCGAGGAGGGTCTTGCCAGCTATCTTCATACCTAATGCCTTCATGGGTAATGCTCCAATTTTTCTTTTTAACCACGTGCTCAGCGGCCTGTCACAGGGCATCCGAACAACCGCTAGTCTGGCAAGATCCAAGGCAGGCTTTCAAGGAAAGCCCCATCCTTTGTTTGCACTGGGCGAAGTGCACACTTCACACCTCGCTCAGAGCCTAGCACTTAGCCCTGTAACGCACTCAGGGTCAGGTCCAGGCACTTGCGTGCTTTTGTTACCAGCTCATCGATTTCAGCCGGCGTAATCACCAATGGCGGAGCAATGATCATGGTGTCGCCAACGGCGCGCATGATCAGGCCGTTGTCGAAGCAGAACTGCCGGCAGATCATGCCGACGCCCTTGCCTTCGTAACGTTTGCGAGTGGCCTTGTCCTGAACCAGTTCGATGGCCCCCAACAGACCGACACCGCGCACTTCCCCCACCAACGGGTGATCGTTCAGTTCCCGTAGACGCTTCTGCAAATAAGGTGCCGTTTCTGCCCGCACGTGCTCGACAATTTTCTCATCGCGCAGGATACGGATGTTTTCCAGCGCCACCGCAGCGGCCACCGGGTGCCCGGAATAGGTGAAGCCGTGGTTGAAATCACCACCTTCGTTGAGCACCTCGACCACATCGTCATGCACGATCAGGCCACCCATCGGGATGTAACCGGACGTCAGGCCTTTGGCGATGGTCATCATGTGGGGCTTGAGGTCGTAGAAATCAGTACCGAACCACTCACCGGTACGGCCGAAGCCGCAGATCACTTCGTCGGCCACGAACAGAATGTCGTACTTGGCGAGGATTTCCTTGATACGCGGCCAGTAGCTGTCTGGCGGAATGATCACGCCGCCGGCGCCCTGGATCGGCTCGGCAATAAAGGCACCGACGTTGTCGACGCCGACTTCCAGAATCTTCTCTTCCAGCTGATTGGCCGCCCAGATACCGAAGTCTTGCGGCGTCATGTCACCGCCTTCGCCGAACCAGTAAGGCTGGGCGATGTGGACGATGCCCGGGATCGGCAAATCGCCCTGTTCGTGCATGTACGTCATGCCACCCAGACTTGCGCCGGCCACGGTGGAACCGTGATAGCCGTTCTTGCGGCTGATGATGACTTTCTTCTTCGGCTGGCCCTTGATCGCCCAATAGTGGCGAACCATCCGCAGCATGGTGTCGTTGCCTTCGGAACCGGAACCAGTGAAGAACACATGATTCATGCCTTCAGGCGCGATTTCAGCGATGACCTTGGCCAGCTCCAGTACCGGCGGGTGAGCCGTCTGGAAGAACAGGTTGTAATAAGGCAGTTCGCGCATCTGTTTGCTGGCGGCATCGGCCAGCTCATCGCGACCGTAGCCGATTGCGACGCACCACAGGCCGGCCATGCCGTCGAGGATCTTGTTGCCTTCGCTGTCCCACAGGTAAACGCCCTTGGCATGGGTGATGATCCGCGGGCCTTTCTCTTTCAGCTGCTTGAAGTCGCTGAACGGGGCCAGGTGGTGATCGCTGCTCAGGGTTTGCCATTCACGGGTTTGCGGGTTGTTGCTGGTCATGCGAATTCTCCTTGGATTGCAGTGACGACGTGACGTCCGAGGGCAATCACGCCCTCTTGTCGCGCCCGGCGCATCAGACGGCGAAGAGCAGGAACTCGCGCTCCCACGAACTGATCACGCGCTTGAAGTTTTCATGCTCGGCCCGCTTGACCGCGACGTAGCCCGTGATGAATTTCTTGCCCAGGTACTTTTCGATGGTCTTGCTGTTTTCCATGCGGTCCAGCGCGTCTTCGATGGTTAACGGCAGGCGCAGGTTGCGCCGTTCGTAACCACGCCCCACCACCGGGGCACTCGGGTTATGCCCTTCGAGCATGCCGACAAGGCCGCACAACAGACTGGCGGCGATGGCCAGGTAAGGGTTGGCATCGGCACCCGGCAGACGGTTTTCCACCCGACGGTTCTGCGGCCCGGCATCCGGCACCCGCAGGCCCACGGTGCGGTTCTCTTCGCCCCACTCCACGTTAACCGGTGCCGAAGTATCCGGCAGGAAGCGGCGGAACGAATTGACGTTGGGCGCGAACAGCGGCAGCAACTCAGGGATGAATTTCTGCAAACCGCCAATGTGATGGAGGAACAGCTGGCTCATGGTCCCGTCTTCATTGGAGAAGACGTTTTTGCCGGTCTCGATGTCGATGATGCTCTGGTGCAAGTGCATGGCACTGCCCGGCTCGCCGGTCATGGGTTTGGCCATGAAAGTCGCCGCCACATTGTGCTTGAGTGCGGCTTCACGCATGGTGCGCTTGAACACCAGAATCTGGTCGGCCAGAGACAGGGCATCGCCATGACGGAAGTTGATTTCCATCTGCGCGGTGCCGTCTTCGTGGATCAACGTGTCGAGGTCCAGCTCCTGCAGTTCGCACCAGTCGTAGACGTCTTCGAACAACGGGTCGAATTCGTTCGCCGCTTCAATGGAGAACGACTGACGACCGGTTTCCGGACGACCGGAACGGCCAATCGGCGGTTGCAACGGGTAGTCCGGGTCGTCGCTGCGCTTGGTGAGGTAGAACTCCATCTCCGGCGCCACGATCGGCTGCCAGCCGTGGTCGGCGTAGAGTTTCAGTACCTTCTTGAGCACGTTGCGCGGCGACAGCTCGATCGGGTTGCCCTGCTTGTCGTAGGTGTCGTGGATCACGATAGCGGTGGGCTCGATGGCCCAGGGCACCAGGAACACGGCGTTCTGGTCGGGGCGGCAGATCATGTCGATGTCGGCCGGGTCGAGCAGTTCGTAATAGATGTCGTCTTCGACATAGTCGCCGGTCACGGTCTGCAACAGAACGCTTTCGGGCAGGCGCATGCCTTTTTCGGCAATGAACTTGTTGGTCGGCGAGATCTTGCCCCGGGTGATGCCGGTCAGGTCGCCAATCATGCATTCGACTTCTGTGATCTTGTGGTCTTTCAACCAATCGGTGAGCTGGTCGAGGTTGTTACCCATAAATGCCTCTTAGGCTTGAGTTTCCTGACTTTTATAAGTCAGGCGTTGTTTGACGCATCGGCGTCGCGTTGTAATGCGCGCTTGCGGCAGGCATCGCCAAATGCCTGGAAAATCGCAAGGTAGTCAGGATTCAAGCTTACCTGCCATTCGGGATGCCATTGCACGCCTAAAGCAAAAGCCTTGCTTTGGATCACCGAGACGGCTTCGATCAACCCGTCAGGTGCCACGGCTTCCACGCGAAGGCCCGGCGCCAGCCGCTCGACGCCCTGACCATGAATCGAGTTGACCTGGATCTCGCTCGCCAGGCCCAGCCTCGCAAGTACACCACCCGGTTGGACGTGCACCGGGTGACTGGGGGCGTACTGCCCTTCGAGCGGCAGGCTGTCGTCTTCACGGTGGTCCATGAAGGGACCAGCCTCGTGGACCTTCTGATGCAGGCTGCCGCCGAACGCCACATTCATTTCCTGGAAGCCGCGGCAAATACCGAGCACGGGAACGCCGGCCTCGACAGCGGCGCGGATCAGCGGGAGAGTGGTGGCATCGCGTGCAGAATCATGAGCAGTACCTGGCGCGCTGGCCGGGCCGCTATAGTGAAACGGTTCTATATTAGAAGGAGAGCCTGTAAAGAGAATGCCGTCCAGAGCGTCCAGAATATCGGACGGCGCCAGTCGATCCGCCAGGGATGGAAGAATCAACGGCAGGCCCTTGGCAGCTGAAGCCACGGCGCGTACGTATTTGTCGCCACTGATGTGATAAGCATGCAGACCGATCTGCTTTGAGCAGGCGGTGACGCCGATTAACGGCAGGCGAGACATGAAGCACCCCGGTATTATTGCTGTTATGGGTTTAAATCGAGCTTAGCCTTGTTCATTTTTTTACACAACACCCCCGTAAAAAATACAACACGGCCCGCTCAAGCCCGCGGGCACCAAGACATCAGAAGGCCAAAAAACGCCCCAAAGTGCCTCAAAAAAGCCCTGCCGGCGCTTTTTTAGGGCAAAAAAGGCCTCACTTGACTTCGGCATGCCGTTCGGGTTGACTGGAATCCGAAAAGATCAATGATTGATATTTTTAACAACAAAGGTGTTGCATCATGTCGGTACCCCCGCGTGCCGTTCAGCTTAACGAAGCGAACGCGTTCCTTAAGGAACATCCTGAGGTTCTGTACGTTGACCTTCTGATTGCGGATATGAATGGTGTGGTGCGCGGCAAGCGCATCGAACGCACCAGCCTCCACAAGGTTTACGAGAAAGGCATCAACCTGCCGGCCTCTCTATTTGCTCTGGATATCAATGGCTCGACGGTAGAAAGCACCGGCCTGGGCCTGGACATCGGCGATGCTGACCGAATCTGCTATCCAATCCCCGACACCCTGTGCAATGAGCCTTGGCAGAAGCGCCCGACTGCGCAACTGTTAATGACCATGCACGAACTCGAAGGTGACCCATTTTTTGCCGATCCGCGCGAAGTCCTGCGTCAGGTCGTGGCCAAGTTTGATGAGATGGGTCTGACCATCTGCGCCGCGTTCGAACTGGAGTTCTACCTGATCGACCAGGAAAACGTGAACGGTCGCCCGCAACCGCCGCGCTCGCCGATCTCCGGCAAACGCCCGCACTCGACCCAGGTCTACCTGATCGACGACCTCGACGAATATGTCGACTGCCTCCAGGACATTCTGGAAGGCGCGAAAGAACAAGGCATTCCTGCCGACGCCATCGTCAAGGAAAGTGCCCCGGCGCAGTTCGAAGTGAACCTGCACCACGTGGCCGACCCGATCAAGGCCTGCGACTACGCGGTCCTGCTCAAGCGTCTGATCAAAAACATTGCCTACGACCATGAGATGGACACCACCTTCATGGCCAAGCCTTATCCAGGCCAGGCGGGTAATGGTCTGCACGTCCACATCTCGATCCTGGATAAAGACGGCAAAAACATTTTTGCCAGCGAGGATCCCGAGCAGAACGCCGCACTGCGTCACGCGATCGGCGGTGTGCTCGAGACCCTGCCGGCGCAGATGGCTTTCCTCTGCCCGAACGTCAACTCCTACCGTCGTTTCGGCGCACAGTTCTATGTGCCGAACTCGCCGTGCTGGGGCCTGGACAACCGCACCGTGGCGATTCGCGTACCGACCGGATCCTCTGATGCCGTGCGCATTGAACACCGTGTAGCCGGCGCCGATGCCAACCCGTACCTGCTGATGGCTTCGGTGCTGGCAGGCGTACACCACGGCCTGACCAACAAGATCGAGCCGGGCGCGCCCGTGGAAGGCAACTCCTACGAGCAGAACGAGCAAAGCCTACCGAACAACCTGCGCGATGCACTGCGCGAGCTGGACGACAGCGAAGTCATGGCCAAGTACATCGATCCGAAATACATCGATATCTTCGTTGCCTGTAAAGAGAGCGAGCTGGAGGAGTTCGAACACTCCATCTCCGACCTCGAGTACAACTGGTACCTGCATACCGTGTAAGCGGTTGCCGTAAAAAACAACGCCGCCGGCCTCACAGCCTGCGGCGTTTTTTATGACCCCTGTGGCGAGGGGGCTTACCCCCGTTGGAGTGCGCAGCACACCCCAATCCAGCTAACGCGGTATCCCTGATACAACGAGATTGCCTGTTTTGGGGCTGCTACGCAGCCCAACGGGGGCAAGCCCCCTCGCCACAGGGTATGGATCATCTCTGCGCTCTGCGTACAATGCCCGCTGCCCTGCAGGAGACTTCAATGACCCGACTCGCCACCCCACGCAAACCCCGCGCACGCAGCCAGGCCCGGATCGATTCGATACTCGATGCCGCCCGCACGTTGCTGGCCGCCGAGGGCGTGGGCAGCCTGTCGATCTACAGCGTCGCCGAACGTGCAGAGATCCCGCCCTCCTCCGTCTACCACTTTTTCGCCAGCGTCCCGGCCTTGCTCGAAGCCCTGACCGCCGACGTCCACGCCGCGTTCCGTGCTTGCCTGCAAGCGCCCATCGACCACCACACCCTCAACGGCTGGCGCGATTTGTCGCGACTGGTGGAACAGCGCATGCTCGATATCTACGACGAAGACGCCGCCGCCCGCCAGTTGATCCTCGCCCAGCACGGCCTGACCGAAGTCACCCAGGCTGACCGCCAACACGACATTGAGCTCGGCGACCTGATGCACAAACTGTTCGACCATCACTTCGAGCTGCCAAGGCTGCCGACAGACGTCGATGTGTTTGCCCTGGCCATGGAGTTGGGGGATCGAGTGTATGCACGCTCGGTGCAGCAACATGGGCAGATCACGCCGCGCATGGCTGAAGAAGGGATGCGGGTGTTTGATGCTTATCTGGGGTTGTACTTGCCACCCTATCTGCCCAAGCGCGCTATTACAGCCTGATACCTTCGCTGGCTTCACTGGCCCCATCGCGGGCAAGTCGGATCGCCGCACCGCCGCTCCCACATTTGGTCTTTAGCGAACATTGTATTTGTGTACGACACAAATCCCTGTGGGAGCGGGCTTGCCCGCGATGGCCGCACCGCCGAACTCACTGAATCACGCGCATAAAAAACCCCGAAGGGCTCACACCCTCCGGGGTTGTTGTTTGCGCACGTGCTTACAACTTGGCGATCGACACCTCGGTGGATTTCACAAACGCGATCACTTCGCTGCCGACCACCAGTTCCAGCTCCTTCACCGAGCGCGTGGTAATCACCGAAGTGACGATGCCGGAGGCAGTCTGCACGTCGATTTCCGAGAGGACGTCGCCGAGCACGATTTCCTTGATCGAGCCTTTGAACTGGTTACGAACGTTGATGGCTTTGATAGTCATGATGTTGATTCCTGTCGTTGGATGAATCTTTAAGTTATTGAGCCCAGCGCAATTGCGTGGGCAGTGGTGAAACAGGTTCCGGTTCCGGTGGTTGGCCGGGTAGCGACAGCACGCGGGTGAGCACTTCGGTTTCCAGCGCAGCCAGCCGATGGGAGCCGCGAACCCGAGGGCGCGGCAACTCCACTGCCAGGTCGAGGCCGACTTCGCCCTCTTCAATCAGAATCACCCGATCGGCAATCGCCACCGCTTCGCTGACGTCGTGGGTCACCAGCAACACGGTGAAGCCATGTTGTTGCCAGAGCCGTTCGATCAGTTGCTGCATCTCGATTCGGGTCAGGGCATCCAGTGCGCCCAGGGGTTCGTCGAGCAACAGCAGACGCGGTTGATGGATCAGCGCACGGGCCAGGGCCACACGTTGCTTCTGCCCGCCGGACAAGGCTGCCGGCCATTCGTGGGCGCGATCCGCCAGGCCGACCGCCTCAAGGGCTTCCAGTGCTTGCGGGCGCCAGTTGCCCTTGAGCCCGAGGCCGACGTTGTCGATGACCTTCTTCCACGGCAGCAGCCGTGCTTCCTGGAACATCAGCCGGGTGTCTTCCCGGGCAGCACTCAGCGGTGCGGAACCGGCGAACAACTCGCCAGCCGTGGGCTTGTCGAGACCGGCGAGCAAGCGCAGCAAGGTGCTTTTGCCACAACCGCTACGCCCGACCACCGCCACAAACTGGCCGGCCGGAATGTGCAGCTCGATTTCACGCAGCACTTGCCGCGAACCGAAGGTCTTTTGCAGCTTGCGCACTGCCAGCGGAATTCCGCGCAGCAGGCGTGGCGGTTGTTGAGCCGTCATGCGGCACCTCCCTTGGCAACCTGATAGGCCGGATGCCAGCGCAGCCACACGCGTTCCAGTCCACGGGCGGCGAGATCAGCGAGTTTGCCGAGCACGGCATACAAAAGAATCGCCAGCACTACCACGTCGGTCTGCAAGAACTCCCGGGCATTCATCGCCAGGTAACCGATGCCGGCGCTGGCAGAGATGGTTTCGGCGACGATCAGAGTCAGCCACATGAAGCCCAGGGCAAAACGCACACCGACCAGAATCGAAGGCAGCGCACCCGGCAGAATCACCTGACGGAACAGGCTGAAACCGGACAAGCCATAACTGCGGGACATTTCCACCAGCGCCGGATCGACGTTGCGGATGCCGTGGTAAGTGTTGAGGTAGATCGGGAACAACGTACCCAACGCCACCAGGAAAATCTTCGCCGACTCATCAATGCCGAACCACAGGATCACCAGCGGGATCAGCGCCAGGTGCGGTACGTTGCGGATCATCTGCACCGAACTGTCGAGCAGGCGTTCGCCCCATTTCGACAGGCCGGTGATGAAGCCCAGGGTCAGGCCGATACCGCCGCCAATGGCGAAACCGAGCGCCGCGCGCCAGCCGCTGATGGCCAGGTGAGTCCAGATTTCACCGCTGCGCACCAGGCTCACGCCGGCTTCGATCACCGCGATCGGCGCCGGCAGAATCCGCGTCGACAACCAGCCCGCCGACACCGACAGTTGCCATACCGCCAGCAACAAGACTGGCAACGCCCAGGGCGCGAGGGTGTGGATAATTTTTTTCATGGCGGCACCTCAGCTCTGGGACGCCGCTTTGGGAAGAATGTCGTTGGCCACCATCTCGCCGAACGGGCTGACGTAACCGGCGCTTTTCGGCAGTTCCGGGCGCTCGATGTCCAGGTGCGGGAACAGCAACTCGGCCACCCGGTAGGATTCTTCCAGATGTGGATAACCGGAGAAGATGAACGTATCGATGCCCAGATCGGCGTATTCCTTGACCCTGGCGGCCACGGTCGGACCATCGCCGACCAGCGCCGTACCGGCCCCGCCGCGCACCAGACCGACACCGGCCCAGAGGTTGGGACTGACTTCCAGGTTGTCGCGACTACCGCCATGCAAAGCGGCCATGCGTTGCTGGCCGACCGAATCGAAACGCGCCAGAGAAGCCTGGGCGCGTGCAATGGTGTCATCGTCCAGATGAGAGATCAGTCGATCCGCCGCTTGCCACGCCTCGGCGTTGGTTTCGCGAACGATCACATGCAGGCGAATACCGAAGCGCACGGTGCGGCCAAGCTTCGCGGCCTTGGCGCGAACCTGCTCGATTTTCTCGGCAACGGCCGCCGGTGGCTCGCCCCAGGTCAGGACCATTTCAACCTGCTCTGCCGCCAAGTCTTGCGCCGCTTCCGACGAGCCGCCGAAATACAGCGGTGGACGCGGTTGCTGGATCGGCGGATAGAGCAACTTGGCACCCTTCACGCTGATGTGCTGGCCGTCGTAATCGACGGTTTCGCCTTCCAGTACCCGACGCCAGATGCGAGTGAATTCCACCGAAGCCTGATAGCGTTCTTCGTGACTGAGGAACAAACCATCGCCGGCCAATTCTTCCGGATCGCCACCGGTGACCAGGTTGAACAGCGCACGACCGCCGGACAGACGATCCAGGGTCGCGGCCTGACGCGCCGCCACCGTCGGGGAAATGATCCCGGGGCGCAGGGCGACAAGGAATTTCAAACGCTGGGTCACCGGGATCAGCGATGCGGCCACCAGCCACGAGTCTTCGCAGGAGCGACCGGTGGGAATCAGCACCCCGCCAAAACCCAGACGATCCGCCGCTTGCGCGACTTGTTGCAAGTAACCGTGGTCGACGGCGCGAGCGCCCTCGGCGGTGCCAAGGTAATGGCCGTCGCCGTGGGTAGGCAGGAACCAGAAGATATTGAGGCTCATGGAGTGGTCTCCTTGGGGAATCGAATTACTGCGCTTTGGCCACGGCCGCCGGTGGCGTCCAGATCACGTCTTTGATGCTCAAGGGCTTGGGAATCAGCTTGAGCTGGTAGAAGCTGTCGGCGATTTTCTGTTGGGCAGAGACCACCTCAGGGGTCAGGAACAGCGCGCCGTAGCCTTGGCGTTTCACCGAGGTCAGGGTGATGTCCGCCGGCAGGCCGAGCAGTGGCGAAACCTGTCGGGTTACGTCCTCGGGATTGGCCTTGGACCATTCACCGACCGCGCGCACTTCTTCCACCAGGGTTTTGATCACTTCAGGATTTTTCTGCGCGTAAGGCTTGGTCGCCAGATAGAACTGGTGGTTGTCGACGATGCCTTTACCGTCGCGCAGAGTGCGAGCTTGCAGTTGCTGTTCGGCGGCAGCCTGGTACGGGTCCCAGATCACCCAGGCATCGACACTGCCGCGCTCGAACGCGGCGCGGGCATCGGCGGGCGGCAGGAACACGGTCTGGATGTCGGTGTATTTGAGGCCGGCGTCTTCCAGCGCACGCACCAGCAGGTAGTGCACGTTGGAGCCTTTGTTGAGCACGACTTTCTTGCCCTTGAGTTCCTGCACCGATTTGATCGGCGAGCCCTTCGGCACCAGGATCGCTTCACTGTGGGGCGCTGGCGGTTCATAAGCAACGTAGAGCAGATCGGCGCCTGCGGCCTGAGCGAAAACCGGAGGCGTTTCTCCGGTGACGCCGAAGTCGATGGAGCCGACGTTCAGGCCTTCAAGCAGTTGCGGGCCGCCGGGGAATTCCGTCCATTGCACGTCCACGCCTTGGGCGGCGAGGCGTTTTTCCAGAGTGCCTTTGGCTTTGAGCAGCACCAGGGTGCCGTATTTCTGATAGCCGATTCGCAGAGTCTCGGCTTGAGCTTGAGTAATAACGCCGAAGGACACAGCCGCAGCAAACAGAGCGACCAGACCACGACGCAAAATGACAGTGCGCATAGCGCTCTCCTTTTTGCAGTTGGGTTTTGGCTGCACCTGCTTGCCCGTTAGCGGGTCAGTAAGGTGAGTACTTCAAATTCAGATGTGGCTTTAGGGCTGGCTTAAATGCTCCAGCGAGCACTCAACAAACGTTCGTTCAACAGGTTCGGATCGAGCGGCTTGGGCCGACGAGCCATGGCGCTGTAAAACAGCTCCAGCGATTCGTTCAGTCGTTGCGCAAGCTCGGGAGCCAACTGTGCCTGGGCACTGCCTTCGCCGTAAGCGATCTGGCTGTCCACGGCAAAAATCCCCTGCAGCATTTCCTGGGCCTTCAACGCCGACAACACCGGCTTGAGCGCGTAATCCACCGCCAGCATGTGGGCGATGCTGCCGCCGGTCGCCATTGGCAGAACCACTTTGTGGGCCAGGGCGCGTTCGGGCAGCAGATCGAGTACGGTTTTCAGCGCACCGGAGAACGACGCTTTGTAAACCGGGGTGGCGATGAGCAGGCCGTCGGCGTTATCAATTTGTTGCAACAGATCGATCACCTTCGGGCTGTCGAAGCGGGCATGCAGCAAATCTTCGGCCGGGAAGTCCCGTACCTGGTAACTCACCACTTCCACACCTTGCTCTTGCAACCAGTGTTTGGAGCGTTCCAGCAACACCCCGGAACGGGAGCGTGGGCTAGGGCTGCCACCGAGTGAGACGACCAGCATTCAGACAGTTCCTTGAGCGGTGTTGGCGATTCGCAGCTTGCGATCTCGCGTCGATGGAGTGACCTTAACAGGTGATTTATATATCCATAAATCATATTTATTCATTTGGTTATACCTTTAATGAATATACTGATTGTCTTTTTCCGGACAAAAAAACAGGCCGTCGAAACGGCCTGAAATCCCCTGCTTTGTCGATGACATGAAATTTTCACTGGGCGGTCTGCCGCCTTCGCGGGCAAGCCCGCTCCCACAGGGTTTTAGGTCTGCCATACATCTCTAATCCTCCCCAATCCACTGTGGGAGCGGGCTTGCCCGCGATAGCGATTTCAGCCACACCGCAAAATTCGGATGATTACCTGTTCGGCTGCGGCGTCAGGCGCAGGTACGGTTTCACCGCGCGATACCCCTTGGGAAAACGGCGCTGGATTTCATCTTCATCCTTGAGTGACGGCACGATCACCACCTCATCACCGTCCTGCCAGTTGGCCGGGGTGGCCACCTTGTAGTTGTCGGTGAGCTGCAGCGAATCGATCACCCGCAGAATCTCATTGAAATTACGGCCGGTACTCGCCGGGTAAGTGATGGTTAGCCGAATCTTCTTGTTCGGATCAATCACGAACAACGAGCGCACGGTCAGGGTGTCGTTGGCATTCGGGTGGATCAGGTCGTACAGGTCGGACACTTTACGGTCCGCATCGGCGAGGATCGGGAAGTTGACGATGGCGTTCTGGGTTTCATTGATGTCCTCGATCCACTTGTGATGCGAGTCCACCGGGTCCACCGACAGGGCAATGGCTTTGACGCCACGCTGGGCGAAATCTTCCTTGAGCCTGGCGGTGAAGCCCAGTTCGGTGGTGCACACCGGGGTAAAGTCCGCCGGGTGAGAAAACAGCACACCCCAGCTATCGCCCAGCCATTCGTGGAAACGGAGGGTGCCGACGCTGGAATCCTGTTCGAAATCGGGGGCGATATCGCCCAGTCTGAGGCTCATGGTGCTGCTCCTGGTGAGTGCTTGTTGAGCCCAACTGTGCCTGTGTTCTTATTGAATTAAAAAGAATAAATATTGATTTATTTAGACCTTAAACGAATATTAAAGATCTGTTCACTGGACCAGACGTGCCATCGGGACGAACATCGATCCCGAGGTTCGAGAAGGCCTTGAGTTGTTGCAAAAAGGGAACTTCAAGGAGGGTTTACGGGGGTGAGCCCGCCTTGAAAACGCAAAAGCCCCGCCCGGCGTGATGCCGGGCGGGGCTTTTTTTCGTCGGTTACGCGAGCGCTATTACAACAGCGGGATCGAGTAGCTGACGATCAGACGGTTTTCGTCCTGGTCGCGCTGACCTGGAACGTCGTTGCGCCACATGGCGTTTTTCCAGGTGAGGCCCAGGTTTTTCAGCGGGCCTTCTTGTACTACGTACGCCAGGGTCAGGTCACGTTCCCACTCGGAACGGCCAGTTGCGTTGACGCTAGTCTGAGCTGCCCCCGCTTTACCGGTTGTGTCGATGTTATCGCCACGCAGATAAACCATACCCGCGGTCAGACCTGGGAGGCCGACTTTGGCAAAGTCGTACGAGTAGCGAGCTTGCCAGGTACGTTCGCCGGCACGGGCGAACTTGGCGATCTGGCTGTCGGTAGTCAGGTAAGCCGACGAGCCGTCACCCTGGTTCAGCCAAGGGAAGTCGCTATTACCGTTGCTGACCTGGTAACCGCCACCGAAGGTGTGACCGGCAACCGAGTACAGGAAAAGGCCGCTATACAGGTTGTTGTCGACTTTACCTTTGGTAATGCCGGTGCCGTAGTCACCTGTAGTGAAATAGGCAGAGTCATGGCCGTTGGCGCCATCGTCACGGCTGTTGAAGTAACGGAAGTCAGACTTCAGTACGCCTGGACCAATCGACCAGTTGTGAACCAGACCCAGGAAGTGCTGCTTGTAGAAATCTTCCAGGTTGCCGTAGTAGTACTGAGCAGTCAGGTCTTTGGTGATTTTGTAGTCGCCACCGCCATAGATGAACTTGTTGCTGTCACGACCGGCAGCAGTGTGAGCGTTGGCGCCAGCAATCGACAACTCTTCGTTGTTGCTGGAGTTACGGCCCTTGGCGTGCTCGATCTGACCGCCGACCAGTGTCAGGTCTTTGATCTCGTTCGAGGTGATCTGACCACCCTGGAAAGTTTGTGGCAGCAGACGGCCGTCGTTGGTCACGATCACCGGCAGTTTTGGCTGCAGAGTGCCCAACTTCAGTTCGGTCTGGGAGATCTTGGCTTTGGCAGTCAGGCCCAGGCTGGAGAAATTATCAACCGCTTCGCCGTTGGACTCGCTTGGGAAAACAGTACCGCCGTAAGAAGTCGAAGTGGCGCCGTTAGTGCCACCGCCGGTGTCCAGACGCACGCCCAACAGGCCGATGGCATCGATACCGAAGCCGACAGTGCCTTGGGTGTAGCCGGAAGTGAAGCGCAGATCGAAGCCTTGGCCCCACTCTTCGTTCTTGCTTTGAACGCCGTTGGCCTTGACCTTGGCGGTACCAGCATCGGAATCGCGGTTATCGGTGTTGATGTAGAAGTTGCGCAGCCCCAATGTAGCCTTGCTGTCTTCGATGAAACCGGCGGCGCCTGCCTGCTGCGCCAAAACCCCTACGGCCACAGCCAGGGCCAAGGTGGACTTGTTCATTGTTTCGCTCCTATCGTTTCTAATTCTGGGTTCCTGGTCCTGGGTCGAGTGCCCGGATCCAAGGAGGCGCAATGAGCGCCAGGTGGTCAGGCCACCTTGATTGGGGTCGGCTTATAAACCAAAAAGATTTATATGTGTTTTTTTCATATCATTTGGATATAAAAATCCATGCCGGAACACAAGGTATCGGCTCATGAACCAATTCCTTAACCTTCAAAATCGAGGTTGCTGAATCCGATACTCGTTTTGCTGCCAATGAGTACCTGATGGTTTCATTTTATAGACTCGGGAAAAAAACAAAAAAGAATAAATAATCTACTTAATCTATTTTTTTGGAATATAAAAAAGCGCACAAAAAAAAGCCTCGCCAGCAGGCGAGGCCCTTTTTTAATGGCTATTACAGGAAGCTGTAGGTGTAGTTGAAGATCAGACGGGTCTGGTCTTGGTCAGCGGTGCTGGTATTACCGCTGTAAGTACCGTGACGCAGAGTCGTACCAAACCCTTTGAGTGGACCCGTTTGAATCACGTAGTCCACACGCGCGTCGGTCTCGTGCTCATTCAGGTCTTTACCCACGCCGCTGGTTGCCTTGATGTCTCGGCCATCCAGGTAAGCAATCGAAGCTTTCAAACCTGGCACGCCCAGTGAGGCGAAGTCATAGGAGTACTGACCGTACGTGGTGTTTTCACCGGCACGGATAAAGCTGCCCACGGTGGCGTCGGTGAACGAGTAGAAGCTGGCGCCACCGGCACCTTCTTGACGACCCTTGCTATCGATCAGGCTGCCCTGGTTCAAGAAGACGAAGCCGCCGTCATCGCTGACACGCTGATGACCAAGCAGGAACGCGCTGCCACCCAGGGTGTAGGTGAACGTCGCACTCCAGGTCTTGTTATCGACCTCGCCTGCATTCTTGGCGTAGCCATTGTTGTTGTTGAAGCGGTAGCCGGCGTCGCCGTTCTTGCCATCGGAGCTGCTGTCGAAATAACGAATATCAGTCTTGAACGACTGGTTCGGGGCGATCGGGTAGACGTGCACCAGGCCGAGGAAGTTCTGCTTGTAGTAGTCTTCCAGATTCGCATAGTAGTACTGCAGCGTGAGGTCTTTGGTGACTTTCCAGTCAGCACCGGCGTAACGGAACTGGTTGCTGTCCTGAGTACCGCCAGCCACTGCCAGGCCAGTGTCGTTAGAGGAGGCGCGACCTGACGCGTGCTCCAGTTGACCCAGGTTGAAGGTCACGTTGTCGATTTCCTTCGAGGTGATGGTGCCACCTTCGAAGGTCTGCGGCAGCACACGGCTGTCGTTCGCAATCAGGATCGGCAGGTTAGGTGCCAGACCGCCACCCAAGTGGGCCTCGGTCTTCGAGAAACGCGCCTTGACGTTGGCATCCAGACGACTCCACTCGTCGGCGGACCTGTCGCCGTCGCTCGGGAAGAAGGAGTTGCTGTTACCGAGCGGGTGATGTCCCCTGCCGCCATCCAGATGGATGCCGACCAGTGCCTGGGCGTCGATACCGAAACCAACGGTACCCTGGGTGAACCCGGACAGGTAATCGAACTTGAGACCCTCAGCGGTTTCTCGCTGACGGTTTGCAGCTCTATTGTCGCCTTCACGGACATCGGCGTCGTAATACATGGTCCGGGAACTGACGGAAGCCTTGCTGTCTTCCAGGAAACCCGCGGCGCCGGCCTGCTGCGCCAAAACCCCCACGGCCACAGCCAGGGCTAAGGTGGACTTGTTCATGTTTCGCTCCTCTCGTTTTCTAATTTTTGTGTTCTTTGGTCTTGGGTCGAAAGCCCTGGATCCACAGATGCGCGATTAGCGCCAGACCGTGACTACCAAGTCAATCGTAACCATGTGTGCCCACGACCAAGGTCTAATGTCGAATATTGAGTCCCTGCCGGCGAATCATCGAACCGGACATAACGGCATTGGCCCAAAAGCTAATTCCTAAAAGGCATTTGTCTGCCTTTTTTTAGATTCATTAGCCTCGGTACATCCCGTACACGTCAATCCCTATCGAAAAGGCGACGTCATGATGGCTAAACGCGCACTATCTAGTCAATTTGTTACAGTTTATGTATCGATATTATTTTCTCTTTCCACTCAGGCGGCGACGCTCACATTCGGTTATCAAACCGGCGTCGCACCCCGCAAAGTCCCTCAAGCTGACGGCGATTACGAGAAGACCATAGGCCATAAAATCGATTGGCGCCGTTTCAATAGCAGTCCGCAAGTGGTCAACCCCGCGCAGCAGACCGCCGCGCTACTCGATGGCGGCACGACAAAGGATTGGAGAGACGGCGAAGTTCTTGCTGGAACAAGGGAAGGGAGAGACGGTGCTGTCCGTACGTCAGCACCCAATACGTAACACACCGCTCTGGAGCGAGGCTTGCCCGCGAAGCAGACAACTCGATTTATCGGTTGCCCTTGATGACGCCTTCGCGGGCAGCTTCGCTCCTACAGGTTCGGGGGTCAGAGGGCTTTTTCGAAGATCTTCGAATTACGCTGATAGTTGTAAAGCGACGCCCGCGCCGACGGCAGGCGATCGACGCTGCTCGGCACAAAGCCTCGCTCACGGAACCAGTGGGCGGTCCGGGTGGTGAGCACGAACAGGGTTTTCAGGCCCTGAGCCCGGGCGCGGGTTTCAATGCGCTCCAGCAATTCATCACCGCGACCGCCATGGCGGTACTCCGGGTTCACCGCCAGACACGCCAGCTCCCCCGCATCCGAATCGGCAATCTGATACAGCGCCGCGCAGGCGATGATCATGCCTTCACGTTCGACCACACTGAACTGCTCGATCTCACGCTCCAGCACCTCGCGAGAACGACGTACCAGAATGCCCTGCTCTTCCAGCGGGCTGATCAAGTCCAGCAAACCGCCGACATCCTCGATGGCCGCCTCGCGCACAACTTCGAATTGCTCCTGGGCCACCAACGTACCGCCACCGTCACGGGTGAACAGTTCAGTCAGCAGTGCGCCATCTTCGGCGTAGCTGACGATATGACTGCGCGCCACACCGCCCCGGCATGCCTCAGCGGCCGCATCCAGCAGTTCGGCCTGATAGTTGCTGCCCAGGCGTTGCAGGTGCGCCGGCACTTGTTGCGGACGCAGTTCGCGAACCAGACGACCATTTTCATCCAGCAGACCGAGTTCGGCACCGAACAGCAGCAGTTTGTCTGCACCCAGATCGATGGCCGCACGGGTCGCGACATCTTCGCAGGCGAGGTTGAAGATCTCGCCGGTCGGCGAGTAACCCAACGGCGACAACAGCACGATGGAGCGCTCGTCCAACAGGCGATTGATGCCCTTGCGGTCGACCCGACGCACCTCGCCGGTGTGGTGATAGTCGACACCTTCAAGCACACCAATAGGCCGCGCAGTCACCAGATTGCCGCTGGCTACCCGCAGGCGCGAGCCCTGCATCGGCGACGAGGCCATGTCCATGGACAACCGCGCTTCGATGGCAATGCGCAGTTGACCGACCGCATCAATCACACACTCCAGCGTCGCCGCATCGGTGATGCGCATGCCGTGGTGGTAATGCGGGGTCAGGCCGCGAGCAGCGAGGCGGGTTTCAATTTGCGGACGCGAACCGTGAACCAGCACCAGTCGCACGCCCAGGCTGTGCAGTAGCACCAGGTCGTGGACGATATTGCCGAAGTTCGGATGCTCTACGCCGTCGCCGGGCAGCATGACGACGAAGGTGCAATCGCGGTGGGCATTGATGTAAGGCGAAGCGTGACGAAGCCAATTGACGTATTCGGGCATGAACCTGGGCCTGTAATAAATAGCAGCCGAAAAAAGAGTAACGCAGTAAACGCACAGCGGGCTGATGGTTATCGTCGGAACAGGCTTGGCGACACGCGCGCTCTCCTCATAAGTACGGGTTGTGACACGGGCAATTTATACGAGCGACGCCGGCGTCAGGCAGTAATGTTCGATCAGTTGACGTAATAGATGCACGGTAGGCTGCAAACGTGACATTTCGAGGTATTCCCCCGGTTGATGGGCGCAGGCGATGTCGCCGGGGCCCAATACCAATGTTTCACAGCCAAGGCGCTGAAGATAAGGCGCTTCTGTGCCGAACGCCACTGCTTCGGCGCGATGGCCGGTGAGCTTTTCGGCGACCCTCACCAATTCCGAGTCCTCGGCCTGCTCGAATGGCGGCACTTCGGGGAACAATGGCGCGTAATCGATCTTCACCTGATGTCGCTCGGCGATGGGCTTGAGCTTCTGCAAGATCGCCGCGCGCAGGGCTCTGGGGTCCATGCCTGGCAGCGGGCGCAGGTCAAACTCCAGGGAGCACTGGCCGCAGATGCGGTTGGGGTTATCGCCACCGTGAATGCAGCCGAAATTCATCGTCGGCTGCGGCACGCTGAACTGCGGATTACGAAATTCCCGCTGCCATGCCAGACGCAAGCCGCGCAGTTCGCCGATGGCATCGTGCATGGCTTCGAGGGCGCTATGGCCCAGGCTCGGGTCCGATGAGTGACCGCTCTGACCGAGGATGTCGATGCGTTCCATCATCACGCCTTTGTGCAAGCGGATCGGCTTCAACCCTGTCGGCTCGCCAATCACCGCCGCACGACCTAGCGGCCGCCCGGCTTCGGCCAAGGCACGCGCACCCGACATCGAGCTTTCTTCATCGCAAGTCGCAAGAATCAACAAGGGTTGTTTGAACGGTTGGTCGAGCAAGGGTTTGACGGCTTCGATGGCCAGGGCGAAAAAACCCTTCATGTCGCAACTGCCCAGGCCGACCCAGCGGCCGTCCACCTCCGTCAGTTTCAGCGGGTCGGTCTGCCACAGCGCCGCATCGTATGGCACCGTATCGCTGTGACCGGCCAGCACCAGGCCGCCGGGGCCGGAACCGAAACTGGCCAGCAGGTTGAATTTGCCGGGGCTGACCTGCTGGATGTCGCAGGCAAAACCCAGCTCCCCGAGCCATGTCGCCAATAAGTCGATGACCGGCCGATTGGTTTGATCCAGGCTGGGTTGGGTACAGCTGACAGACGGCGCGGCGATCAGCGCAGCGAACTGATCTCTCATGGACGGCAAAGGCATCGCTGACTCCCAACTCCCGAATTGAAGTCCATCATAGAGCCATCCGGCGACAGGAATAAACCGCCGCGGCCATCACCAAGCGTCAACAGACCCTACGACCCTTCAGTCCTGTACACTGCACGACCTTGGCAGCCACACATTCTCCCGGCTGCGCTCCCGATCCTGGATTTTCCGGCCATGCAGAAAGAAACCGAAATCAAACTCCGCGTCAGCCGCGAAACCCTCGCCGCCCTGCGCGAGCACCCGTTACTGAAAAAACGCAACAAAAGTGGCTGGGAACGCCGTGACTTGATGAACCAGTACTTCGACACGCCCGAGCGCGACTTGGCCCGCGCCAAGGTGGCCCTGCGCCTGCGCCGCGATGGCGAAGAAGTGATTCAGACCCTCAAGACCCGTGGCCAGAGCGTCGCCGGTCTGTCCGAGCGTCACGAGTACGACTGGCACCTGCCCAAAGCCAAACTCGACGTGAAAAAACTCGACGGCGAATGCTGGCCCGAAGAGTTGGCCGAGCTGGACAAGAAAACCCTGAAAGCCATCTTCACCACCGATTTCGTTCGCGAACGCGCGGAAATCGCCTGGGGTCGTGGCAAGACCAAAGTGGTCATCGAAGCCGCGCTGGACCTGGGCCACGTGGTGGTCGGCAAGCAGAAAGAAGAAATCTGCGAACTGGAACTGGAACTGCGCGAAGGCGAACCGGCCGCGCTGCTGGAACTGGCCGCCGAACTGGCCGCGACCCTGCCGCTGATGCCATGCGACATCAGCAAAGCCGAGCGCGGTTATCGCCTGTTCGACGCCAACAGCTATTCGTTGAGCCTGCCGGCGCCACAGATCAGCGCCGAAATGCCGCTGGACGATGCGTTCGCCGCCCTGAGCTGGCATTTGCTGAGCAGCAGCCAGCGTCTGGCCGAGCAGTATCGCTTCAATGGCCACTGGCGCCTGCTGCAGGACTGGGTCGAAAACCTTGCGGAAGTGCGCGCGCTGATCAGCAGCCTCGGCCAGGCCGCACCGCGTCAATCGACTCACGATCTGCGAGTCGCGCTGGATGCCCTGCTGGAAGACTGGCGCCCGCTGGTACAAGCCGGCCTGGACGACGAAGACGTGCGCAAAGCCGCGCCGGAGCAGTTCCTCGAAGAGCTGGAAGATCCGCGTTGGGGCCTGTTCTCGCTGAACACTTCGCGCTGGCTGCTGGCCCGCACCTGGGCCGCCGATCGCAACACCCGCGGCAATCGCCAGGGCGCCGCGCAACTGGGCAGCTGGCTGCCACGCCTTCTGGGCGAAGAAGCCAACTCGCTGCAATTGCAGCGTTACCAGCAACAGCCGGAAGACCTGGCCGAGCAACTGCCGCGCATCGAGCGTATCCAGGCCTGGCTGCACCACGCCCGTAGCGTGCTGGACATCCCGGAAATGGATCGCCTGTACGGTGAGCTGAAACAGCTTGCCCTGCTAGCTAATGAGCCGATCACCGACGAGGCCCTGGATGCGCGTAAGCAGCAGGCGATTGCGGTGTATCAGAATCGCGCCTGGAAAACTCTGCTGCGTCTGTAACACCCTCTGGCGAGGGGGCTTGCCCCCGTTGGGGCTGCGAAGCAGTCGCAAAGCTTTTGGGGCCGCTTCGCGACCCAACGGGGGCAAGCCCCCTCGCCACAAAAAACCTCTACCGCAACAATCAACGCAACACCGGCAAACTCGTCGTGGATTTGATTTCCGACAAGGCCACGATCGAGTTGACCTCCTGAATCCCCGGCACCATCGACAGCTTCTCGAAGAAGAAGCGCTCATAAGCCTCGATGTCTGCCGTGACGATCCGCAGCAAGAAATCCACCGACCCCATCAGCACATAGCATTCCAGCACTTGCGGAAAACCGCGAATCGCATCGGTGAACTCAGTGAAGTTCGACCGTCCGTGGGCGTTGAGTTTGATCTCGGCAAATATCTGCGTGTTGAGGCCGATTTTCTTGCGGTCAAGCAACGTCACCTGGCCGCGAATGATCCCCTCCTCCTTCATCCGCTGAATCCGCCGCCAGCAGGGCGACTGCGAGAGCCCCACCCGTTCGGCGATCTGCGCGCTGGACAGCGAAGCGTCCTCTTGCAGCAACGCGAGAATCTTGCGGTCGTAGCCATCCAGCTCGCTGCGCATAGAAAAACCTTAAATTAATATGATCTTGAATTGATCGATTCGATAAATCGTCAATACACCCAATAATAGATAAGAAATACCCGGCACTGAATGTAAAAATTCCTCCAACGATTTTGGAGCCCGACCATGCCGCCCCTGGAAGCCGTGAACACCTCGCCCGCCCGCGCCGATGTCTGGAACGCCAGCAACGCCCACTGCCGCGTTCAATACCAACTGCTGGCCGAAGCCGAGCCGGATCTGTTGTGTCGCGCGCTCAATCTGTTTGCCTTGCAGTTTCTGACGCCACAGCAGGTCAACGTGCAGCGCCTGAACGATCTGCTATCGATCGACATCATCATGGACGGCCTGAGCTGGCACCGAGCCGAGGTGATCGCGGAAAAATTACGTAACCTGATCAGCGTCTGCTCGGTGAATCTGCAAGCGGCTGATTCTGTGTGGGCAGAGCCGGCGCAGGCAGCTGGCTGAAAAAACCCGACACGTGTTGGTCCGGTAGTGGCCCAACGGTCTGCTGGTGCGCAGCTATCCTTTGCGAACGGTTGTTCATAAGGAGCCCGCATGTCCGTTCAACTCGCCACTCAGGACCGCTGGCTGGACCTTAACGATTTGCTGCGTGAACTGGTCGCGCAGGGCTTTATCAGCCAGGATTCGGCCGAGCACGCACTCAACGCCCGCCGCCGTCACGCCGCCAATGCTCAGCAACATCCGCTGGAATTCATCGCCAGCCAACAACTGGACGACCTCAGCCGTCCCGGTAAACACCTCGACCTGGAAAACCTGACGCTGTGGCTGTCCCAGCAGGCCGGCCAGCCTTACTTGCGCATCGACCCACTGAAAATCAACGTCGCCGCCATTACGCCGCTGATGTCCTATGCCTTCGCCCAGCGCCACAAGATTCTGGCGGTGTCCATCGACCGCGATGCCGTCACCGTGGCCAGCGCCCAGCCCTTCGTCAGCGGCTGGGAAGCCGACCTGACCCACGTGTTGAAACTGCCGATCAAGCGCGTGGTGGCCAATCCGGTGGACATCCAGCGCTTCAGCGTGGAGTTTTTCCGCCTGGCCAAATCGGTCAGCGGCGCCACCAACACCGATCAGCAGACAAGCAACCTGGGCAACTTCGAACAATTGCTCAACCTCGGCGCCAGCGACCAGGAGCCGGACGCCAACGATGCGCATATCGTCAACATTGTCGATTGGCTGTTTCAGTACGCGTTCCAGCAACGGGCCAGCGATATCCACATCGAACCCCGGCGCGAGCAAGGCACGGTGCGCTTTCGCATCGACGGCGTGCTGCACAACGTCTATCAATTCCCGCCGCAGGTGACCATGGCCATCGTCAGCCGCCTGAAAAGCCTGGGGCGGATGAACGTTGCGGAAAAGCGCAAACCCCAGGACGGCCGGGTCAAGACCAAGACCCCGGACGGCGGCGAAGTAGAGTTGCGGTTGTCGACATTACCGACAGCGTTCGGCGAGAAGATGGTGATGCGGATCTTCGACCCGGAAGTGCTGCTCAAGGACTTCGATCAACTGGGTTTTTCCGCCGAGGACCTGCGCCGCTGGCAAGACATGATCCGCCAACCCAACGGCATCATTCTGGTGACCGGGCCGACCGGTTCGGGCAAGACCACCACGCTGTACACCACCCTCAAGAAACTGGCGACGCCGGAGGTCAACCTCTGCACCATCGAAGACCCGATCGAAATGGTCGAGCCGGCGTTCAATCAGATGCAGGTCCAACACAACATCGACCTGACCTTTGCCGCCGGCGTGCGCGCGCTGATGCGACAAGACCCGGACATCATCATGATCGGCGAGATCCGCGACCTCGAAACCGCCGAGATGGCGATTCAGGCGGCACTCACCGGTCACCTGGTGCTGTCGACGTTGCACACCAACGATGCGCCGAGCGCCATCAGTCGCCTGCTGGAACTTGGCGTGCCGCATTACCTGATCAAGGCCACGGTGCTCGGGGTCATGGCCCAGCGTCTGGTTCGTACGTTATGCCCTCACTGCAAGGCCCCCTTGACGTTGGGCGAAGACGACTGGCAAACCCTGACCCGGCCCTGGCAAGCGCCACTGCCGACTAATGCCCAGCGCGCCATCGGTTGCCTGGAATGCCGCGAAACCGGCTACCGCGGTCGCGCCGGGGTTTACGAAATCATGCAGCTGACGGACGGCATCAAAGCGCTGATCAACCCCGATACCGATCTACTGGCGGTCCGCCGTCAAGCGTTCAAGGAAGGCATGCGCAGTTTACGGTTGTCGGGGGCGCAGAAAGTGGCGGCGGGGTTGACCACGATTGAAGAGGTGTTGCGAGTGACGCCGCAGAGTGAGCAGAAATAGACATCCCCTCATGCCGGTAAGTTAAGACACATCCCCTGTGGGAGCGTGGCTTGCCCGCGAAGAATACACCGCGTTTTTTCAGGTGTTACGCGTCATCGTTCTTCGCGGGCAAGCCACGCTCCCACAGGATTTTCGTCGCTCAAATTTCTAGACTTACCGGCATTTGGCCTCTCCAAGTCGCATTCAAATCTTTTGCCCTACACTCTGGTCATCGCAACCCAACCAGACTGGACAGGGACCGTTATGAGCATTGCACTGATTCTCTTCGTCGTACTGGTCGTGGCCATTCTTTTCATGGGCTTCAAAGTGGTGCCCCAAGGGTTTGAATGGACGGTCGAACGCTTCGGCCGTTACACCAATACCCTCAAGCCAGGCTTGAGCATCATCATTCCGGTGATGGACCGCATCGGCCGCAAGATCAACGTAATGGAAAGCGTGTTGGACATTCCGCCCCAGGAAGTCATCACCGCCGACAACGCCACTGTGCAGATCGACGCCGTATGCTTCTTCCAGGTGGTCAATACCGCACAGGCTGCCTACGAGGTGAACAACCTCGAACATGCCGTCCGCAATCTGCTGCAAACCAATATCCGCACTGTGCTCGGCTCCATGGAACTGGATGCGATGCTCAGCCAGCGCGACAACATCAACGAAAAACTGCTGCGCACTGTCGATGAAGCCACGGCGCCGTGGGGGATCAAGATCACCCGGATCGAGATCAAGGACATCAGCCCTCCCGCCGACCTGATGGCCGCCATGTCCGGCCAGATGAAAGCCGAACGGATCAAACGCGCACAGATTCTGGAGGCCGAAGGTTTGCGCGCCTCGGCGATCCTCACCGCCGAAGGCAAGAAGCAGGCGCAGATTCTCGAAGCCGAGGGCAGCCGTCAGGCGGCGTTCCTCGAAGCCGAGGCCCGGGAACGTCAGGCCCAGGCCGAAGCCCAGGCCACCAAAGTGGTGTCCGAAGCCATCGCCGGCGGTAACGTGCAGGCGGTCAACTACTTCGTCGCACAGAAGTACATCGATGCCTTGGGCAAACTGGCCTCGGCCAACAACAGCAAAGTGATCCTGATGCCGCTCGAAGCCGGTTCGATGATCGGTGCCGTCGGTGGCATCGGCGAAATCGTCAAGGCCACCTTCGACGGCAAGAAAGGCTGAGGTCGCCGCCCATGGAACTGTTTTCGTTCTGGAGCTGGCTGGCCCTGGGCACGCTGTTGCTGATCCTCGAGGTGTTCGGTGCCGGCGGTTATCTGCTGTGGATCGGCATGGCAGCTGGCATCGTCGGCGTGCTGACGTTCCTGATACCGGATTTGCCTTGGGAATGGCAGGTGCTGTTGTTTGCCGTTTTTTCGATCCTCACCGCCCTGTACTGGTGGAGACGTCAGCGCAGTGTGGTGCGGGCCAGCGATCAGCCGAACCTGAACCTGCGAGGGCAAGAGCTGATCGGCAAGGTGTTCGTGGTCAGCGAAGCGATTATCAACGGCCGCGGCAAGATCAAGGTCGCCGATGGCGTGTGGATGGCCCGAGGGCCTGATACCGCGACCGGCAGCCGTGTTCGGGTGATCGGGCAACAAGGGGCGATTTTACTGGTGGAGCGGGCCGACTAGCGTCACGGAACTCGATTGGGTTATTGGCAATCAAAGCCCGCAGTTAAAACCCAGTGGAGTCACCTTTTATGCGTCTCAAACTTGCTGTCGCTACCCTCGCCTTGTTGTCCCTTCAAGTCGGTTCGGCGATGGCTGATGACAGTTTTTTGCGTAACATTCTTACTTCCGGTGCCACCACCGGTACGTCCTACCTGACCTCCAGGGATCACAAGCTGATCGTCGCCGCCCAGGACGACGCCGGCAGCTTTGTCGCCAGTGACGGCGCCATTCGCGGCCCCTATCTGGAAGCTGCCATGCAGAAAGTCCGCGCTGAAAACCCTGGCCTGCAAGCCACGGACATGGAACTGGCGAACGCCATCCTGGCGAAGAATGCCATCGCCTCGAAATAAGGTGGGTTGCTGAACAAAAAATGCCGCTCTGAATGAGCGGCATTTTTTTGCCCGATGCAAAACCCTGTGGGAGCGAGCCTGCTCGCTCCCACATTGGGTTTGTGTGTCCCGTAACTTCAGCGGTATTCATCCACCGGCACACACGCGCAAAACAGGTTGCGATCGCCGTAGACATTGTCCACACGGTTCACCACCGGCCAGTACTTATGGGCCTTGGTGTGGGCATCCGGCGTCACCGCTTGCTCAATGCTGTACGGCCGCTCCCAGACGCCGGTGATATCGGCCAGGGTATGCGGTGAACGTTTCAGCGGGTTGTCCTCGGCCGGCCAATTGCCGTTCTGCACCTCGTTGATCTCCGCGCGAATGCTCAGCATCGCATCGATGAAACGATCCAGTTCCGCCTTCGATTCACTCTCGGTCGGTTCGACCATCAACGTCCCCGGCACCGGGAACGACATGGTCGGCGCATGGAAGCCGTAGTCCATCAGCCGTTTGGCAACGTCTTCTTCGCTGATCCCGGTCAGCGCCTTGAGCGGACGCAGGTCGAGGATGCATTCGTGGGCCACTCGCTCGTTGCGCCCGGTGTAGAGCACCGGGAACGCCCCGGACAAATGCTGCGCCAGGTAATTCGCGGCGAGGATCGCCACCTCACTCGCATCCGCCAGCTGCGGCCCCATCATCGCGATGTACATCCAGCTGATCGGCAGAATGCTTGCACTGCCCCAAGGGGCTGCGCTTACCGCGCCGTTCCCCGGCAGCGGGCCATCGATCGGCACCACCGGGTGATTGGCGACAAAAGGCGCCAGGTGCGCCCGGACACCAATCGGGCCCATCCCCGGCCCGCCACCGCCGTGGGGAATGCAGAATGTTTTGTGCAGGTTCATGTGCGACACATCGGCACCGATGTCCGCCGGCCGCGCCAACCCGACCTGCGCGTTGAGGTTGGCACCATCCATGTACACCTGACCGCCATGGCGGTGGATCACTTCACAGATCTCGCTGATGCCTTCCTCGTAAACCCCATGGGTCGAAGGATAAGTCGCCATCAGGCAGGCGAGTTTGTCCCCCGCCTCGATGGCCTTTTCTTTCAGGTCTTCCAGATCGACATTACCCGCCTCGTCGCACTCGACGATCACCACCCGCATCCCGGCCATTTGCGCCGAGGCCGGATTGGTGCCGTGGGCCGAAGACGGTATCAGGCAGATATCCCGCGCGCCCTGATGGCGGCTCTCGTGATATCTGCGGATTGCCAGCAACCCCGCGTACTCACCCTGAGCGCCCGAGTTGGGCTGCATGCAGATTGCATCGAAACCGGTGATCGCGCAGAGCCAGCGTTCCAGTTCCTCGATCATCAAGGAATATCCCACCACCTGCTCTTTCGGCACGAACGGGTGCAGGTTGGCGAACTGCGGCCAGGTGATCGGGATCATCTCGCTGGTGGCATTGAGCTTCATGGTGCAGGAGCCCAGCGGAATCATCGATTGATTGAGCGCCAGGTCTTTGTTTTCCAGCTGCTTCAAGTAACGCAGCATTTCGGTTTCGCTGTGATGGGCGTTGAACACCGGATGACGCAGATAAGGCGAACTGCGCTGCAATCCTGCAGGAATGCCGGATTCCAGGGTTTCAGCGTCCAGCTCGTCGACGTTGAGCCCATGATCGGCACCGAGAAACACATCGAACAGTTTCGCCACGGTGGTTTCGTTACAGGTTTCGTCGAGGCTCAGGCCCAACCGCCCGCGACCAAGAATGCGCAAATTGATCTGCGCCGCCTGGGCGCTTTCGATGATTGCGGTCTGAGTGCCACCGACTTCCAGGGTCAGGGTGTCGAAGAAGTGTTGGTTCACACGGGTAATGCCGTGGCGTTCCAGGCCGGCGGCGAGGATGCAGGTCAGCCGATGGACACGCTGGGCAATATTCTTGAGCCCTTCCGGGCCATGGTAGACCGCATAGAAACTGGCGATATTGGCCAGCAGCACTTGGGCGGTGCAGATGTTCGAATTGGCCTTCTCCCGGCGAATGTGCTGCTCGCGGGTTTGCAGGGCCATGCGCAAGGCCACGTTGCCGCGAGCATCTTTCGACACGCCGATGATCCGCCCCGGAATCGCCCGTTTGTATTCGTCGCGACTGGCAAAAAACGCCGCGTGCGGGCCACCGTACCCCATGGGTACGCCGAAGCGCTGGGATGAACCGAATACCACATCGGCACCCAACTCTCCCGGCGGGGTCAGCAACAGCAGGCTCAGCAGGTCGGTGGCGACGCAGGCCAGGGCTTGCTGGGCATGCAGATGATCGATCAGCGGGCGAAGATCGCGCACGTCGCCATGGGTGTCGGGATATTGCAGCAGCGCGCCGAACACCTGGTGCTGCTTCAAGTTATCCACAGCGTCGATGATCAGGTCGAAGCCGAACCCTTCGGCCCGGGTCTGCACCACGGAAATCGTCTGCGGGTGGCAATTTTCATCAACGAAAAACAGATTGCTTCTGGATTTGGCGACACGCTTGGCCAATGCCATGGCCTCGGCGGCCGCCGTGGCTTCATCCAGCAACGAGGCGTTGGCCAGTTCCAGGCCGGTCAGGTCGATGGTCAATTGCTGGAAGTTCAGCAACGCTTCGAGCCGGCCTTGGGCGATCTCTGGCTGATAGGGCGTATAAGCGGTGTACCAACCGGGATTTTCCAGCACGTTGCGCAGGATGACGGCCGGCGTGAGCGTGCCGTGGTATCCCATACCGATCAGGCTGGTCCAGACCTGATTCTGCTCGGCGTAGCTGCGCAGTTTGGCCAGCGCGGCCTCTTCATCGAGGGCGGGCGGCAAGTCCAGCGGTCGGTTGAGGCGGATTCCCGGCGGCACTGTCTGCTCGATCAACTCGACGCGGCTACCAAGGCCGAGGCTGTCGAGCATCGCCTGCTGCTCGGCGGCATCGGGCCCGAGATGGCGGCGCAGGAAGGCATTGGGATCGCGTAACTGACTCAAGGACGGCAACTGGGACATGACGGGCTCTCTCTTGACTGGCGCTCAGCGTCGATGCAATACGGTCAAACCAGCATAGCAGTCGATACCCGCACAGATGACGTGGCGCCGTTGGTCAATCCGGATCATTATGCTCGGCGCCTACAAACGTTCGCTGATCGGGTACCAACATTTATGAGCCAACTGTCTTTCCTGCCCTTCTCCAAACCCACCATCGATGAAGCCACGATTGCCGCTGTCGGCGATGTGCTGCGCTCGGGGTGGATTACCAGCGGCCCCAAGGTTCAGGCCTTTGAAGCGCAACTCTCGGAATATTTTGGCGGGCGCCCGGTGCGTACGTTCAATTCCGGCACCTGCACCATGGAGATCGCGTTGCGAATTGCCGGAGTCGGACCGGGCGATGAAGTGATCACCACGCCGATTTCCTGGGTGGCCACCGCCAACGTGATTCTGGAAGTTGGCGCCACGCCGGTGTTTGCCGACATCGACCCAGTCACCCGCAATATCGACCTGGATCAACTGGAAGCGGCCATCACCCCACGCACCAAAGCCATCATCCCGGTGTATCTCGCGGGACTGCCCGTGGACATGACGCGCCTTTACGCGATTGCAAAAAAACATGGTTTGCGAGTGGTGGAAGATGCGGCCCAAGCATTGGGTTCGAGCTGGAACGGGCAGCGCATCGGTTCGACTGGCGATTTCGTGTCCTTCAGTTTCCAGGCGAACAAGAACGTCACTTGCTCAGAGGGCGGGTGCCTGGTGCTGAACAATGCCGAAGAAGTGCGGCTGGCTGAAAAGTACCGCTTGCAAGGCGTTACCCGCAGCGGTTTCGATGGGCTGGACGTTGATGTGCTGGGCGGCAAGTTCAACATGACCGATGTCGCGGCAGCCATTGGCCTGGGGCAGTTTGCCCACATCGAGGCGATCACCGCTCATCGTCGTGAGCTGGCCAAACATTATTTCGCCTGCTTTGGCGACGACTTCGAAGCGCAATACGGGGCTCAACTGCCGCCGGCGGATTTCGAAAACAGCAATTGGCATTTGTTCCAACTGGTGCTCCCGGAACGCCAGGACGGCCAACCGGCACGGGCCACTTTCATGGAGCAGATGCAGGCACTGGGGGTTGGTATCGGCTATCACTATCCGCCGATCCACTTGCTGAGTCTTTACCGCGAACGCGGGTTCAAGGAAGGCATGTTCCCGGTCGCCGAGCGGGTCGGACGACTGATTGTTTCGCTGCCGATGTTTACGGCCATGGATAAAGCGGATGTCGAGCGTTCGGTGGCTGCGGTGAAAGCCGTCTTGCGGCCTTGATTCGGCCTTTGCAGGAGCTGCCGAAGACAGCTCCTGCAAAGTGGGCATTACTCGCCGATGACGGCCTTGTAGGCCATCGGGTCGAGCAGCTTGTCCAGCTCAGAGGTATCGCTTGGCTCCATTTTGAAGAACCAGCTGTCATAGGGCGCGCTGTTGACCAGTTCCGGGCTGTTGGCCAATTCTTCGTTAACGGCAATGACTGTGCCGGAGACTGGCGAGTAGATATCCGACGCAGCCTTGACCGACTCGACGACACCCGCCGCTTCACCGGCAGCGAACACTTTGCCGATCTCCGGCAGCTCGACGAACACTACATCACCCAAGGCTTCCTGAGCATGGTCTGAAATACCCACTTTCACGCCGCCATCATGGTCTAGACGGGCCCATTCGTGACTTTCGGCAAAACGCAGGTCGACAGGGATTTCGCTCATGTTCTGTGTCCTCAAGAAAAATGTCAGCGGTCATTGCCCGCCAGAAAAAGTTAGATCAAGGTTTTGCCGTGGCGCACGAAGGTCGGTTTGACCACTCGGACCGGGTACCACTTGCCGCGGATTTCCACTTCAGCGCGGTCGGCGGTCGCCACCGGCACCCGCGCCAGTGCAATCGACTTGCTAAGCGTAGGAGAGAAACTACCACTGGTGATCTCTCCTTCGCCAACATCGGCGATGCGAACCACCTGATGAGCCCGCAGAACCCCACGTTCCTCAAGGACCAGACCGACCAGTTTGTGCTGCACGCCGGCGGCCTGCTCGGCCTCCAGGGCTGTGCGACCGATGAACTGGCGCGAGGCCGGCTCCCAGGCAATGCTCCAGGCCATGTTGGAGGCCAGCGGTGAAACGTCTTGATGGATGTCCTGGCCGTAGAGATTCATCCCGGCCTCAACCCGCAAGGTATCGCGCGCGCCAAGGCCGATCGGGGAAATACCTGCGCCCACCAGATCGTTGAAAAACCCCGGCGCCTGATCGGCCGGCAGCACGATTTCCAGACCATCCTCACCGGTATAGCCGGTGCGCGCGATGAACCAGTCACCGTCGGTCTGACCTTCGAAAGGTTTGAGTTGCTGGATCAACGTAGCGCGGGACTGGGTCACCAGTTCGGCAATCTTGTGCCGGGCGTGAGGCCCTTGAATGGCCAGCATCGCCAGCTCGGAACGCTCGTTGAGCTGCACATCGAAGTCGCCGAGATGGGCCTGCATCCAGGCCAGGTCCTGATTGCGGGTGGAGGCGTTGACCACCAGCCGATAACCATCATCGAGGCGATAGACGATCATGTCGTCGACGATACCGCCGTGCTCGTTGAGCATGGCGCTGTACAAGGCACGGCCGGGGCTGTGCAGACGTTCGACGTCATTGGTCAGCAAATATTGCAGCCAGGCCTTGGCCTGGGGGCCGCCAACATCGATCACGGTCATGTGGGATACATCGAAAACCCCGCAATCTCGGCGCACCTGATGGTGTTCCTCGACCTGCGAGCCGTAATGCAGAGGCATATCCCAACCGCCAAAATCGACCATCTTCGCGCCGAGGGCGAGATGAAGGTCATACAGAGGCGTGCGCTGTCCCATGGGTTTCTCCTTCCGGGCGTGGCGAAGGTGCGGACAGACGCTGTACGGGGTGAAATGCCTTGAAATAAGGGCTTTCAGCCGATTTCAGCAACCCGGTCTGAAAGACGGACCGCACCGAATGCCGCGCATTGTAGCCGCAAGGTGTAGGACTGACACCTACGCGTTTCGATGCGCCGAACGTCGGATCAATCCGATGACCGGTAACAGCCCGACCAACACCAGCGTCAGTGCCGGCAACGAGGCTCTGGCCCACTCGCCTTCACTGGTCATTTCAAAGATTCGCACCGCCAGCGTGTCCCAGCCGAACGGGCGCATCAGCAGGGTTGCGGGCATTTCCTTGAGCACGTCGACGAACACCAACAACGCCGCGCTCAACGTGCCCGGCAGCAGTAACGGCAGATACACTTTGAAAAACAGTCGTGGCCCACTGACGCCAAGGCTACGTGCTGCTTCAGGCAAAGAAGGCCGTATTCGCGCCAGGCTGCTTTCCAGCGGCCCATACGCCACGGCGATGAATCGCACCAGATAAGCCAACAACAACGCCGACAGACTGCCCAGCAGTAGCGGTTTGCCCGCGCCGCCAAGCCAGCCCGACAGAGGAATTACCAGTTCGCGATCCAGATAACTGAACGCCAGCATGATCGACACGGCCAATACCGAGCCCGGCAAGGCATAGCCGAGGTTGGCCAGGCTGATGCCGGAACGGATCGCTCGGGTCGGTGCCAATCGACGGGCAAAAGCCAGCAGCAGCGCGACGCTGACAGTGATTAACGCCGCCATGCCGCCCAGGTACAGGGTGTGCACGATCAACCCGGCATAACGCTCATCCAGATCGAAGCGCCCGCGTTGCCAGAACCACACCAGCAGTTGCAGCACGGGAATGATGAAGGCGCAGGCGAACACCAGACCACACCAACTCATCGCCGCCAGCGCCTTGACCCCGCGCAGGTGATACAACGCCTTGACCCGCGGCCGTTCGTTGCCCGCCCGGTTGGCTCCCCGAGCCCGGCGCTCGCCATACAACACAAGCATCACCACCAAGAGCAACACGCTGGCCAGCTGCGCGGCGGTGGAGAGACTGAAAAAGCCGTACCAGGTTTTGTAGATAGCGGTGGTGAACGTATCGAAGTTGAACACCGACACCGCACCGAAATCCGCCAGGGTTTCCATCAGCGCCAACGCCACCCCCGCGCCGATCGCCGGACGTGCCATGGGCAACGCCACTCGCCAGAACGCCTGCCACGGGGATTGCCCCAGGACTCGCGCCGCTTCCATCAGGCCTTTGCCCTGGGCCAGGAATGCGGTACGCGCCAACAGGTAAACGTAGGGATAGAAAACCAGCACCAACACCAGAATCACGCCGCCGGTGGAGCGCACTCGCGGCAGCCTCAGGCCACTGCCGAACCATTCACGCAGCAGGGTTTGCACCGGGCCGGCAAAATCCAGCAGGCCGACGAAAACGAATGCCAGCACGTAGGCAGGAATCGCGAACGGCAGCATCAACGCCCAGTCCAGCCAACGCCGCCCTGGAAACTCACAGAGGCTGGTGAGCCAGGCCAGGCTAACGCCCAGCAGCGTTACACCGAAGCCAACGCCGACGACCAGCGTGAGGGTATTGCCCAGCAGCCGCGGCATTTGCGTGTCCCATAGGTGGGACCAGATCTGCTGATCGATGGTTTGCCAGGAGAGAAGCAGGACGCTCAGGGGCAGCAGGACCAGCGCAGTCATGGCAAAGACCAGGGGATACCAGCGGCGTTGGGCGGGGTGAGCCAAGGAAAGTTCTCGTTTAAATGAGTGCGCCCACGCTCTGCGTCACGCCTCGACGCAGAGTGTTGGAGCGATCAGGCCGGCAGGGACGCCGCCATTTCATTCGGTGGCGCGGTATATCGACAGACTCAGTTCCAGCCGACCCGGTCCATCATCCGGATCGCTTCAGCCTGACGCTTGCCGGCGATTTCCACCGGCAACGTATCAGCCACGAACTTGCCCCAGCTCGCGACTTCAGCTGAAGGCTGAACAGCAGGGTTGGCCGGGAACTCCTGGTTCACGTCAGCGAAAATCTTCTGCGCCTCAGGTGTGGTCATCCACTCCACCAAAGCTTTGGCAGCTTCCGGGTGCGGTGCATGCTTGGTCAGGCCAATGCCCGACAGGTTGACGTGCACGCCACGGTCGCCCTGATTCGGCCAGAACAGTTTTACCGGCAGGTCCGGCTTCTGCTTGTGCAGACGGCCGTAGTAGTAAGTGTTGACGATGCCGACGTCGCACTGACCGGCATTGATCGCTTCCAGCACAGCGATGTCGTCGGAGAACACATCGGTGGACAGGTTGTTGACCCAGCCCTTGAGGATCTTCTCGGTTTTCTCGGCGCCATGGACTTCGATCATGGTGGCGGTCAGGGACTGGTTGTAGACCTTCTTCGCCGTGCGCAGGCACAGGCGGCCTTCCCACTGCTTGTCGGCCAGCGCCTCGTAGGTGGTCAGCTCACCGGGTTTCACCCGGTCGGTGGAGTAGGCGATGGTGCGCGCCCGCAGGCTCAGGCCGGTCCAGGCATGGGACGACGCGCGATATTGCAGCGGAATGTTGGCGTCGATCACCTTGGAAGTGAACGGCTGGAGGATGCCCATCTGCTCGGCCTGCCAGAGGTTGCCGGCATCGACGGTCAGCAGCAGGTCGGCGGTGGCGTTTTCGCCTTCGGCCTTGATCCGCTGCATCAACGGCGCTTCCTTGTCGGTAATGAACTTCACCTGCACACCGGTTTTCTGGGTGTAGGCATCGAAGACCGGTTTGATCAGTTCATCGATACGCGAGGAGTAAACCACCACCTCGTCGGCGGCCTGGGCGGCGGTGCTGCCAATCAGGGTCAGGGCCAGTGCGGTCAGTAGACGCTTGGGGGCCAACATGGAAGCGATCTCTCGAGTGGGGAACGTGAGGCCAAATGATAAGGACTCACATTTCGCTTCTCAATCGAACAGTGGCTGGAGGAGTTACCAGATGTTGCACAGCTGAAATGGGTGATGGATATACCGACTTGCCCGCGAAGAGGCTATCAGCCCCAACGAAGATCTCAGGCCTTGGCCAACGCCGGTAGATCCCCGATCAACCCAAGCGCTTCGCGCACGAACAACGCCTTGGCCTCGGGCATCTGGTCGACCATCTTCAACCCGGTATTGCGCAACCAGCGCACCGGCAATGGATCGGCCTGGAACAGCCGTTCGAACCCTTCCATCGCCGCCATCAACGCCAGGTTGTGGGGCATGCGCCGACGTTCGTAGCGACTGAGCACTTTCACATCCGCCAACCGTTCACCCCGCGCGGCCGCTTGCAGCAACACTTCGGCCAATACCGCAGCATCGAGGAAACCGAGGTTCACGCCCTGCCCGGCCAGCGGATGAATGGTGTGGGCCGCATCGCCGATCAACGCCAGGCCTTCAGCCACGTAACGCTTGGCATGACGCTGACGCAGCGGCACGCACAGACGCGGGTCGGCACTGAGCACCGTGCCGAGGCAGCCTTCAAAGGCCCGCTCCAGTTCTTTGCAGAAGCCTTCGTCGTCCAGCGCCATCAGGCGTTCGGCTTCACTCGGCGTGGTCGACCAGACGATCGAGCACCAATCCTGCTGACCGTCCCGTTCCAGGGGCAAAAACGCCAGCGGGCCGTTGTCGGTGAAACGCTGCCACGCGGTCATCTGATGCGGTTTGGCGCTGCGCACACTGGTGACGATCGCGTGGTGCATGTAATCCCACTCACGGGTCGCAACGCCAGTCAGGCGCCGCACCGCCGAGTTGGCGCCATCCGCCGCGATCACCAACGGCGCCCGCAAGGTGCGGCCATCGGCCAGGGTCAGCAGCCAGTCGTCACCGGAGCGGCGCATCTGCTCCAGACGCGCATTGGCCAGCATCCCGAGGTCGCAGTCGTGCAGCCGGTCGAGCAAAGCATCCTGAACCACGCGGTTCTCGACGATATGCCCGAGCACTTCAGCATGTACGCTGGTCGCCGAGAAATGGATTTTCCCGGTGCCGCTGCCGTCCCAGACGTGCATGTCGGTGTAGGGGCTGCTGCGCCGATTGGCGATGCCGTCCCAGACGCCCAAGCGTTCGAGTATTCGCTGGCTGGCCGCCGACAAGGCGCTTACCCGTGGTTCGAACGGCGCCTGGCCATCGAAGGGTTTGACGCTCAGGGGGCTGCCGTCCAGCAGCAGGACTTCGAGCCCGCTGTTTTGTAACGCCAACGCCAGGGCGCTGCCGACCATTCCGGCCCCGACAATCAGCAGATCTGCGCGCATTTCCATGCTTTAGGCCTGTCTCGCTTGCGGCTCGAGCCGCACGTAAAGGGGTTTCTCGACGCGCGTCACCAAAGTGCTCGCGCCGTCATGAATATCGACGTGCAGGTGCGTCCGCTTAAACATCTGGACGTGTACCCAGGCCCATGGCCTGTCGGGCGAACCAGCGCTTGGCCGGCGGCAGCAGATCAAGGCCGAGCAGGCCGATGTTGCGGCCCAGGGAAACCAGCGGCTGGGTGCTGCCGAACAATCGGGTGACCTGATCGGAGAAACCCACGGTCAAGTTCTGGTCCAGACGCTGGCGCTCGCGATAAGCCTGCAAGGTGGTGAAATCGCCAAGCGCGGTCTCGCTGCCCAACAAAGTGTCGGCCAAGGCCTGGGCATCGCGCAGGGACAGGTTGAAGCCTTGCCCGGCAATCGGGTGCAGGCTGTGCGCGGCGTTGCCGAGGATCGCCAGATGCGGGCGAACTTGCTCCTCGGCTTCGATCAGCGACAACGGATACAAATTGCGCGCTCCGACCTGTTTCAGCGTGCCGAGGCGATAACCGAACACGCCCTGCAACTCGCTGAGAAAGCTGCGGTCATCAAGGGCTACCAGTCGTTGCGCGTCCATGCCCAGACGGGTCCAGACCAAGGCGCAGCGGTTTTCCGGCAGCGGCAACAAAGCCATTGGGCCATCGTCGGTGAAGCGCTCGAAGGCCATGCCGTTGTGCGCTTCGCTCGGGGTGATATTGGCGATCAGCGCGCTCTGGTTGTACGGGCGTTTCTTGATGCCGATACCCAGCTGCTCACGCAGGCCCGAACGGCCGCCATCGGCCAACACCGCGAGGTCGCATTCCACCAGGGTTTCATCGTTGAGCGTCAGGCGATAGCCGTCAGTCAGCGGTTCCATGCCGGTGACCTCCGCCGGGCAACGCCAATTGATCACGTCCTTGTCCAGACTGTGCCAGAGGCATTGGCCGAGCCAGGCGTTTTCCACCACATAACCCAGCGCCGGAACCCCCTCTTCCATCGCCGACAACCGCGCCGTGGAAAAACGCCCACGGTCGGAGACATGAATTTGTTTGATCGGCTCGGCGCGGCGGGAGATTTCCTGCCACACGCCCAACCGCTGATAAATCTGCCGGGCGCCGAACGACAACGCCGAAGAGCGAGCGTCATAACTCGGCTGATAGGTGTCGCCAGGGGCAAAGGGTTCGATCAGCACGATCTTCCAGCCACGAGCCTTGGCCCCGGCCTGCAACGCCAATGCCAGGCTGGCGCCAACCAGGCCACCGCCGATGATTGCCAGATTGACTCGACTCATGCCGCTTGTGTCCGTGCGGCGGCCATCAAGGCCTCGATCTCGGCGACCGTTCTCGGCACGTCGTTCGTCAGGATTTCACAACCGGTTTTGGTGACTACCACGTCGTCCTCGATGCGCACGCCAATGCCGCGCCATTTCTTCGCCACGTTCTGGTTGTCCGGGGCAATGTAGATGCCTGGCTCGACTGTCAGCGCCATGCCGACTTCCAGCACGCGCCACTCACCACCCACCTTGTACTCGCCGACGTCATGCACATCCATGCCCAGCCAGTGGCCGGCGCGGTGCATGTAAAACGCCTTGTAGGCTTCGCTGGCGATCAGTTCATCGACATCGCCCTGCAGCAGGCCCAACGTCACAAGACCCGCGGTAATGACCCGAACCGTGGCTTCATGCGCCTGGTTCCAGTGTTTGTTCGGTGCGATTTCGGCAAACGCCGCTTCCTGGGAAGCCAGCACCAGCTCGTAGATCGCCTTCTGTTCCGGTGAATACTTGCCGTTGACTGGCCAGGTGCGGGTGATATCGCTGGCGTAGCAGTCGATCTCGCAACCAGCGTCAATCAGCACCAGATCGCCGTCCTTGAGCACCGCGTCATTCTGCTGGTAATGCAGGATGCAACTGTTGCGCCCGGCGGCGACGATCGAACCATAGGCCGGCATCTTCGCCCCGCCCTTGCGGAATTCGTAATCGAGCTCGGCTTCGAGGCTGAACTCATGCAAACCGGCACGGCTGGCCTGCATCGCCCGAGTATGGGCCTGAGCGGAAATCCGCGCGGCTTCGCGCATCACCTTCACTTCTGCCGCCGATTTATACAGGCGCATGTCGTGCAGCAGATGATCCAGGGCAACGAATTCGTTCGGCGGCTGGGCGCCGAGGTGCGCTTTAGAGCGGATCACGTTGATCCAGTCCATCAGGTGTCGATCGAATTCCGGGTTGCTGCCCATGGCCGAATACACCCGGTCGCGGCCTTCGATCAGACCCGGCAGGATGTCATCAATGTCGGTGATGGGAAAAGCGTCGTCGGCGCCGTAATCACGGATTGCGCCTTCCTGGCCGGCGCGCAGGCCGTCCCACAGCTCGCGCTCGGCATTGCGTTCACGGCAGAACAGGATGTACTCGCCATGTTCGCGACCGGGAATCAAAACGATAACGGCCTGAGGCTCGGGAAAGCCACTGAGGTACTGGAAGTCGCTGTCCTGACGGTAAACGTGCTCGACGTCACGGTTGCGAATGGCAACCGCGGCGGCGGGCAGGATGGCGATGCTGTTGGGTTCCATCTGCGCCATCAAGGCCTTGCGGCGACGGCTGTATTCCGATTTCGGGATATGAATCATGGGCAGATGGCTTTCCTGGCTCGCGATTAATGCAACGACGGTTTGGCGGCTGCTTCGTCGGTTTTCTTGGTTTCAGTGAACAGCAGCAACGGTGCGACGCGCAGGTACTCCATGACTTCCATGTAGTCGCTTTCGCCATCGTCGGACTCTTCCAGGGCGTCTTGCACCTGAGAAATGGCGGCCAGATCCTGCAGCACTTCAGCCGCTTCAGCGCTGAGGGCATATTCGCGACGGGTCAAACCGAAGCCGGTAAGGAAGCCCTGGCACCACTGGCCCAGCGCGGCCGCGCGCTCGGTGAGCGGCGCGTCGTCGCTCGGCAGCAGCAGAACAACGGTCATGTCGTCGCTGGTAAGCTCGCCCTTGACCATTTCTTGCAGGCCGATCAAGGCGTTGCGAACGTTGTCTTGCGGCTCGCCTTCGAGCAGCTCGGCGGCGTCTGCCAGCCAGCTGTCGGCATCGAAACCGGCACCGGCGCAACTGCGACCGAGTAGCAGGCCGTGTAGCTCGGCAGGCGAGACGGGATGGCCGCTGGTGCTCAGCAGGGTGGCGAAGGCTTGGTACGGAGAATTCTGAATGGGCATGGGTAGCTAGGCGCCAGACGGCGCTATGTCTAGAATGAAGGCCTTGTATCCTACATCGACAGACTCGCCAAGACTATTAAAGGCTGTCCGCCAGCTACCTCCCATCAGACGAACACGTGGACACAATGGAAGACACCGACCTGCAAGCGCTGATGGCCAGACTTGAATTGCTGATTACCCGAGTCGAGCAACTTAAGAGTCAAAACGCACTCTTACTAGCTCAGGAAAAGACCTGGCGCGAGGAACGCGCGCACCTCATTGAAAAAAATGAAATCGCCCGGCGTAAGGTCGAATCGATGATTTCGCGCCTCAAGGCCCTGGAGCAAGACTCATGAGTTCAAGTAATAGCGTTACTGTGCAGATCCTCGATAAAGAATATTCGATCATCTGCCCCCAGGAAGAGCGCAGCAATCTGATCAGCGCCGCCCGCTATCTGGACGGCAAGATGCGCGAAATCCGCAGCAGCGGCAAAGTCATCGGTGCCGACCGCATTGCCGTGATGGCTGCGCTGAACATCACGCACGATCTTCTGCACAAGGAAGAACGCCCGGATGTGCAGGCCAGCGGCTCGACCCGCGAGCAGGTTCGCGATCTGCTGGACCGCGTCGATCTGGTGCTGTCGACCGATCCGGATGTCACCAAGGGCTGATTCGCGTGACCGCTTGGGGTATACTCGCATCACTCCCTGGGGTGCTTGCCAGTTGACCACGTCCCTGAGCCGATTCGCACTACCCTGGAGGTTGCACGTTGGGCTGGTGTGCATGTCCGCTAGACGGAAAGCCTTAAAGCCTACTGCATCTTCCACCTTGAACTTTCGGGTTCAAGGGCTAAGTCAGCAGCGGTTCATCCGGGGAGCCTGATTTCAATCCGATGCCGGTTTTCATACCGGCATCGGCATGTTTACGGGTACGCTTTTAGTACTCGCACTTTCTAAAGCCTGAATCCATGACCGAACCTGCGCTGCTGCCCCGCCCGCAACTTCGACGCATGCTGCGCAAGGCCCGCCGCGCACTGACCCCCTGTCAGCAACGCGAAGCCGCTCGCGGGCTGTATAAACAATTGGCCCAGCACCCGCTGTTCCGCCGCGCAAAACACATCTCCCTGTACCTGCCCACCGACGGTGAAATCGATCCGCGCCTGCTGATGCGTGCCGCGCAACGTCGGGGCAAAGCCACGTACCTGCCGGTACTCAGCGCCTGGCCACGAACCAAAATGGTGTTCCAGCGGATTCGCCCCGGTGAAAAGTTCAGACCCAACCGTTTCCGCATTCCCGAACCACGGCACAACCTCGCCCGGCAACGCAAGGTCTGGGCGCTGGATCTGGTGTTGCTGCCGTTGGTGGGGTTTGATGATGTCGGCGGACGCCTGGGTATGGGCGGCGGCTTCTACGACCGAAGCCTGGCGTACCTGGCGCGTCGCAAGAACTGGCGCAAGCCGACGCTGCTGGGCTTGGCCCATGAATGTCAGAAGGTTCAACGATTGGCTCAGGCGAGCTGGGATGTACCGTTGCAGGGCACGGTCACTGACAAGGAGTGGTATTTCGCGGGCTAGACGCCACTGAAATCAGCGGCGTCCAAACGACAGGTTCAGCGCTTGAAGGCCGACCGCTGTTGCTGCGCGATCTCGATGGGAGCATCGGTCTTGTTGGCCCACAGGCTTTGGGCATAGCCGGTGGTCACGACGCCCAAACCGAACAAAATGACCAATATCCATAGTAAATCCGGTTTGCGTTTCATCGATTGCCCCCCTCAAGGCACATCAACACGATGACAGCAGCGGTTTCCGTTTGTAGGCCGTGCAGCAGCGTCAAGCTAAGAAGGCCGGCATTTTGCGACAACGTGAACCGACACGCAAACGCTGGCGTCAACCGACCGTCGGTTTGTCATAAAATTGCCCGACAACTTGCCCACTCACCTCGCAAGGAGCAAAACCATGGCGTATTGGCTGATGAAATCCGAGCCCGACGAACTCTCCATCAAAGACCTGGAGAAGCTTGGCCAAGCGCGCTGGGACGGGGTTCGTAACTACCAGGCACGCAACTTTTTACGGGCCATGACGGTGGGCGATGAGTTTTTCTTCTATCACTCCAGCTGCCCGGAGCCGGGGATTGCCGGGATCGGCAAGATTGTCGAGGCGGCGTATCCGGACCCGACGGCGCTGGAGCCCGAGAGTCATTACTTCGATCCGAAGGCCTCTGCCGAGAAAAACGCCTGGAGCGCGATCGATGTCGCTCACGTCGAGACGTTTCCCAGGGTACTGAAGCTCGACTATCTGAAACAGCAAACGGCGCTGGCCGAAATGCCGCTGGTACAGAAAGGCTCGCGGCTGTCGGTGATGCCGGTGACAGCCGAGCAATGGGTAGCGGTGCTTGATCTGCGCTAAATAATGCACAACCGCCGGTCACTCAAGCCGACCTTGCCAACCGGTCAGGCTTGCCACTCAGTTGACTGACATCAAAGTGCTCAAGCGCTTTCCTGTCAGACTGGGACGCAATAGACGCAGGATGCCGACATGTCGACGCACAGCCGCTCTTCGCTTTTCTTCGTTTTTTTACTGGGGGCTTTGCTACTGGCCGCCGGGGGGGTTGGTTATTGGCGGTCGACCGTTAACCGACTGCCCGAAGGGTTGTACGTGGGCAATGGTCGACTTGAAGCCACAGAAGTGCAGATCGCCAGCAAAACACCCGGTCGATTGGCTGAAGTGCTGGTGGACGAAGGCGACAAGGTAACTCAGGGTCAACTGTTGGCCCGCATGGACACCCGAACCCTCGAAGCCCAGCGCAACCAGGCTGAAGCTGAAGTGATACGTGCCCGGGAAAATCTTTCCGCGGCACAGGCCAATGTGCAACTGCGCCAGAGCGAACAATTGCTTGCCCAGCAAGAGCTCAAGCGCTCCCAGGCGTTGTTCAATCGCGGTTTCGCCAGTGGCCAGATCATCGACCAACAGCAGTCACGCTTCGACACCGCCAACGCCGCCGTTACTGCGGCCCGCGCCCAGGTGTCCGCCGTCGGCGCAGCCATTGGCGCGGCGCAGGCACAAGTGGCTCAGTTAACCAGCGAGATCGACGACAGCAGCTTGCGGGCCCCTATCGACGGGATAATTCAGCTTCGCATGGCCGAACCCGGAGAAGTGCTCGGCGCCGGTGGGCGAGTGTTGCTGCTGATTGACCCGAACGATCAATACATGAACCTCTATCTTGCAGCGTCCGTCGCCGGACGCCTGGTGGTCGGCGATGAAGCACGGATCCTGCTGGACGCCCTGCCCGACCAGCCATTGCCGGCAAAAATCAGCTTCGTGGCGGCCAAATCGCAGTTCACCCCCAAAGAAGTCGAGACCCGCGACGAACGTCAGAAACTGGTGTTTCGGGTCAAGCTACGCCTGACCCGCCCCAGCGCCGTGCCCCAGGCCAAACCGGGGATGCCCGGCAACGGCTACGTGCGCACCGCTCCCATTGGCTGGCCGGCCAATCTTCAATGACCGGCCTGGCACTGCATGCCACCCGCCTTCAGCACCGCTATGGCGAACAGCATGCGCTGGCCGACATCACGCTCAGTCTGCCCACCGGCACTCGGTGCGGATTGATTGGCCCGGATGGCGCCGGTAAATCCAGCCTGCTGGGATTGATCGCCGGCGTGAAGACGCTACAGGAGGGCCAACTGGAAGTGCTCGGTGGCTCGATCCAGGACCGGCGCCACCGCAACAGCCTCTACTCGCGCATCGCGTTCATGCCTCAAGGTCTGGGTGGCAACCTGTACCCTGATCTGTCGATCCGCGAGAACATTCACTTCTTCGCCACACTGTTCGGGCTGTCCAAGGCCGAAAGCGATCAGCGCATGCACAGCCTGCTGCTGGCCACCGATCTACTGCGATTTGCCGAGCGCCCGGCCGGCAAGCTGTCGGGCGGAATGAAACAGAAGCTCGGACTCTGTTGCGCACTGATCCATGAGCCGGACTTGTTGATCCTCGATGAGCCGACTACTGGCGTCGATCCCTTGTCCCGACGGCATTTCTGGGAGTTGATTGATGACGTTCGGCGTCAACGCCCGCAACTGACGCTATTGGTCGCCACCGCGTACATGGAAGAGGCCGAGCAGTTCGAACACTGCCTGATGCTCGATGGCGGCAAGCTGATCGCCGCCGGTTTGAGCCGCGCCCTGGGGGCGGTAACCCCCAGCGGCAAGCTCGATGAAGCCTTCACCCACTTTCAGGGTGAAACCGGCCACGACAACCCACCGCTAGTGATCCCTCCCCGAACCAACGCTACGACCGACATTGCTATTCAGGCCCATGACCTGACCCTGCGCTTCGGCGATTTCACGGCGGTGGACAAGGTCAGCTTCGCCATCGGCCGCGGCGAAATTTTCGGGTTTCTGGGCTCCAACGGTTGCGGCAAAACCACCACCATGAAAGTGCTCACCGGACTGATCCCGGCCAGCGAAGGCAGTGCCACGCTGCTGGGCAATCCGGTGAACGCCAAGGATCTGGCTACCCGCAAGCGCGTCGGCTTCATGTCTCAGAGCTTCTCGCTCTATGGCGAGCTCAGCGTGCGGCAGAACCTGGACCTGCATGCACGACTGTTCGATCTGCCCAAGGCCAACAGCGCTCAGCGCATTGACGAGTTGATCCAGCGCTTCAGCCTGGCCAGTGTCGCCCATCAGCCGTCCGGTGCATTGCCGCTGGGTCTGCGTCAACGGTTATCCCTGGCGGTCGCGGTGCTGCACCGCCCGGAAGTGCTGATCCTCGACGAACCCACCTCCGGCGTCGACCCGGCGGCGCGGGACGACTTCTGGCGACTGCTGATCGAACTGTCCCGCGAACAGGGCGTGACGATTTTCCTGTCCACCCATTTCATGAACGAAGCCCAGCGCTGCGACCGCATCTCATTGATGCACGCAGGCAAGGTACTGGCTTGTGACACCCCGACAGCACTGCAACAGCAGTTCAACGGCCCGACACTTGAGGCTGCATTCGTCACCTGCCTGGAACAGGCTCAGGGCTCGGTCGCAACAGCGGCGACACCAGTGCCCGGCGACACAACGCTCGCCCCCACCATCTCGATGAAAAACCGCCGCTTCAGCTTTGGACGGCTGCGGGCACTGGCGAGTCGTGAAGGCAAGGAACTGCTGCGCGATAAAGTACGTTTGGCCTTCGCTCTGCTCGGGGCGATGCTCATGATGGTGATTTTCGGCTACGGCATTTCCCTGGACGCGGAGAAACTCGCCTTCGCGGTCTACGACCAGGACCAGACCCCACAAAGCCGGGCTTATCTGGAGGCCTTCCGCGGCTCCCGTTACTTCGATGAGCAGCCCCCCATAGACGATCCGGCGCAGTTGCATCGACGATTGCAACGCTCGGAAATCAAATTGGCGTTGGAGATCCCCCCGGGATTCGGCCGAGATCTGTTCGCCGGTCGCCAACCCACAGTGGCGGCCTGGCTCGACGGCGGTATGCCGTTTCGCGCTGAAACCAGCCGCAACTATGTGGAAGCGGTACACCAGGCCAACCTGGAGCAATTGGCGGATCAGTCCAGTCCAGCACCGACCCGGCAAGCGCCAGCCAAACTGGAAACCCGTTTCCGCTACAACCAGGATGTCGTCAGCGTCAATGCCATCGGCCCTGGGGTGATGGCGCTGATTCTGGCGTTCATCCCGGCCATGCTGACTGCGCTGGGCATCGTGCGGGAGAAAGAACTGGGCTCAATCACCAACTTCTACGCCACACCGCTGACCCGCCTGGAGTTCCTGCTGGGTAAACAGGCACCGTATCTGGCCGTCAGCCTGATCAATCTTGCCGTCCTGACAGCCATGAACCGCTGGCTGTTCGGCGTGCCTTTCAAGGGCAGCGCACTGACCCTGGCCTTCGGCGGACTGCTCTACGTGCTGGCGACTACCAGCATGGGCCTGTTGATTTCGGCGTTCACCCGAACCCAGATCGCCGCCATTCTCGGCACCATGATCATCACCAGTCTGCCGACCATCCAGTTTTCCGGTTTGATCGTGCCACGCTCGTCCTTAGATGGTGCGGCCGCGGTCATGGGGATGCTGTTTCCGGCGGGCTACTTTCTCGATATCGCTGTCGGCACCTTTACCAAGGCCCTGGATATCCGGCAGTTGTGGCCGCAATGCCTGGCGCTGTTCGGGTTCTTTCTCGGGTTCACCGGGCTCAGCCTGGCCATGCTGAAAAAGCAGGAGGTCTGATGCATAAGCTTGCGCACATCCTGCGTCTTGGCCTCAAGGAACTCACGAGCCTGCGACACGACAGTGTGTTGCTGCTGTTCCTGTTCTACGCCTTTACAGTGGCGATCTACATGCCGGCCGCGGGCTCAGTGATCGGTGTGCACAACGCCAGTGTGGCCATGGTCGATGAAGATCACAGCCCCATGTCACGCCAACTGGCCCAGGTCCTGCGGCCACCGGAATTCCAGCCGCCGGTGCCGCTGCCTTATGGTCAACTGGACGAGGTGCTGGACAGCGGGCGCTACACCTTCGTGATCAATGTTCCAGCCAATTTTCAGGCCGATCTATTGGCCGGCCGCCAGCCGGCAGTGCAGGTCAACGTCGACGCCACGGCCATGAGCCAGGCGTTCATGGGCGCAGGCTATATCGGGCGGATTTTCCAGCGCGAACTGCTGACTTACAGCGGCCAGGGCGATGCGGCGAGCCAGACACCCGTGCTGCTGACAACACGAGCGCTGTTCAATACCAATCTGGAGGGTGGCTGGTTCCTGGCGGTGATTCAGATCGTCAACAACATCACCATCCTCGCCATCATCCTGACGGGTACAGCGCTGCTGCGTGAACGCGAACACGGCACCCTCGACCATTTGCTGGTGCTGCCACTGACGGCGCTGGAAATCATGCTGGCGAAAATCTGGAGCAACATGCTGGTGGTGGTGCTGTGCACCTGGGTGTCACTGGAAGTCATTGTCAAAGGCGCCCTTGGCGTGCCGCTGGCCGGTTCCCTGAGCTTTTTCTTGCTGGTAACCGCGGTTTATCTGTTCGCCAGCACGGCGCTGGGAATCTTCCTCGCGACCCTCGCCCGCTCGACACCGCAGTTCGGCTTGCTGGCGATTCCGGTGATTATCCCGATGTTGCTGCTTTCCGGGGGCAGTACACCCCTCGACAGCATGCCGCAATGGCTGCAATGGGTGATGCAGGGTTCGCCATCGACGCACTTCGTCAGCCTCAGCGCCGCGATACTGTTTCGCGACGCCGGCATCGGTGTGGTCTGGCCGGACTTGCTGGCATTAAGCGCCATCGGCCTGCTGTTCTTTACCATTGCGCTGCTGCGGTTTCGCAAGAGCCTGGCGTCCTGACGGACTGAGTCGCCCCCACGGGTTCTGCGCAGTTCCTGTGGGAGCGGCGGTGCGGCGATCCGACTTGCCCGCGATGAGGCCAGCCCAGACAACAAAAGGCTTACTGGATAATGAGGTTGTTGAACAACAGATCCTCAACCACCGGTTTGCCAGTCTCGTCGTTCATCACTTGCTGGGTCTGCTTCAAGGCTTCCTGACGCAGCTTTTCCTTGGCTTCGACGTTATTCATGGTTTCGGTGGTCTGCTGCGCAAACAGTGCCACCAACTGATTGCGGATCAACGGCTCATTGGCCTTCACCGCCTTGGTCGCCTCCTCACCGGTCACCCGTAGCGCCACATCGGCCTTGTAGACCTTGAGCTTCGGCGTACCGTCCAACCCATAGTTGCCCACGAACGGCGGGCTCAGGGTGATGTAGTTGACCTTCGGGGCTTCACCTTCTTTGGCTTCTTCGGCCATCGCTGCCACAGGCAGAGACAGGGCCAGCATCAACATGATCCACGCTTTCACAATTCGCTCCTTATCCGGTTTGCGGCCTAGCATAACGACCCGCCGCTCAAGCACAAGCTTATGGCTGACTATCAGGGCCGGGCATGCTCGTTGACCCGTCGACTCACACACCTACACTTATCGGCCATCACTCCCAAAGGAATAGCCCTGATGAAAGCCGTGCTGTGCAAAGCCTTCGGCCCTGCCGAATCGCTGGTGCTGGAAGACGTCGCCAGTCCTGTTGCGAAGAAGAACGAAATCCTGCTGGAGGTGCACGCCGCCGGGGTGAATTTCCCGGACACGCTGATCATCGAGGGCAAATACCAGTTCAAACCGCCCTTCCCGTTTTCACCGGGTGGCGAAGCGGCCGGCGTGGTCAGCGCGGTGGGCGAAAAGGTCAGTCACCTCAAGGTCGGTGACCGGGTCATGGCCCTGACTGGCTGGGGCAGTTTCACCGAGCAGGTCGCGGTGCCGGGCTATAACGTGCTGCCGATTCCGCCATCGATGGACTTCAACACCGCTGCCGCTTTCAGCATGACCTACGGCACGTCGATGCACGCCCTCAAGCAACGGGGCAACCTGCAACCCGGCGAAACCTTGCTGGTGCTCGGCGCGTCTGGCGGCGTCGGCCTCGCCGCCGTGGAAATTGGCAAAGCCATGGGCGCCCGGGTGATCGCCGCCGCCAGCAGCGCGGAAAAACTCGCGGTGGCCAAGGCCGCCGGCGCCGATGAGCTGATCAACTACAGCGAAACCAGTCTCAAGGACGAAATCAAACGCCTGACCGACGGCCAAGGCGCCGACGTGATCTACGACCCGGTGGGCGGCGACCTGTTCGACCAGGCCATCCGCGCCATTGCCTGGAACGGCCGCCTGCTGGTGGTCGGTTTCGCCAGCGGACGCATCCCCGAGCTGCCAGTAAACCTGGCGCTGCTCAAAGGTGCCGCGGTGGTCGGTGTGTTCTGGGGCTCCTTCGCCCAACGCCAGCCACAGGACAATGCGGCGAACTTCCAGCAGTTGTTTGGCTGGTTCGCCGAGGGCAAGTTGAAACCGCTGGTGTCGCAGGTGTATCCGCTGAGCAACGCGGCGCAGGCGATCAATGATCTTGGCCAGCGCAAGGCGGTCGGGAAGATTGTTGTGCAGGTTCGCTGATTATTTTCTAGCCGGGTCGCCGCAGGGCAACCCGGCTCCGTCATCCCTGGACCGACCCTCATGTACACCTGAGCGACATGTTCATAAAGGAACATGCAATCTCCAACATTTCCGCTGTTTTGCCGATGCGAACCGGTGCTATTTTCGGTAACGAAACTGTAGCATTCGCATTCGCAGTCAAAACAAGAAATCTGGAGCTCTTGAATGTTTGCTTTCTTTCGTCCTGCCGCACATCAGGCTCCATTGCCTGAAGAAAAAATAGACAGCACTTACCGACGCCTTCGCTGGCAGATATTCGCCGGGATTTTCATTGGCTATGCGGGTTACTACCTGCTGCGCAAGAACTTCACCCTGGCGTTCCCGGACCTGATCGCCCAAGGCTATACCAAAGGCCAACTGGGTGTGGCGATGTCGGCGATTGCAATCGCCTACGGCCTGTCCAAGTTTCTAATGGGCATCGTGTCCGACCGTTCCAACCCGCGTTACTTCCTGCCCTTTGGCCTGGTGGTGTCCGCCGCGGTGATGTTCGTTTTCGGTTTCGCACCTTGGGCGACGTCCAGCGTGACCATGATGTTCATCCTGTTGTTCATCAACGGCTGGGCCCAAGGCATGGGTTGGCCGCCGAGCGGGCGAACCATGGTGCACTGGTGGTCGCAGAAAGAGCGCGGCAGTGTGGTTTCGGTGTGGAACACCGCGCATAACGTTGGTGGTGGCTTGATCGGCCCGCTGGCGATTCTCGGCATGGGCTGGTTCAACGACTGGCACAGCAAGTTCTACGTGCCAGCGGCCGTGGCGCTGTTGGTTGCCGTGTTTGCCTTCATTGTGATGCGCGATACACCGCAATCGACGGGCCTGCCACCGATCGAAAAGTACAAGAACGATTACCCGGAAGGTTACGACGCCAGTCACGAAGAGGAATTCAGCGCCAAGGACATCTTCGTCAAATACGTGCTGCGCAACAAAATGCTCTGGTTCATCGCACTGGCTAACGTCTTCGTCTACCTGCTGCGCTACGGCATTCTGGACTGGGCGCCGACCTACCTCAAAGAGGTCAAGCACTTCGACTTCGACAAGACGTCGTGGGCTTACTTCCTCTACGAGTGGGCAGGTATTCCCGGCACGCTGCTGTGCGGCTGGATGTCGGACAAGATCTTCCGTGGTAACCGTGGCCTGACCGGCATGGTCTTCATGGCGTTGGTAACCGTTGCGACGATCGTGTATTGGCTGAATCCGCCGGGCAACCCGATGATCGATATGATCTCGCTGTTCGCCATCGGCTTCCTGATCTACGGCCCGGTGATGCTGGTCGGCCTGCAAGCGCTGGAACTGGTGCCGAAGAAAGCCGCGGGTACGGCCGCAGGCTTTACCGGCCTGTTCGGTTATCTGGGTGGTTCCGTCGCGGCCAGTGCCATGATGGGCTATACAGTGGACTACTTCGGCTGGGATGGCGGTTTCATTCTGTTGGTCGTTGCTTGCCTGCTGGCGATGGCGTTCCTGGCACCCACCCTGGGCCACAAGAACGTCGCCAGTCAAAGCCGCGAAGCGCTCGCCTGATCTGCCTTTGATTTGCAACGCTTGAGCCGCGCCTCCAGATTCCGGTCTGGCATGGCGTGGCTACGCAGGGCGCGGGCGGTCTGCTCGACATACTCGCGAGTGGTGCCGTAACGCCCGCAAGCATTTTCAAATACCTGGCTCAGCACGTGATCCGGCAAGTTGCCGGCATAACTGGGCAGGTGCCGTTCCAATACAAATCCCAATGCCTGAACCTGGTTTCCGTTTTCAAGACGGCAGTTGAGCCAATGTGGGCGATAGGACGGAAATGGCATCTCGCGCTGCCAGAGTGCATAAAGTGACGCTTCGAGTTGCTCTTCGGGCAAGCGATAGGCGAATCCGCTGCATGAACCACCGCGATCCAGGCCAAATACCAGCCCGGGCACTTCCGGCGTGCCGCGATGCTCGTGGGACCACAGGTACAAACCGCGATGGTAGCCATGCACCCGGCCACGCACGCGCTCAACCGCCGCACATTCAGGCCGCCAGATCAGCGAACCATAAGCGAACAGCCAGACCGGCCCGCCCTTGTGGCGCGCCATGGTCGACTGCATCGAGCTGAGCAATTGTTCGTGTGTAAGCTGCGGCCCCAGATCGAGCCGCGGAGGGTAAGCCAGATTCAAAAAAGCAGATTCAATGGCACTCATGGCAATAGAATTTCGGCCCTGCAATTATTACAAAATATAAGCAGCCTTCATGTCATAGAACATATAGCAGTAATACTAAAACGAAAAGTACTAAGAGCCCTATGACCTTGCGCCACCTCATAAAAAATCTAATGCTGAAGCTGGAGGGCTTGGCCATATACCCTAATATCATTTAAGAGAATTCTTAAATACCAGAACGAAATATACATAAGCATTCGGCGCGTCTACGATAAAGCTCACTTAGGAGAAAACTCCTACAAACCCTTCGGATTTGCCGCCTGGCCGTTGCAGCTTTACGTCGCGTATAACGGCCACCCAAAAGCGCAAGCCAAACTGCCTCAAAGGCCTGAACAATGAAAAAACCATGGATTTACGGGCTACTTCTAATGCTCACGGCTCAGCACTCGCTGGCCGAGGATACCTCTGCGAAAGACACCGGCTCCTGGTATTTGCAGGCCAGCGTCTATACCAAACACTTCTCCCCCGACTCCGACCACAATAACAATCAGGACCTCATCGGTCTTGAGCGCGAGCAAGCGTCCGGCTGGTTGTTTGGTGGCGCAACTTTTCGCAACTCGTTCAGCCAGCGTTCATATTATGCGTACGCAGGCAAACGCTACGAGAGTGCTGACTATCCCGTGTACATAAAACTCAGCGGTGGTCTGTTGCAAGGTTACAGCGGCAAGTATCAGGACAAGATCCCCCTGAATCACTTCGGGGTCGCGCCGGTGATCATTCCTTCAGTCGGTGCACACTACGGACCATTGGCAGCCGAGCTGGTGTTGCTCGGCTTCAATGCCGCCATGGTGACAACCGGGGTGCGCTTCTAGAACGATTCGCGCACCTACGATCGCGGGGCGTAAGCAAATACATCGGCGCGCATTTGATGGGCATCCATCCCCGCCTCGACCAACGCATCAAGCGTGCCATAGACCATGGCAGGTGAGCCGCTGGCATAGACGTGCAAAGCTTTCAGATCAGGGAAATCTTCGCACACCGCCTCATGCAACATGCCGCAACGCCCCTGCCAGCCGCATTGATCGCTGACGACTTTATGCAGGAACAGATTAGGAAGCTTTTCCCATTCATCCCAATGCTCGATGACATAAAAGTCTTCAGGACGACGCACCCCCCAATACAGATGCACTGGATGCTTGAAACCCGTGGCCCGACAATGTTCGATCAGGCTGTGGATTTGGCCCATGCCGGTACCGGCAGCAATCAGTACCAGCGGACCGTTCGGCAGCTCTGCCAGATGGGTGTCGCCGAACGGCATCTCGATCCGCACTATCGGGTTGCGCTGGAGCTGTTCGATCAGGCTCAGCGCACTGCTTTCGCGCGCCAGCACATGAATTTCCAGATCGCGGCCGGAATGCGGTGCAGAGGCCAGGGAAAAAGCGGATTTCTCGCCATTCTCACGTTCGATCATCAGGTACTGGCCAGCGTGATAGCGCGGTGGCTTGCCGGCAGGCGCACGCAGACGCACGCGCCAGGTATCGCCGCCGACGTCCCTGCATTCAATGACCTGACACGACACGCTACGCACCGGCAGTTCTCCCAGCGCGAGCACGCCATCCCACAGCACGATGCAGTCTTCCAGCGGCTCTGCAATGCAAGTGTAGAACTCGCCATGGTCGCGCACATCGCCCGCCTGTTCGACCCGCCCTTCCACCAGCAACGCGCCGCACACATGGCAATTGCCGTTACGACAGCTTTGCGGGCATTCATAGCCCAGGCGCCGCGCGCCATCGAGAATCCGTTCGCCGGGCAGAATATCCAGCACCGCTCCGGAGGGCTGTAAGGTTACACGCATCAATCTATTCCTAACTGATTCCAGATGGCATCGATCCGTTGGGTAACGGCTTCATCCTTGACGATGACCCGGCCCCACTCGCGGGTGGTTTCGCCTGGCCATTTATGCGTGGCATCGAGCCCCATCTTCGAACCCAGGCCGGAGACCGGCGAGGCGAAGTCCAGGTAGTCGATCGGCGTGTTGTCGATCATCACCGTGTCGCGCTTGGGGTCCATGCGCGTGGTAATGGCCCAGATCACGTCGTTCCAGTCCCGTGCGTTGATATCGTCGTCAGTGACGATAACGAACTTGGTGTACATGAACTGTCGCAAAAACGACCAGACACCGAGCATTACCCGCTTGGCGTGGCCTGGATACGACTTCTTCATGGTCACGATGGCCATGCGGTACGAGCAGCCTTCGGGCGGTAGGTAGAAGTCAGTGATCTCCGGGAATTGCTTCTGCAGGATCGGCACGAACACTTCGTTCAGCGCCACACCGAGAATCGCCGGCTCATCCGGCGGACGGCCGGTGTAGGTACTGTGATAGATCGGTTTGATCCGATGGGTGATGCGCTCGACGGTGAACACCGGGAAGCTGTCGACTTCGTTGTAGTAGCCGGTGTGGTCGCCGTATGGACCTTCATCGGCCATTTCTCCCGGATGGATCACGCCTTCGAGGATGATTTCGGCAGTGGCCGGTACTTGCAGGTCATTGCCGCGGCATTTCACCAGTTCGGTGCGATTACCACGCAACAACCCGGCGAAAGCGTATTCGGAGAGGCTGTCCGGCACCGGCGTCACGGCACCAAGAATGGTCGCCGGGTCAGCGCCCAGGGCGACAGATACCGGGAACGGCTGGCCGGGGTGTTTCTCGCACCACTCGCGGTAATCCAGCGCGCCGCCACGGTGGCTCAACCAGCGCATGATCACCTTGTTGCGACCGATCACTTGCTGACGGTAGATGCCGAGGTTCTGGCGGTCCTTGTTCGGACCTTTGGTGACAGTCAGGCCCCAGGTGATCAGCGGGCCGACGTCGCCTGGCCAGCAGGTCTGCACCGGCAACATCGCGAGGTCGACATCGTCGCCTTCGATGACCACTTCCTGGCACACCGCGTCTTTGACGACTTTCGGCGCCATCGAGATGATCTTGCGAAAGATCGGCAGCTTGGACCAGGCGTCCTTCAAACCTTTCGGCGGCTCGGGCTCCTTGAGGAACGCCAGCAACTTGCCGATTTCGCGCAACTCGCTAACCGACTCGGCGCCCATGCCCATGGCCACCCGTTCAGGGGTGCCGAACAGGTTGCCGAGTACCGGAATGTCATAGCCGGTGGGTTTTTCGAACAACAGCGCCGGGCCTTTGGCCCGCAGCGTGCGATCACAGACTTCGGTCATCTCCAGCACTGGAGAGACGGGGATCTGGATGCGTTTCAACTCTCCGCGCTGCTCAAGCTGCTGCACGAAATCCCGAAGATCCTTGAATTTCATTGATGATGGCACCCCTAAAATAGGCGTACATCCTACCTGCTCTGCCGGCTGCTGGCAGCTTATCGCTGCTGACCTGGTGGCATTAACACCAAAAAAAAATGGCACCCTCTTGGGGTGCCATTCTTGTAGCTCAGTGAGCAGTGTTACTTACGCTTCATCGACAAGAAGAACTCGTCGTTGGTCTTGGTCTGTTTCAGCTTGTCGACCAGGAACTCGATGGCAGAGACTTCGTCCATCGGGTGCAGCAGTTTGCGCAGGATCCACATACGCTGCAGCTCATCGTCGGCTGTCAGCAACTCTTCGCGGCGGGTACCGGAACGGTTGATGTTGATGGCCGGGAACACGCGTTTCTCGGCGATCTTGCGATCCAGAGGCAGTTCCATGTTGCCGGTGCCTTTGAATTCTTCGTAGATCACTTCGTCCATCTTCGAACCGGTTTCAACCAGCGCGGTGGCGATGATGGTCAGCGAGCCGCCTTCTTCGATGTTCCGTGCAGCGCCGAAGAAACGTTTCGGTTTCTCCAGGGCGTGGGCATCGACACCACCGGTCAGCACCTTGCCGGAGCTCGGGATAACGGTGTTGTAGGCACGGGCCAGACGGGTGATGGAGTCGAGCAGAATCACCACGTCCTTCTTGTGCTCGACCAGGCGCTTGGCCTTCTCGATCACCATTTCGGCAACCTGCACGTGGCGGGTTGGCGGCTCGTCGAACGTCGAGGCAACCACTTCACCGCGCACGGTGCGCTGCATTTCGGTTACTTCTTCCGGACGTTCGTCGATCAGCAGCACGATCAGATGAACTTCAGGGTTGTTACGCGCGATGTTGGCCGCGATGTTCTGCAACATGATCGTTTTACCGGCTTTCGGCGGAGCAACGATCAGGCCGCGCTGGCCTTTGCCGATCGGGGCGCACAGGTCGATGACACGACCGGTCAAGTCTTCGGTGGAACCGTTACCGGCTTCCATCTTCATGCGCACGGTCGGGAACAGCGGGGTCAGGTTCTCGAAGAGAATCTTGTTTTTCGCGTTCTCGGGACGATCGTAGTTGATCGTGTCGACCTTGAGCAGCGCGAAATACCGCTCGCCTTCCTTTGGAGGACGGATCTTGCCAACGATGGTGTCACCGGTGCGCAAGTTGAAGCGGCGGATCTGGCTCGGCGAGACGTAGATATCGTCCGGGCCGGCGAGATAGGAAGCGTCAGCGGAGCGCAGAAAGCCGAAGCCGTCCTGGAGAATCTCCAGCACGCCATCACCGGAGATTTCCTCGCCGCTTTTCGCGTGCTTTTTGAGCAGGGAGAAAATCACGTCCTGCTTGCGCGAACGGGCCATATTTTCTATGCCCATCTGTTCGGCCAATTCGAGCAGTTCGGTAATCGGCTTTTGCTTGAGTTCAGTCAGATTCATATAGGAATGACGTAATCATTTATGGAGGGGGGAAATTAAGCTTTTGGCTTAATGAGGCCGCGCCGCAGAGAAGGCGACAGGATCGCGTACTTATTCGAAAAGGAGTGCGTCGGCGACGGCTAGCAGGGGGCAGTGGAGAAACCAGTGCGGGGCCGAATGTACCACCTGAGTTTCGGAGCGTCTAGCCCTCAATAACGAAAAGGCCCCGCAATATGCGGGGCCTTTTCATGACGCTTTATAACAACGCTTAGATGTTGGCGTCGAGGAAAGCGGCCAGTTGCGACTTCGACAGCGCGCCGACCTTGGTGGCTTCGACGTTGCCGTTCTTGAACAGCATCAGCGTCGGGATGCCACGCACGCCATGCTTGGCCGGGGTTTCCTGGTTCTCGTCGATGTTCAGTTTGGCAACGGTCAGCTTGCCTTTGTAGGTCTCGGCAATTTCGTCCAGAACAGGAGCGATCATTTTGCAAGGGCCGCACCATTCAGCCCAGTAGTCGACCAGTACAGCGCCTTCGGCCTTGAGTACGTCGGCCTCGAAGCTAGCGTCGCTAACGTGTTTGATAAGATCGCTGCTCATGGAAGTCTCCAGGTTGTAAGCAAAAAAACGTGGCCCATCATAGCTGCCCTTCCCCCGTTCAGGAAGCCGCAGATGATTGAGTCTCGCTATGGTGCGCCATGAATTTGGGTATAGCTCAAGTCACGAGGTGGCGGGGGCGACAAAGGCAATTCCGGTGCGCAGGGCGGCGTTGCGCACATGCTCCTGCATGGCCTTCTGCGCGGCGCCAGAGGCTCGACGGGCCAGCGCACGGAGGATTTTACGGTGTTCCTGCCAGGTTTCCATGGCCCGTTCGGCCCGGATGAACGGTAGCTTCTGACTCTCCAGAAAGATGTCGGCGCTCGCTGTCAGGATGCTCAGCATCGCCTGATTGCCGCTGGCCAGGAGGATGCGCCGGTGAAACTCGAAGTCCAGTCGCGCCGCCGCATCGAAGTTGGCAGCACGCAATTCGTTGCGCATGGCCGCGACATTGTCTTCCAGTGCATCGAGGTCCTCGGTGCTCAAGGTCACGGCCGCCAAACCGGAGGCAAAACCCTCCAGCGCATAGCGCAACTGGAAGATGTCCAGCGGCGATGCCTGGGCCGCGAATGGCCAGCCTGGCACCGCATCGCCCCGGGGCAGATCGACCGGTGACTGCACGAACACCCCCTTGCCCGGCTGGATGCTGATCACACCCAGCGCACTCAGGGACGATAACGCCTCGCGCAACGACGCCCGGCTGACCCCCAATTGCACCGCCAGGTCCCGTTGCGAGGGCAAGGCATCCCCCGGCCCGAAACCTTGCTCGGTGATCAGTTTGCGGATGGCTTGCAGCGCCACTTCAGGTACTGCGCGGGAGATCGAGTTCATGGTTTTTTCAGACGAACCAGGCCAATGAGCGGCTAGTTGTAAAGCTATTCGCGACATCCGGCAAGTCGTGCCCCATGGGGGTTCGGAATTGTTCACGGATGCGCCATCAGGGTGCGAAACTCTACCCGACTGTTCAGACCAGTAAGACCGAACGACACCAGCAAAACCGTGGCCTGCGCCCCCTGAAACCGAATCTTGGCATGGCCCGTGCTCTGTCGATCCGCAGAAATCACTTCCCGCCGATCCGGAGATTTGCCATGACCCAGCGTTACAGCGCCCTCCTCGCCGCCCTGTTTGCCAGCCTGATGCTGAGCCAGGCTCCCGCCCACGCCGACGGTCTGGAGGATGTGGTCAAACGCGGCACCCTCAAAGTCGCCGTGCCCCAGGACTTCCCGCCGTTCGGTTCGGTCGGCCCGGACATGAAACCTCGCGGCCTCGACATCGATACCGCCAAACTGCTGGCCGACCAACTCAAGGTCAAACTCGAACTGACCCCGGTCAATAGCACCAACCGCATCCCGTTCCTGACCACCGGCAAAGTCGACCTGGTGATTTCCAGCCTCGGCAAAAACCCTGAGCGCGAGAAAGTCATCGACTTCTCCCGTGCCTACGCGCCGTTCTATCTCGCCGTGTTCGGCCCGCCAGACGCCGCCATCAAGGGCCTGGACGACCTCAAGGGCAAAACCATCAGCGTCACCCGTGGCGCCATCGAAGACATCGAGCTGACCAAAGTCGCCCCCGAAGGCGTAACCATCAAACGCTTCGAAGACAACAACTCGACCATCGCCGCCTACCTCGCGGGCCAGGTCGACCTGATCGCCAGCGGCAACGTGGTGATGGTGGCCATCAGCGAGAAAAACCCGAAACGCGTGCCGGCCCTGAAAGTGAAGCTCAAGGACTCGCCGGTGTATGTCGGCGTGAACAAGAACGAGCCGGCGTTGCTGGACAAGGTCAATCAGATCCTGACCACTGCCAAGGCTGATGGGGCGCTGGAAAAGAATTCGCAAACCTGGCTGAAAGAGCCGCTGCCGGCCGATCTCTGATCGTTCGCGCGGGAGACGACTTATGGCTTATCAGTTCGATTTCTTGCCGGTGGTGGAAAACACCGACCTGCTGCTGCGCGGCGCGCTGTTCACCCTTGAGCTGACGGCCGTTGGTGCAGTGTTCGGGGTCGCTCTGGGCATCGTCGGCGCGTTGGTGCGGGCGTGGAACATTCGCCCGTTCGCCGGCATTTTCGGGGTCTACGTCGAGTTGATCCGCAACACGCCCTTTCTGGTGCAGTTGTTTTTCATCTTCTTCGGATTGCCGTCGCTGGGCCTGCAGATTTCCGAATGGCAGGCGGCGGTGCTGGCGATGGTGATCAACCTGGGCGCGTATTCGACCGAGATCATCCGCGCCGGCATTCAGGCGATCCCCCGCGGGCAGCTGGAAGCCGCAGCTGCCTTGGCGATGTCCCGCTTCGAAGCCTTCCGCCATGTGGTTCTGCTGCCGGCGCTGGGCAAGGTCTGGCCGGCCCTGAGCAGCCAGATCATCATCGTCATGCTCGGCTCGGCGGTCTGTTCGCAGATCGCCACCGAAGAGCTGAGTTTCGCCGCCAACTTCATTCAATCGCGCAACTTCCGCGCCTTTGAAACCTATGCCCTGACCACGCTGATTTACTTGTGCATGGCGCTGCTGATACGCCAATTGCTGAATTGGATCGGCCGGCGCTACATAGCCAGGAGCAGCAGCCAATGAGCGATTTCACCTTCTGGGACATCCTGCGCAACCTGCTCACGGGCCTGCAATGGACGCTGGCGTTGTCGCTGGTGGCGTTTATCGGCGGCGGGCTGATCGGTTTGCTGATCATGGTGATGCGGATTTCAAAAAAATCCCTGCCCAGCCACTTCGCTCGCACCTACATCGAACTGTTCCAGGGCACGCCGCTGTTGATGCAACTATTTCTGGTGTTCTTCGGTGTGGCCTTGGCCGGTGTGGAAATTTCGCCGTGGATGGCGGCGGCGATTGCCTTGACGCTGTTCACCAGCGCCTACCTGGCGGAGATCTGGCGCGGTTGCGTCGACTCGATCCCCAACGGCCAGTGGGAAGCCTCGTCGAGCCTGGCACTCAACCCGCTGGAGCAACTGCGTTACGTGATCCTGCCGCAAGCCCTGCGCATCGCCGTCGCGCCGACCGTGGGTTTCTCGGTGCAAGTGGTCAAAGGCACCGCCGTCACCTCGATCATCGGCTTCACCGAACTGACCAAGACCGGCGGCATGCTCGCCAACGCGACCTTCGAACCCTTCATGGTCTACGGCCTGGTGGCGCTCGGTTACTTCCTGCTTTGCTACCCCTTGTCCCTCAGTGCGCGCTATCTGGAAAGGAGACTGCATGCCTCTGCTTAGAATTTCCGCCCTGCATAAATATTACGGCGACCACCATGTACTCAAAGGCATCGATCTGAGTATCGAGGAAGGCCAGGTGGTGGCGATCATCGGCCGTAGCGGCTCGGGCAAATCCACCTTGCTACGCACCCTCAATGGCCTGGAATCGATCAACGACGGTGTGATCGAAGTCGACGGCGAATACCTCGACGCCGCTCGCGCCGACCTGCGCAGCCTGCGGCAAAAAGTCGGGATGGTGTTCCAGCAGTTCAACCTGTTCCCGCACCTGACCGTGGGCGAAAACGTCATGCTTGCGCCACAAGTGGTGCAAAAAGTGCCAAAAATCAAAGCCGCCGAACTGGCGCGGCAGATGCTGGAGCGGGTCGGGCTGGGGGAGAAATTCGACGCCTTCCCGGATCGGCTCTCCGGCGGGCAGCAACAGCGGGTGGCGATCGCCCGGGCACTGGCCATGTCGCCGAAAGTCTTGTTGTGCGACGAAATCACCTCGGCGCTGGACCCGGAACTGGTCAATGAAGTGTTGAGCGTGGTCCGGCAACTGGCCAAGGAAGGCATGACGCTGATCATGGTCACCCATGAAATGCGCTTTGCCCGCGAGGTTGGGGATAAGTTGGTGTTCATGCATCAGGGCAAGGTGCATGAAGTGGGGGATCCGAAGGTGTTGTTTGCCAACCCGCAGACGGCGGAGCTGGCGAATTTCATTGGGACAGTGGAAGCGACAGCCTGAAAATTCTAGATGGCCTCATCGCGGGCAAGCCCGCTCCCACAGGGTTCTGTGTTGAAACGGGATTGTGTGTTCGACGCAAAAACCTGTGGGAGCGGGCTTGCCCGCGATTGACCGCTCAGCGGTCACCGGCTTTCCTGTGCTGGATCAAGGCTTTGAGCCGAACGCGTTGGCGCGAGCGTTTGATCGTGGCAGGATGTCGAGGTTATCGACCGAGACCCCCTGACCATGCCGCTATCCCAAGTCAAGAATCTGTCCCTGATCGCCGCAATCGACCTGGGCTCCAACAGCTTTCACATGGTCGTGGCCAAGGCCCAGAACGGCGAAATCCGGATTCTCGAGCGTCTCGGGGAGAAGGTTCAACTGGCTGCCGGCATCGACGAAGAGCGTCAACTCAGTGAAGAGTCCATGCAGCGCGGGCTCGATTGCCTGAAGCGTTTTGCCCAACTGATCAACGGTATGCCTCCCGGCACCGTGCGGATCGTCGGCACCAACGCCCTGCGCGAAGCCCGCAACCGCGGCGAATTCATCCGCCGCGCCGAAGAAATCCTCGGCCATCCGGTAGAAGTCATCTCCGGCCGTGAAGAAGCCCGTCTGATTTACCTCGGCGTCTCCCACACTCTCGCTGACACCCCAGGCAAGCGTCTGGTGGCCGACATCGGCGGAGGCAGTACCGAATTCATCATCGGGCAGAGATTCGAGCCATTGTTGCGCGAAAGCCTGCAAATGGGTTGCGTCAGCTACACCCAACGCTATTTCAAGGACGGCAAGATCACCCCGGCCCGCTACGCCCAGGCGTATACCGCGGCGCGGCTGGAGATCATGAGCATCGAACACGCCCTGCACCGCCTGACCTGGGATGAAGCCATCGGCTCCTCGGGCACCATTCGCGCCATTGGCCTGGCGCTGAAGGCCGGCGGGCATGGCACTGGCGAGGTGAATGCCGAAGGCCTGGCCTGGCTCAAGCGCAAGCTGATCAAACTCGGCGATGTCGAGAAAATCGACTTCGAAGGCATCAAGCCCGACCGCCGGGCGATCTTCCCCGCCGGGCTGGCGATTCTCGAAGCGATCTTCGACGCCCTCGAACTGCAACGCATGGACCACTGTGAAGGCGCCCTGCGCGAAGGCGTGCTCTATGACCTGCTGGGCCGTCATCATCATGAAGACGTCCGTGAGCGCACGCTCAGCTCGCTCATGGAGCGTTACCACGTTGATCTGGAGCAAGCTGCGCGGGTCGAACGCAAGGCGCTGCATGCCTTCGATCAAGTGGCCGCGGACTGGGAACTGGATGACGGCGTCTGGCGCGAACTGCTGAGCTGGGCGGCCAAGGTCCATGAAGTGGGCCTGGACATCGCTCACTATCAGTACCACAAGCACGGCGCTTACCTGATCGAGCATTCGGACCTGGCCGGATTCTCCCGCGAAGACCAGCAAATGCTCGCACTGCTGGTGCGTGGCCACCGACGCAACATTCCCAAGGACAAGTTCGCTGAATTCGGCGACGACGGCATCAAGCTGATTCGCCTGTGCGTGCTGCTGCGCTTTGCGATTCTGTTCCATCACATCCGCGGCACTCAGGCAATGCCACAGGTCGTGCTGCACGCCAACGGCGACAGCCTGGATGTGTTATTCCCGGAACATTGGCTGGATGACAACCAGTTGACCCAGGCCGACTTCGCTCTGGAAGCCGAATGGCTGACCCGCGTCAGCTTCGTGCTGAACGTGCGCTAAAGCCCCGGAAAGGGCGAATACTATCCCTGTGGCGAGGGATGTCACTAAAACCAAATAGGGCGATCCACATTGGATCGCCCTGTTTTGTCCGCTTTGATCCGCGTTAACGAACCGCCAGAATCGGGCTACCCAACCGCTCCAGCAAGGTGGCCTGGGCACTGCGCGGGTTCTGGTTGCCGGTCGGTGTATTGCGGATGTAGCGACCGTCCGACTGCAGGCTCCAGCTGTGGGTGTTATCGGTGAGATAAAGCTCCAGCTCTTTCTTGACCCGCAAAATCAGCTTCTTGCCCTCGACCGGGAAGCAAGTCTCGACGCGCTTGTCGAGGTTGCGCTCCATCCAGTCGGCACTGGACAAGAACATCTGCTCTTCACCGCCATTGAGGAAGTAGAAGACCCGGGTGTGCTCCAGGAAACGACCGATGATCGAGCGCACGTGGATGTTGTGCGATACCCCGGCGATGCCCGGTCGCAGGCAGCACATGCCGCGCACCACCAGATCGATGCGCACCCCGGACTGGCTGGCCTTGTACAACGCGCGGATGACCTTTGGATCGGTCAGCGAGTTGAACTTGGCGATGATGTGCGCCGGTTTGCCGTCGAGGGCGAATTGCGTCTCCCGGGCAATCATGTCGAGCATGCCCTTCTTCAACGTGAACGGCGCGTGCAACAGCTTCTTCATGCGCAGGGTTTTACCCATGCCGATCAACTGGCTGAACAGTTTGCCGACGTCTTCGCACAAAGCATCGTCGGAGGTCAGCAGGCTGTAGTCGGTGTACAGACGGGCGTTGGCGGCGTGGTAGTTGCCGGTGCCCAAGTGGGCGTAACGGACAATCTCGCCGGCTTCGCGACGCAGAATCAGCATCATCTTGGCGTGCGTCTTGAAACCGACCACACCGTAAATCACCACGGCACCGGCCGCTTGCAGACGGCTGGCCAGTTGCAGGTTGGACTCTTCGTCGAACCGCGCGCGCAGTTCGATTACCGCCGTCACTTCCTTGCCGTTACGCGCAGCATCCACCAGCGCATCAACGATCTCCGAGTTGGCGCCGCTGCGATACAACGTCTGGCGAACCGCCAACACGTGCGGATCCTTGGCCGCCTGACGCAGCAAGTCGACCACCGGGGTGAAAGACTCGAACGGGTGCAGCAGCAGAATGTCCTGCTTACTGATCACGCTGAAAATGTTCTCGCTGTTCTGCAGCAGTTTCGGGATCTGCGGGGTGAACGGCGTGTATTGCAGCTCCGGATGACTGTCCAGGCCGGTGATGCTGAACAGTCGGGTCAGGTTGACCGGACCGTTGACCTGATACAGCTCAGTCTCCTGCAGGTTGAACTGCTTGAGCAGGTAATCGGACAAGTGTTTCGGGCAGGTGTCGGCCACTTCCAGCCGCACCGCATCACCGTAGCGACGGGAGAACAATTCGCCGCGCAGGGCGCGGGCCAGGTCTTCTACATCTTCGGTGTCGACCGCGAGGTCGGCGTTGCGGGTCAGGCGGAACTGGTAGCAGCCCTTGACCTTCATGCCCTGGAACAGGTCATCGGCGTGCGCGTGGATCATCGACGACAGGAACACGTAGTTGTCGCCAGGGCCGCCGACTTCTTCCGGCACCTTGATAACCCGCGGCAGCAGACGCGGCGCCGGGATGATCGCCAGGCCGGAATCGCGACCGAAGGCGTCGATGCCTTCGAGCTCGACGATGAAGTTCAGGCTCTTGTTCACCAGTAACGGGAACGGGTGCGTCGGGTCGAGGCCGATCGGGGTGATGATCGGCGCGATCTCGTCACGGAAATAACGGCGGACCCAAGTCTTGAGCTTGGTAGTCCAGTAACGACGACGGATGAAGCGGACCTGATGTTTTTCCAGCTCCGGCAACAGAATGTCATTGAGGATCGCGTATTGGCGGTCGACGTGACCGTGCACCAATTCACTGATGCGGGCCAGGGCCTGGTGCGGTTGCAAGCCATCGGCGCCGGCCTGCTCACGGGCGAAGGTGATCTGCTTCTTCAGGCCGGCCACACGTATCTCGAAGAACTCGTCCAGGTTGCTGGAGAAGATCAGCAGAAACTTCAGCCGCTCCAGCAATGGGTAGGACTCATCCAGCGCCTGTTCCAGCACGCGGATATTGAACTGCAGTTGCGAGAGCTCGCGATGGATGTACAGGCTGCTGTCATCCAGACCGGGAATGGCAATCGCTGGCGCCGCCACAACGGGCTCGGCCACCACCGCGGGTGGAGCGGGCTCCAGCTCCGGCGGGGTTTCGGCGATTTGCTCCACCACAGGTTGAGCATCTTTTACGGCAACTTCAGTGAGTCCTTCGGTATTCATCGAATGTTCCTGGGAGGGCTATTTTTGCTCTCGTAACAATTGAGCAGCACGGACGGCAAAGTAAGTCAGGATGCCATCAGCGCCTGCACGTTTAAAAGCGGTCAGGGATTCGAGGATAACCCCTTCGCTCAACCAGCCATTCTGGATCGCCGCCATGTGCATGGCGTATTCACCGCTGACCTGATACACAAAGGTCGGCACTTTGAACGCTTCCTTGACCCGATAAAGAATATCCAGGTACGGCATGCCTGGCTTGACCATGACCATGTCCGCGCCTTCTGACAAGTCCGCCGCCACTTCGTGCAGGGCTTCGTTGCTGTTGGCCGGGTCCATCTGATAGGAGGCCTTGTTGGCCTTGCCCAGGTTCAACGCCGAACCCACCGCATCACGGAACGGGCCGTAGTAGGCACTGGCGTACTTGGCCGAGTAGGCCATGATCCGCACATTGACGTGACCGGCCAGCTCCAGCGCTTCGCGGATCGCCTGAATACGGCCGTCCATCATGTCTGACGGGGCCACCACTTGAGCGCCGGCTTCGGCGTGGGACAAAGCCTGTTTAACCAGTGCGTCGACAGTGATGTCGTTCTGTACGTAGCCTTCTTCGTCGAGGATGCCGTCCTGACCGTGGGTGGTGAACGGGTCCAGGGCAACGTCGGTGATCACACCCAACTCCGGGAACTGCGCGCGTAGAGCACGGGTGGCGCGCTGAGCGATGCCGTTGGGGTTCCAGGCTTCGGCGGCGTCCAGGGATTTGAGCTCCGATGGCGTCACCGGAAATAAGGCCAGCGCCGGAATCCCCAGTTCCACCCACTTGGCCGCCTCTTCAATCAACAGATCGATCGTCAGGCGTTCGACACCCGGCATCGAAGCCACCGCTTCGCGACGGTTTTCACCGTCCAGCACGAACACCGGCAGAATCAAATCATCGACAGTCAGTACGTTTTCACGGACCAGTCGACGCGAAAAATCATCACGACGGTTGCGACGCAGGCGGGTTGCAGGAAACAAACGGTTGGCGGGGGTAAAGCTCACGGCAGACTCCTGAGCCCGCGCTGGCGGGCGAGCGTGACAGTTATAAGCGGCCATTATGACCAACGTATGACAGTTATGTGCACCCCTGTGACTAGGGGGCGTTCTCAATTAGTTTCCCCGCCGCGCCGGGTCTGCTGTTGTGCAGGGCAAGGCGCGAGAAGCGTGGTTTGGTCATTCCAAATAAGCTTCGAGCAACGCAGCCCTGCACAACAGCAGGCCCGGCCCTTCGGGTTGTGCCTTAAAGCGGGCCAGGCTGCGTTGCAGGCCTTGGAAAGGGAACAACCATTCCCAGCGGCCTGCGCCTTGCCTGGCCCGCTTTAAGGCGACAACGCGGCGGGGAAACTAATTGAGAACGCCCCCTATAGCCACATTCCATTGTCCTTGTAGGAAATGTTCACGTCGAGACACATTTGGACACTTTCATGAATGTGCACGAAGGGTTAGGCTGCGCGTTCATTTCGCCAGCACCCAGACAATGCTCCAACAATTTCTACATGACTTCGGCTACTTCGCCCTGTTCCTCGGCACGTTTTTCGAAGGCGAAACCATTCTGGTGCTCGCAGGCTTCCTCGCGTTCCGCGGGTACATGGACATCAACCTGGTGGTAGTCGTGGCATTCTTCGGCAGTTATGCCGGCGATCAGCTGTGGTACTTCCTGGGGCGCAAGCACGGGCGCAAATTGCTGGCGCGCAAACCACGTTGGCAGCTGATGGGCGATCGGGCGCTGGAACATATCCGCAAGCACCCCGACATCTGGGTGCTGAGCTTCCGTTTTGTCTATGGCTTGCGCACCGTGATGCCGGTGGCGATCGGCCTGTCAGGCTATCCGCCGGGACGTTATCTGCTACTCAACGGAATTGGCGCGGCGATCTGGGCCGCCGCGCTGGCAGCGGCCGCGTATCACTTCGGTGCGGTGCTCGAAGGCATGCTCGGCAGCGTCAAGAAGTACGAGCTGTGGGTGCTGGGCGCCCTGCTGGTACTTGGCTTTGTCCTATGGCTGCGGCGGCGTTTCAAGAATGCCCGCCTGGCGAAAAAGATCTATGCCGATGAGCAGGCGTTGAAAGCTGAACAAGCCAAATCCAGCAAACCTACGACGCCCATCGAGTGAAGCGGTTTCTACAACAGTAGAGACCGATGCCGCTGAGGAGGCTGTAACTGAGTAGCCCCACCCAGCTCACGGGGCTGCCCGGCCATAGCCCAACTATCGGCGCCAGCCATGCCAGCGGCAGGTTCGACGCCAGCCGCAACAGTTCCAGTTTCAACGCCTGCGGGCGATTCTCCAGGGTCACGCCCAACACAAACAGCCCCAACGCCACGGCGCTCCAGCCCAACACGAGGGCTGCGGCCGGAAGGCTCTGCTCCAGATTCATCAAATAACTGCCCAAGGCGATGTAGACGCAGAATTGCAACGCCACATACCACTGCTGGCGCCCGTCCAGCGGCACCTCGAATTTGCGGAACTGAGCCAGGTCCGGCTTATTCATCGGGTATTTGGCCGCCACATCCGCCGGCCGCCAACCGGTGCGCATGAACCAGATCCGCAGCTTGTCCCACCAGCGCTCGGCGCGCCGCGCGTCATCCCACAACTGCGCGTAGAACTGCACGTTTGCCCACAGCGGATTCCAGCTCGCCAGCGGCGTGGTCACGCCGAAAATCACCGGCTCGTTGTCGTCCTCTTCCTGGAACGAGCCGAACAGACGGTCCCAAATAATGAACACCCCGCCGTAGTTACGATCCATGTAGAGAGCGTTCTGTGCATGGTGAGCCCGATGATTGGACGGCGTGACGAAGAACCACTCGAACCAGCCGAGCTTGGGAATGTGTCGGGTATGCACCCAGAATTGGTACAGCAGGTTCAGCGCCGCGACGCTGACGAACACCAGCAGTGGCACACCGAGCACAGCCATGGGCAGGTAGAAAATCCAGCTCAGCAGAAACCCGGTGCTGGTCTGGCGCAAGGCCGTGGAAAGGTTGTAGTCCTCGCTCTGGTGATGCACTGAATGTGCGGCCCAGAGGATGTTGCGCTCGTGGCCCATGCGGTGCAGCCAGTAGTAGCAGAAGTCGTAAACGATGAAAGCAAACACCCAGACCCAGACACTGTCGGCCGCCAGCTCGATCACAGCCAGATGTTCCAGGGCGAAGGCATAAGTGACCAGGCCGACGCCTTTGGTCAACAGGCCCGTGGTGGTCGACAACACGCCGGTGCCAAGACTATTGATCGCATCTGCCACGCGGTAATTGCTCACCCCGCGCCAACGGTCGGCCAGCAACTCGACCGCTATCAGCACAAAGAAAAACGGCACCGCATACAGAATGAAGTTCATGACGCGACCTGATCGGAATCGTTCAGCAGAGATTAGGTGTAGCCGTGAATTAACCCTATGGCAACGAGTGACAAATTAGTGGACATTTAACGCCATGAATCTGGAGAAAAGCCCATGAGCAAAAAAATTGCAGTGATCCTTTCCGGCTGTGGCGTGTACGACGGCGCCGAGATCCACGAAAGCGTGATCACCCTGCTGCGGCTGGACCAGCGCGGCGCCCAGGTGCAGTGTTTCGCACCCAACATCGCGCAATTGCATGTGATCAACCACCTGACTGGCGAAGAAATGCCCGAATCGCGCAACGTGCTGGTGGAGTCGGCGCGAATCGCCCGGGGCAACATCAAGGATATCCGTGAAGCGGACGTCGAAGATTTCGATGCGCTGATCGTTCCTGGTGGCTTCGGGGCGGCCAAGAACCTGTCGAACTTTGCCGTCGAAGGTGCCGGGTGCAGCGTTCAACCTGACGTCCTGGCGTTGACCGAAGCGTTCGCCGAGGCTGGTAAACCGGTGGGGCTGATCTGCATCTCGCCGGCCCTGGCGGCAAAAATCTACGGCCCGGGCGTGACCTGCACCATCGGCAACGATGCCGATACCGCCGCCGCGATGAACAAGATGGGCGCCACCCACGCCGAATGCGCAGTGACCGACATCGTCGAAGACAAGGCGCGCAAGTTGGTAACCACTCCGGCCTACATGCTGGCGCAATCGATCAGCGAGGCCGCTTCGGGCATCAACAAGCTGGTCGACCGGGTGCTGGAACTGACCCACGAAAACGACGAGTAACACCTGATCGTTCCCACGCTCCGCGTGGGAATGCAGCCCGGGACGCTCTGCGTCCCACAGCGGACGCAGAGCGTCCATTGAGGCGTTCCCATGCGGAGCGTGGGAACGATCATTACCGCCTTACTTAAGACTTGCGCGACAACCGGGTCAGTATCCGGTCCAGCGCATTGGCGAAAGCCTGTTTCTCGCGGTCGCCGAACGGCGCCGGTCCGCCGCTCATTTGACCCTGCTCACGCAGATCGGTGAACAGGTTACGCACCGCCAATCGATCGCCCATGTTCTGCGCATCGAACTCCTTGCCCCTTGGATCCAGCGCCGCAACGCCATTCTTCACCAGGCGATCCGCCAACGGCACGTCGCTGCAAATCACCAATTCCCCCGGCACTGCGTGTTCCACCAGATAATCGTCGGCGGCATCCGGGCCGCTGGGCACCACGATCAGCTTCACCAGGGCAAGGCCCGGCTTGATCTGCGGCTGACCCGCCACCAGCACCACTTCGAACTGGCGCTTGAGGGCAAACTTCACTACCAGATCCTTGGCTGCCCGAGGGCAGGCGTCTGCATCGATCCATACGCGCATTGGGTTTCCTCTGTTGAAAAGCATCGCGGGCAAGCCCGCTTCCACAAGGTTAGCGCTGAACCTGTGGGAGCGGGCTTGCCCGCGAATATGAGCGCAGCGAATGCTTTAAGAAGCCGGCAACTGCCGCTTCTCGGCCATCCGGCTACGACTGTACAGCACGATGATTGCAATGATCGCCACGGCCTGAGCACTCAACGAATAGGCATCAGCGTGAATCCCCAGCCAATCGAAGTCAAAGAACCGCACCGGCCGCGTGCCGAAGACCCCGGCTTCCTGCAATGCCTTCACGCCATGGCCGGCAAACACTACCGATAACGCGCACAGCAAACCGGCATTGATGCCGAAGAACAGTGCCAGCGGCAGTTTTGCCGAGCCGCGCAGAATCACCCAGGCCAGGCCGACCAGCATAACCAGCGCCGTCGCACCGCCAGCCATTACGGCGTTATGCCCTGCAGGCCCCGCCTGCAACCACAAGGTTTCGTAAAAAAGGATCACTTCGAACAGTTCGCGGTACACCGAGAAAAACGCCAGGATCGCAAACCCGAAACGCCCGCCGCCGCTCACCAGGCTGCTCTTGATGTAATCCTGCCAGGCCGCTGCATGGCGACGGTCGTGCATCCACACACCGAGCCACAGCACCATGACACTGGCAAACAGCGCAGTGGCCCCTTCCAGCAGTTCACGCTGGGCCCCGCTGACGTCAATCACATACGCCGCCACCGCCCAAGTCGCCAGCCCGGCCAACAGCGCCAGGCCCCAACCGATGTTGACGCTGCGCACCGCCGATTGCTGGCCGGTATTGCGCAGGAACGCAAGGACCGCCGCGAGCACCAGAATGGCTTCCAGACCTTCTCGCAACAGAATCAACAGACCAGAAATGTAGCTCAGCGACCAGCTCAAGCCATCGCTACCGAGCAGGCCAGCGGATTCTTTCAACTTGGCCTTGGCCACTTCCAGACGTTGCTCGGCCTGGGCCACCGACAAGCCGTCCTGCAACGACTGACGGTAAGCCATCAGGGACTTTTCGGTGTCTTTGCGCACGTTGGCGTCGACGTTGTCCAGGGAGCTTTCGACCAGTTCGAAGCCTTCCAGGTACGCCGCCACTGACAGGTCATAGGCCTGATCGTGCTCGCCGGCGCGATAGGCGGCGATGCTCTTGTCCAGCGTGGCCGCCGTGTAATCAAGCAATTGCCCCGGGCCGCGCTTGACCTGCGGCGGTTGCGCTCGTTGCGCGCGGAAGGTCGCGGCCGCCTGCGCACCTTCAGCAGCCTGCACTTCGGCTGGCGTCTGACGCGCCAGGTCGGCGATGTTGTAGGTTTTTTCGGATTTTGCCGCAGCCGGATCGGCGCTGAAGCTGGCGATGTAGGTCGCCAGGTCCCAACGCTGGCGATCATCGAGCTGATCGGCGAAGGCCGGCATGTCGGTGCCTTCGACACCCATTCCCAGCGTGTTATAGAGCGCGTAGAGGCTCAGACGGTCCAGTCGCGCGGCATCGCGCAGGTTGGTCGGCGGTGGTGTCATGCCGACACCTGCCGGGCCGTCACCGGCGCCTGTATCGCCATGGCACACCGAGCATTGCTGGGCATACAGCGGCGCACCGCGAGTCGGGTCCGGGGTAATGACCGGAGCCTGGCTGACTTCATAGGTCACCGCCAGTTTTGCCCCCAGTTGCCGCGCCTGACGGGCGACGTCCGCGCGGTCCTTGCGAGCGGCGATCGCGGTGCGCAGGTTGTTGACGCCCTGTTCCAGTTCGGCACGCTCGGGTTTGGCCGGCAGATCGGCGATCAACCCTTGCAGCGACCCCAGAAACGCCTGCTGTTCGAGATACTCAGCCTCATCGATAACCTTGCCACCCTCGACCGCCGCCGGGTAATCGGCGGCAATGTAATCGAGCAAATGCAGGGCCTTGGGCGCACCCTCTGCGGTTTCGGCCAGCGCATTGAAGCTGCAGAACGCGATCATCGGCAGCATGAGCCACGCCAGAAAACGAGAGGAGCCAGTCATGAATAAATCTCAAATGGAAATACGAAGTAACACATTGTTCACTTCGAATGAGTTTCGCTCAAGCTTTGTTGGTATTTCCCGCATAACGGCGTGTACATTCGGCGGCAAATTGCTATCTCCTCGCGGTATCCGATCAGATGCAACAGACCAACGACCAACCTATTGGCCGGTATCAGGCCAGAAGTAAGTAATGGCACACTGTGAAAACATACAATTAAAAAGCCATTACATAGCCAGTATCCCTGTCTATAATGCCGCGCCATCGTTATCGCGATACGGCATTTAAGCTCCTCTTTTGATGAGGAATTGGCAGGACGCCAGTCTCCCTGCCGATAGGTCCCAACAGCCCGACCAGCACGCGCGGCTGCTTACACTCAGGGAAGAAGTACCCCCTATGGCCTCTCGCACCCTTACCTCGATCGCGCTCAGCGCTGTCACCTTGCTCTCCGGCTGTTCGGCTTTTCGCAACTACGATTCCGAACTGGCACAAACCAACCAGCAACTGGCTGCCGGCAACGTCGACGCCGCCTTGACCCTGCTGGAAAAGAACAACACCGGCGCCGACAAAGATCTGCTCTATTACTTTGAGAAGGGTGAACTGCTGCGCGCCAAGGGCGACTTGTCCGGCAGCCAGAACGCCTGGACCAGCGCCGATCAGGTGGTGGGCAAGTGGGAAGACGCGGTCAAGCTCGACACCGAAAAGTACCTGGCTCAGTTCGGCAGCTTCCTGGTCAACGACAAGGTCCGGCGCTATGAAGGCTACGACTACGAAAAAGTCATGCTGACCACGCAGATGGCCCTCAACCTGCTGGCGGTGAATGACTTCGACGGCGCGCGCACCGCGATCAAGAAAACTCACGAACGTGAAGCGGTGATCGCCGACCTGCGCGACAAGGAATACCTCAAGAGCGAAGAGCAGGCCGAGAAAGAAGGCGTCAAAACCCAGTACAAGGATCTCCAGGGTTATCCGGTGGCCAGCCTCGACGCGCCGGAAGTGGTCAGTCTGAAAAACAGCTACCAGAGTGCGTTCAGCCATTACTTGGCCGGTTTCGTCTATGAAGCCCTGGGCGAGAAAGACCTGGCCGCGCCGGGTTATCGCAAGGCCGCCGAGCTGCGCCCGAACACCCCGCTGCTGGAACAGGCGCTGGTGAATCTCGACAAACCCGCCAAGGACGAGGACAGCGACATCCTGATCGTCGTGCAAAGCGGCCTGGCGCCGTCCCGCGACTCGATCCGTATTCCGTTGCCATTGCCGATCAGCAACCAGTTGGTGATCACACCGCTGTCGTTCCCAATCATCAAACCGGACACCTCCACCGCCACCTTCGCCCAGATCGGCGTGGACGGTCAGCAGGTGAACCTGACGCAACTCAACAGCACCACCGCCATGTCCCGCCGCGCGCTGCGTGATGACATGCCGGGCATCATCCTGCGCACCACTGTCCGTGCCGTGACCAAAGGCGTGGCGCAGAAGAAGATCAATGAAACCAACCCACTGGCGGGTCTTGCGGTCGGCATCTCTTCAGCGGTGCTCGAAGGTGCCGATACCCGTACATGGCGTACCCTGCCGGACAACACTCAAGTGGTGCGTCTGCGCTTGAAGAAAGGCGAGCACCAAGTCTCCCTGCCGAGCGCCGTGGGTGGCTCGGTGGTCAAGGTCACTGTGGATCAGCGCTATCAGGTCATCAGCTTGCGCGCCGTGGGCAACCAGGTGTTCGCCAGCGGCCTGGCCGCTCATGTGATCCCGAGCGCCAACCCGACCGCCGTGGCCAGCCTCAAACAACCTTAAGAACGGAGTCTTTGCATGCGCTTCAAATTCCTCACTGTCGTCGCCCTGGCCTTGCTGGCCGGCTGCGCCACCCCGCCGCCACCGGAGCCAGGCAGCGCTGCCAGCAAGGTCGTGGCCATGGGCAAGCTCAAGAACATCGTGGTCGGCGCCATGCGCGTGGCCCGGGAAAACGGCTTTATGACGGTCAATGCACAGTTGAGCAACACCAGCTACAACAACAAGACCTTCTACTACCGTTTTGCCTGGCTCGGCCCTGAAGGCTTCCCGGTTGCCGAAGAAGAAACCTGGAAAAGCCAGATGATGTACGGCCAACAGACCAGTTTCATTCAGGCCATTGCGCCAACCGCCAAAGCCGTGGATTTCCGCCTCGAAATCAAAACGCCTTAAGCCCGACACCTATTCGTTCAGTTCTAGAGAGCATTCCCATGTTTGCACGCTTTTCGTTCATCGCCGTCATCGCCCTCCTGGCCAGCGGTTGCGCCAACACTTCGCCGACACTGGGCAGCAAAAACATCAGTTACGGTGACACCAAAGCCGTGGAAACCGTGACCAACGAGTTCGGCTCCACCGACCTGCAGATGATCGCCGAATCCATGACCCGCTCCCTGGCCCAGTCCGGCATCTTGCAAGGCCGTCCGGTGGTTCAGGTCTACGACGTGAAGAACAAGACCAGCGAGTACATCGATACCCGTGAAATCACCACCAGCATCAAGACCCAGCTGATGAAGTCCGGCGTTGCCCGTTTCGCCAGCGACAACACCGCGATGCAGAGCCAGGTCGACCAGCTCAAGCTGCAAAACCAGAGCGGTTTGTACAAGAAAAGCACCGTGGCCAAGACTGGCAACATGGTCGCCGCCCAATACCGTCTTGAAGGTTCGATCAGTTCGATCGTCAAGCGCAGCAGCGACTACAAGGACGTCTTCTACAAATTCAGCCTGCAGTTGATCGACGTTGAAAGCGGTCTGGCTGAATGGATGGACGAAAAAGAGATCCGCAAAACCACGGAGCGTTAATCGATGCGCACATGGATTGGCATGATGGCCCTGGCTTGCGCGCTCAGCGTGCAAGCGGCCCCGAAAGTTGCAGTAGCGGATCTGGCGTACCAGGAGCGCGTGGAGCAATACGTCCACACTGTTTCGGCACAGAGCAACCACAGCCAGAGCTATTACGGCGCCAGTGGTTCGTCCAGTTACGAAGAGTACGAAGCCACCAGCAGCTACATCGAGCAAGGTGAGCTGCGAAAATTCACCGGTGACATCAAGGGCGAGATTCTGCGCACCGGCATGTTCCAACTGGTGCAGGGCACGCCTTATACGGCATCGTCCAAAGGCGATGTGTATGACGTGATCAAGCGCATCAAGGCCGGTAGTTTCAAGGGTGCCGACTACGTGCTGTTCGGCACCGTGTCAGACATCGACTTCACCCGCGACATGAACGAGCTGGCCAATACCGACAGCTATTCCGCGGTGCTGGGGCTGACGCTGGTGGCGGACTTCAGTCTGATCAACACCAAGACCTTTGAGATCACCTCGGCCTTCACGGCGATGGGCGAAGGTCAGGACACCAAACTGGTGAATGACCGGGACATCCGGGTTTCCCTGAACCGCCCACGGGTGGTACGTGACGTGTCCAAGGCGTTGGGTGAAGACGTGGCATCGCAACTGAGCCAACAGCTCGGTGGCGGCGGTTATGAGCAGCCAGGCAAGGCGCCGCTGCGCAATAACCTGCCGCGGGATACGGCGCCGGTGATTCTGCGCTGATCTCAGGCTGGCTACCCTGTAGTGAGGGGCTTGCCACAAATGAAAAAGGCGACCTCAATGGGTCGCCTTTTTTGTGCCTGACGGTTTTACATCGCCGCTTTGCGCAGGGTCGCCATGAACGCCGCCGCGCCGATGAACAGCCCGGCAAAAGTGCGGTTCATGCGTTTCTGCTGCTTGGGCGTGCGCAACAAACGCAGGACCTTGGCCGCCAGCCCGGTGTAGCCGGCCATGACAATCAGATCGACACAGATCATGGTCACGCCGAGGATCAGGTACTGGGCCACCAGCGGCGCGTGGGGATCGATGAACTGCGGCAGCACCGCCAGCATGAACACCAAGGCCTTGGGGTTGCTGACGTTCACCAGAAAACCGCGGAACACCAGCGCCATCGGCTTGCCAATCTGCCGAATGGCAGCGTCGTCGTTCATCTCATTGGGCAGCGCGCGCCATTGCTTGACCGCGAGGTAGACCAGATAGGCCACGCCGAACCATTTAATCGCATAAAAAGCAGTAGCGGAGGCCGTGAGGATCGCACCCACACCGGCGGCGACGATTGCAATCTGCAGCGCCAGGCCCAGCTGCAGACCCAGGGCGTTCCAGTAACCGTGCCAGAAGCCGTAGCGCAGACCGCTGGACATCGACGCAATGGCACCGGCACCGGGGGAAAGACTGATCACCCAGCAGGCGGCAAAAAACGCTAGCCATGTTTGAAGCAGCATCGCACACCTCGACTCAGACTCGTGACAGATGTCTAAGCTAATGCGCCTTTGGGCCGATGACTACCGATTTTTTGCAGGACAGAGTGGCTGCCGACCAGCGTTGAGGCTTAAAGGGCCCATCGTCTGACAGACCGCCATCGCGAGCAAGCTCGCTCCCACAGAGTTTCGGGCTGATCACAAACCTGCAAACCGCCCCAAAAACCTGTGAGAGCGGGCTTGCCCGCGAAAGCGGTGGCTAGAAGGCTTACTTTTCGAACCCGTTCGAAGGGAACACATCCGTACCACGCCAGCGTCGAACCGAGCGCTGGAAGAACAGGCTGTTGGGCACTTGCACCATGGCGCTGCCGGTGCCGAGCTCTTGGGCTTCGATCAACGTGGTGTAGAGCAGATTGATCGCCACCACCCGGCCTTTAACGCCGGGCTTGTCGGTGGTGTCCACCAACTCGACCACATCCCCAATACGGAATGGGCCGACGGTGAAGATCAGGATCGCGCACAACAGATTGGAGAGCACGCTCCACATGGCGAAAAACGCCACGGCAGCCACTGCGACGAAACCGGACAACGCAGTCCAGAGCACCGTTGCCGATACCCCAAGGCGTTCCAGCACGAAGATCAACGCGCTGCCCATGATCAGCCAGCGCAAACCACCGCGCAGCGGCATCAAAAACTGCGGTGGGAACGGGTAGCGCTCGCCCAAGCGAGTCAGGCATTTGGCGACGACGCGCTGGGCGACATAACCGGCCAACAGGATCAGCAGGATTTGCACGACCAGCCAGACCGGCTCAACCCACACCGCCGGCAACGGCAGCTTGAAGGCATCCATCAGGACAATGCCTCCAGCTCCGCCTGCATGCTTTCGAGCAGTTCGAGCGCTTCCATCCAGGCCTCTTCCAGTTCGGCTTCACGCACCTTCAGCCTGGCCTGTTCGGCCAGCAGATCGCGCAATTCGTTCTTGCGCGCCGGCTCGTAAATATCACTGTCGCCCAGGCTGGCGTCGATCTTCGCCAGTTTCTCGTGCAGCTTGCCCAACTCGGCTTCGAGCTTGTCGGCCTCGCGCTTGTGCGGCGCCAGCTGTTGACGCAACGCGGCGGCGGCCTGGCGCTGGGCCTTCTTGTCGGTCTTGTCCGGGTTGACCGGGGTGTTGCTGACCGGCGCGTTGCGCTGACGGTACTCCACCAGCCAACGGGTATAGTCTTCCAGATCGCCGTCGAACTCCTCGACCTTGCCGTCTGCCACCAGGTAGAAATTGTCAGTGGTGCTTTTGAGCAAATGACGATCGTGGGAAACCACCAAAACCGCGCCACTGAATTCCTGCAAGGCCATGGTCAGCGCCAGGCGCATTTCCAGGTCCAGGTGGTTGGTCGGTTCGTCGAGCAGCAACAGGTTCGGCCGGCCCCAGGCGATCAGTGCCAGGGCCAGTCGCGCTTTTTCGCCACCGGAGAAGTTCAGCACCGGCTCATCGATGCGCGCGCCGCGGAAGTCGAAACCACCGAGGAAGTCGCGCAGGGTCTGCTCACGCTCGGTCGGCGCCAGGCGCTGCAAATGCAGCAACGGGCTGGCTTTGGAATCGAGGGAGTCCAGTTGATGCTGGGCGAAGTAGCCGACCACGGTGTTCTCGCCCCGGGTCAGTCGACCCGCCAACGGTTCGAGTTCACCGGAGAGGTTTTTGATCAGGGTCGATTTACCAGCACCGTTGGGGCCGAGCAAACCGATCCGCGCGCCGGGGGTCAGTTGCAGCTTGACCTTCTCCAGCACGGTTCTTTCGCCGTAACCCAGGCGCGCATCCGATAGATCGATCAGTGGGCTGGAAATTTTCTGCGATTCGCGGAAGACGAAGTCGAAGGGTGAATCGACGTGGGCGGCTGACAACTCTTCCATCCGCTCCAGCGCCTTGATCCGGCTCTGGGCCTGACGGGCCTTGGTGGCCTGGGCCTTGAAGCGGGCAATGTAGCTTTCCATGTGCGCACGTTGCGCCTGCTGCTTCTCGTAGGCCTGTTGTTGCTGGGCCAGACGTTCGGCTCGAGCGCGTTCAAAGGCGCTATAGCCACCGCGATACAGGGTGATCTTGCGTTGGTCGACGTGAGCTACGTGATCGACCACGGCATCGAGGAAGTCCCGGTCGTGGGAAATCAGCAATAAGGTACCGGGATAGCTTTTGAGCCACTCTTCGAGCCAGATGATGGCGTCAAGGTCCAAGTGGTTGGTCGGTTCGTCGAGCAGCAACAGGTCCGAGGGGCACATCAAAGCCTGCGCCAGATTCAGACGCATCCTCCAGCCACCGGAGAAATCTCCTACTTGCCGGTCCATTTGCTCATTGGTAAACCCAAGACCGGCCAGCAGCTTGCGGGCCCTGGCATCGGCAGTGTAACCGTCGGCACTATCGAGTTCCGAGTGCAGGCGGGCCTGAGCGGCACCGTCATGGGCTGCTTCAGCCGCCGCCAGGTCGCGTTGCACCTGGCGCAGGCGCAGGTCGCCATCGAGCACGTAGTCGACTGCCAGGCGTTCGAGGGTGTCGACCTCCTGGCGCATGTGGGCGATGCGCCAGTCGGCCGGCAGGAAGCAGTCACCCGAGTCCGGGTGCAGTTCACCCCGAAGCAAGGCGAACAGGCTCGATTTGCCGGCGCCGTTGGCACCGATGAGGCCGGCTTTGTGGCCGGCGTGCAGGGTCAGCTCGGCGTCTTCTAGCAGACGTTGCGGGCCACGCTGTAAAGTCAGGTTCTGAAGTCGAATCATAATGGCGGCGGAGTCTACCAGCTTCGCTCGCAACTGGCGCGAGTAGCACTATGTCCTCTGACCTGTGGAGCTTTTCCCTCGACACCTACGCCCGTCCCGGTGTTGAAGGTGCCTGCCTGCAATTGCAGTCGAAGGGAGCGAACGTGTGCCTGCTGCTGTGCGGGTTATGGCTGGGAGAACGTGGCGTTACCTGCAACGAACAACGCTTGCAGCTGCTGCGCGATGTAGCCGGGCCTTGGGACGCGGATGTCGTGCAACCATTGCGCGCCTTGCGCCAGCAATGGAAAGCCGCCGCGAGCGAGGATGCCGGGCTGGATGACTTACGCGAACAAGTGAAGACGCTGGAGATGGAAGCCGAAAGGCATTTGTTGCTGCGACTGGAGCGTTTGGCGCAGAGTTGGCCGCAGTGTGAGGCGACCGATCTAACGGCCTGGCTGGAAGGTGTGGCGGCAGGCGCCGCCGCCCTGGACCGCGACGCGCTGCATCAGCTGCGCGTCGCGGTAACCGGCACTTAGGAAGCGCTGGTTGGGGTGGTGCTGGTGCTCGACGGTGCGGCTGGCGTTGGCGCAGGCGAAGCTGTCGAGGTGGTAGCCGCCGGCGAAGCCGATGCTGACGGGGCCGGGGTTGCTGGCTTGGCAACAGAGGCGGTAGTCGGCTTCGCAGCGACGACTGGCTTTTTCACGGCCGGTTTGGCTGCTGGCTTGGCAGCAGGTTTGGCTGCCGGTTTCGCTACAGCTGGTTTGGCAGCAGTGGCTGGCTTGGCAGCCGGTTTAGCGGCGGGTTTGGCTGCAGCTTTTGCAGCAGGTTTCGCTGCCGGTTTTGCAGCAGGCTTGGCTGCAGCGGTTTTAACCGCGACAGATTTGGCGGCCGGCTTGGCAGCTGGTTTTGCCGCGGCAGTTTTGGCTGCTGGTTTTGCAGCCGGTTTGACCGCTGCAGGTTTCGCCACGGCGGTTTTGGCAGCCGTGGTTTTTGCAGCAGGTTTAGCGGCAGCTGTTTTGGCAGCGGCTGGCTTGGCGGCAGGTTTGGCAACTGCTGGTTTAGCCGCAGGTTTCGCAGCGCTGGCAGCAACTGGTTTTTTCGCCGCAGGTTTTGCTGCGGCTTTTACCGGTGCCTTAGCCGCGGTTTTTTTAACAGGAGCTGCAGCAGGCTTGGCCGGTGCTTTTGCAGCAGCCGGTTTGGCAGCGGCTTTCTTCGCAGGTGCCGCGGCTGGCTTGGCCGAACGCAGGGACAACGCCTTGCCGACAGCCTCTTGGACACGACCGACACCCTGGGCCAGTTTCAGGCTTTCTTGAGCGTCGCGTTTGAGTTGCAGGATGTAGCTGCGCGTTTCGGACTGACGATCCTTGAGAGCGTCGAGCAGGTCCTCAAGTTCTTTCACCGCCTCTTTGGCCTTGGCTTGTGCCTTGGCTTTGCCGGCCGCCGCAGCGTCCTGCAATTTGGTGCGGGATTTGTGCAGTTTTTCCTGTGCTTTTCCGCGCTGTTTTTCCAGTTTGGCGAGCAGTTTTTCAGCATCAGCCAAGGCTTGGGAACAAGCGTTTTCCAAATGCTCGAGCAGGCTGCCCGAGAGTTGTTGGAGTAAGTGCAACGGAGTATTTACTGGCTTCTTGGTGGCCGACATGATTTACCTCCTGGCTGACGTGAATGCGGCTCATACTAGACCTCTGCAGCAACCGCCGCTAGGGCATGTTGACAGTATCGAAAGCACTGCGTTGCAACGAAATAAAAATGTTCTGTACTTACGCAAAACCAGTTCACCTTCGAGTGCATTCACACTGGCATAATCCTGCGCATCTCAGGCCGGAGAGTGCCCATGTCGCGCTACCTTTTTTTATCGCTGTGCATGTTTTTTCCCGTGGTCCAGGCCGCCGAAAAAACCACCACAAATGACGCTCACGATCTCGCTTACAGCTTGGGTGCGAGCCTTGGCGAACGGTTGCGCCAGGAGGTTCCGGACCTGCAACTTCAGGCACTGCTCGAAGGTTTGCAGCAAGCCTACCAGGGTAAGCCGCTGGCGCTGAAGGACGAACAGATCGAACAGATTCTTGCCGAGCACGAAGCCCAGGTCGCCGAGCAACCCGCCGTTCCGCAAAGCGAAGTCGCCCTCGAAAAAGAGCGGCGTTTTCTCACCGAAGAAAAAGCCAAACCTGGGGTTCGCGAATTGGCGGATGGAATATTGCTGACAGAGCTGGCGCCGGGCACTGGCGCCAAGGCGGGTCCGAACGGCAAGGTCCAGGTGCTGTATATCGGACGCTTGCCTGACGGCACAGTGTTCGACCAGAACAGCCAACCGCAGTGGTTCAACCTTGATAGTGTGATCGCAGGCTGGCGCAGTGCATTGCAAGATATGCCGGTCGGCGCGAAATGGCGCCTGGTAATTCCATCGGCGCAAGCCTATGGCGCCGACGGTGCCGGCGACTTGATCACGCCGTTCACGCCGCTGGTATTCGAAGTCGAATTGCGTGGTGCTACAAGCTGAATGCCGGAAACGAAAAACGGTGCGCATTGCGCACCGCTTTTGGTTTCTTGCTGGAAGGGGGGAGCTCGCCGGGAAGGGTTCAGGCCTGAACCGAACTCTCTTCCTTGTGGGCGGTATGCAGCACTTCGATCAGGCAATCTTCCAGTTCGAAGCGTTCACGCAGTTGGCTGCCCAGCTTTTCCAGCGCTTCGGCGAAACGCTCGGTGTCGTTGCAGTCACCCTTGTGGCAATGATCATTGAACGACAGCGCCATCTCTGTGCTCACGTCGATACGCGGGTTGATCTGCTCCGCCAGTTCAAGGCCGCCATCGTCGCCAAAGGCCTTGGCCTCATTGACCAGATGCTCACTCACTTCGAAGTGCCAGGCAGAAACGTAATCGACAAGAATCTCGCAGAATCGACCGTTCAAGGATTTGTCGGCGAAAGCCGGTTTGGCATTTCGCAAGTCGTGGAATGCCTTTACCAACTCTTCACGCTCTTGTAGCCAGCGGTCAATGAGCTTATGAACCCCACCCCAGCGTTCCTGAGCATTCTGACAACTATCTAACATGGCGATCTCTCTTCCCTAATGGGTCATGCCGTTCTACGCCTGCCCCCAAGACTCGGCACATCCGGTCTTGGTCAGGCAGAACAGCAACGAGCAACATAATATTCCAATGATACGTGCGGGCCAGATTATGCCCGCGCGCCTATGGCTTCAAGGTACGCAGGAGATAAAGTTCATACAAGTGTTTAATCGCCCGCCAGTACCCGGCGCGACGACTTGTCGCTGAGCGGTCGCTGACACGCGATCCAGACAAGGCGCAGCAACTGATACCCGCCCAGGATCATCATCGCAACGAAGAACAGCAGGCTCCATTCCGGAATGCTCAGGTCGAACAGCGTCCAGGAAATCTCCGCGCAGTCGGCGGCTCCCTTGAACATTCGCTGCACGACACACAACCAAGGGGTACTGGCGAACGAATCGGTCAGATTGGGCGAGCATTCCAATAGCTGATGCATCGGATCGCTCTGCAACAAGACCTGCCGCCACGCCGTGACAGTACCCGCCAGACTGCAAAGCAGACCCAGTAGCCAATACAGGAATGATCCGAAACGACCAGGCCCCTGCACCGACGCCGTCAGGCAGACACCCGTGAGCAGCGCCAGGCAAACCCGCTGCAACAGGCACAACCCGCAAGGCTTGAGGCCGACCGCGTATTCCAGGTAATAGGAAACGCCCAAGGCCAGGGCACCTGCAATGAAAACCATGAAAAACAAGGAGCGTGAGCAGGCCAAAGACATGGCTTTTCCGTAACTGTAGAGACAAGCGGTTACGGTAGAGGAAAGCGCAGCAGCCTTTCAAGGTAGGCCAGCACGGACACTTCACCAGAAGTGTAGGGAATTCCCGACAGAGTCGAGAGGATAAGATGTAGTCCGCTGTAGGACTTTGCCAGCTGAGGACTACAGCACAAAAACAGTGGCGGACTTGGAGCGACTGGATCGCCCTGACGAACGACTCCCCCTGTAGCAGCTGGCGCAGCCTGCGTTCGGCTGCGCAGCAGTCGTAACAGGTTTAACGCGCTCCACCTGATCCGACTGCGGCGCCTGATTTTACGACAGCTGCGCAGCCGAACGCAGCCTTCGACAGCTGCCACAGGCCGGCATCAAGCATGAGCCGGCATCGGCAGCGGTGCCGCCAGCAAGCGCTCATCCAGCAGGCCCAAGCCCTCCTGGAACAATTGATTACTGCGTTCTGTGTCACCCAATTGCGCCAGCAACCGCGCCAGTTCGGCGCAGGCTTCAGGGTTACGCTGTACACGCAGACTGTTTTCCAGATAGTCCCGGGCCTTGCCCCACAAACTGCTTTGCAGACACAAACGGCCCAACGTCAGCAACAGGCTCGGGTCGGCCGGATGATCCTTGAGCCAACCTTCGGCGGTGTGCAGTTGTCTGGCTGGATCGCTACCGCGAACCAGACCGTACAGGCGTGCCAGATGACTGTCGTATTTGCGCTTGAGAGCCGTACGCAGAACCTCTTCAGCCTCGACCTGCGCCCCCAGTTGCCGCAGTTGCTCGGCATAGGCCAGCACCAGTTGCGGTTCCTGCCGCTGAGCGGCGGTGAGCTGCTGCCAGGCACGAGCGAGCGATTGCAAACCGACCGTTCCGTCCTCTTCCCGGTGCGCCGCCAACGAAAGATTCTCACCCCAGGCGCGGCGCTCCAGTTCAGTCAGCTCGGCCGGTGGCAGCACCTTGTCCTTACGTAACTCCGGCAGCAAGCGAATCACAGCCGACCAGTCGCCCCGCTGCTGATGCAGGCGCTGCAACTGGCGCAGGGTCTGGACGTTATGAGGATGGCGCTCGTGCATGGCTTGCAGGGTGACCAGCGCGCCGTCGGTGTCACCACGGTCGGTCTGCAATTGGGCATGACTCAAGGCAATCGCCAGCTCGGCCTGGGGCTGTCGCTCCAAAGCGCGCTCCAGCAAGTTATCGCTTTCCTGGTAGAGACCTTGTTCGTTCGCGGCGCGGGCAGCACCCAGGTAGTAGAGCAGCGGCTGACGCTCGGCTTCCGCCGCGCGATACAGGTGACGCTGCGCACTGGCCCAGCGGCCCTCGGCCAAATCCAGCTGGCCGTGCTCGATCGCCACTTGCACCCGTCGGCTGCGATTGCGCCGCGACCATGGGTTGACCACCCCACCGGAAGTCGTCACCAGCTCGATCAACGCCTTGATGCCCCAGAACACCAGCCACAGCACAGCCACCAGGGCCAGGGTTGCCCACAGGCTCGATTCGTAACGGAAGCTCTTGTAGGCGATCAGCACGTAGCCGGAATGCTCGGCAATCGCCAGCCCCAGCGCGGCGGCAGCAGCGATAACCACGAACACGATCACATAGAGGCGCTTCATGGTGTGGCCTCCTGCACAGTGCTCGCGGCAGGTTTGGCCAGAGGTTTCACTGAGTCCTCGGCGTTGACGTTGCGTCGCTCAAGGTAAGCCTGAACGGCGCTCAACGTGCCCGTCAGTTCCGGCGTGACCACCGTGACCGGCTGCTTGCTCAACTCGCCCACCTGCTCCAGCATGATCCTGCTCTGAGGGTTGTCCGGGTTGAAGTTGCCCTTGAGCACGTCCCGCGCCTCGGTCAGCGCCTGGGTGTAGACGGCAGCCTGACCATTGAGTGCGGCCCACTGCGCCTGCTCCAGCGACAGGCTCAGGGCCAGACGCACCTGGCTCAGGCTCTGCCCTGCCAGCAATGGACGAACATTCTTGTCGGCATTGAAATCGATGCGGATGTAACGCGAGATCTGATCCCACCATTGCGCCCAGCGACTGGCGCCGTCGCCATCGGCCGTCAGGCCCAATAAAGATTCGCCACGGTCCTTGTACTCGGGCGCCAGCTCGGTGAGGCTGATCACTTGATCGCGCAAGGCCCCCAGTCGCAGGAACAAGCCAGTGCGATCCGGCTGTTCGGTACTGCGCAGGGCCACCAGGGTTTTGGCCACTTGCGCGCGCGCGGCAAAAGCCCCCGGGTCATTCTGTTCGCGGAGAATCTCATCGGCCCCCTGCACCAGGGCCTGGGCGCTGCTGATGTCCTGCAACGCCGACAGACGCAGGCTGGCCAGGCGCAGCAAATGCTCAGCCTCGGCCAAACGCCAATCCTTGCGGCTGGCACCGAGGACGGTTTCCAGACGCTGATTCAAACGCTGTTGATCGCCCTGAAGTTGAGTGACCAAGCGACTGCGCGCATCGAGTTCTTCGGCGGCAGGCATTTGTTCGAGGCGAGCGGTCAGACGCTGCTCGTTGAGCTTCAGGCTCTGCGCCTGATCGTTCAACGCCTGTACCTGACTCAACTGTTGCAGGTTATTGGCTTGCAGGTGACGCACCTGCCAAACTCCCCAACCGCCCACGGCAACACCGGCAGCGCCCAACAGCAGCGCGACGATTGCCAGCCCATTGCCTCGGCGCGGCTCAGCAGCAGGTGAAGGAGTTTCAACCGGTGCATCAAATACCGGCCGGACGTCATCTTTAGGCAAGGCTGTTTCGCTCACGTATCCATCCTTTGCATTAGAAAACGGGCACGGGGTGCTCCCGTAACGCCGTCAGCAAGGCCGCGGCACTGGCGCCACGACAATCCACAACTGTTTGGGCCCCGGCGGCGCGTGCCAGCTCGGCAACCCTGGGGCTTGGAACAAACAACGGCAACCGCGCCATGAGCGGCCAGGCATCGCCGGCCAATCGGTGCAGGTGCTCAAAACCCTGTCCACTGCTGACCACCAGCCCGTTCAAGCGTTCCGCCTCGATCCGCTCAGGCAGCATCGCTGGTGGGTACTGCGGCAAGCCGCGTCGGTACAACTCCAGATACTCGACACTAGCACCAAGCTCACGCAAACGCTCAGCCAGCAACTCGCGCCCACCCTGCCCACGCACGATCAGCACCCTTGGATCGGGACGGGCGATAGCCTCGCGCAATCGTGGAAGTTCAAGCAAGGCTTCGCTGTCATCACCGTCGGCCGGGAAGCTCACGTCCAGCCCGTTAGCCTCGAGGATCTGCGCCGTCGCCGCGCCGACGCTGAACCACGTCAGAGCCGGTGGTTGCGGCCAATGCTGGTGGAGCAGCTCGACAGCGATTCTGGCGGCCGGCTTGCTGACCACGATCACCGCGCAATAGTGATCCAGGTCCTGTATCACTGCGCGCATTGTGGCAGAGGCGGGCATCGGCTCGATGTCCAAAAGCGGCAAGCTGCTACTGAAAACCCCCGAATCAGCCAACACACGGGCAAGCACCGCCGATTCATCCGCAGGGCGCGTCAGCAGCAGGCGCCAGCCAGTCACTCGTGCCCAGCCTCGCCATAGACTGCTTTGAGAATGGTGTCGGCGCCCTGACTCAGCAGGTCTTCGGCCACTTGCACGCCCAGGGCCTCGGCGTCGCTACGCGGTGCACGGGCCTCGGCACTGAGCAACAAGCCACCGCTCGGATCACCTACCAAACCACGCAGCCAGATCTGCTCGCCTTCAAGCACGGCGTAGCAAGCGATCGGCACCTGGCAGCCACCATTCAGATGTTTGTTGAGGGCACGTTCGGCGGTCACACGAATGGCCGTATCCTGGTGATGCAGCGGTGCGAGCAGCGCATGAATTTCAGTGTCGGCGCTACGGCACTCGATACCGACCGCGCCCTGGCCACCGGCCGGCAGGCTGTCATCGACACTGATGGCCGAGGTGATGCGGTCTTCGAAGCCCAAACGAATCAAACCCGCCGCGGCGAGGATGATGGCGTCGTATTCGCCGGCATCGAGCTTGGCCAGGCGCGTGTTGACGTTGCCGCGCAGGAAGCGGATTTGCAGGTCGGGGCGACGAGTCAGCAACTGAGCCTGGCGGCGCAGGCTGGAGGTGCCGACGATGCTGCCTGGCGGCAACTCATCCAGGCTGGCGAAGGTATTGGAGACAAATGCATCGCGCGGGTCTTCGCGCTCGCAGATGCAGAACAGACCGAGACCTTCGGGGAAGTCCATCGGCACGTCTTTCATCGAATGCACGGCGATGTCGGCTTCGTTTTCCAGCAGCGCGGTTTCCAGCTCCTTGACGAACAGGCCCTTGCCGCCGATTTTCGACAGGGGCGAATCGAGCAGTTTGTCGCCGCGACTGACCATGGGCACCAGCGTCACAAGCAGGCCCGGATGGGCCTGCTCCAGACGAGCCTTGACGTATTCGGCCTGCCACAGGGCGAGAGCACTTTTGCGGGTGGCGATGCGGATTTCGCGAGAGGACATGGATCAATCCGTACTGAATAGATACGGCGGATAATAACAGCTCAGCCAAATCCACTTTGACTTGTATCAGAACTGCATGGCCTCCCTGGCCCTCAATGTCCGGAAATAGAGTAGAAATCCGCCGTGTATGGCGGATTACAGCTGTTGCATCATTTTTCGCACGCCGGCCACATGGCGGCGGCTGACGATCAGGGCGTCGCCGTTCAGGCCTTTGAGAAACAGCTGGAAATGCCCCAGGGGGGTGCGTTGCAGCCGCTCAATGCGTTCGCGGGCGACCAGTGCGTTGCGGTGGATCCGCACGAAACGGTCGCCGAATTCGTCTTCGAGGGCCTTGAGTGGCTCATCCAGCAGCACTTCGCCGCCTTCATGGCGCAAAGTCACGTACTTGTGGTCGGCAATAAAGTAGACCACCTGGCCCAACGGGATCAGTTCAATACCTTTACGGGTACGCGCGCTGATGTGGCTGCGTGGACCGCTGCCGGTTTCGGCGGCGGGACGAGTCAAGGCGGCGAGTTGGACACGATTGGGGCGTTCGGCTTTTTTCAATGCTTCATGTAGCTGTTCTGTGCGCACGGGCTTCACCAGATAGCCCACGGCGCTGGCCTGCAGGGCTTCCACGGCAAATTCATCGGGCCCTGTGCAAAACACCACGGCGGGCGGGGTTTCGCGTTCGCACAATCGTGCCGCCACTTGCAGGCCATCAAGGCCCGGCATGCGAATATCGAGCAGTACGATATCCGGCTTGTGGCTGTCGATCAGTGCCAACGCCTCTTCGCCATTCGTGGCGCTGGGCTCCAGGACGTTGTATCCCTCGAGTTCGCCGACCATTCGGCTCAGGCGCTCGCGGGCCAGGGGTTCGTCATCAACGATCAGGACATTCATATTGCGCTGGATTCCTGCGTGAGTCTCGCACAAAGATAGCGTAGACAGGTGAAGTGACGTCCGTCACCGCGATCCACGCTAAGACTAGCGCGAGGGCCAAAAAGTGCCGCGAGACCGGCGGCTAAATTTTCATCTGCCGGGTGACTGACGGCCCAGGCCCGCGTTGGCGAGGCATCGCCATAGGGTTTGCTGATACACAATATGAACACCCCTCTTCTCTCTATAGTCAGCTGCAGCATCGAGAAGTGCGCTGATCCTACTGTCCAACTGTAGACGGTTGCCGCGACGATATTGCTCAAATGAGAAATATCGTTGCGCAATTTATGCATCGCTTGCCTCGAGTATGGGTCGCCCCATGAGAAAAAAACGTATCGACCAGTGTCAGCGACAGGATTGGCAACCCTGTTATTATCCGCGTCAGCGTTCCACGCCATCTTTCTTCAAGCCGATACGAGCGAATTCATGAGCACTGACAAGACCAATCAGTCCTGGGGCGGCCGCTTCAGTGAACCCGTCGACGCCTTCGTTGCCCGCTTCACCGCCTCCGTCACCTTCGACCAGCGCCTGTATCGCCACGACATCATGGGCTCGATCGCCCACGCCACGATGCTGGCCAAGGTCGGCGTGCTGACCGATGCCGAGCGCGACAGCATCATCGATGGCCTGAAGACCATCCAGGGTGAAATCGAGGCTGGCCAGTTCGACTGGCGCATCGACCTCGAAGACGTGCACATGAACATCGAGGCGCGCCTGACCGACCGCATTGGCGTGACCGGTAAAAAGCTGCACACCGGCCGCAGCCGCAACGACCAGGTCGCCACCGACATCCGTCTGTGGCTGCGTGACGAGATCGACCTGATCCTGGCCGAGATCACCCGCCTGCAAAAAGGTTTGCTGGAGCAGGCCGAGCGCGAAGCCGGCAGCATCATGCCGGGCTTCACTCACCTGCAAACCGCGCAGCCAGTGACCTTCGGGCACCACATGCTGGCCTGGTTCGAAATGCTCAGCCGTGACTACGAGCGCCTGGTGGACTGCCGCAAGCGCACCAACCGCATGCCGCTGGGCAGCGCCGCACTGGCCGGTACCACCTACCCGATCGACCGCGAGTACACCGCACAGCTGCTGGGCTTCGACGCTGTCGGCGGCAACTCCCTGGACAACGTGTCCGATCGCGACTTCGCCATCGAGTTCTGCTCGGCCGCGAGCATTGCGATGATGCACTTGTCGCGATTCTCCGAAGAGCTGGTGCTGTGGACCAGCGCACAGTTCCAGTTCATCGATCTGCCGGACCGTTTCTGCACCGGCAGCTCGATCATGCCGCAAAAGAAAAACCCGGACGTGCCGGAGCTGGTTCGCGGCAAGACTGGCCGGGTGTTCGGCGCGCTGATGGGCCTGCTGACCCTGATGAAAGGCCAGCCGTTGGCCTATAACAAGGACAACCAGGAAGACAAGGAACCGTTGTTCGACGCCGCCGACACCCTGCGCGATTCGCTGCGGGCCTTTGCCGACATGATTCCGGCGATCAAGCCCAAGCACGCCATGATGCGCGAAGCAGCCCTGCGCGGTTTCTCGACCGCTACCGACCTGGCCGACTACCTGGTACGCCGCGGCTTGCCGTTCCGTGATTGCCACGAGATTGTTGGTCACGCGGTGAAATATGGCGTGGACAGCGGCAAGGACCTGGCGGAAATGAGCCTGGAAGAACTGCGCAAGTTCAGCGACCAGATCGAGCAGGACGTGTTTGCCGTGCTGACCCTGGAAGGTTCGGTGAACGCCCGTGACCATATCGGCGGGACCGCGCCAGCGCAGGTCAAGGCTGCCGTGGTTCGCGGCCAGGCGTTGCTCGCCAGCCGCTAATAGCAGCGCGGGCAAGCCCGCTCCCACAGGCTTCCCTGTCTGCCATAGATTTTGGCTGACCGGAGATCCTTGTGGGAGCGGGCTTGCCCGCGATGACTGACTTCAGAGCACTACAAAACTTACTTCTTCGACGCGATCATCTCCAGAAACGCGGGCATCGCCACGTCCTTGTCTGCCGCGATCCGCTGCACGTGCGGGTTCTGCCCCAGACGCTCCAGCAGCGCCCTGGCCGCTGGCATCTCAGCCAACAGATCGATATCGAACAGCTTCTGCGCGACGGCACAGGCCATCGGCACGCTGTACAGGAAATACAAATCCGCAATGCTGAGACTGTCGCCCGCTACATAAGGAGCGAACTTGCCGTGCCTGCCCAGAGAGGCGAACCCCAGCAGCAGCTCGGCCTTGGTTTTGTCCTTGATCGCCTCTGGCACTGACATGCCGAAAAACGCTTCGGGGTAGCAGGCGCGTGCCGGCAGTTCGATGTACAACTCGATTTCTTTGGCCAAAGCCAACGCCTGCGCTCGCTCGAAGGGCTCGCTCGGTAGCAGCGGCGTGCCTTTCTGACTCTGCTCGAGGTACTCGAGAATCACGCTGGTTTCGTTGATGAAGCCTTGTTCGACACCCAGTACCGGAACCTTGCCACGCGGGCTGATGGCCAGCATTTCTGGGCTGGTGCCAGGGTAAAACGGCACCTCTTCAAACGGCAGTCCCTTCTCCAGCAACGCCAGCTTGACCATGTTGTAGTAGTTGCTGACGCAAAATCCATAAAGCTTGAGCATTACATAGCCTCCAGGCCGTGCAGGGGGTTGGCAGCGCCAGTTATAGAACGCCCGGGCGTTTCTTGCCAGCAGCATCATGGTGCTGAATACAGGTAAACTGGCCGCCTTTCCTTGAGGAGCCTGCCATGAGCGAGCCAAACGACATCGACAATGACGAAGAAGAATTCGCTGAAACAACGCTGATCGAAGCGATCGAGAACCAGATCGAAAGCGACAACCCACCAGCGGCCAAGGCAACCTTCAACAAACTGACCCTGGTGGGTTACGAGCGGGAAGAAATCCTCAACCTGATGGCCCACGTGCTGGCAGTGGAAATCGACGCAATCCTCGAAGAAGACCGCGCGTTCAATACCGAATGGTACGAAGCGGCCCTGCGCGCGCTGCCAGAGTTGCCACCGGAAAAGCAATAACCCCGGCCCTCTCTATGTAGGAGCGAGCGGTGCGGCGATCCGACTTGCCCGCGAAGGCCCCACCGCAGCCTTCCTGAAAAACCGCGTCATCGCTCTTCGCGGGCAAGTCGGATCGCCGCACCGCTCGCTCCTACAGAAACCACGCCCCCGCCAGGGAATGCTCCCCCCGAGGCGAAAAAACCCTGTCACGAGCACTGGACATGCCTCACCGACGGGTTCACCTTAGTGGCGCTATCGTCTAATTCCTAGAAAGTCTGGAGTCCTTATGTCGCTTACCCCTGAGTTGGTTGCCGAACTGGAAATCCTCGCACTCTTCAACCTGGACAGCTCCCAGGAAGGTTTGAAAATTCATCAGACCGCTGCCCCGAAAGCCATTGCCGCCGCACAAAGACTGTTCGACAAAGAATTGATCACCCAGCCCGATGGCGGTTATCTGACCAGCCTGGGGCGTGACGCCGCACAAAATGTGCAGACCGTTCTCACCATTCTGTCCGTCCGGGAAACTGCCTGAGCACCACCGCATTGCCCACGGAAAGCTCTGTCACGGGATTTCCGCGGGCACACTTGATTACCGCCCCTGTTACCTGCTGTCGCCAAACGATAGAAATCTGACGCCAGGAAAACAAAATCAGCTTAAAAGTCCCGGGGCCGAGGCACTAAACTACCCCTCATCCTGAGCCCTCCCACGTCCGAGCCCCGCGAGCCGGATTGAGCTGACATGACCCGCACCCATGAAATCCGCCCTGATCTGGACGAGGGAATCGACCGCAAGGTTCTCAGCCAACTGCGCGCCCGTTTTCTGAAGCTCAACGAGGGCCGCATGGCCCGAGCCATGGAAGGGTTGTCGACCCGCCAGCAAACGGTTCTGACCCTGCTTCCACTGTTTTTTCACGTCAATCATCCGCTGTTGCCAGGTTACGTTTCGGGTAGCACCCCGGCCGGGTTGTCCAATTACGAACCCGACACCAACACCCTCGCCGAAGCCCAACGCCTGACCCGCTCGTTTTCCTACAAGCCGCGCCATGGCAGCAATCCGCCGCGACCGATTCACGGCCTGTTCCTGATGGGCAGCCTCGGCACCCTGGCCCAGGCCGATCAGAGCGACATGGACGTGTGGGTCTGTCATGGGCCGGACCTGAGCGAAAGCGAGCTCACCGAGCTGCGCAAAAAATGCCAGTTGCTGGAAGCGTGGGCCGCCAGCCAGGGCGCCGAAGCGCATTTTTTCCTGATCGACCCGGCCCGCTTCGTGCTCGGCGAGCGCGATACGCAGTTGAGCTCGGAAGACTGCGGCACCACCCAGCACTATCTGCTGCTGGACGAGTTCTATCGCACCGCAATCTGGCTGGCCGGACGCACCCCCATCTGGTGGCTGGTGCCGGTTTACGAAGAGGCCGCGTACAACCGTTACACCCACACACTACTTTCCAAGCGTTTCATTCGTGCCGACGAAACCCTGGACCTGGGGCATCTGGCGTACATCCCGCCCGGGGAGTTCATCGGCGCCGGGCTCTGGCAGTTGTTCAAAGGCATCGAGTCGCCCTACAAATCAGTGCTCAAACTGCTGCTGACCGAGGTCTATGCCAGCGAGCACCCCAAGGTCCATTGCCTGAGCCTGCGTTTCAAACAGGCGGTGTTTGCCAATCGGCTGGACCTCGATGAGCTGGACCCGTACATGGTGGTTTACCGGCGCATCGAGGAATACCTCACCGCCCGGGGTGAACCGGAACGGCTGGAGCTGGTACGTCGTGCGCTGTACCTGAAGGTCAATCGCAAGCTCACCGGCAGCAGCGGTCGCACCCAGAGCTGGCAGCGTTCGCTGCTCGAACGTCTGGCCCACGAATGGCATTGGGATCAGCGTCAACTGGCATTGCTCGACAGCCGCAGCCAGTGGAAAGTCCGCCAGGTCAGCGCCGAACGCCGGGCCTTGGTCGGTGAACTGAATTACAGCTACCGCTTCCTGACACAGTTTGCCCGTAACGAGCAGACCGTCAGCCTGATCAACAAGCGCGACCTCAATGTGCTGGGCCGGCGGTTGTACGCGGCCTTCGAGCGCAAGGCCGACAAGGTCGAATTCATCAACCCGGGCATCGCCCCCGATCTGGCCGAAGACACCTTGACGCTGGTGCAGGCCCCGAACAAGAGAGAAACGGGACAAACCCAATGGGCTTTGTACAATGGCAGCCTGACCGCCCACGAGTGGGAACATTTCGCGCCAATCAAGCGCAGCCGCCAGTTACTCGAACTGCTCACCTGGTGTCACCGTAACGGCGTGATCGACAGCAGCACCCGCCTGGCCCTGCACCCCGGCACCAGCGACTTGAGTGAGTTCGAACTGTTCAACCTGCTCGGCAGCCTGCAGCAAAGCATCGTCCTGCCCCTGGCTACCGTCGCCGAAGAACCTTTGCTGCGCGCCAGTGTGCCGAGCGAAGTACTGATTCTGGTGAACGTCGGCGTCGATCCACTCAAGCACCATCGCGACATGAACATCCTGATGACCACCGAGCGCACCGATTCCCTGAGTTATGCCGGCGTGCGAGAAAATCTGGTGTTGACCCTGGATCAGGTCACGCTCAACAGCTGGAACGAAGTGCTGGTCAGCCGCTTTGACGGCCCCCACGCCCTGCTCGACTGCCTGCGCGATTACCTCAACAACTTGCCAAGCGGCCCACAGCAGCCCAAGTTGCGGGTGCGTTGCTTCTGCCACAACCGCGCACAATTCATTGCCCGACGCGTCGAAGAAGTTCTCGATACCGCGCAAAACCTGCTGCTGAGCAAACTCAATCATCGTTACCTGATTCAGGTCCAGCAGCATTACCACGTGCTGGAGCTGGTACCCGGCCAGGTCAATCACGTTGCCCTCGCCACGCTGCCAGCGCTGTTTGATTACCTCGGCGAAGAGCTGGCGAGCTACAGCCCGCTGCATCTGGACCCGATGGCGCTGGAAGACCACGACCTGGCGCTGATCCTGCCCATGGGGCAACCCGACTGCGTTCAGGTGTTCTACCGGATCAACGAACGCCAGGCCGATGTGTACGTACTGGATGAATTCAATGCCCTGTGGCAGCAGCGCTTGCCCTATCACGATGAACAAAGTCTGCTGGTGCCGCTGCAACGTTTCCTGCAATCGATCCAGTACCGGCGCGACGCCTTGTTGCCGATGGACACCGCCCAGCCGCTGAGCCTGGAGACTTTGTATTACCAATTGTTGCCTTCAGGCGCCGCGCGGGCGCGTCGGGTCGAAGCCCGGCCGGCGCCGCAAACCCCGGTCAACAAACCGTTCTATGACGTACAGGCGATCGTCGGCAAAGCCGCACCGGGGCAGGTGCAGGTCACGTTGTATTGCAATCAGCGGGAATTTTCAGAGCTGGAACATGGCGACCAACTGTTCAGCGTGGTCGCCCGGGAAATCGTCGAGCAGCGCCGCGAGATCGAACGCTATCGCTGCTACATCACCGACCTGGATCTGTCGGGCCTGCTCGGTGATGGTCAGAGTTCAAGCCAGTTGTATCTGCGCTACAAGGCCGATCTGGAGCGCGCATTGAACGAGGCGCTTGAGCAGGTCTGAGGGTTTTATTCCGGAAAGTCGCCGCCATTGGCCGGTTGCGACTCGACTGCCAGCAAGGTCAGCTTCAGGGTTTTGCCACCCGGAGCTGGCCAGTCAATGTGCTGACCGACCTTGAGACCCAGCAGTGCGCTGCCGACCGGCGCCAGAATGGAAATCCTGCCTTCGTCGGCATTGGCATCCTTGGGGTAGACCAGGGTCAGGTGATAATCCTTGCCACTGCTCTCTTCACGGCAATGCACTTTAGAATTCATGGTCACGACATCGGCTGGCACCTCTTCGTGACCGACCAGGGTATCGGCGCGATCCAGTTCGGTTTGCAGCGCGATGACGCCCGGCAGCGAGTCATCCAGGCTATCGATCAGGCGCTCCAGACGTTGCACGTCCAGACGGGTAAGGGTGATGGAAGGTGCGGTCATGATCAGGGCAGACTCCTTTCTTCTGCGCGAAAAAAGCAAAACCCCGCCAGAAAAAGGCGGGGTTTTCACGAGCCTCGATGGGTTGAGGCGTATCTGGACACTATCACAGCTCAATAAATAAACAAGCGGGGGGCGACCACGGCCCAGCGCTGACCATTGTGGCGAGGGAGCTTGCTCCCGCTGGGGCGCGGAGCGGCCCTAAAAACCTTGCGGCTGCTTCGCACCCGAGCGGGAGCAAGCTCCCTCGCCACAAAAGCCCTTAAGCCAAGACTTTGCGTTGTGCAGCCTGCGCACAAATCACCCGCCGCCGCTCATCATCGGCCGAGCGCCATTCGCGAATATCTTCGACATGCCGAAAACACCCCAGGCAGACCTTCTGCTCATCCAGCCGGCACACGCCGCTACACGGCGAAGGCACGGCCGGGCTGACGTTGCTATAGAGCGGTTTGGGCGGGCGAACGGGCGCAGGCTGGGTCACGATCTCACAGACCTTCGAAATCGAGTTCGACGTCGGCTTGCTGCTTGACGATGCGCTCGAGCATCTCGCCCAGTTGCTCGTCGCTCTTGTCACACATCCAGCGCTTGCTCTCTTCGTCGTAGTCGAAGTGGAAGCCACCCGACACCGCCGCCAACCACAGCTGACGCAACGGCTCCTGACGACTGAAGATCAACTGGCTGCCGTTTTCGAACTTGACGGTGAGCACACCGGCCGAGCTCTCCAGATCGATATCCAGGTCACTCTCATCGAAAATATCCTCCAGCGTCTGCTGGGTGGCATCGACCAGGTCGTGAAAACGGGCTTCAGTCAAACTCATTACGGGAACCTCAAAAAGTGTCTACTCACGCTCAAGCGCCGCAAGATACGGGCGAGCCCCGATGATTGCAAAGAATAACCACCAAGGACGAGGTGCGGTACGAAATATCCCTGCGCGACGCAGGACAAGTTACTGCGCCACAGCCAAAGGCCCGCCGGACGGGAGCCGCGTTACATAGGCAAGCTGCCGGGTGGCCGGTATACTCCGGCGCAATTAACGCATTTTCAAGGATTTCGCCATGAAGCGCCTGATCTCTTCCCTTGCTGCGATCGTCGCGGTTGCCTGCCTGGTGTCGGCCTGTGGTCAAAAAGGCCCGCTGTACCTGCCCGATGAAAATCAGGATCCTGCAGAGCAGGCCAAGTCGTCGCAACAGTCTCCGTCGAAAGCACACAAGCACGACGTCTACCAATAAGGGAACGCCATGGACGCTTTTAACTACCGTGACGGTGAGCTGTTCGCGGAAGGTGTTGCCCTGTCCGCCATCGCCGAACGCTTTGGTACACCGACCTACGTCTACTCCCGAGCCCACATCGAAGCCCAGTACCTGGCTTACGCCGATGCGCTGGCCGGCACGTCGCACCTGGTCTGCTTTGCGGTCAAGGCCAACTCCAACCTGGGTGTACTGAATGTCCTGGCCCGTTTGGGCGCCGGTTTCGACATCGTTTCCCGTGGCGAACTGGAACGTGTCCTGGCCGCTGGCGGCAGCCCCGAAAAGATCGTGTTCTCCGGTGTCGGCAAGACCCGTGACGACATGCGTCGCGCCCTGGAAGTCGGCGTGCACTGCTTCAACGTCGAATCCACCGACGAGCTCGAGCGTCTGCAAGTAGTCGCCGCCGAGCTGGGCGTTCGCGCGCCGATCTCGCTGCGCGTCAACCCGGACGTCGATGCCGGGACGCACCCGTACATTTCCACCGGTCTCAAAGAGAACAAGTTCGGCATCGCCATCGCCGACGCCGAAGACGTGTACGTCCGCGCCGCGCAACTGCCTAACCTGGAAGTGGTCGGCGTCGATTGCCACATCGGCTCGCAACTGACCACCCTGCCGCCCTTCATCGATGCCCTCGACCGCCTGCTGGGCCTGGTCGACCGCCTCGGCGATTGCGGCATCTACCTGCGCCACATCGATCTCGGCGGCGGTCTGGGCGTGCGTTATCGCGATGAAGAGCCGCCATTGGCCGCCGACTACATCAAGGCCGTGCGCGAACGTCTCGACGGTCGTGACCTGGCGCTGGTGTTCGAGCCAGGCCGCTTTATCGTCGCCAACGCCGGTGTGCTGCTGACTCAGGTCGAGTACCTCAAGCACACCGAACACAAAGACTTCGCCATCGTCGATGCGGCCATGAACGACCTGATCCGCCCGGCGCTGTACCAGGCCTGGATGGACGTTACCGCCGTACGCCCTCGCGATACCGCGGCGCGTGCCTACGACATCGTCGGCCCGATCTGCGAAACCGGCGACTTCCTGGCCAAGGACCGTCAGCTGGCGCTGGAGGAAGGCGATCTGCTGGCCGTGCATTCGGCCGGTGCCTACGGGTTTGTCATGAGTTCCAACTACAACACCCGCGGCCGCGCCGCTGAAGTGTTGGTGGACGGTGATCAGGCATTTGAAGTGCGTCGCCGCGAGACGGTAGCCGAGTTGTTTGCTGGCGAAAGCCTGCTGCCGGAGTAAACCCATGCTGCTGCGTTTTACCAAGATGCACGGCCTGGGCAATGACTTCATGGTTCTCGACCTGGTCAGCCAGCACGCGCACATTCTGCCCAAGCATGCCAAGCAATGGGGCGATCGGCACACCGGCATCGGGTTCGACCAATTGCTGATCGTTGAGGCGCCCAGCAACCCGGATGTGGATTTCCGCTATCGGATCTTCAACGCCGATGGCTCCGAGGTGGAACAGTGCGGCAACGGCGCACGCTGCTTCGCCCGCTTCGTGCTCGACAAGCGCCTGACCGCCAAGCGGCAGATTCGCGTCGAGACCAAAAGCGGCATCATCGAACTGGACATCCGCAACGATGGCCAAATCAGTGTCAACATGGGCGCCCCGCGCCTGGTGCCGGCCGAGATTCCGTTCGAAGCCCCGAGCCAGGCCCTGAGCTATCAGGTCGACGTCGACGGCACCATGGTCGAACTGGCTGCGGTGTCCATGGGCAACCCCCATGCCGTATTGCGGGTCAGCGACATCAATAAAGCACCGGTGCATGAACTGGGGCCGAAAATCGAACATCACCCGCGCTTCCCGGCACGGGTCAATGTCGGTTTTCTCCAGGTCATCGACCGGAACCGCGCGCAGTTGCGCGTCTGGGAACGCGGGGCCGGGGAAACCCAGGCCTGCGGAACCGGCGCCTGTGCTGCCGCAGTGGCCGCGATCAGCCAGGGGTGGATGGATTCGCCGCTATTGATCGACCTGCCCGGCGGGCGTCTGTCCATTGAATGGGCAGGCCCTGGCCAACCGGTCATGATGACCGGCCCGGCAGTACGCGTATACGAAGGACAAGTGCGTCTTTGAGTGAGCCAAATCCATGACCGACAAGCCCCAGGTTCCCGCCCTACAGCCCGACGAATCCCCTTCCGAAAGCCTTGAGGCGGCGGCGATTGCCGCGTACCTGGAGGCTCATCCGGATTTCTTCATCGCGCATGAAGAACTGCTCCCGGCTCTGCGCATTCCGCACCAGCGCGGCGACACCATTTCGCTGGTCGAACGCCAGATGACGATTCTGCGCGACCGCAACATCGAGTTGCGTCATCGCCTCTCGCACTTGATGGACGTGGCCCGCGACAACGATCGCCTGTTCGACAAGACCCGCCGTCTGATTCTCACGTTGATGGACGCGACCAGTCTGGAAGACGTGGTGATCGGTGTCGAAGACAGCCTGCGCCAGGATTTCCAGGTGCCCTTCGTCAGCCTGATCCTGTTGGGCGACAACCCGATGCCGGTAGGCCGCTGGGCCACCCACGCCGAGGCACAAACGGCCATCGGCGGCCTGCTCTCGGAGGACAAAAGCGTCAGTGGCAGCCTGCGTGAGCATGAGCTGGACTTCCTGTTTGGCGAAGAACAGCGCAAACAGATCGGCTCCACGGCCGTCGTCGCCATCAGCCACCTGGGTATTCATGGCATCCTGGCCATCGCCAGCCGCGATCCGCAGCACTACAAGAGTTCGGTGGGCACATTGTTCCTCAGCTACATCGCCGAAGTCATGGGCCGCGTGCTGCCACGGGTCAACAATTCCCTGCGCTCGGTACGCTGATCGTGGAACGGCAACTGGACGCTTACTGCGAACACCTGCGCAGTGAGCGGCAGGTGTCGCCTCATACGCTGTACGCCTACCGCCGCGACCTCGACAAAGTGCTGGGCTGGTGCGTCAAACAAAACATCGGTAGCTGGGCCGCGCTGGATATCCAGCGCCTGCGCAGCCTGGTTGCTCGCCTGCATGCTCAAGGCCAATCGTCCCGCAGCCTGGCACGGCTGCTCTCGGCAGTGCGCGGGCTCTACCACTATCTGAACCGCGAAGGTCTGTGCGAACACGACCCGGCCAACGGCCTGGCACCGCCCAAGGGCGAACGCCGCCTGCCGAAAACCCTCGACACCGACCGCGCGTTGCAACTGCTGGAGGGCGCGGTTGAGGATGACTTTCTGGCGCGTCGGGATCAGGCGATTCTGGAGTTGTTCTACTCCTCCGGCTTGCGGCTTTCGGAGCTGACCGGGCTCAACCTTGATCAGCTGGACCTGGCTGATGGCATGGTCCAGGTCCTCGGTAAAGGCAGCAAGACCCGGCTGTTGCCAGTGGGTAAAAAGGCTCGCGAAGCATTGGAACTATGGTTGCCGTTGCGGGCCATGACCAACCCGGCGGATGACGCGGTGTTTGTCAGCCAGCAAGGCCGGCGCCTCGGTCCTCGGGCGATTCAGGTGCGGGTCAAAGCCGCTGGCGAGCGCGAGCTGGGGCAGAACCTGCACCCGCACATGTTGCGACACTCTTTCGCCAGCCATTTGCTGGAGTCCTCGCAAGACCTGCGCGCCGTGCAGGAACTGCTCGGCCACTCGGACATCAAGACCACCCAGATCTATACCCACCTGGACTTCCAGCACCTGGCGACGGTCTACGACAGCGCCCATCCACGGGCCAAACGCATTAAAGGCGATGATTCATGACCATCCAACTGATCACCTTCGACCTCGACGACACCCTGTGGGACACCGCCCCGGTAATCGCCACCGCCGAAGCCATATTGCGTGAATGGCTGACCGAGCATGCGCCGAACCTGGGCGCGGTGCCGGTGGAGCATTTGTGGTCGATTCGCGAGCGGGTGTTGAGCAACGAGCCGAGCCTCAAGCACCGTATCAGCGCGCTGCGTCGGCGGGTGCTTTTTCATGCTCTGGAAGAGGCAGGTTACGACCATGGTCAAGCCTCAGACCTGGCTGATCAAAGTTTTGAAGTGTTTCTGCATGCCCGGCATCAGCTGGAAGTATTCCCCGAAGTCGAGCCAACGCTGGAGACGCTGGCCAAGCACTACGCCCTCGGTGTAGTAACCAACGGCAACGCCGATGTACGCCGACTGGGCCTGGCGGATTACTTCAAGTTTGCCCTGTGCGCCGAAGACATCGGCATCGCCAAACCGGATGCGCGACTGTTTCATGAAGCGCTGCGCCGTGGCGGCGCGACCGGCGAGACCGCGGTGCATATCGGCGACCATCCCGGCGATGACATTGCCGGTGCCCAGCAGGCGGGGTTGCGGGCAATCTGGTTTAACCCGACGGGCAAAGCGTGGGAAGCCGAGAAGGTGCCGGATGCCGAGATTCGCAGTTTGACTGAGTTGCCTGCGCTGCTCGCCCGCTGGAATGCTGCCTCAGCCTGACACAACAATCTGTGGGAGCGGGCTTGCCCGCGATGAGGCCGTTGCATCCAACATTGATATTGCTTGATAAACCGCTATCGCGGGCAATCCCGCTCCCACAGGGGGTTGCATTCAGCTCAAATAATTTTTTGTAGCTCGAATGAAAAAGCCCGCAGCGACGGCGGGCTTTTTCAGCAAGCAGGAAGCAGGCGCTTAGATAGGCCGGCTGCCGTACTTGTTGTCAGGCTTCTTGGGAGGATCGGCGACCACATTGGCCTCCACTTCCTGCACCTTGCCGCCCCGTGCCAGAAACTCTTCCATGGCCTTGGCCAGGGCATCGCGTTCCTTGTTCTTGGCTTCGACACTCGGCAGCTCATCGACCGATACTGCAGCCTTGGCTTTGCCTTTGGCAGTCGGAACGGGCACATCGCCGCCATCGTCTTCAGCGACGTCTTCTGCCGCTGCTTCAAGGCCTTCTTCGGTTTCGTCGTCGTCGCCTACTTCGAGGTCGTCGTTTTCCAGATCATCGTCGCTCATGTTCTACCTCATGACTTGCGAAAAGCAGATTAGTTATAGCCCAGCTTCGCCATCTGTCGAAGGCCGCCGGAAAAAATTCAACCACCGCTGGTGACCAGCGGTTTATGCCCCTTCACCGTGCACGGTGGCGAGGACTTTACGGGCACCGCCATGATCACGGTGCTCGCCCAGATAAACGCCTTGCCAGGTTCCCAACGCCAGTCGGCCTGCCGAGATCGGCAAACTGAGCTGACAGCCAAGCACGCTGGCCTTGAAGTGCGCCGGGAGGTCGTCCTGGCCTTCGTCGTTATGCTCATAGTCGTCCGCTCCTTGTGGGATCAGACGATTGAAAAATCGTTCGAAGTCGCGACGTACCGCCGGATCGGCGTTCTCGTTGATGGTCAACGACGCCGAGGTATGCTGTAGCCACAAATGCAACAGACCGACCCGACATGCCTTGAGTTCAGGCAAGCCGGCGAGTAACTCGTCCGTTACCAGATGAAAGCCCCGGGGCCGTGCCCGCAGGGTAATCAGAGTCTGTTGCCACATACAGTTCTCCGCACGTTCGGGGCGCATTCTAGCGCGCTCTGGGAAAAAACAAAGGCCCTAATATTCCTTCAATCGTGTAAGCCATTGGCCGCAGAAAAACACCCGTTGTAAACGCCCCTGAACGTATATGAAAAAACCTTTCAGCCTTTCCATCACTGACAAAACCAAGACAAAAAAATGCCCGGCAAGCCGGGCATTTTTTTATAGGCGTGCTTACAAGTTGTAGCCGCGTTCGTTGTGCAGCGCCAGATCGATGCCGACTGCTTCTTCTTCCTCGGTGATGCGCAGACCCATGACAGCGTCCAGCACCTTGAGGATGATGAAGGTGACGATCGCGGTGTAGATCACCGTGAAGCCCACGCCTTTGCACTGAATCCAGACTTGAGCCGCGATGTCGGTGACGGTGCCGAAACCACCCAGGGACGGTGCCGCGAACACACCGGTCAGGATCGCGCCGAGGATACCGCCGATGCCGTGCACACCGAAGGCGTCGAGGGAGTCGTCGTAACCCATTTTGCGTTTCAGCGTCGTGGCGCAGAAGAAGCACACCACGCCCGCCGCCAGACCGATGATCATCGAGCCCATCGGGCCAACGGTACCCGCCGCCGGAGTGATCGCAACCAGACCGGCAACCACGCCCGAAGCGATACCCAGTGCGCTCGGTTTACCGTGGGTCAGCCACTCGGCAAACATCCAGCCCAGGGCTGCTGCGGCGGTAGCGATCTGAGTCACCAGCATCGCCATGCCGGCAGTGCCGTTGGCAGCAGCAGCGGAACCTGCGTTGAAACCGAACCAGCCGACCCACAACATCGCAGCGCCCATCAGGGTATAGCCGAGGTTGTGCGGAGCCATCGGGGTGGTCGGGAAACCTTTACGCTTGCCCAGTACCAGGCAGGCAATCAGACCGGCCACACCGGCGTTGATATGCACCACGGTGCCGCCGGCGAAGTCGAGCACGCCCCAGTCGCCCAACAGCGAACCCGGACCGCTCCAGACCATGTGCGCAATCGGCGCGTAAACCAGGGTGAACCAGATCCCCATGAACACCAGCATTGCGGAGAACTTCATCCGCTCGGCGAAAGCACCGACGATCAGCGCGGGGGTGATGATGGCGAAGGTCATCTGATAGGTGACAAACACCGCCTCGGGAAACAGCGCCGCAGGGCCGGTAATGCTGGTAGGCGTGATGCCGGCGAGGAACGCCTTGGCGAAGCTACCGACAAACGAATTGAGGTTGACGACGTTGGCTTCCATACCCGTTGTGTCAAACGCCATGCTGTAGCCGTAAAGGAACCACAGAATGGTGACCAGGCCGGTAATGGCGAAGCATTGCATCATCAACGAAAGAACGTTTTTGGAACGAACCATGCCGCCGTAGAACAGCGCGAGGCCGGGGATGGTCATGAACAGCACAAGGGCTGTCGAGGTCATCATCCAGGCGGTATCGCCGGAATTGAGGACTGGAGGCGCCACCGGATCTGCCGCCATGGCCAGGCCAGGCATTACGATGGACAACAGGGCTCCTAGCCCTGCGAATTTACGCAGAGTCATTTTGTTTTCTCCTGGGGCGTTGGGTTTGTGGCGGCTTAGATTGCGTCGGTATCGGTTTCGCCGGTACGGATGCGAATCGCCTGTTCCAGATTGACCACGAAGATCTTGCCGTCACCGATCTTGCCGGTGTTGGCAGCCTTGGTTATCGCCTCGATAACCCGGTCCAGATCCTTGTCGTCAATGGCGACATCGATCTTCACCTTGGGCAGAAAATCGACCACGTACTCCGCGCCGCGATACAGCTCGGTGTGACCCTTCTGCCGACCGAAGCCTTTGACCTCAGTAACGGTAATGCCCTGCACGCCGATCTCGGACAACGACTCGCGCACATCGTCCAGTTTGAACGGCTTGATGATGGCAGTGACTAGCTTCATGAAAACTCTCTCCCGAATTGGTGGACTTGCCCCAGGAAAACAAACCCGACTCAAGTCTAAGCGCAGTGCCTGGCTTTGTAACGCATCGTTCGGCCTTACCTGCCCGTCCGACGCCAGCTAACCACTCCGCACGAAACTTCCCCCGTTCCGCTTGGCGCACTGCATTCGTCACAGCGACTGCATCAGTGCATGGGTCACCAGCGACTAAGCAGAAAGCTTGCCATCTATCCAAAACCCATTAATTTCAAGCCCTTGGCCGCTACCGCAGGCCCCTCCAGCCGATTGACGCCACAGTTACGCACAACAACAGTGCGCGGCTGTCCACTCGCATGCGCGAAAAGCGTGCATCCAAGCCGCCGAGATTGACTATAGACACTGCGTGGTACACTGCGCGCCATTGTTGACAGGACATTTCCCATGCTCGCGCCCAAAGACTTCCTCGACGCCCTGAGCGGCACCGCCTCCCGCCTCTTCAGCGGCGACACCCCACTGCCGAAAAGCGAAATCGAAAGCCAGTTCAAGGCCCTGCTGCAGAGCGGCTTCAGCAAGCTGGACCTGGTGAGCCGGGAAGAATTCGACAGCCAGATGGTCGTACTGGCACGGACCCGGGCCCGGCTGGAGAGCCTTGAGGCGAAAGTGGCGGAGCTGGAAGCGAAGCTCAATCCAGTTGCTGACGCCGAGTAACCTGATCGTTCCCGTGCTCTGCGTGGGAACGATCATTCAATGTTTTCTGTAGGAGCTGCCGAAGGCTGCGATCTTTTGATCTTCCGCCCCGCCACCATCTCGGCAACGTCCTACAAAAATCACACCGCCGTCCGATTGCGTCGTAAGGCCTCCAGTTTCTATGCTCATCCCCAGCTGAATGTTCAGCTCTGGGTTTGGCGACCCGGAAGACCCCGACGCACCGCGACCACATTCGACCGAGGAATTTGTTCCCATCTCGAATTATGGCGGCTATGCGTGGGAGACCTTCGGGTCTGCCGGTTTTCGGGCGTCACCGGTTCGCCAACCCGCGCATGGCTGCCATCCTTTTCGTTTGGCGACGATCAGAGGCAGTTTTCTTCATTTGATCCCGAGAACTGCACCATGGACGAAAACTATCTAATCCCCCACATATTCACCCGCCACAAACTCCACCTCCACGCCCTCCTCCTGGAAAACCAACCCTGGTTCAGCGCCCGCGACCTCGGCCGATTGCTCAGGCTGTTCCTCGACGAACGCGCGCTACGCAAACTCGATCCCGACCAACACCAAACCGTACAAATGCTGATCCACGGCACCATCGAAAACACACTGCTGATCAGCGAATCCGGCGTCTACGCATTACTGGTCTACCACTACTGCCCCGAATACCGAGGCCTGCGCGAATGGCTGACCCACGACGTGGTCCCAACCCTCAGAGACGCCCAGCAACCCGCCTCAGCCGAACGCCCGATTCTGAGCCTGCTGAATTGGCCGCAGATGTCGTTGAGTTTGCTGCACTGGAATAACCAGCCGTGGATTCGGTTGCAGGATGTTCCGCAACTGCTGCCGAATGAGGAACGACCGCGAAGTATGGTCAATGCTCCGTGGTGGAAGCGTGCGTCACGAATACTCCAGGCATTCTGAACGACAAAAAAACCCCACGTTTATCGCGTGGGGTTCGTTCAGGAACAGAGGTTCAGGCGCAGTGCGGGAGCCGCTCAACCTGATCCCGGATCGCAGCCCCTCGTTCGATCTCGGCTTTTCGCAAATCGTATGTCGATTGCAGGTTCAGCCAAAACTCGGGAGTCGTGTCCAGGCAGATAGATAGCCTTAGAGCCATATCGGCACTGACACCTCGACGCTGAAGCACGATGTCATTCACCGTAGGCGTCGAAACGCTCAACGCTCTGGCCAAGGCTGCAGCCGTAAGGCTCAGAGGCTCCAGGTATTCCTCTTTGAGGATCTCGCCAGGGTGAACCGGGCGCATACCATTCTTAGTCATTGCTCACCTCAGTGATAATCGACGATTTCGACATTCTCTGGTCCGTTAAGACCCCAAACAAAGCAAATTCGCCATTGAGCGTTGATGCGGATGCTGTGCTGACCTTTTCGATCTCCTTCCAGCGCCTCCAATCGATTGCCTGGTGGTGATCGAAGGTCCATCAGCACCGCAGCAGCATCAAGCATCGTCAGCTTTCGTTCCACGACACTCAGAATGGCTGACCACATACGGGTCTTTCCGTTGCGAAACAGGTACTCGGTCTCAGAACACTTAAAGCTAACGATCATAATTTAAAGCTTAACGTTATGCATTAATCTTGAGTATATAACCTGAATTCACTAATGCAAACGCGGTGTTGCGATTCTTGCCCCCCCTCTCAAAACTTTAGGAAAAGGACTACCTGAGCCCTTCAGAAGGCTTTCGAAATCCAGCCGAGTCCTACAAAAACAAGCGCCAATTCCCATTGCATCAAAACCGTGTCCACCTCTTAAGCTGACTGACCCAAAAAAACCAATCTACAAATCCAAAAGGTCGCTATGAAATCTAAAAAACAAAAAGCCAAACTGTTACTCGCCACTGAATATCATGCTGAGGCACTCCGGTTAGCCGGGAGCGTATCGGCCAATCAACGCCGCTTTTTTGATGTTGCCGCTGCTCAGGGCAAAGAACTTGAACCGAGTGGCTGGCTTGCAGGCACGAGCCTGACGAAGCTCCCGGATTAGCTCACCAAAACTCGCAACATCCTGCGAAAGTTTCCTTCCCTTGCCGCCACGCTAAACCCTCACTCCCCGTCTACCCTTTAAGAAACCGCAGGAAGCGGTTCCCCGCCAGCTCAAGGAACGACCATGTCCCTATCCATCGTCCACAGCCGCGCCCAGATTGGCGTGGATGCGCCCGCCGTCACCGTAGAAGTGCATCTGGCCAACGGCTTGCCGTCGCTGACCATGGTCGGGCTGCCCGAAGCGGCGGTGAAGGAAAGCAAGGACCGGGTGCGTAGCGCGATCATCAATTCCGGCCTGCAATTTCCAGCGCGGCGCATCACCTTGAATCTCGCTCCCGCCGATTTGCCGAAGGATGGCGGGCGATTCGATCTGGCGATTGCCTTGGGGATTCTATCGGCCAGCGTGCAGGTGCCGACGTTGACGCTGGATGACGTGGAGTGCCTGGGAGAGTTGGCACTGTCAGGCGCGGTACGGGCCGTCCGCGGGGTGTTACCGGCGGCGCTGGCGGCACGCAAGGCCGGGCGCACGCTGGTAGTCCCGCGAGCGAATGCCGAAGAAGCCTGCCTGGCGTCGGGGTTGAAGGTGATTGCGGTGGATCATCTGCTTCAAGCGGTCGCGCATTTCAATGGCCACACGCCCATCGAACCCTATGCTTCCAATGGCTTGCTCTACGCCAGCAAACCCTATCCAGACTTGAACGAAGTGCAGGGACAACTTGCGGCCAAGCGCGCGTTGCTGATTGCAGCGGCAGGGGCTCATAACCTGTTGTTCAGCGGTCCGCCGGGGACGGGGAAAACGCTGTTGGCGAGTCGTCTGCCGGGACTGTTACCGCCATTGGCCGAGAGCGAAGCATTGGAAGTCGCGGCGATTCAATCGGTCGCCAGTTGTGTGCCGCTGAGTCATTGGCCTCAGCGTCCCTTCCGACAGCCACACCACTCCGCTTCAGGCCCCGCACTGGTGGGTGGCGGTTCGAAACCGCAACCCGGCGAAATCACTCTCGCCCACCATGGTGTGCTGTTCCTTGATGAGCTTCCAGAGTTTGATCGCAAGGTATTGGAGGTGTTGAGAGAGCCACTGGAATCCGGCCACATCGTGATTTCCCGCGCCAAGGACCGCGTTCGCTTTCCGGCGCGCTTTCAACTGGTGGCTGCGATGAATCCCTGCCCCTGTGGATATCTTGGCGAGCCAAGCGGCCGTTGTTCCTGTACGCCGGACATGGTGCAGCGCTATCGCAACAAGCTGTCGGGGCCGCTGCTGGATCGCATCGATCTGCACCTGACAGTTGCTCGCGAAGCCACGGCGTTGAATCCTGCGTTAAAACCCGGCGACGATACAGCCACCGCCGCCGAGCTGGTTGCCGATGCAAGAGAGCGGCAACACAAACGCCAAGGTTGCGCCAATGCCTTCCTCGACCTGCCAGGCCTACGTCGGCACTGTAAGTTATCCACAGCCGATGAAAACTGGCTGGAATCCGCCTGCGAGCGTTTAACTCTGTCGCTACGAGCGGCCCATCGACTGCTCAAGGTTGCTCGCACCTTGGCGGACCTTGAGCAAGTCGATGGCATCACCCGTGAACACTTGGCCGAAGCGCTGCAATATCGACCGACAACACTCTAGTCGGTGTCACCCCTTGGTCAGATCAACCAACGGCGTCTGCCGCACCTCAGTCTCGCGCCCAGCCTGAATCTCGCTCACCTGCTTCAACGCCTTATCCACAGCCGCTTTATCCGACAACAAGCTGTAGCTGATGCGGAACTGTTTCTGCTCCTTCGCGCCAATCGTCGGCACCAGGTTCAGTGGCCGCTGATACCGGCGGTTGTAGGAAAAGCTCGTTCCCGGCTCCAGCCCCGTGACGTAGCCCTGGCCTTGGGTATCGGTGTTTTTCCACAGGGAGAACACCGGCAGTGTTTGAGTGTTGAAGCCGACCGAGACACCCAGACTGCCGGCCTTGTTATGCAGCACGGTCAACGTATCGCCCTTGGCATCGGCATACGGCACCACGTTGTAAACCGTCTCGTCGTAGTCCCTGGTCGGTGCGCGGTAGGTTTGCCAGTCCGCGAGATCGCCTTTGGCTTTGTCGTTGAAAGGTGAGACCTGCTTCACCGGCGCGGCGAAGCGAGCGCCCTCCTCCAGGAACGGCGTGCTGAAGTTGCTGTGATACAGCGCCTGGTATTCCTTCGGATAGTCGCCGTTGTTGGTCAGGGTGTCGTTGAGAGCGAACACTACGCTGCCGGGCTCGGTCACCAGTTCGGTCGCGACGGAGAAGTCGACTTTCTTGAATGCCTGCTCTTTCAGCTCGCCGCGCAGGCTGATGGCGTATGGCGGTTTTTCATCGATGTGCAGGGTGACTTTGTTGGCCGGGATGTTGGCGGCGCGACCGTGCAGGGTCAGCAGTTCGCCATTGTCGATGCCAGGGTGGCCGACCCATTCATAGCCGCAGCGGGTGACCAGCTCATTGAAACCTTCCAGCCAGCCCAGGCCACCGCGGCCATTGAGCTCGATGAAGGACGGGTTGACCACTTCCTTGACCGGCGAATCCCAGCCCATGCGCACGTTGCCGACCGAGGCCTGCAAGACGTTCATGCCGCGAGTCGGTACCACCGAGAGTTTCATCGCGCCGTTATCGATGTCGACGATGCTGACGCCCTCCTGCCGACCGCCATGCAAGGTGCGCAGGGTCACAGAAAAGGGTTTGTCGGTTTTTACACCGAGTTGCTGGCTGGTGATCTGCCAGTTCTGAGCGGCTTTATCGGTATCGAGCAGGACGTAATCCCAGGCCATGGCGTGGGAAGCAGCGGACAATGCGCTGAGGGCAACGAAGAGTTTGAGCGGGGTCATGGCAGCAGCCTTTCTTGGAGTTGTGCCATTTTTATAAACTTGAAGAAACGTTTCAGCAAGCTTAAAAACGCAAACAACGCGGGTAAATGCCAAGAAAGACAATTAATGAGGAGTTGATCTTCAGATTTTGGACAAATCGTAATCGAGTCGATCCCTTCGCGGGCAAGCTCGCTCCCACATGATCTCTAGCGTTCACAGGTACTGTGTTCACCGCCGATCCAAATGTGGAGCTTGCTCGCGAAAGCTGTTTCGGAAGCGTCCGCCTCAACGAAACCGGTCAACCTCATGGCGCAAGTCCGCCGCGAGCTTCTCCAGCTCTTTGGCAGTCACCGCCAGGTTCGACACCACTTCCCGCTGCTCACTGTTCGCCAGGGCAATGCTTTGCAGATTGCTGCTGAGCAAGGTCGCGGTGCTGCTTTGTTCCTGGGTTGCAGTGGTGATGGCAGCGAACTGTTGACCGGCCGAGCGGCTTTGCTCGTCGATCCGCGCCAGCGCCGAAGCAACGTTGGCGTTGCGCGAAAGGCCTTCCTGCATCAACACATTGCCCTGCTCCATGGTGCTGATGGCGTTGCCGGTTTCCTGCTGGATGCTTTGAATCATCCCGGAAATCTCATCAGTGGCCTGGCGGGTGCGTGAAGCCAGGTTGCGCACCTCATCGGCCACCACTGCAAACCCACGGCCTTGCTCACCGGCGCGGGCGGCTTCGATGGCCGCGTTGAGCGCCAGCAGGTTGGTTTGCTCGGCAATCGCCGTAATCACCCCGACAATACCGCCGATTTCCTGGGAACGCTGACCTAGAGTATTGATCACTGTCGCGGTGCTGTTCAGCGCACCGGCGATTTGCTCCAGAGACGAGGACGCTTCGTCCATCGACGTACGACCGATCTGGGTTTGCTGTGCGTTTTCCTGCGCCAGACGCTGGGTGTTGCCCATGTTGTCGGCGATGTTCAGCGAAGTGGCGCTGAATTCTTCCACGGCGCCGGCCATGCTGGTGATTTCGCCGGACTGCTGCTCCATCCCTTCATAGGCACCACCAGACAGGCCGGACAATGCCTGGGCGCGGCTGTTGACCTCTTCCGAGGCTCTACGAATGTGCTCGACCATGGTCGACAAGGCCTGACTCATCTGGTTGAAGGCGCGGGCCAACTGACCGATTTCGTCGTTGCTCGACACGTTCAGGCGTACGCCCAAATCACCGGCGCCCAAGGCTTCGGCCTGACGCACCAGATCGCCCAGCGGCGCCAGCTTACTGCGCAGCAACCAGACCGCCGCCCCCACCGCCAGCAACATCGCCAGCAGGCTGCCGATGGCCAGGCGAATGCCGACGTTCCAGGTCACCGCGCGGATTTCGGCTTTCGGCATGCTCGCCACCACCGACCACGGCCCGCCGTCGAACGGCACGGCAATGCTGTAGAAGTCTTGCGACTTGTCGCTCCAGAAATCGCCCTTGCCCGGTGTCTTGGCCAGACCGACGATGGCCGGGACTGCCACGTCCAACGCTTGCACACCGGCGATCGGCACCAGCCATTTGTTCTGCTCATCGAGCAGCGCCAGGGAGCCGGTCTGGCCGATGCGGAAGCGTTTGAGGTTCTCGAACTGGGCGTTCTGTGCGTCGGTGTAATCGAATCCCACGAACAGCACGGCAATCACCTTACCGCCGCTGTCGCGTACGGGGGTGTACTGAGTCATGTAGGACCGTTCGAAGAGCAAGGCGCGACCGACGTAGCTCTGCCCGGCCATCAAGCGCGCATAAGCCGGGTGAGCGTGATCCAGCAGTGTGCCGATGGCCCGGGTGCCGTCCTGTTTGCTCAGAGAGGTGCTGACCCGAATGAAGTCTTCGCCGCTGCGCACGAACAGCGTCGCAACGCCGGCAGTCATTTGCTTGAACTCGTCCACTTCTTTGAAGTTGTTATTCAACACTTCGCTGCCCAGGTGCAGGCCCGGGGTCTGCACGCCCGCCACGGCCACCGGCTCATCCGGGTGCACGCTCAAACCGGCGCTGAAGCGCTTCTCGAACAAACCGCTCAGGCGCTGGGTACTTTCACGCAACGTGCCGTGGAACGTGCTCAGCTGATCGGCCAGCAGCCGTGCCTCGCTGGCCAGGTGCTCTTCCCGGGTGGCGAGGTTGGCAGCGTCCAGCGAGCGCAGGGCAAACACGGTGCTGCCGCTGATGACAACCGCCAGTATCACGGCAAGCGCAAGACCCAGCTGTGAGGCAATCCGAGCACGTGGTTGAGACATGACAGCTCCTGACCCAGTGAGCCGGATCATCCTGATCCCGTCGCACTCGGCAAAATTTCTGATAGTGGGGAAAACGTGGAGCCTGGCACGAAGGTTCCATCAGCAGATTTTCGGCGGCAAAGCCGAATACTTGAGTGATTAACCGGGATATGGCTCAAGGCCGCCATTGCAGCGGTTCCATCGATTCAGCCCAGACGTTCGACATCCGGCAATTCCATGGCCCGGACTTCGCCTTGCAGGAAATCGCTGAGCCGACGCAAACGTTCACCTCCCGGGCGGGTTTTCGGCCAGACCAGGTAATAATGCTCACCACTGGCGACAGCCGTCGGCCACGGCAAACTCAGACGTCCCTGCGCGACATCCTCCGATACCATCAGCAAATCGCCCATGGACACGCCGTAGCCCCGGGCGGCAGCGATCATGCCCAGTTCCAGCGTGTCGAACACCTGCCCGCCCTTAAGCGAGACTTGATCGGTCAGGCCCATGCGCTCCAGCCAGTTGCGCCAGTCACGGCGATCCGGCGTCGGGTGCAGCAGTTCCGTGCTGGCCAGGCGCGCAACGTCCCATGGTTGATCCTTCAGAAGATTCGGTGCCCCCACCGGAATCAGCTCTTCGGGGAACAGCAAAGTCGTCTCCCAGTCCGGTGGAAAACGCCCGTTGCTGAGAATGACGGCACAGTCGAAGGGTTCGTGGTTGAAGTCCACCGTATCGACGTCCATCCAGGCGCTGGTCAATTGCACCTCGTTCCCCGGTCGCAGGTGCCGAAAACGGCTGAGCCGCGCCAACAGCCAGCGCATGGTCAGGGTCGACGGGGCTTTCATGCGCAAGATGTCGTCTTCGGCACGCAGGGTATTGCAGGCTCGTTCAAGGGCGGTGAAGCCTTCGCGAATGCCGGGCAGGACCAGCCGCGCCGATTCGGTCAGTTGCAGGTTGCGCCCGCTGCGATGGAACAGGCGACAGGCGAAATGCTCTTCAAGCGTACGAATGTGCCGGCTGACCGCACTTTGCGTGATCGACAACTCCTCGGCGGCGCGGGTAAACGAGCTATGCCGCGCCGCCGCTTCGAATGCTCGAAGGGCATACAAAGGAGGAAGACGACGAGACATTGGGAAAGCTCCTATAGCGCGGTTGCCTCAACTTATCAGAAAGTCCTTAGCATGAGTTTTAATCATGCCACCCATCCTTTTTATCCCTTTGTGGAAACCCCGCAGAGCGCCGAGAATCGACGCTTCCTGTTCTCTCTGACAATAGAGCGTGATGACCATGCAGCATCCAGCGCGTATTGAACTCTGGGCCATCCTGCGGCTGGCGGGGCCGTTGATTGCCTCGCAGTTGGCGCACATGTTGATGGTCCTCACCGACACCTTGATGATGGCGCGCCTGAGTCCCGAGGCGCTGGCCGGCGGCGGTCTGGGCGCGGCGACGTATTCGTTCGTGTCGATTTTCTGCATCGGCGTGATCGCGGCGGTGGGCACCCTGGTGGCGATCCGTCAGGGCGCGGGCGACATCATCGGCGCGGCGCGGCTGACCCAGGCCGGGTTATGGCTGGCCTGGTTGATGGCGCTGGTGGCGGGTCTGCTGCTGTGGAACCTCAAACCGGTGTTGCTGTTGTTCGGCCAGACCGAAACCAACGTTCAGGCAGCGGGCCAGTTTCTGTTGATCCTGCCGTTCGCCCTGCCCGGCTACCTGAGTTTCATGGCGCTGCGCGGCTTCACCAGCGCCATCGGCCGGGCGACGCCGGTGATGGTCATCAGCCTCGGCGGCACCGTGGCCAACTTCCTGCTCAACTATGCATTGATCACCGGCATGTTCGGTCTGCCGAAAATGGGCCTGATGGGCATCGGTCTGGTCACGGCGATCGTGGCCAACCTCATGGCGCTGGCGCTCGCGCTGCACATCCGTCGGCACCCGGCCTATAACGCTTATCCCTTGCGCCAGGGTCTGTCACGGCCCAATCGTCAGTACTTGAAGGAGTTGTGGCGCCTGGGCCTGCCGATTGGCGGCACCTATGCGGTGGAAGTCGGGTTGTTTGCCTTCGCCGCGCTGTGCATGGGCACCATGGGTAGTACGCAACTGGCGGCGCACCAGATCGCCCTGCAAATCGTCTCGGTGGCGTTCATGGTGCCGGCGGGGCTTTCCTATGCGATCACCATGCGCATCGGTCAGCATTACGGCGCCGGGCAATTGCTGGATGCGCGGCTGGCCGGGCGGGTCGGCATCGCGTTCGGGGCCGTGTCGATGCTGGGGTTCGCAATGGTCTTCTGGCTGCTGCCGAATCAGTTGATCGGCTTGTTCCTGGACCACAACGACCCGGCCTTTCGCCCGGTCATCGAACTGGCTGTGAGCCTGCTGGCGGTGGCGGCGTGGTTCGAGCTGTTCGACGGCACGCAAACCATTGCCATGGGCTGTATTCGCGGACTCAAGGATGCCAAGACCACGTTCCTGGTGGGTTTGGGCTGCTATTGGCTGATTGGTGCGCCGGCCGCGTGGTGGATGGCCTTCCATCTGAACTGGGGGCCGACGGGGGTCTGGTGGGGTTTGGCCTTGGGGCTGGCGTGTGCGGCGGTGAGCCTGACGCTGGCGTTTGAGTGGAAGATGAAGCGGATGATTCGGCGTGAGCCGTCGTCAGAGCAGAATTTCCAGGTCGCTCAGCCTGACTGAGATTCCCACAGTTGTTTGTGGTTAGCTCACGACTTCCAGCACGGGCTGCTGGCTGGAACCGAAGGTCAAATACTCAACCAATTCCGCCAACGGCAACGGCTTGCTGATCAGATACCCCTGCACCTGATCGCACCCAAACCCGCGCAACAAATCCAGCTGCTCCGGTGTTTCCACCCCTTCGGCGACCACTTCCAGGTTGAGGTTGTGCGCCAGGTTGATCATGGCGTGCACCAGTTTGCGATTCTCTTCCCGCTCTTCCATGCCGCCGACAAAGCTTTTGTCGACCTTCAGCAAAGCAATCGGCAGGCTGTTGAGGTGCACGAACGAAGAAAACCCGGTGCCGAAATCGTCCAGCGAGAAGCGCACGCCGAGGCGCCCGAGGGCGTCCATGGTCTGCTTGACCAGATCGCTGCGACGCATCACCGCGGTTTCGGTCAGTTCGAATTCCAGCCATTGCGCCTCGACACCACGCTCGGCAATCAGCCGGCTCAGGGTCGACAGTAATTGGCTGTCCTGAAACTGCCGGAACGATAGGTTGATCGCCATGTGCAGCGCCGGCAGCCCCCGTTCGCGCAACGCCTGCATGTCCCGCAGGGCCCGGGAAATCACCCAGTAACCCAGCGGCACGATCAAGCCGCTCTGCTCGGCCAGCGGTACGAATTCGCTGGGTGCCAGCAAGCCGCGCTCGCCATGACGCCAGCGCACCAGGGCTTCGAGGCCGACGATCTGGCCGTCCGCAAGGTTCAGGCGTGGCTGGTAATGCAACTCCAGCTCATCACGACGCAAGGCCCGGCGCAGCTCGCTTTCAAGGTCAGCGATGCTGCGAGCATTGCGATTGATCCGTTCGTTGAAGATGTGAAAGGTGCAGCCTTGGGTACTCTTGGCCTGCTGCATGGCGATGTGCGCGTGCCACATCAACGGGTCGGCGCCGGCCAGCGCTCGGGCGTGGGCAATGCCGAGACTGGAACCGATCAACAAGCTTTCGCCGTCGATCCAGTAGGGTTCGGACAAGGCTTCGGTAATCCGTTCGGCCATCCATTCGGCGCGCTGAGGAGCGCGGCGAGTGTCGATCAGCAACGCGAACTCATCGCTGCCCAGCCGCGCCAATTGATCGCCGGCCTCCAGCTGGCTTTTCAGCCGCGAGACCACCTGCAGGATCAACCGGTCGCCGGCCTGATGACCGAGGGCGTCGTTGGCGTGTCGAAAATTGTCGAGATCGAGGTGACCGAGGGCCAGGCCGCGGCCGTCGTTTTCCGCTAGACGCGCCGCCAGCAAGGTCTGGAAACCCTGGCGGTTGGCGATGCCGGTCAGCGGATCCTGCTCGGCCAGGCGTTGCAAGGTGTTTTCCAGCACGCCGCGCTCGCGCACATGACGCAGGCAGCGGCGCAACATGCCGGGATCCAGCAGACTGCGAACCAACCAGTCGCTCACACCGTCGGGCGGCGCCAGCGGCTCGTGTTCGAGCAGCAACACTGTCGGCAGGTTGCAACGGCCGGGCGCCGGCTGCAGAGCGGGAATCGTCAACAACACCGCGCTGCGGTTGTCATCGAACAGGTTGCTGACCGACTCCCAGTTCGGCGCGCTGAGCAGCACTGCCGAACTCCCCATTGGAGCCAGACACTCGCGCAACAACGCTGCCCACGCCGGCTCTTGGGCCAGTAGCAGCAAACGCAAGGGTTCGACAGGCGTAGACAAGCTAGCTCCCTAGACTCTGCAAAGATGTAGGCGGTGCGCATTATGCCGCTCGGGTCACCAATGACCCAATGACATCGGTTATCAAACACGACTTCGAGTCTTGAATACGTACATTAGACGCGAATTCACTGCGCATCCTGCGTGAAAGTATCAAAACCGGCAAATGGAGATCGCGTGTTGCGTCACAAGTCGGAGAGAGCAGCACAATTCGCTGAGCCTGTTAAAATGCCGGCCCATTTCGCTAACGACTCCCTGATTTCGTATGTCCCGACTCAATCCCCGGCAGCAAGAAGCCGTGAGCTACGTCGGCGGCCCTCTTTTGGTGCTCGCCGGCGCAGGCTCCGGCAAGACCAGTGTGATCACGCGCAAAATTGCGCATCTGATCCAGAGCTGCGGCATCCGTGCCCAGTACATCGTCGCCATGACCTTTACCAACAAGGCCGCGCGGGAGATGAAGGAACGGGTCGGCACGCTGCTCAAGGGCGGTGAAGGCCGCGGCCTGACGGTGTGCACCTTCCACAACCTGGGCCTGAACATCATCCGCAAGGAACACGTGCGGCTGGGCTATAAGCCGGGCTTCTCGATCTTCGACGAGACCGACGTCAAAGCCCTGATGACCGACATCATGCAGAAGGAATACTCGGGCGACGACGGCGTCGACGAGATCAAGAACATGATCGGCGCCTGGAAAAACGACCTGATCCTGCCGCCCGAAGCTCTGGAAAACGCACGCAACCCCAAGGAACAGACCGCCGCCATCGTCTACACCCACTACCAGCGCACGCTCAAGGCGTTCAACGCGGTGGACTTCGACGACCTGATCCTGCTGCCGGTAAAACTGTTCCAGGAACACGACGACATCCTGGAAAAATGGCAGAACAAGGTCCGCTACCTGCTGGTGGACGAATACCAGGACACCAACGCCAGCCAGTATTTGTTGGTGAAATTGCTGATCGGCAAACGCAACCAGTTCACTGTGGTAGGCGACGACGACCAATCGATCTACGCCTGGCGCGGCGCCCGCCCGGAAAACCTGATGCTGCTCAAGGACGATTACCCGTCCCTGAAAGTGGTGATGCTGGAACAAAACTACCGCTCCACCAGCCGCATTCTGCGCTGCGCCAACGTGCTGATTTCGAACAACCCGCACGAGTTCGAAAAGCAGCTGTGGAGTGAAATGGGTCACGGCGACGAGATCCGCGTGATCCGCTGCCGCAACGAAGACGCCGAAGCCGAGCGCGTGGCCGTGGAAATCCTCAGCCTGCACTTGCGCACCGACCGCCCCTACAGCGATTTCGCGATTCTGTATCGCGGCAACTACCAGGCCAAGCTGATCGAGCTGAAGCTGCAGCATCACCAGGTGCCTTACCGACTGTCCGGCGGCAACAGCTTTTTCGGACGCCAGGAAGTGAAGGACCTGATGGCCTACTTCCGCCTGATCGTGAACCCGGACGACGACAACGCCTTCCTGCGGGTGATCAACGTCCCGCGCCGGGAGATCGGTTCGACCACCCTGGAGAAGCTGGGCAACTACGCCACCGAGCGAAAAATCTCGATGTACGCCGCCACCGACGAAATCGGCCTGGGCGAACACCTGGACAGCCGCTTCACCGATCGCCTGTCGCGCTTCAAGCGTTTCATGGACAAGGTCCGCGAGCAGTGCGCCGGCGAAGACCCGATCTCCGCCCTGCGCAGCATGGTCATGGACATCGACTACGAGAACTGGCTGCGCACCAACAGCTCCAGTGACAAGGCCGCCGATTACCGCATGGGCAACGTCTGGTTCCTGATCGAGGCGCTGAAGAACACGCTGGAGAAAGACGAAGAAGGCGAGATGACCGTCGAAGACGCCATCGGCAAACTCGTGCTGCGCGACATGCTGGAGCGTCAGCAGGAAGAGGAAGACGGCGCCGAAGGTGTGCAGATGATGACCTTGCACGCCTCCAAGGGCCTGGAATTCCCTTACGTGTTCATCATGGGCATGGAGGAGGAAATCCTCCCGCACCGCTCCAGTATCGAAGCCGACACCATCGAAGAGGAACGCCGCCTGGCCTACGTCGGGATTACCCGAGCGCGTCAGACGCTGGCTTTCACCTTCGCCGCCAAGCGTAAGCAATACGGCGAGATCATCGACTGCGCGCCCAGCCGCTTCCTTGATGAACTGCCGCCGGATGACCTGGCCTGGGAAGGCAACGACGACACCCCGACCGAAGTCAAAGCCGTTCGCGGCAACAGCGCATTGGCCGATATACGCGCGATGTTAAAGCGCTAGAATTGACCACTTTTATTTAGATCTTCGGCACAAAAGACGCCAACAGAGGACAGCTTCATGGAAGCACTGCACAAGAAAATTCGCGAAGAAGGCATCGTGCTTTCCGACCAGGTCCTGAAAGTCGACGCTTTTCTGAACCACCAGATCGACCCGACACTGATGAAGCTGATCGGCGACGAATTCGCCTCGCTGTTCAAGGATTCGGGCATCACCAAGATCGTCACCATCGAAGCCTCGGGTATCGCCCCGGCGATCATGACCGGCCTGAACCTCGGCGTACCGGTGATTTTCGCGCGCAAGCATCAGTCCCTGACCCTGACTGAAAACCTGCTGTCGGCGACGGTTTACTCGTTCACCAAGCAAACCGAAAGCACCGTGGCGATCTCCCCTCGTCACCTGACCAGCAGCGACCGCGTGCTGATCATCGACGACTTTCTGGCCAACGGTAAGGCGTCGCAAGCGCTGATCTCGATCATCAAACAGGCCGGCGCGACCGTTGCAGGTCTGGGCATCGTGATCGAGAAGTCGTTCCAGGGTGGCCGGGCGGAGCTGGATGCCCAGGGTTATCGCGTGGAATCGTTGGCTCGGGTGCAATCGCTGAAGGATGGCGTTGTAACCTTCATCGAATAAATCAGCTGCATCACCGAACCTGTGGGGGCGACGGTGCGACGATTCGACTTGCCCGCGATGAGGCCATAACATTCAACATTGATGTTGGCTGTTCCACCGCCATCGCGGGCAAGCCCGCTCCCACAGGTTTTTGTGGCGGCTGTTATTGCGCGGTGGCTTTGAGGCCGGTCAGCAACAACCGCTGAAACAAATCTTCCTTCAACCCTTCCGGCTTGGTCAGCTGCATCCGCTCCAGATGCACGGGAAACTCCGCCGGCTCCGGCGCATCCAGCGCCGCCTTGCCCAACTCCAGAATCTCGGTGAGCTTGAACTTGCTCTTCAACCAGTTCAGCGCCCGCAACAGGTCCCGCTCTTGGGCGGTGAAATCACACCCCAACGGATATTCCGGAAACAAATTCGAATGCCGTGTCTGAATGGCCTGCAAACGCTGTGGGCTGTTGTCGGCGAAACGCGGATCGAGGCGAAAATGCTTCGGCAATTTGCCAACGTTCTGCGCCTGCTCGATCAGCCCCGGCTGGAAGCGTGAGTCGCTGATGTTCAGCAACGCCTCGATCACCGCCGCGTCGGTCTTGCCCCGCAAATCGGCGATGCCGTACTCGGTGACGACGATGTCCCGCAGATGCCGCGGGATTGTGCAGTGGCCGTATTCCCAGACGATGTTCGAACTGACTTCACCGCCCGACTCGCGCCAACTGCGCAGGAGCAGGATTGAGCGCGCACCTTCCAGTGCATGACCCTGGGCGACGAAGTTGTATTGCCCGCCAACGCCGCTCAGCACCCGCCCGTCTTCGAGCTGATCGGCCACGCCGGCACCGAGCAGGGTCATGGTGAACACGGTGTTGATGAAGCGCGCATCGAGGCGCTGCAAGCGTTTGAGTTCTTCCTGGCCGTAGAGCTCGTTGATGTAGCTGATGCGGGTCATGTTGAATTCGAGCCGCTTGCTCTGCGGCAACTCGCGCAAGCGCTCGTAGAAACTGCGCGGCCCGAGGAAAAAACCGCCATGCACCGAGATACCATCGGTTTGCGCGGCCTCGTTCAGCGTGCCGGCGTTCGCCTGCTGCTGGGTTGGCACGTCCGGGTAGACTTTGCGCCGTACGATCCCGGCATCCGCCAGCACCAGCAAGCCGTTGACGAACATTTCGCTGCAACCGTAAAGGCCCTTGGCGAACGGTTCGACGCCCCCTTCGCGCTCGATCAACTGCGCCCACGGGCTGAGATTCAAATCTGCCAGCAACGCCTTGTAACCGTCACTGTCCGCCTGCCGCGCCAGCAACGCCGCTGTGAGGGCATCGCCCATGGCGCCGATGCCGATCTGCAAGGTGCCGCCATCGCGCACCAGCGTGCTGGCGTGCAGCCCGATGAAGTGATCCTGGAAGCCCACCGGCATGTTCGGTGTGGAGAACAGCGTGGTGTTGTCCTTGGCGTCAATCAGCAGGTCGAAGGTGTCGATGCCGATTTCCGCATCGCCGGGCATGTACGGCAAATCGTTGTGTACCTGGCCCACCATCAGGATCGTCTCCCCCGCCGCCCGGCGCTTGGCGATCATCGGCAACAGGTCGAGGGTGATGTCCGGGTTGCAGCTCAGGCTCAGGCGATCGGGGTGTTCGCTGTGGCTGGCGACCAGTTGCGCCACCAGGTTCAAACCGGCGGCATTGATGTCCCGCGCGGCGTGGCTGTAATTGCTGCTGACGTAATCCTGCTGGGCCGGGGCGCTGTTCAGCAAGCTGCCCGGTTGCATGAAGAACTGATGAATGTGGATGTTGCTCGGCAGGCTGTCGCGATGCAGGTCGGCGAGGAAATCCAGTTCCGGGTAATCGCCGAACACCCGCTCGATGAAAGGTTCGAGGAAGCGCTTTTGCAAGCCATCGCCCAAGGGCGGGCGGCCGAGGCACAGGGCGGTGTAGACCGTCATCTGCCGCTCGGGCAGTTGCGCGACACGTTGATACAGCGCGTTGACGAAATGGTTGGGTTTGCCCAATCCCAACGGCAGGCCCATGTGGATATGCGCCGGCAATCGTGCCAATACGTCATCGACCGCCTGCTCGATAGAACACAACCGCACCATCTGATCCTCCCGCCCGTTCCATGCATTGGGGTGGACCGAGCTTGCCGGGTCTTTGCTGCAAAGAATAGCCTCAGAGGAAAATCGCAGACACAAAAAAGCCGCTCGTAAGCGGCTTTTCGTTGAAGACGGGCTTATTTCAGGCCAGACATCTTCTGGATGGCGCCTTCAAGGTCTTTCAGTTCGCAGTCACTGCAGGTGCCTTTTGGCGGCATCGCATTGAGCCCGGTCAACGCTACCTTCGCCAAGCCAGAAGCGGTGCCGCCTTCTTTATCGGCGCGTTTTTTCCAGTCTGCGGCATCACCGATTTTGGGTGCGCCCAACAGGCCGGTGCCATGGCAAGCATTGCAGTGTTTGGCAATAATTTCGTCGGGAGTTTTCGCTGCACCGCCGCCAACCGAAGCAGCGACTTCCATCCCCTTGCATTCTTTACCCTGCACACAAACCTGGCCGACTGGTTCAAGACGTTTAGCGATATCGTCGTTGGTCGCAGCTTGTGCGCTGACTGCCCATAGGGCCAATACGGTTGCTGGTGCGGCCAGCATTTTCATAATTAGGTTCACGCGTACACCCTCAATGGTGGCTAGTCACGCCTACGGCCACGGTTCGCAGGCGGGCGCAAGTATAGCGGTAAGCCCGCCACACTGAAACAACCCCAAAGTCGAAGGGGTCTTATCACCGGGCGGGAATACAGCATGGGCGTCTGTGCAATCCGGGCACGACGCCGTGTCTCTTAGAAATTCGCTGGAGTGGCTGCGCTGATTAGTCGCGCCGGGGCATCGAACGGATTCCGGAAACGGTGCGGCTTGGTGCTCTCAAAGTAGTAGCTGTCGCCGGCTTCGAGCACAAATGTTTCGAGCCCGACTACCAGTTCCAACCGACCTTCCACCAGAATCCCGGTTTCCTCGCCCTCATGGGTGAGCATCTCCTCACCGGTGTCGGCGCCTGGCGGGTAGATTTCGTTGAGGAACGCGATCGCTCGACTCGGGTGAGCCCGACCGACCAGCTTCATGGTCACTGCGCCATCGGAAATATCGATCAGCTCGTGCGCTTTGTAGACGATCTGAGTCGGCTTTTCCTGCAGGATTTCTTCGGAAAAGAACTCGACCATGGACATGGGAATCCCGCCCAGTACTTTCCTCAGCGAACTGATCGAGGGGCTGACGCTGTTCTTCTCGATCATCGAAATGGTGCTGTTGGTAACACCCGCGCGTTTGGCGAGCTCACGCTGGGAAAGACCTTTGAGCTTACGGATCGATTGCAGTCGTTCACCGACGTCCAATGCTTGCGCCTCCAGGGATTCAGGTTGCAGGGATATTGAGCGTTATCATGGCGACAGCGTTCAGTATTTACAACACTTGCGCCTGAATCCAGCTTGGCGAAGCGACTTTCGGTCGAGAGCGCTGTTTGTCAGGCCCCGGAATAGAGCAGCGGTACCCGGCGCAGGTTGCAGAAGATCTGATAAGGAATCGTGTCGGCGGCTGTCGCGACATCACTGGCGAGGATATTTTTACCCCACAGCTCGACGGGCGAACCGAGGCCGGCTTGCGGCACGTCGGTCAGGTCGACACAGAGCATGTCCATCGATACCCGACCCAGTAACTGACTGCGCTGCCCGGCCACCAACACCGGCGTGCCGCTCGGTGCCTGCCGCGGATAACCATCGGCATACCCCATCGCCACCACACCCACACGCATCGGCTTGGGGGTAACGAATTTCGCGCCGTAACCAATCGGCTCGCCGGCCGGCAGTTCACGCACGCAAATCACTTTCGATTCCAGGGTCATCACCGGTTGCAGGCGGGACGCCACGGCATTGGCTTCCTCGAACGGCGTCGCGCCGTAAAGCATGATGCCTGGGCGCACCCAGTCGCTCGGAATCTGCGGCCAACCAAGCACCGCCGGCGAGTTACGCAGGCTGATTTCGGCCGACAAACCCTGACGCGCCGCCTCGAACACCGCGACCTGATCGGCGCTGGCCTGGCAGTGCAGCTCGTCGGCGCGGGCGAAGTGACTCATCAGTACGATCTTCGCCACTTTGCCGCTGGCCAGCAGCCGTTGATAGGCCGCCTGGTAATCCGCCGGGTGCAGGCCAACCCGATGCATGCCGGAGTCGAGCTTGAGCCACACCGTGATCGGTTTGCTCAACGCAGCTTTTTCGATGGCTTCGAGCTGCCACAGCGAATGCACCACGCACCAGAAGTCGTGTTCGACGATCAGCGCCAACTCATCGGCTTCGAAAAAACCTTCCAGCAACAACACCGGCGCACGAATGCCGGCGGCGCGCAGCTCCAGGGCTTCTTCGATACACGCCACGGCAAACCCGTCCGCCTCGGCTTCCAGCGCCTGGGCGCAACGCACGGCGCCATGGCCATAGGCATCGGCCTTGATCACGGCGAGGGCGCGGGCCCCCGTGACTTCACGGGCAATCCGGTAGTTGTGACGCAGGGCTTGGAGGTCGATCAGGGCACGGGCAGGACGCATGGCGGCAGACTTCTAGTCGGTCATTGGAAAAAAAACCGGCGCTGGCTGACAGCGTGAACCACCAACAGCACCGGGAGAGGGATCTTTGTGATTTGATTTATGGCAGCGCGGCGACAACCGACAGCTCGACCAGGATTTGCGGCTCGCACAGCTTCGACTCGACCGTGGCACGGGCTGGTGCAACGCCTTTCGGCAACCACTGGTCCCACACCGAATTCATGCCTTCGAAGTGTGCGTCGATGTCTTTCAGGTAAATCGTCACCGACAGCAACCGGTTTTTGTCGGTCCCGGCCAGATCCAGCAAACGCTCGATGTTGGCGAGGGTTTCACGGGTTTGCTGTTCAATCCCGGCGTTCATGTCGTCGCCGACCTGCCCTGCCAGATACACCGTGCCGTTATGGACAACGATCTGGCTCATGCGCTCATTGGTGAGCTGGCGCTGGATTGACATGTTTTGCAGACTCCTGAAGTTTGTTGCCATAACGGGAAATATCGAGGCCTTCGGCGCTGATCTGTGGCGTTCTCTTCGCCATCAGGTCCGCCAGCAAACGACCGGAACCACAAGCCATGGTCCAGCCAAGTGTGCCGTGGCCCGTGTTCAAGAACAGGTTTTTGAACGGTGTGGCACCAACAATCGGCGTGCCGTCCGGGGTAGTCGGACGCAGACCGGTCCAGAAACTCGCCTCGGCCAGATTGCCGCCCTGAGGATAAAGGTCGTTGACGATCATCTCCAGAGTTTCGCGCCGACGCGGGTTCAGCGACAGGTCAAAACCGGCGATTTCCGCCATGCCACCGACGCGGATGCGGTTATCGAAACGGGTGATCGCGACCTTGTAGGTCTCGTCGAGAATGGTCGACGTCGGGGCCATCGCCGGGTTGGTGATCGGCACGGTCAGCGAGTAACCCTTGAGCGGATACACCGGAGCCCTGATGCCCAGCGGCTTGAGCAGTTGCGGCGAGTAGCTGCCCAGCGCCAGCACGTAACGGTCGGCGGTTTCCAGTTTGCCATCGACCCACACACCGTTGATGCGATCACCGGCGAAGTCGAGGCGCTGGATGTCCTGGCCGAAACGGAATTCCACACCCAGTTTCACAGCCATTTCGGCCAGGCGGGTGGTGAAAATCTGGCAGTCGCCGGTCTGGTCGTTCGGCAGGCGCAAGGCACCGGCGAGGATGTCGGTGACGCTGGCCAGAGCTGGTTCGACCCGGGCAATGCCGGCGCGGTCGAGCAGTTCAAACGGCACGCCGGACTCTTTCAGCACGGCGATGTCCTTGGCGGCCCCATCGAGTTGTGCCTGAGTGCGGAACAGCTGGGTAGTGCCCAGGCTGCGGCCTTCGTAGGCAATGCCGGTTTCGGCGCGCAATTCGTCGAGGCAGTCGCGGCTGTACTCGGACAGACGCACCATGCGCTCCTTGTTCACCGCGTAACGGCTGGCGGTGCAGTTACGCAGCATCTGCGCCATCCACAGGTATTGGTCGATGTTGGCGGTGGCCTTGATCGCCAATGGCGCGTGACGCTGCAACAGCCACTTGATGGCTTTGAGCGGCACACCCGGTGCGGCCCACGGCGAGGCATAACCCGGCGAAACCTGCCCGGCGTTGGCGAAACTGGTTTCCATGGCCGGCGCTGGCTGGCGGTCCACGACCGTCACTTCAAAGCCGGCTCGTGCCAGATAATAGGCACTGGCGGTACCGATGACGCCGCTACCCAAGACCAGAACGCGCATTTTCATATCCCTCATCGCGGCTTACCGCTGACGTTTATTGTGCAGACCGAAGATGTGGGCAGTGTAAAAAAGATTAGCCAGTGCTTTTCACTATATAAGTGCTTATATTTGGCGACAATTCTCGGCAAAAACCCTTTTCACGGAGGCGCATCCCCTATGCGGACCAACACTCAGACCAAACGTGAGCTGGACAAGATCGACCGCAACATCCTGCGGATCCTGCAAGCGGACGGGCGTATTTCCTTCACTGAACTGGGGGAAAAGGTCGGCCTCTCCACCACCCCCTGCACCGAACGGGTACGGCGGCTGGAGCGCGAAGGGATCATCATGAGCTACAACGCCCGGCTGAATCCGCAGCACCTGAAGGGTAGTCTGTTGGTGTTCGTCGAGATCAGCCTCGACTACAAATCCGGCGATACTTTCGAAGAGTTCCGACGCGCGGTACTGAAACTGCCCCACGTGCTGGAATGCCATTTGGTGTCAGGGGACTTCGATTACCTGGTGAAAGCGCGGATCTCCGAGATGGCCTCGTACCGCAAACTGCTGGGCGACATCCTGCTCAAGTTGCCACATGTGCGCGAATCCAAGAGCTATATCGTGATGGAAGAAGTGAAAGAGAGCTTGAGTCTGCCGATTCCGGATTGAGGCTTTGTGGTGCATGTTCTGGCCCATCGCGGGCAAGCCCGCTCCCACAGATGTTGCACCGATCCTGTGGGAGCGGGCTTGCCCGCGATGGTGTCGACTCGGTGACTCTGATTAACTCAACAGTCAGACCAACACCTGCCGCGTCGAAGCCATGTATTCATGAATCTGCTTCTCGACCCGCGGATGAATCAGCTCCACCGGCCGCCGGCCATTGGGGCATGGCAACGTCTTAGTGGTACCGAACAGACGGCAGATCAGCGGTCGCTCGTCATACACCGTGCAGCCGTTGGGGCCCAGATGGACACAATTGAGTTCATCCATCGCTGCATCCTGCTCGGCCCTGGTCTTGCGCGGCAGGCGGGACATTTCTTCGGGCGAGGTGGTCACCGGCCCACAGCAGTCATGGCAGCCGGGCACGCATTCAAAGGTGGGAATCTGCTGGCGTAGCGTGCGAATTTTCTGACTGTTGCAGCTCATCGAAGCGGTGACCGAATGCGGAATAGACCGGGATTCTGACGCAAAAGCCCCGATCCAGACAGCGCCAACCGACCAATGTTGCCCGCCTGCGAAGCAGCGGCTTATGCTCCGTCAACTTTTTCAAACACACGCATCAGGATGACGTCCATGAACGCCCCCGTTCAGCAACCTGCCCCTAACCACCGGCACGTCGCCTCTTATTACGCCGCCAGCAGCCTGCCGCAACCCGACCTTCCGTTGCTCACCGGCGAGCTGGTTGCTGACGTGTGCGTGGTGGGCGGTGGGTTCTCCGGGCTGAACACGGCGCTCGAACTGGCCGAACGTGGTCTCAGCGTGGTGCTGCTGGAAGCGCACAAGATCGGCTGGGGCGCCAGCGGACGCAATGGCGGGCAATTGATTCGCGGTGTCGGCCATGGCCTCGATCAGTTCACCCACGTGATCGGTGCAGACGGTGTGCGTCAGATAAAACTGATGGGGCTGGAAGCGGTGGAAATCGTCCGGCAGCGGATCGAGCGTTTTCAGATCCCTTGCGATCTGACCTGGGGTTACTGTGACCTCGCCAACAAAGCCCACGATCTGGAAGGCTTCGCCGAAGACGCCGATGAATTGCGCAGCCTCGGCTATCGTTACGAAACCCGTCTGCTGCAAGCCAACGAAATGCACAGTGTGGTGGGCTCCGATCGCTACGTTGGCGGCTTGATCGACATGGGCTCCGGACATCTGCACCCACTGAACCTGGCACTGGGCGAAGCGGCCGCCGCCCGGCAATTGGGCGCCAAGCTGTTCGAACAGTCGGCGGTGACCCGCATCGACTACGGCGCCGAGATCAAGGTCCACACCGCCCAGGGCTCGGTCCGCGCCAAGACTCTGGTGCTGGGCTGCAACGCCTACCTCAACGATCTCAACCCGCAACTTGGCGGCAAAGTGCTGCCCGCCGGCAGTTACATCATCGCCACCGAACAACTGAGCGAAGAGCAGGCTCACGCGCTGCTGCCGCAGAACATGGCCGTCTGCGATCAACGGGTAGCGCTGGATTATTACCGTCTCTCGGCAGACCGACGCTTGCTGTTCGGCGGCGCCTGCCATTATTCAGGACGTGACCCGAAGGACATCGCCGCGTACATGCGTCCGAAGATGCTGGCGGTGTTCCCGCAATTGGCCGGGGTGAAGATCGACTATCAATGGGGCGGCATGATCGGCATCGGCGCCAATCGCCTGCCACAGATCGGTCGACTGAAGGACCAGCCGAATGTGTATTACGCCCAGGCCTATTCCGGTCATGGCGTAAACGCCACACACCTGGCGGGAAAATTATTGGCTGAGGCCATCGACGGGCAGCACAGCGGCGGGTTCGATCTGTTTGCCCAAGTGCCGCACATTACCTTTCCGGGCGGCAAACATTGGCGTTCGCCGTTGTTGGCGTTGGGGATGTTGTGGCATCGTCTTAAAGAGTTGATCTGATCGGTTTGCTGAGTTCTTGCGGGCCTCATCGCGGGCAAGCCCGCTCCCACAATGGTCGCTGATGTTCACAAGAATTGTGTTCACCGCTAATCCCTGTGGGAGCGAGGCTTGCCCGCGATGAGGCCCGCAAGAACGCCACAGAACTCAGATCCGCCAGAACGGTTTGAGCCCCTCCTCCCGCGCCTGCTCCCGACTCAACCCGACATCCTTGAGTTGCTCCGGCGTCAGTTCCAGCAACGCTTTACGCGTGTGCAGACGATGCCAGAACAGACCCCAGCGTCCCAGGCAGGACGGTGCGTTGCGCATGACTGCCTCGCGCGCGCCGTTCTTTTGCCCTGCCGCCAGTTCCTGACTGTGTAACGTCAGCCGCACATCGCTCAAGCCGTTCATTTTCGTCGCTCCTGTTTACTTGGGTAGCCAGAGCTTTCATGATGCGTGGACGGCAAAAAGCATTACAGATTCAACTGAGCAGTATTAATTCCATACAGTTTTTCTGTTTCGGCCTCTGAATCACTTATTTTTGCCCCATCTGTATTGGTTAACCGAATCACCCACATCGAGACTGCACCATGACCCTTTACGTCAACCTCGCCGAGCTGCTCGGCACACGTATCGAACAGGGCTTCTATCGCCCCGGTGACCGGCTGCCCTCGGTGCGGGCGCTGAGTGTCGAGCACGGGGTCAGCCTGAGCACGGTGCAGCAGGCCTATCGCGTACTGGAAGACGTAGGTCTGGCGATGCCCAAACCCAAATCCGGCTATTTCGTACCGGTGAGCCGCGAGCTGCCGGAACTGCCGGTGATTGGCCGCCCCGCCCAACGCCCGGTGGATATTTCGCAGTGGGATCAGGTGCTGGAACTGATCCGCGCCGTGCCGCGCAAGGATGTCGTGCAGCTGGGCCGCGGCATGCCGGACATCACCTCGCCGACCATGAAACCGCTGCTGCGCAACCTGGCACGAATCAGCCGCCAGCAGGACATGCGAGGCCTGTATTACGACAACATCTGCGGCACCCTCGAACTGCGTGAGCAAATCGCCCGCCTGATGCTCGACTCCGGCTGCCAGTTGAGCGCCAACGATCTGGTGGTCACTACCGGTTGCCACGAAGCACTGTCGACCAGTATCCGCGCCATCTGCGGGCCGGGTGACATCGTCGCGGTGGATTCGCCAAGCTTTCATGGCGCCATGCAGACCCTCAAGGGCCTGGGCATGAAAGCGCTGGAAATCCCTACCGACCCGCTCACCGGTATCAGCCTCGATGCCTTGGAGCTGGCATTGGAACAATGGCCGATCAAGGCCATACAGTTGACCCCCAACTGCAACAACCCGCTGGGCTACATCATGCCGGAGTCGCGCAAGCGTGCGCTGTTGAGCCTCGCGCAGCGTTTCGATGTGGCGATTATCGAGGACGATGTGTATGGCGAACTGGCCTACACCTACCCGCGCCCGCGTACGATCAAATCCTTCGACGAAGACGGCCGTGTCCTGCTCTGCAGCTCCTTTTCCAAGACCCTGGCACCGGGCCTGCGCATTGGCTGGGTCGCCCCGGGCCGTTATCTGGAACGAGTGCTGCACATGAAGTACATCAGCACCGGCTCCACCGCGCCGCAACCACAGATTGCGATCGCCGAATTTCTCGAGGCCGGACACTTCGAACCACATTTGCGGCGGATGCGTATGCAATACCAGCGCAATCGCGACGCGATGATCGATTGGGTCACCCGCTATTTCCCCGCCGGTACCCGCGCCAGCCGTCCGCAAGGCAGCTTCATGCTGTGGGTGGAACTGCCGGAGGGCTTCGACACCCTGAAACTCAATCGTGCTCTACATGATCAAGGCGTGCAGATTGCCGTCGGCAGTATCTTTTCCGCCTCGGGCAAATACCGCAACTGCCTGCGGATGAACTACGCTGCCAAAACGACCCCGCAGATTGAAGAAGCTGTGCGCAAGGTGGGGGCGACAGCAATAAAACTGCTGGCACAAACCGACTGACCTTTCTTCGGGATACGGCGTCCATATACTAACAACGGCCGCCACCGGAACATTCCCCGTGAGACTCAGACAGCCCCTGCTTGCTCTGCTGTTACTCGCCTCGTTCCTGGGTGGCTGCGCGACGCTCCCCGTCCCTCGCGAACCGAGTCAGGCCCTGCCTGCGGAAGACTCGGCGTTCGGCCGCTCGATCCAGACCCAGGCCGCCCCACATAAAGGCCAATCGGGCTTTCGCTTGCTGTCCGATAGCACGGAGGCGTTCAGCGCACGCGCCGAGCTGATTCGCCACGCCCAAAGCAGCCTCGACTTGCAGTACTACATCGTCCATGACGGCATCAGCGCACGGATTCTGATAAGCGAGCTGCTCAAGGCCGCCGACCGCGGCGTGCGGGTGCGGATTCTGCTCGACGACACCACCAGCGATGGCCTGGACCAAGTCATCGCAACCCTCGCTGTCCATCCGAAAATTCAGATCCGCGTGTTCAACCCTCTGCACCTGGGCCGCAGCACCGTCGTGACGCGTACCATGGGCCGGCTGTTCAACCTGTCGCAGCAACATCGCCGCATGCACAACAAACTGTGGGTGGCGGACAACAGCGTGGCAATCGTTGGCGGGCGCAACCTGGGGGACGAGTACTTCGATGCCGAGCCCAACCGTAATTTCACCGACATCGACATGCTCAGCGTCGGCCCGGTTGCCGAGCAGCTGGGGCATAGCTTCGACGAGTATTGGAACAGTGCTCTGAGCAAGCCGATCGAGCAGTTTCTCTCGATCAGGCCGACACCCAAGGACTTGGAAAATACCCGGACTCGACTGGACGAATCCCTGGAGGAAACGCGCAAACAGAATCACGCGCTCTACCAACAGTTGATGACCTATACCACTCATCCGCGCCTGGATATCTGGCGCCAGGAGCTGATCTGGGCCTGGAACCAGGCGCTGTGGGACGCACCAAGCAAGGTGCTGGCCAACGGCGAGCCGGCCCCGCACTTGCTGTTGACCACCCAGTTGGCCCCCGAACTCAATGGGGTCACCAAGGAGCTGATCATGGTTTCGGCCTACATCGTGCCCGGCCAACCGGGGCTGGTGTACTTGACCAGTCGCGCCGATGCCGGCGTGTCGATCCGCTTGCTGACCAATTCACTGGAAGCCACTGATGTACCCGCTGTGCATGGTGGTTACGCGCCCTATCGAAAAGCCTTGCTGGAGCACGGTGTGCAATTGTTCGAATTGCGCCGCCAGCCCGGTGACACAGGCGGCAGCGGCAGCGGACCGCACCTGTTCCACAGCGGGAGCGGGCCCTCTCACAGTTCCGACTCCAGCCTGCACAGCAAGGCGATGATTTTCGACCAGCAGAAAGCCTTCATCGGCTCGTTCAATTTCGACTCGCGCTCAGCACTGTGGAACACCGAAGTCGGGGTGCTGGTGGACAACCCGCAGCTCGCCGGACGGGTGCGCGAACTGGCGCTGGAGGGTATGGCGCCACCCCTCAGCTACCAGACCCGGCTGGAAAAGGGTCAGATGGTCTGGGTCACTGAAGATGACGGCAAGCCGCACACACTGACCAAAGAACCGGGAAGTTGGTGGCGGCATTTCAGTTCATGGCTCAGCAGCATGGTCGGCCTGGAGCGGATGCTGTAGCTTGAATTGCCCGGAGCTATGCCGGCTGCACCGTGCCAAACGCCCCTTGCCTCGACACCAGAATCACCAACCCCAACGCGCCCGCCGCCATCAGCAACGGCAAGGCATGCCCGCTGATCCACTGGCTGCCGGCGCCGGCTGCCAACGGCCCGATCAGACAACCGATGCCCCACAACTGCGCGATATGGGCATTGGCCCGCACCAGCGCATCGTCGCGATAACGCTCGCCTATCAAGATCAGCGACAAGGTGAACAAACCACCGGCACTGGCACCAAACAACACCCATAACGGCCAGATCAACAGCGTATTGATCAACAACGGAATCGCCAGACTCGACAGCAGCAAAAGCATTGCGCAACCGGTGAACAATGTACGCCGCGACAAGCGATCCGCCAGCGCGCCAATCGGCAATTGCAACAAGGCATCACCCACCACCACCGTACTGACCATCGCCAGGGCGATTTCCGTGGTAAAGCCCTGACGCAGGCAGTAGACCGGCAACAAGGTCAGAATCATCGCTTCGAATGCAGCAAACAACGACACCGCCCAGGCAATTGCCGGCAGGCTGCGGCAGAAGTTCAGCAAGTCGCTGAGGGTCACGCCGCAGGCTTCACTGGTGGGCGCTCCGCTGCGGCCCAGCAGCAGGAACGGTGACGTCATCAGCAAACCGACACCGACCCAGAAGCCGTAATCGTGCTCGGTGCCCAACGCCCCCAAAAGTAGCGGCCCGGCCAACTGACTCAGCGCATAGCTGCTGCCATACAGCGCCACCAATCGGCCGCGCCATTGCTCGACCACCAGTTGGTTGATCCAGCTTTCGCCGAGGATGAAGACGAGGGTCAGGATCACCCCGATCGTCAACCGCAGCACCAGCCAGATCGGGTAGCTCGGCCACATCGCCAGCAAGCCGATGGACACCGCCCCAGCCCACAGGCACAGGCGCATCAGATTGGCCGTGCCAAGACGGGCCGCGAGATGACTGGAGATCTTCGCCCCCAGCAGTACGCCAATGGCCGGCATCGCCGCCATCACGCCGATCGCGAACGAGCCGTAACCCCAGCCTTCCAGACGCAGCGACACCAACGGCATGCTGACGCCCAGGGCCAGGCCGACACTCAAGACAGACGCCAAGACGGCGAAATAAGTCGCCCAACGCATGTTCCACGCTCCTGTGGATATTTTATGTACAGCGCAAAGCACTGTGGGAGCGGGCTTTTGTGGCGAGGGGGCTTGCCCCCGTTGGGTCGCGGAGCGGCCCCAAAACCTGCGTCTGCGGTGTATAAAGTACACAGCATGCAATGGTCTTGCGCCTGCTTCGCAGCCGAACGGGGCGATGCGGCGCTCCGACAAGCCCCCTCGCCACAAAAGCCCGCTCTCACAGGGGATCTGTGTCATTCAGGAGCCCGATGTTCAATCGGGCTCCACACAGGCTTACAACTTGATCCAGGTCGCCTTCAGCTCGGTGTACTTGTCGAACGCGTGCAACGACTTGTCGCGACCATTGCCGGACTGTTTGAAGCCACCGAACGGCGCGGTCATATCGCCGCCATCGTACTGATTGACCCACACACTGCCGGCGCGCAAAGCCTTGGCGGTGAGGTGAGCCTTCGAGATGTCCGTGGTCCATACCGCAGCGGCGAGGCCGTAAGGGGTGTCGTTGGCAATCGCAACGGCTTCTTCAGCGGTATCGAAAGTGATCACCGACAACACCGGGCCAAAGATCTCTTCCTGGGCAATTTTCATCGCGTTGCTGACACCGTCGAAAATCGTCGGCTCGACGTAGGTGCCCCCGGTTTCCTGAAGAATGCGCTTGCCACCAGCCACCAGTTTGGCGCCATCGGTGTGACCGGATTCGATGTAAGACAGCACGGTGTTCATTTGCTGGGTATCCACCAGCGCACCGACGTTGGTCGCCGGGTCCAGCGGGTTGCCCGGCTTCCAGGCCTTGAGGGCTTCGATCACCAATGGCAGGAATTTGTCTTTGATCGAACGCTCAACCAGCAGGCGCGAACCGGCAGTGCAGACTTCGCCCTGATTGAAGGCAATGGCGCTGGCAGCCGACTCGGCGGCGGCCTGCAGGTCCGGCGCATCGGCGAACACTATGTTCGGGCTCTTGCCACCAGCTTCAAGCCAGACGCGCTTCATGTTCGATTCGCCGGAATAGATCAACAATTGCTTGGCGATCTTGGTCGAACCGGTGAACACCAGGGTGTCGACATCATTGTGCAGGGCCAAGGCCTTGCCGACGGTGTGACCGTAGCCCGGCAGCACGTTCAGCACACCTTTCGGGATACCGGCTTCAACCGCCAGCTCTGCAATGCGAATAGCCGTCAGCGGCGATTTTTCGGAAGGCTTGAGGATCACCGAGTTACCGGTGGACAGCGCCGGGCCGAGCTTCCAGCAGGCCATCATCAACGGGAAGTTCCACGGCACGATCGCACCGACCACGCCAACCGGCTCGCGAGTTACCAGCCCCAGCTGATCGTGTGGGGTGGCGGCGACTTCATCGTAGAGCTTGTCGATGGCCTCACCGCTCCAGCTAAGGGCTTGCGCCGCACCGGGAACGTCGATGTACAGGGAATCGCTGATTGGCTTGCCCATGTCCAAGGTTTCGAGCAAGGCCAGCTCTTCAGCGTGCTGTTTCAGCAGGCCGGCAAAACGAATCATGGTGGCTTTGCGTTTAGTCGGCGCCAGGCGCGACCAGGCACCGGAATTGAACGTGGCACGAGCGTTTTCCACGGCACGCTGGGCATCGGCGGCGTCACAGCTGGCAATCTTGCCCAGCAGACGGCCATCGACCGGGCTGATGCACTCGAACGTTGCACCGGAGACTGCATCGGTGTATTCGCCATTGATGTAGGCGCGGCCTTCGATCTTCAGATCGCGAGCCCGTTGTTCCCAGTCGGCACGAGTCAGGGTGGTCATACGAGTGTCCTCCTCTTATTGAATACGAGCGCCCGCGCTCATCGCGGGCGCTGTCAGTCATTCTGCCCGGCCAGCCTGCTTTTCGGCTCAAGGCAACCGTTACCCTAAACCAGCGGCGGGTGATGTTTCAATATATTTGACATAAGGCCGGCAAACAGCCTTGCGATGTTCATTTTAATAAACATAGACTTTCCACTCGCACCGCAATCACGGGGGAATACCAGCATGAACATTCAGGATATCGTCGATTTCAGCCAGGCCAACACGCAGCCCGATCGCTATCGACCAGACCCGGCGAAAGTCCTCAAGGGTGACCCCGAGCAAGCGGTGTACAACCACTACAACAGCCCGTGCGGCCAGATGAGTGCAGGCGTTTGGGAAGGCCAAGTCGGCCAGTGGCGGGTGAACTACACCGAACACGAATACTGCGAAATCGTTCAGGGAGTGTCAGTGCTGCGCGATGACAACGGCGCCGCCAAGACCCTGCGTGTGGGCGATCGCTTCGTGATTCCGGCCGGCTTCAAAGGCACCTGGGAAGTGCTGGAGCCGTGCCGCAAGATTTATGTGGTGTTTGAACAGAAGGCCTGAGGATTTGCGCTGCCTGGGCCGCCCCCATCGCGGGCAAGCCCGCTCCCACAGGGATCTGTGTCGATCACAAAGCCCGTGGGAGTGAGGCTTGCCCGCGGGCAACGCATAACCGACAGGCAACAAAAAAGGCCCGTATCTCGCGATACGGGCCTTTTTCGTAAGGAGGAAAAATCAATTACTTGATTTTGCCTTCTTTGTAGATCACGTGCTTACGAACAACCGGATCAAATTTCTTGATCTCGATTTTGTCCGGAGTAGTGCGCTTGTTCTTGTCGGTAGTGTAGAAGTGACCAGTACCGGCGCTCGAAATCAAACGAATCAATTCACGCATGATTAGCTCCCTTAGATCTTGCCGGCTTTGCGGATTTCGGCCAGCACGACAGTGATGCCACGCTTGTCGATGATACGCATGCCTTTGGCAGATACGCGCAGACGCACGAAACGTTTCTCTTCTTCAACCCAGAAGCGATGATGCTGCAGGTTCGGCAGGAAACGACGACGGGTTTTGTTGTTTGCGTGGGAAATGTTATTCCCAGTCACCGGACCCTTACCGGTAACTTGACAGACTCTCGACATGCCTCAGCCCTCTAAAACCACATGCCCAACCCGGCATGGGTTGGCCGCTTAATCTCTCAGTCATTTGGCGCCAGGCGCCGCGTTTCTTTAAGGGTCTTACCGGCTACACCTACAAACGAAGGAACCGGGCCCCTAGAAAAGAGCGCTGCTTTATACCAGAAAGACCAGAGAGCAACAACAACCGGTGTGCATTGAGTTGATAAAAAGCCGGCTTTTCGGGCGCCGAGTGCCTTGGACAAAGGCTAAGCCCGATAACGACCGCTCGTCGCAGAGAATCGGCCAACAGGCCAATTCCGGGTTTTCTCAACCGCCACTCACCGAAAACAATCGCCCATACTCCCCTGAAAATGAAAAAGGGGATAGTCATTTGCAAAAGAGCCCACTAGGGTAAGCCTTTTCCAGACTGCACTTGCAGATGGGCCTTCGATCTGTAAAGGAAACCGACCATGCGCCTCGCTGCCCTATCGTTGCTGCTTGCCCCGCTTCTACTGAGCCCCCTGGCCCATGCAGCCGCCCTTAGCGTCTGCACCGAGGCCAGCCCGGAGGGGTTCGATGTGGTGCAATACAACTCGTTGACCACCACCAACGCCTCGGCCGACGTGCTGATGAACCGCCTGGTGGACTTCGACACGGCCAGCGGCAAAGTGGTCGCCAGCCTTGCGGACAGCTGGGAAGTCACGCCCGACGGCCTGACCTACATCTTCAAGTTGCACCCACAGGTGAAATTTCACCACACCGAGTATTTCAGCCCGACCCGTGACCTGTCTGCCGAAGACGTGAAGTTCAGCTTCGACCGCATGCTCGACCCGGCAAACCCATGGCACAAAGTTGCCCAGAGCGGCTTCCCACACGCGCAGTCGATGCAGTTACCGACGCTGATCAAGAAGATCGACGCACTGGACCCGCTCACTATCCGTTTCACCCTCGATCACCCGGACTCGACGTTCCTGCCGACTCTGAGCATGGGCTTCGCCTCGATCTATTCGGCCGAATACGCCGACCAACTGATGAAGGCCGGCACTCCGGAGAAACTCAACAGTCAGCCGATCGGCAGCGGCCCGTTCATCTTCACGCGTTTCCAGAAAGATGCCTCGATTCGCTATCAGGCCAACCGCGACTACTTCCAGGGCAAGCCATCGGTGGACCCGTTGATCTTCGCGATCACCCCGGACGCCAACGTGCGCTTGCAGAAGTTGCGCCGCAACGAGTGCCAGATCGCCCTGTCGCCTAAACCGCTGGACGTACAGGCTGCGAAGCAGGAACCGACTCTGAAGGTGGAAAAGACTGACGCGTTCATGACCGCGTTCGTCGGCATCAACAGTCAGCATCCACCGCTGGACAAGCCGGAAGTGCGCCAGGCAATCAACCTCGCGTTCGACAAGGCCAACTACGTCAAAGCTGTGTTCGAAGACACCGCCGAACCTGCCAGCGGTCCCTACCCGCCCAATACCTGGAGCTACGCCAAGAATTTGCCGGGCTACCCTCATGATGTCGAGAAAGCACGGGCATTGATGGCCAAGGCTGGGCTCAAGAACGGTTTCCAGACCACCATCTGGACTCGCCCTTCCGGCAGCCTGCTGAACCCCAATCCGAGCCTCGGCGCGCAATTGCTTCAATCCGACCTGGCGGAAATCGGCATTCAGGCCGAGATCCGCGTGATCGAATGGGGCGAACTGATTCGCCGCGCCAAGGCCGGCGAGCACGACCTGCTGTTCATGGGCTGGGCCGGCGACAACGGTGACCCGGACAACTTCCTCACACCGCAGTTTTCCTGCGCGGCGGTCAAATCCGGCACCAACTTCGCCCGTTACTGCAACCAGGACCTGGACAAGCTGATCAGTGCCGGCAAGACCACCGGCGAGCAAGGTGTACGCACCAAGCTCTACGAACAGGCCCAGACACAGATCCAGCAACAGGCGTTATGGCTGCCGCTGGCTCACCCGACGGCCTTTGCCCTGACACGCAAGGACGTGCAGGGTTATCAGGTGAGTCCGTTTGGCCGGCAGGATTACTCGAAGGTCAGTTTCAAGTAATCGAGTCGCCCAAAAAAACCTGTGGGAGCGGGCTTGCCCGCGATGAGGCCGGCAAATTCAACATAGAGGCTGCCTGTACCGACGCAATCGCGGGCAAGCCCGCTCCCACATGGGCTTCGTATTCGATACCCCTCCCCTCACATCCACCCGTATTCGGCCATGGATAACGGATCGCCGTCACCGATGATGAAATGGTCGAGTACCCGCACATCGATCAGGTCCAGCGCAGCCTGGAGGCGCTTGGTCAGCACTCGATCGGCTTGACTGGGGTTGGTGTTGCCCGACGGATGGTTGTGGCAGAGGATCACTGCGGCAGCATTGTGGGCCAAGGCACGCTTGACCACCTGCCTTGGATGGACACTCGTGCTGTCGATAGAGCCGCGGAACAATGCCTCAAAGGTCAGTACTTGATGCCTGGAATCCAAAAACAGACAGCCGAACACCTCGTGCGGCTCGTGTCGGAGCATCGACTTCAGATAATCACGAACCGTTTGTGGATCTTCCAGCGCCGGTTTTTGCCGAGCACGTTCGGCCAAATGCCGCCTGCCCATTTCCTGCGCCGCTTGCAATTGAGCGAATTTCGCTGGACCGAGCCCCAACTGCCTGCTGAACGCCGCCTGATCGGCCTCGAGCAGTGAGCGCAGACTGCCAAACTGACTCAACAGGTGTCGCGCCAGGTCCACCGCGCTTTTGCCCGATACGCCGGTTCGTAAAAAAATCGCCAGCAGTTCGGCGTCCGAAAGGCTCGCCGAGCCCAACTCCAGTAACCTCTCCCGCGGCCGCTCCGCCGCCGGCCAATCGCGAATACTCATAACACCTCCATGTGTGGGCGCCGCTGTTCCGTAGCGGTCGCTGTGATATCGTAGCCCATCTTTTTTGCAGGCGATTTCATCCCTGGGGAGGGGGTATCGCCATGCAGTCATCAACGAAATGAAAGGCAGACCTATGCAGCGGCTGTATCGGAAACGCATCGTTCTGGGCGTCGGCGGCGGCATTGCTGCCTACAAGAGCGCCGAGCTGGTTCGCCGCCTGATCGACCAGGGCGCCGAAGTGCGCGTGGTCATGACCCGTGGTGGCAGCGAATTCATTACCCCGCTGACCATGCAAGCCCTGTCCGGGCACCCGGTCCATCTGGACCTGCTGGACCCGGCGGCCGAAGCCGCCATGGGCCACATCGAACTGGCCAAATGGGCCGACCTGGTGCTGATTGCCCCCGCCACTGCGGACCTGATTGCCCGTCTGGCCCAAGGCATTGCCGACGACCTGCTGACCACGCTGGTACTGGCCACCGACGCGGTGGTCGCCGTGGCTCCAGCAATGAATCAGGCCATGTGGCGCGACCCGGCGACCCAGGCCAACCTGCAGACCCTCGAAAACCGCGACCTCAAAGTCTTCGGCCCAGCCTCCGGCAGCCAGGCCTGCGGCGACGTCGGCATGGGCCGCATGCTCGAAGCCACGGACCTCGCCCAGTGCGCCGCAGACTGCTTCCAGCGCCAGGCGCTGACCGGCAAACACGTGCTGATCACTGCGGGCCCGACCCAGGAAAACATCGACCCGGTGCGCTACATCACCAACCACAGCTCTGGGAAGATGGGCTTTGCCCTGGCCGAAGCCGCGGTAGAAGCCGGCGCCCGCGTCACCCTGATCACCGGCCCGGTGCACCTGCCCACTCCGGATCGCGTCACCCGCATTGACGTGGTCAGCGCCCGTGACATGCTCGCTGCCTGTGAAGCCGCGATTCCTTGCGACTTGTTTATCGCCTCGGCAGCGGTCGCGGACTACCGCCCGGAAGTCGTGGCCCCACAGAAACTCAAGAAAGACCCTACGAGCGGCGACGGCTTGCTGCTACAAATGGTGCGCAACCCAGACATCCTGGCCACCATCGCCACCCGTCCCGACCGCCCGTTTAGTGTCGGCTTTGCCGCCGAAACCGAACACCTGCTCGACTACGCTGCCCGCAAGTTGAAAGACAAGAACCTCGACCTGATCGTCGCCAACGACGTCGCCAACCCGAGTATTGGCTTCAACAGCGAAGAAAACGCCTGCAGCGTGATCGATCGGGAGCTGCACGCCACTGTTTTTGCCCAGACCAGCAAAGGCAAGATTGCCCGCCAGCTGATCACTTTTATCGCCGAACGTCTGAACCAGGTTTAATTTACATGCACGCTTTGCAAGCCAAGATCCTCGACCCACGCATCGGCACCGAATTTCCGCTGCCGCAGTACGCCACGCCCGGCTCCGCCGGCCTCGACCTGCGCGCCATGCTGGAAAAAGACACCGTCATCAAGCCGGGCGAAACCCTGCTGATCCCTACCGGCCTGTCGGTGTATATCGGTGATCCGGGCCTGGCAGCCTTGATTCTGCCGCGCTCGGGCCTGGGCCATAAGCACGGCATCGTGCTGGGCAATCTGGTCGGCCTGATCGACTCCGACTACCAGGGCCCGCTGATGGTCTCGTGCTGGAACCGTGGCCAGACCGATTTCAACATGGTCGTTGGCGAACGCCTGGCCCAACTGGTGCTGGTGCCGGTGGTTCAAGCGCACTTCGAAATGGTCGAAGAATTCGTCGAAACCCAGCGCGGCACCGGCGGGTTCGGACATTCCGGCAGTCACTGATCAAAAAGCGGCCGGGGCGTCCTGCCCGGCCCGAAACCTGCTTTCTGTATTTCAAGGACGAACAAATTGCGCAGACTTCACCTGAAAGGTTTATCGCCGAAAATCAAGGCATTGGCCTGCCATTCGCTCGCGAACGGCAGCGACATGGCCTTTGCACACCACGAACTCTCTGCCGAAAACGCCGTCATACCTTTCAGTTTGAGCCAGCCCACGAGTTTTTCGCAGGCCTGTCCAGCCACTTTCAAGATGGAGCATTCCTACAGATGAGCACCCCAGCCCAAGTCGCACCCAAGTTCCCCGACAGCATCTTCCGCGCCTACGATATTCGCGGCACCGTCCCGGAATTCTTGAACGCTGAAACCGCTTATTGGCTTGGTCGCGCCATCGGCTCCCAGAGCCTGGCCCAGGGCGAACCCAATGTGTCCGTCGGCCGCGACGGTCGCCTGTCCGGCCCGGAACTGGTGGAACAACTGATCCAGGGCCTGGCCGACAGCGGTTGCCACGTCAGCGACGTCGGCCTGGTGCCAACCCCTGCGCTGTACTACGCCGCCAACGTACTGGCCGGCAAATCCGGGGTGATGCTCACCGGCAGCCACAACCCGTCGAACTACAACGGCTTCAAGATCGTCATCGCCGGCGACACCTTGGCCAACGAACAGATCCAGGCCCTGCACGACCGCCTCAAGACCAACAACCTGAGCAGCGGCAAGGGCAGCATCACCAAGGTCGAGATCCTCGACCGCTACAACACCGAAATCGTCCAGGACATCAAACTCGCCCGTCGCCTGAAAGTGGTGGTCGATTGCGGTAACGGCGCGGCCGGGGTGATTGCCCCGCAATTGATCGAAGCCCTGAACTGCGAAGTCATCCCGCTATTCTGTGACGTCGACGGCAACTTCCCGAACCATCACCCGGACCCGGGCAAGCTGGAAAACCTGGTAGACCTGATCGCCAAGGTCAAGGAAACCAACGCCGACCTGGGCCTGGCCTTCGACGGCGATGGCGACCGCGTGGGCGTGGTCACCAACACCGGCAGCGTCGTGTTCCCGGACCGCCTGCTGATGCTGTTCGCCAAGGATGTGGTAGCACGCAACCCCGACGCGGAAATCATCTTCGACGTCAAATGCACCCGCCGCCTGATCCCGCTGATCAAGGAATATGGCGGTCGCCCGCTGATGTGGAAAACAGGTCACTCGCTGATCAAAAAGAAAATGAAACAATCCGGCGCCCTGTTGGCCGGCGAAATGAGCGGGCATATCTTCTTCAAGGAGCGCTGGTTCGGTTTCGACGACGGCATTTACAGCGCCGCGCGGCTGCTGGAGATCCTCAGCAAGGAAAAATCCACCGCGGAAGAGTTGTTCGCGACCTTCCCGAACGATATTTCTACGCCGGAGATCAATATCCATGTGACCGAAGAGAGCAAATTCAGCATCATTGATGCACTGCACGACGCGCAGTGGGGTGAAGGCGCCAACCTGACCACCATTGACGGCGTGCGAGTCGACTATGCCAAAGGCTGGGGCCTGGTTCGCGCCTCCAACACCACACCGGTGCTGGTGCTGCGCTTCGAGGCCGATGACGAGGCTGAATTACAACGCATCAAGGATGTGTTCCACGTCCAGCTGAAGCGCGTTGCACCTGATCTCCAATTACCGTTTTGATCTATTGAAGCACCCGGAGCCCTGAATGACCCTCGAACGCGAAGCCGCCGCCAACACCGCCAAGGTCCTGTCCGAAGCGCTGCCTTACATTCGCCGCTATGTCGGCAAGACGCTGGTGATCAAATACGGCGGCAACGCGATGGAAAGCGAGGAGCTGAAAACCGGCTTCGCCCGCGACATCGTGCTGATGAAAGCCGTCGGCATCAACCCGGTGGTGGTTCACGGCGGCGGCCCGCAAATCGGCGACCTGCTCAAGCGATTGTCGATCGAGAGCCACTTTGTCGATGGCATGCGCGTCACCGACGCTGCGACCATGGACGTGGTGGAAATGGTCCTCGGCGGCCAGGTCAACAAGGACATCGTCAACCTGATCAACCGTCACGGCGGCAGCGCCATCGGCCTGACCGGTAAAGACGCCGAGCTGATTCGCGCGAAGAAGCTCACCGTCACCCGCCAGACCCCGGAGATGACCCAGCCGGAAATCATCGACATCGGCCACGTCGGCGAAGTGGTCGGCATCAACACCGACCTGCTGAACCTGCTGGTCAAAGGCGATTTCATTCCGGTGATCGCGCCGATCGGCGTCGGTGCCAACGGCGAGTCGTACAACATCAACGCCGATCTGGTGGCCGGTAAAGTGGCCGAGGCACTGAAAGCTGAAAAGCTGATGCTGCTGACCAATATCGCAGGCCTGATGGACAAAAGCGGCAAGGTCCTGACCGGCCTGAGCACCCAGCAAGTCGACGATCTGATCGCCGATGGCACCATCTACGGCGGCATGCTGCCGAAAATCCGTTGCGCGCTGGAAGCGGTACAAGGCGGAGTGGGCAGCTCGTTGATCATCGATGGTCGAGTACCAAATGCAATTCTGCTGGAAATCTTCACCGACACCGGTGTGGGTACGCTGATCAGCAATCGCAAGCGTCCCTGATTCAAAACCTTAAAAAGATCGCAGCCCTCGGCAGCACCTACGGATTTTCTGATGTACGAAAAACCTGTAGGAGTTGACGAAGTCTGCGATCTTTTTTTTGCCCGCCGGAAATGCCTGACCTGATTGGGCGAAACGTCCGACTTCACGAAGGAAGCAATCTGCATAGGATCTCTCTGTACCCACAGGAGATTGACCATGCAAAAAGACTACGTCCCGTACGGCAGCGATGTTTCCCCTGGCACCTATGCCTGCGTCGATTGCGGCCATGAGTATTCGAACCAGGCGAAAACTTCGATGCCACCGTGCCCGCAACTCCGCAAAACTGCACACACTCGCCATGGCTGGAGAATTCTGACTGGCCAGGGCGATGCAGTGGCTGATCCGTACCCAGAGAAAACGAATAAACCCACTGGGATTAAAAAGGCCGAGACGCTCAGTAGCACCAGCAAAGAATAATCCTGGAAAACCGAGCCATGCATAAACAAAAGACCCCGCTCAGATTGCCGAGCGGGGTCTTTTGTTAGCTGTGGGAGCGGGCTTGCCCGCGATGAGGCCATATCATTCAACATCATCATTGACTGATCGACCGCCATCGCGGGCAAGCCCGCTCCCACAGGTGAAGTGTGGTTACACGCCGAACTGGGCGCGATAGGCTTCTACGGCAGGCAAATGTTGCTTGAGCTGCGGATCGTCAGCCAGGAACTCCAGCACCTGGTTCAGCGAAACGATGCTGATCACCGGAATACCGAAGTCACGCTCCACTTCCTGGATGGCCGACAACTCACCGTTGCCACGTTCCTGACGGTTCAGGGCGATCAGCACGCCGGCAGCCTTGGCGCCGTCCTGGGAAGCGATGATCTGCATCACTTCACGGATGGCGGTGCCCGCGGTGATCACGTCGTCGATGATCAGCACGTCGCCGGTCAATGGCGCGCCGACCAGGCTGCCACCTTCGCCGTGGGCCTTGGCTTCCTTGCGATTGAAGCACCATGGCAGGTCACGATCGTGATGTTCAGCCAGTGCCACAGCGGTGGCGGCCGCCAACGGGATGCCTTTGTAGGCCGGGCCGAACAGTACGTCGAAGGGAATACCGCTTTCGACGATGGCAGCCGCGTAGAAACGGCCCAGCTGCGCCAAGGCTTTCCCTGAGTTGAACAGGCCGGCATTGAAGAAGTATGGGCTGGTGCGCCCGGACTTCAGGGTGAACTCACCGAAGCGCAAAACGCCGCGATCGATGGCAAAACGAATGAAATCGCGTTGATACGCTTGCATGAAAAAACCCCAAATACCACGGATTTAGCTAATTAGGTAGACGCCGTGTATCATACCCGCACGCGATTTTTGGGGCCACTTATGCGGATCATCAGTGTGAACGTCAATGGTATTCAGGCTGCAGTCGAGCGTGGTTTGCTCAGTTGGCTGCAAGCACAGAATGCCGACGTCATCTGCCTGCAGGACACCCGCGCCTCCGCCTTTGAACTGGACGATCCAGCCTTCCAACTGGATGGCTACTTCCTTTATGCCTGCGAAGCCGAAGTTCCCGCCCAAGGTGGCGTGGCTTTGTACTCGCGGTTGCAACCGAAGGCTGTCATCAGCGGTCTCGGCTTCGAGACGGCCGACCGCTACGGGCGTTACCTGCAAGCCGATTTCGACAAGGTCAGCATCGCGACCTTGCTGCTCCCTTCGGGGCAGAACGGCGATGAAGACTTGAACCAGAAGTTCAAGCTAATGGACGACTTCGCCCGTTATCTGGATAAACAGCGACGCAAACGTCGCGAGTACATTTATTGTGGCTCGCTGTACGTGGCGCAACAGAAGCTGGATATCAAGAACTGGCGCGACAGCCAGCAATCCCCGGGCTTCCTGGCACCTGAGCGTGCCTGGATGGACGAGATTGTCGGCAACATGGGTTATGTCGACGCCCTGCGGGAAGTCAGCCGCGAAGGCGACCAGTACAGCTGGTGGCCGGACAACGAACAGGCCGAGATGCTCAACCTGGGCTGGCGTTTCGACTACCAGTTGCTGACCCCTGGCCTGCGCCGCTTCGTACGCAGCGCACGCCTGCCACGTCAGCCACGGTTCTCGCAGCACGCACCGCTGATCGTGGACTACGACTGGACGCTGACGATCTAAGCGTCTTTTCGTAGATGCAAAAAAGCCGACATTGCTGTCGGCTTTTTTGTGCGCGCTGATTTTCTACTGTGGGAGCGAGCCTGCTCGCGATGACGGCAGAACAGACGCCGATGCGGTAACTATCAGGCCACTATCGCGAGCAGGCTCGCTCCCACAAGGGGATTCTCACCGATCATTATTTGACCAACCGCCAGGTGAAGGGATAGCGGTAAGGCATCCCGTCATTGGCCTTGAGCCCGGCAATGATGCACAGCACCATCGCCCCGATCAGAACCAGCGGCAACAGCGCAAAACCGATCAACACCAGCATCAGCACGTAACAGATGCCCGAGACCAGGGCCACGGTGATCTGAAAGTTCAGCGCTTCTTTGCCTTGGGTATCGATGAACGGGTCGGTTTCACGCTTCCACTGCCAGAGTATCAGCGGCCCGATCAGGTGACCGAACGGAAACCAGACACCGAGAAACGCCGAGAGGTGACAAAACATCGCCCACTGGCGAGCCTCGGGGCTCGGAGCGGGAAGCAACTGCTGTTCATCACTCATGGCGCTCTCCTTTGCCGGACGTCAAAACAATCAGTCAGCCAGTGCAGCCTTCTGCAATTCGAAAATCTCGATCATGCCTTTCTTCGCCAGTGCCAGCATCGCGTTCAGCTCTTCCGGCTGGAACGGCGCGCCTTCGGCGGTGCCCTGGACTTCGATGAAGCCGCCGGTGCTGGTCATGACCACGTTGAGGTCAGTCTCGGCAGCCGAATCTTCCAGGTAGTCGAGGTCAAGCACAGGCTCGCCCTGGTACATGCCCACCGACACGGCGGCGATCATTTGCTTGAGCGGGTCGCCACCTTTGAGGCCGCCGCGCTTCTTGATCACTTTCAAGGCGTCGACCAGTGCAACCATGGCGCCGGTGATGGACGCGGTGCGGGTGCCGCCGTCAGCCTGGATCACGTCGCAGTCGACGTACAGGGTGACGTCGCCCAGCTTGGACATGTCCAGCGCAGCGCGCAGGGAACGACCGATCAGACGCTGGATCTCCAGAGTGCGGCCGCCTTGCTTGCCGCGGCTCGCTTCACGCTGGTTACGTTCACCGGTGGCGCGCGGCAGCATGCCGTATTCAGCGGTCAACCAGCCCTGGCCCTGCCCCTTGAGGAAACGCGGCACGCCATTCTCGACGCTGACGGTGCAGATGACCTTGGTATCACCGAACTCGACCAGTACAGACCCCTCGGCGTGTTTGGTGTAGTTGCGGGTAATGCGGATCGAGCGGAGCTGATCGGCAGCGCGACCACTTGGACGTTTCATAGGGATTACCTGTACGGGGGACGGAAAACTGCCGAGCATTATAGAGCCGTGGGCCGCAAGTGGGCACTTCTAAAAAATCGCCCGACGATCGAAGCCCCTGAATAGAGCGTAGCCGACGGCCTGCAGCTCATTGTCACAGCGTGTGATTGGGCGCATCCGCGTCACTGCGCTACAATCCTGCGCCTTTGCTGCCTGTCGGCTTTAATTCACAGATAGCGGGTCCGCGAACCATGGGTTACGCGCCGACCTGCATTGCGAGGTACCTCCATGGTGCACAGCATGACCGCCTTCGCCCGCGTCGAGAAAGCCGGTGTCCAGGGCACCCTGAGCTGGGAGCTGCGCTCGGTCAACAGCCGCTACCTGGAACCCCACCTGCGTCTACCGGAATCTTTCCGCGACCTCGAAGGCGCGGTCCGCGAGGCCCTGCGCCAGGAACTGTCCCGGGGCAAGCTCGAATGCACCCTGCGTTTCACCGAAGAAAGCACCGGCAAACCGCTGCAAGTGGACCGCGAGCGCGCCGCCCAATTGGTCGCCGCCGCCGAGACCGTCGCCAGCCTGATCAAAAACCCGGCCGCACTGAACCCGTTGGAAGTCCTGGCCTGGCCTGGCGTACTGGTGGCCGATGCCGCCGACCCGCAAGCGCTGAATACCGAAGCCCTGGCGTTGTTCAACCAGGGTTTGAAAGAACTCAAGGCCGGCCGCGAGCGCGAAGGCGCGGAGCTGGCGCGGTTGATCAACGAGCGCCTGACGTCCATTGAAGAAGATGTGGTGATCCTGCGTGAGTTGGTCCCGCAGATGCTCGCCACCCAGCGCCAGAAAGTCCTCGACCGCTTCACCGACATGAAGGCCGACCTCGACCCGCAGCGCCTGGAGCAGGAAATGGTCATGCTCGCGCAAAAGAGCGACGTCGCCGAAGAACTGGATCGCCTGAGCACCCACATCATCGAAGTTCGCCGGGTACTCAAGTCCGGCGGCGCTGCCGGTCGGCGCCTGGACTTCCTGATGCAGGAACTCAACCGCGAAGCCAACACACTGGGCTCCAAAGCCTTCGACCCGCGCAGCACCCAAGCGGCGGTCAACCTCAAGGTGTTGATCGAGCAAATGCGCGAACAAGTGCAGAATATTGAGTAAGGCAAACCCGACATGACCCACAGCACCGGCACCCTGTACATCATTTCCGCACCTTCGGGTGCGGGCAAGAGCAGCTTGGTCAAAGCCCTGACCGACGCTGATCCGGAGATCCGCGTCTCGGTCTCCCACACCACCCGCGCCATGCGCCCGGGTGAAGTGAACGGCGTGAACTATCACTTCGTCGAACGCAGCGAGTTCGTGAAGATGATCGAGCACGGAGATTTCCTTGAGCGCGCCGAAGTGTTCGGCAACCTCTATGGCACTTCGCAAAGCCACCTGCAGCAGACCCTGGACGAAGGCCACGACCTGATTCTGGAAATTGACTGGCAGGGTGCGGAGCAAGTGCGCAAATTGATGCCCCAGGCCCGCTCGATCTTCATTCTGCCGCCGTCCCTGGAGGCCTTGCACCAGCGCCTGACCAATCGCGGCCAGGACAGCGACGAAATCATCGAAGGCCGCATGCGCGAAGCCGTCAGCGAGATGAGCCATTACGTCGACTACGATTACCTGATCATCAACGACAATTTCGCCCACGCGCTGGACGATCTGAAGGCGATTTTCCGCGCCAATCAGCTGCATCAGAAGCGTCAGCAGCAGCGTCATGGCAAATTATTGGCTGAATTGCTCGGCTAAACAGCGCTTCCCAAAACCGCTGCAAGGGCTTTACATTGGTGCTTATAGCGCGTTGAAGAGCCTGGTCAAAAAATCAGCGCTTCCCTAATCGCTGGTGATTTTTTAAACTGTTGAGTCCGCTTGCCCAACCGGGCAGCGCGCATATTGCATTCGCTCCGAGGAATACCATGGCCCGCGTAACCGTTGAAGACTGCCTAGAACACGTGGAAAACCGCTTTGAGCTGGTCATGCTCTCTACCAAGCGTGCCCGTCAACTGGCCACCGGCGGCAAAGAGCCCCTGGTTCAGTGGGAAAACGACAAGCCTACAGTTGTAGCGCTGCGTGAAATCGCTGAAGGCCTGATGAGCTACGAGTTCATCGCCAACGCTGAAATCGTCGAAGACGAACCGCTGTTCGCAGCGTTCGAGGACGAGTCCAACGAGGCAGTATAAGGCCATGCCTGGTCGACGTAGCACGGCGCGGGGTCATAGCAAACGGCAGGTGTCATCATGCCGAGCATAGACGCCCTCGCCGATCGCTTATCGACCTACCTCGGCAAGGACCAGGTCAACCTGGTCCGCCGAGCGTACTTCTACGCCGAACAAGCCCACGACGGCCAACGCCGCCGCAGCGGTGAGGCGTACGTCACGCATCCTCTTGCGGTGGCGAATATTCTTGCCGACATGCACATGGACCATCAGAGCTTGATGGCTGCAATGCTGCATGACGTGATCGAAGACACCGGTATTGCCAAGGAAGCGCTGCAAGCGCAGTTCGGCGAAACCGTGGCCGAACTGGTCGACGGGGTCAGCAAACTGACCCAGATGAACTTCGAGACCAAAGCCGAAGCCCAAGCGGAAAACTTCCAGAAAATGGCCATGGCCATGGCACGCGATATTCGCGTGATCCTGGTCAAGCTGGCCGACCGCCTGCACAACATGCGCACCCTGGAAGTGCTGTCCGGCGAAAAGCGCCGGCGGATCGCCAAGGAAACCCTGGAAATCTATGCACCCATTGCCAATCGGCTGGGCATGCACGCCATCCGCATAGAATTCGAAGACCTCGGCTTCAAGGCCATGCACCCGATGCGTTCCGCGCGGATCAACCAGGCGGTCAAACGCGCCCGGGGCAACCGCAAGGAAATCGTCAACAAAATCGAAGAGTCCCTCAGCCACTGCCTGGCCATCGATGGCATTCAGGGCGAGGTCAGCGGTCGTCAGAAACACCTCTACGGCATCTACAAGAAAATGCGCGGCAAGCGTCGGGCCTTCAACGAGATCATGGACGTTTATGCGTTCCGGATCATCGTCGACAAGGTCGACACCTGCTACCGCGTGCTGGGTGCTGTGCATAATTTGTACAAACCGTTGCCGGGGCGCTTCAAGGATTACATCGCGATCCCCAAGGCCAACGGCTACCAGTCGCTGCACACCACGCTGTTCGGCATGCACGGTGTACCGATCGAGATCCAGATCCGCACCCGTGAAATGGAAGAAATGGCCAACAACGGCATCGCCGCCCATTGGCTGTACAAATCCAGCGGCGACGAGCAGCCCAAAGGCACTCACGCCCGTGCCCGCCAGTGGGTCAAAGGCGTGCTGGAAATGCAGCAACGGGCCGGCAACTCGCTGGAATTCATCGAGAGCGTGAAGATCGACCTGTTCCCGGACGAGGTCTACGTGTTCACGCCCAAGGGCCGGATCATGGAGCTGCCCAAAGGCTCCACCGCGGTCGACTTCGCTTACGCGGTGCACACCGACGTGGGCAACAGCTGCATTGCCTGTCGGATCAATCGTCGTCTCGCGCCGTTGTCCGAACCGCTGCAAAGCGGCTCCACGGTCGAGATCGTCAGCGCCCCCGGCGCGCGGCCGAACCCGGCATGGCTCAACTTCGTGGTCACCGGCAAGGCGCGGACCCACATCCGCCATGCGCTTAAGCTGCAACGCCGCTCCGAATCCATCAGCCTCGGCGAACGCCTGCTGAACAAGGTGCTCAACGGCTTCGACAGCTCGCTGGAAAAAGTCCCGGCCGAGCGTGTGCAGTTGATGCTCCACGAATACCGCCTCGAACTGATCGAAGACCTGCTCGAAGACATCGGCCTGGGCAATCGCATGGCTTACGTGGTCGCCCGCCGCCTGCTCGGCGAAGGCGAACAGCTGCCGAGCCCGGAAGGTCCGCTGGCGATTCGCGGCACCGAAGGTCTGGTGCTCAGTTACGCCAAGTGCTGCACACCGATCCCGGGCGACCCGATTGTCGGCCATCTGTCTGCCGGCAAAGGGATGGTGGTGCACCTGGACAACTGCCGCAACATCAGCGAAATCCGCCACAACCCGGAAAAATGTATCCAGCTCTCGTGGGCCAAGGATGTCACCGGCGAATTCAACGTCGAGCTGCGCGTCGAACTGGAACACCAGCGCGGCCTGATCGCCCTACTGGCCAGCAGCGTCAACGCGGCCGACGGCAATATCGAAAAAATCAGCATGGACGAACGCGACGGTCGCATCAGCGTGGTCCAACTGGTGGTCAGCGTGCACGACCGCGTACACCTGGCCCGCGTGATCAAGAAACTGCGCGCCCTGACCGGGGTCATCCGCATCACCCGCATGCGCGCGTAGCCCACCCTTCACAAGGAGTCATACATGACCAAGACCGTTATCAACAGCGACAAGGCCCCGGCCGCCATCGGTACTTACTCCCAGGCGATCAAGGCTGGCAACACCGTTTACATGTCGGGTCAGATTCCTCTGGACCCAAAAACCATGGAACTGGTCGAAGGCTTCGAAGCCCAGACCGTCCAGGTGTTCGAGAACCTCAAGGCCGTGGCTGAAGCCGCCGGTGGTTCGTTCAAGGACATCGTCAAACTGAACATCTTCCTCACCGACCTGAGCCACTTCGCCAAGGTCAACGAGATCATGGGCAAGTACTTCGACCAGCCTTACCCAGCCCGCGCCGCCATCGGCGTAGCAGCCCTGCCAAAGGGTTCGCAGGTTGAAATGGATGCCATTCTGGTCATCGAGTAATGTGTACGGCGCAGCCTTGCGAGGCTGCGCCGACTGATCTTGTACAAAGGGTTCTGAAAGGATTCCATCATGCGCCATGCGCTAGCTCTCTCGCTGGTCGCCCTACTCTTGGGCGGATGTGCCAGCAACCCTGCCGACCGCGACATCAGCGGCACCTGGATCAATCAGGTGGCGATCGATGCTGCCTCCAAAGGCGGCTCCCTGCGCGAAGCGCTCCAGGCCTATGGGCCGAACCTGGAATGGAACGTCAACACCAAGGCCGGTCAGGCGCGCTACACCAATGGTTTTGAAAACGTCGAAGGCAAGCTGCTGGGCGAAAAGTCAGGCGCCTGGAAAGTCGACTTCTACGGCAGCACCGCCAGCGAGCTGAAGCGTGATGGCAAGCAACTGAACCAAGTCGCCAGCGAAAACGAACCAGAGCAGCTTTTCGACCGTGCCCAGATCCCGGTCCCGGACGGGGCACCGATCGGTGCCAGCTTCGAGCGTGCGCTGTACTCGGCTTACATGGGCGGCAGCTGGAAAATCATCAACGGCCCAGGCGAAGGTAGCACCGTGCAGTTTCAGGCAGATGGCCAAGTGTCCGGCCTGCCCGGCGCCGACCGTTATGCCCTGTGCCTGACCGGCGATTGCGCTTCGATGAGTATCGGTAACGACAACATCTGGCTGCAACTCAATGGCCAGGGCAATACCTGGATCTTCGCCCGCAAAGGCAACGATCTGGAACTCTTTCAAGCCGTGAACACCGCCTTGGCAGACGAAATGCCACAGTTCGCTGCCGGCGAACGCAAATGGTTGCTCAAAAAGCAGTAACCCGGAGCTGAAGCCAACAGATAACCCTGTGGGAGCGGGCTTGCCCGCTCCCACAGTTATTGTGTGTCACTGGATTTCAGCAGCGACCTTCGAGAATCGCGGCATAGCCTTCGCGGAAACTCGAATACTTCGGCGTCCAGCCCAACGCCTTCGCCCGGGCATTGCTGCAGCGCTTGCTGCCGGCACGACGCACACTGGCGTCATCGGCCCATTCGGTCACGCCCAGGTATTCACGCAACCAGCCCACCACCTCTGCCATGGGCGCAGGCGCATCATCGACACCAATGTAGTCATCATCCAGCGTCACGCCGCGCCGATCCGTCTCAAGCAAAAACGCCAGCAAGCCCGCCGCGTCGTCGACGTGAATGCGATTGGCGTACAACGGGGGGTCGATCGCCACGCGATAACCGCGACGAACCTGAGTCAGTAGCCACTCTCGACCCGGACCATAAATACCGGTCAGGCGCACGATACTGGCCGGAATACCGCTATCACGCGCCACCTGCTCGGCCTCCAGCATCAAACGCCCCGAGTAACCGCCTGCTACCGTCGGCGAGGTTTCATCGACCCACTCACCGTCCTGCTGGCCATAAACACTGCTGCTGGACACAAATAGAATGCGCTTTGGCTGCTGACCATGTTGTTTCAACCAGCCCAGCACATGCTGCAAGCCTTCGACATAAGCGGCGCGATAGCCCGCCTCGTCGTGGTCGGTAGCCGCGGCGCTGTACACCAGATAATCCAGTGATGCGGTCGGCCAGTCAGCCGGGCATTGCGCGCTGAACAAGTCACCTGCAACGCCCACCACCCCCGCAGGCAAGCGCGACACATTGCGGCGCAGGCCATAAACCTGCCAGTGCCCGGCCAGCAATTGCGTAGCCAGACGGCTGCCGACATCACCGCAGCCGGCGATCAAAACAGAAGGCGCAGACATCAGAAAACTCCCTCAAGAAAGGTACAGACTAGCGCCCGAAATGAATGAGCAGCTAGCAATGGAGGAAAAAAAGAGAAGCTATTACTTTTGTTAACAAGAATTAATTGCAATAATGCCAGCCACTTTTGTTCTCGGCCTTACGAGGCCTGGAAGAGCATCTACCGTTTTTTCTTTCTCAGGTCCGGCCAGCATGACACCCAATCAATTCCCCGCTTCGCCAACCAAACGACCTCGCGCCTGGAGCGCGGTAGCCGCCCTGCTGCTCAGCCTGATGCTGGCGCCGACCGCCACATTCGCCGATGCACAAGCGCCGGCCACACCGCCTGCTGCCACTCAAATACCAGCCGTTCAAGCCGCTCCTGCCGCGACCGATTCGGTCCAGGCCGTAGACGCCACTGACACCCCGCAAGCTCTCGAAGCCGACAACTCCCTGGGCATGGCTCACGACCTGTCGCCATGGGGCATGTACAAGAACGCCGATATTATCGTGAAAATCGTGATGATCGGCCTGGCCATCGCCTCGATCATCACCTGGACCATCTGGATCGCCAAGGGCTTCGAACTGATCGGCGCCAAACGTCGTCTGCGCGTTGAAATCACCCACCTGAAAAAGGCCGGCACCCTTAAGGAAGCCAGCACGACGGCGGCCAAGGAAGGCACCTTGGCCAATCTGCTGGTCCATGACGCGCTGGAAGAAATGCGCCTGTCGGCCAACAGCCGCGAGAAGGAAGGCATCAAGGAACGCGTGAGCTTCCGCCTAGAGCGCCTCGTCGCAGCCTGCGGTCGCAACATGAGCAGCGGCACCGGCGTGCTGGCCACCATCGGCTCCACCGCGCCGTTCGTCGGCCTGTTCGGCACCGTGTGGGGCATCATGAACAGCTTCATCGGCATTGCCAAAACCCAGACCACCAACCTCGCCGTCGTGGCTCCCGGTATCGCCGAAGCTCTGCTGGCGACCGCGCTGGGCCTGGTGGCAGCGATTCCTGCGGTGGTCATCTACAACGTCTTCGCCCGCTCCATCGCCGGTTACAAGGCGCAAGTGTCCGACGCCTCGGCAGAAGTCCTGCTGCTGGTCAGCCGTGACCTCGACCACCTGCCGCCCGAGCGCGGCTCGCAACCGCACATGGTGAAAGTGGGGTAATCGGCCATGGGCCTGCATTTGAAAGAAGGCGCAGACGACGATCTGGCCGAGAACCATGAAATCAACGTCACGCCGTTCATCGACGTGATGCTGGTGCTGTTGATCATCTTCATGGTGGCGGCGCCGCTGGCCACCGTGGACATCAAGGTCGACCTGCCCGCCTCCACCGCCAAACCGGCGCCGCGGCCAGAGAAACCGGTGTTCCTCAGCGTCAAAGCTGACCAGCGCCTGTTCCTCGGCGAAGACGAAGTGAAGACCGAAGCCCTCGGCGCCACGCTCGACGCCAAGACCCAGGGCAAGAAAGACACGACGATCTTCTTCCAGGCCGACAAAGGCGTGGATTACGGCGACCTGATGAGCGTGATGGATGCCCTGCGCGCCGCCGGTTACCTGAAGGTCGGCCTGGTCGGACTCGAGACGGCAGCCAAGAAATGATCAACACGCGCCAAAAGCTGACGCGTTACAGCGGTAGCCTGGCCGTGGTGCTGGGTGTCCATGCGCTGGCCATTGCGCTGGCGCTGAACTGGACGTCACGCCCGCCGATCGAGCTCCCGCCGCAAGCGATGATGGTCGAGCTGGCGCCGATGCCGGCCCCGCCACCGCCCGCACCGCCAAAGGTGATCACACCACCGCAGCCACCGGCGCCGGTGGAAGAACTGCCGATTCCGAAACTCGCTGAAGCGCCGAAGGCCGAGATTGCCGTGCCGAAACCGGTCAAGCCGAAGCCGAAGCCGCAACCGCCCAAGCCTGTGGAGAAAAAGCCGGAGCCGCCGAAGGAAAAACCGTCGGAGGCAAAACCGAGCGACGCGCAGCCAACCCAGGCGCCGACGGAGAAATCCGCTCAGCCGGCCCCCGGCCCATCGCCCGCGCAACAAGCGGCCAAGGCCAGTTGGCAAGGCACCCTGCTCGCGCACTTGGCCAAGTACAAGAAATACCCCGCCAGTGCCCAGGCGCGGGGCAAGGAAGGTTTGAACCGTCTGCGCTTCGTGGTGGATGCCGAAGGTAACGTGTTGTCATTCGAACTGGTGGGCCGCTCCGGCAACGCCGATCTGGACCGGGCTACCCTGGAAATGATCCGCCGCGCCCAGCCGCTGCCTAAGCCACCGGCCGACATGCTGAACAACGGCTCCATCGAAATCGTTGCACCGTTTGTTTACTCGCTGGAACGTCGACGCTAAGACGCAATACAAAAAACCTGTGGGAGCGGGCTTGCCCGCGATGAGGCCATCACATCCAACATCTTTGTTGACCGTTACATCGATATCGCGGGCAAGCCCGCTCCCACAGGTTATGCAACAACCATAAAGGCACCAAAAGGTGCCTTTATGCATATCTGGAAACGGCAAACCTGCATTGCCCAGTGTCACTCAGCACACTCAGTCTGATAACGTGCGTCTATCGATTGCAGCCGGTATGCTTGGCCCGCAACTTCATGGACGCTTGCTATGACTCTCACAGAATTACGCTACATCGTTACCCTCGCCCAAGAGCAACACTTCGGCCACGCGGCCGAGCGTTGCCACGTCAGCCAGCCAACCCTGTCGGTGGGCGTGAAAAAGCTTGAAGACGAACTCGGTGTGCTGATTTTCGAGCGCAGCAAGAGCGCCGTGCGCCTGACTCCGGTCGGCGAAGGCATTGTCGCCCAGGCACAGAAAGTCCTGGAACAGGCCCAAGGCATCCGCGAACTGGCCCAGGCCGGCAAGAACCAGCTGACTGCACCGCTCAAAGTCGGCGCGATCTACACCGTCGGCCCGTACCTGTTCCCGCACCTGATTCCACAACTGCACCGGGTCGCCCCGCAGATGCCGTTGTACATCGAAGAAAACTTCACCCACGTGCTGCGCGACAAACTGCGCAACGGCGAGCTCGACGCGATCATCATTGCCCTGCCGTTCAACGAAGCCGACGTGCTGACCTTGCAGCTCTACGACGAGCCGTTCTACGTCTTGATGCCGGCCCAGCACCCGTGGACGCAAAAAGAATCCATCGACGCCGCCCTGCTCAACGACAAGAGCCTGCTGCTGCTCGGCGAAGGCCACTGCTTCCGCGATCAAGTGCTGGAAGCCTGCCCGACCCTGGCCAAAGGCAACGACGGCGCCAAGCACACCACGGTGGAATCCAGCTCGCTGGAAACCATCCGCCACATGGTCGCCTCCGGCCTGGGCATTTCGATCCTGCCGCTGTCGGCGGTGGACAGCCACCACTACGCCCCCGGCGTGATCGAAGTGCGCCCACTGAGCGCGCCGGTGCCGTTCCGCACCGTGGCCATCGCCTGGCGCGCGAGCTTCCCGCGGCCCAAGGCGATTGAAATCCTCGCCGACTCCATTCGCCTGTGCTCGGTGGCCAAGCCGCCAGCGCCGGTGGTGGCCGGTTAAGTCGCGGTCATGACCGAGTTGTCGCAAGTGTCGGTGACGGCACTCAAGGGTGTCGGCGAAGCCATGGCCGAGAAACTGGCCAAGGTCGGCCTGGAGAATCTCCAGGACGTGCTGTTCCACCTGCCGCTGCGCTATCAGGACCGCACCCGCGTGGTCCCGATCGGCCATTTGCGACCCGGGCAAGACGCGGTGATCGAAGGCACCGTCAGCGGCGCCGACGTGGTCATGGGCCGGCGCCGCAGCCTGGTTGTCCGTCTGCAGGACGGCACCGGCGGGCTCAGCCTGCGCTTCTACCATTTCAGCAACGCCCAGAAAGAAGGCCTCAAACGCGGCACGCGGATTCGCTGCTACGGCGAAGCCCGGCCCGGTGCCTCGGGGTTGGAAATCTACCACCCGGAATACCGCGCCATCACCGGTGACGAGCCGCCGCCGGTGGATGAAACCCTGACCCCGGTCTACCCGCTCACCGAAGGCCTGACCCAGCAGCGTTTGCGTCAGTTGTGCATGCAAACCCTGACCCTGCTCGGCCCCAGCAGCCTGCCCGACTGGTTGCCAACCGAACTGGCCCGGGACTATCAACTGGCACCGCTGGCCGATGCGATCCGCTACCTGCATCACCCGCCCGCCGATGCCGACGTCGACGAACTCGCCCTCGGTCATCACTGGGCCCAGCATCGTCTGGCCTTCGAAGAGCTGCTGACCCATCAACTGTCCCAGCAGCGCCTGCGCGAGAGCATGCGTGCCCTGCGTGCGCCGGCCATGCCCAAAGCCACGAAGCTGCCAACTCAGTATTTGGCCAACCTTGGTTTCACCCCGACCGGCGCCCAGCAGCGGGTCGGCAACGAAATCGCTTACGACCTCAGCCAGCACGAACCGATGCTTCGGCTGATCCAGGGCGACGTGGGCGCGGGCAAAACCGTGGTCGCCGCCCTCGCCGCGCTTCAGGCACTGGAAGCGGGCTATCAGGTCGCACTGATGGCGCCCACCGAAATCCTCGCCGAGCAGCACTTCATCACCTTCAAACGCTGGCTCGAACCGCTGGGCATCGAAGTCGCGTGGCTGGCCGGCAAGCTCAAGGGCAAAAACCGCGTGGCGGCGCTGGAGCAAATCGCCAACGGAACGCCCATGGTGGTCGGCACCCACGCATTGTTCCAGGACGAAGTGCAGTTCAAGAACCTGGCGCTGGCGATCATCGATGAACAGCACCGCTTCGGCGTGCAACAGCGCTTGGCATTGCGGCAGAAAGGCGTCGGCGGGCGGATGTGCCCGCATCAGCTGATCATGACCGCCACGCCGATCCCACGGACCCTGGCCATGAGCGCCTACGCCGACCTCGACACCTCGATCCTCGACGAACTGCCGCCCGGCCGTACCCCGGTGAACACGGTGCTGGTCACCGACACCCGGCGCGTCGAAGTAATCGAACGGGTGCGCGGCGCTTGTGCCGAGGGCCGTCAGGCTTATTGGGTGTGCACGCTGATCGAAGAATCGGAAGAACTGACCTGCCAGGCTGCCGAAACCACCTTTGAGGACCTCACCGCCGCCCTTGGCGAGTTGAAAGTCGGCTTGATCCATGGCCGCATGAAGCCGGCCGAAAAAGCTGCGGTGATGGCCGAGTTCAAGGCCGGCAACCTGCAACTGCTGGTCGCCACCACCGTGATCGAAGTCGGTGTGGACGTGCCCAACGCCAGCCTGATGATCATCGAAAACCCCGAACGCCTCGGGCTCGCGCAGCTGCACCAATTGCGTGGCCGTGTCGGCCGGGGCAGTGCCGTCAGCCATTGCGTGCTGCTCTACCACCCGCCGCTGTCGCAGATCGGCCGTCAGCGCCTGGGCATCATGCGTGAAACCAACGACGGTTTTGTCATCGCCGAAAAAGACCTCGAACTGCGCGGCCCCGGCGAAATGCTCGGCACACGCCAGACCGGTCTGCTGCAATTCAAGGTCGCGGACCTGATGCGCGACGCCGACTTGCTGCCCGCCGTGCGCGATGCCGCCCAGGCCTTGCTCGAGCGCTGGCCGGATCACGTCAGCCCGCTGCTCGACCGCTGGCTACGCCATGGGCAGCAATACGGCCAAGTGTGAGCACTGTCGCAGTTTCTGGACCCTGGCTTTAAACAAGCTGGTTATACTCCTGCAATTGTTTGAAAACGGATACAGACCATGACAGAAGCTGCCCTCGCCCCTGAAACCCCGCACGCTCCGTCTGTTATTCGGCTGCTGCTCGGCAAGCTGGGCATCGCCTACCAGGAAGTCCTCGACCATCACGGCCTGAACGCCGCACGCAAAGTGCAGGCGGTTTTGCTGGACGATGCCGTCGGCGCGCTCATGGTGCTGTTTCCGCAAAGCCAATTGCTCGACCTCAATCGCCTCGCCGAACTCACCGGCCGCCGGTTGACGGCTGTATCTACTGAACGCCTGGTAAAAATGCTCGGCAAACACAGCCTGAGCCTGCTGCCCGGCTTGCCGGCGCTCACCAGTTCGCCGTGCCTGTATGACGAAAGCCTGCTGCGCGAACCGAAGTTGCTGATCAACTCGGGCGAGCCGGGCGTGCTGCTGGAAATCTCCAGCGACGATTTCAAAACCATGCTCACCAAGGCCAGCGCCGCCAATTTCGGCGAAGCCGTGCACAGCATCCGCCCGAACCTCGACCGCCCCGACGATGACCGCGAGGAAATCACCCAGGCCGTCCAGGCGTTCACCGCGCGGCGCATCCAGCAACGCCTGGAAGCGACCATCGAAATTCCGCCGCTGGCCGAGACCGCGCAGAAAATCATCAAACTGCGCGTCGACCCCAACGCCACCATCGACGACATCACCGGCGTGGTCGAAACCGACCCGGCCCTGGCCGCGCAAGTCGTCAGCTGGGCGGCGTCGCCGTACTACGCCTCGCCGGGCAAAATTCGTTCAGTGGAAGACGCCATCGTCCGGGTGCTGGGTTTCGACCTGGTGATCAACCTGGCGCTGGGCCTGGCCCTGGGCAAAACCCTGAGCCTGCCCAAAGACCACCCGCAACACACCACGCCGTATTGGCAGCAATCGATCTACACCGCCGCCGTCATCGAAGGCCTGACCCGCGCCATGCCCCGCGCCCAGCGCCCGGAAGCCGGCCTGACCTACCTCGCCGGCCTTCTGCACAATTTCGGCTACTTGCTGTTGGCCCACGTCTTCCCGCCGCACTTCTCGCTGATCTGCCGTCACCTGGAGGTCAACCCGCACCTGTGCCACAGCTACGTCGAGCAACACCTGCTGGGCATCAGCCGCGAGCAGATCGGCTCATGGCTGATGCGCTACTGGGACATGCCCGAAGAACTGGCCACCGCCCTGCGCTTCCAGCACGACCCAAGCTACGACGGCGACTACGCCGAGTACCCGAACCTCGTGTGCCTGGCCGTGCGTTTGCTGCGCAGTCGCGGGATTGGTTCCGGGCCGGATGAAGACATTCCCGACGTCCTGCTGGAGCGCTTAGGCCTGACTCGCGACAAAGCCAACGACGTGGTCAGCAAAGTGCTTGAAGCCGAAGTGCTGCTGCGCGAATTGGCCTCGCAATTCAGCCAAGCCTGAAAGCATCGTCGGATCGCCGCCCGGTCTACCTGACCACCTCAAGCCAGGTAGCGCAGCACATATCCCGGAAGAGGCGGAGGAGCAAAGGAAACGTAACCGCTAACAACCACCCGGTTATCCGCCATAACTGTGCACCCCCTGAACATATCGATACCGCTTTCATCGTTGAAGACTGCCCATCCTTTACCCGCAAAGGTCACATCCAGAGAGCCATCGGGAGCATAACGCGCAGTCACGACCGAACTGTTTTCGTCAACAAACGCGCCTCCACCTTGCCCACTGACAACCAGCTTTCCATCCGTTTGCAGAACACAACGCCGCCAGGAAACACCATGCTCCGTGAGATTGGAGAACAGTGGTTTCCCTTTGTTAAAAACAAGATTGAAACTTCCACTGGGGTTTAGCGAGGCAATCAACCCCTCGCGGTGGCCATCGCGGTCTGCGGTCCCCACTGCTACAACACCACCGTCAGACTTCAAGGCCATTGAGCCAAGGTCAAGCCATCGACTGCTGTCAGTGATGGTCACAACGCCGTTCTTATTGTCGCCATAACCCGCATCGACGTTACCGTCCTGGTCATAGCGCATTACATAAGCATCAGGCCATTCACCTGGGCTCTCTCTGCTGAAATCGCCACATACCAGAACTTTGCCGTCTTGCTGAACGACCACACCAGCAGCGTAATTCCAGTTATGAGTAATGTCCGGAAGCTCGACAAGTACAAAACCTTTCCTATTAAACGTTGCGTCCAGTGAGCCATCCTTATTCAGGCGTACTACAATCCCCCTCAAGTAGTTGTATTCGAAAAAAACAGTGCTAACCAAAACAATTTTGCCATCCTGTTGACCGATGGCCACTACCCCGACATCGCCCGCACTTACCGATGATTTCTCAGCATTCTTTTCGTCGTGGCGACGGGTAACAAAACTAGCGCCGGGATGGGCGCGAGAATCGATAAGGTCATAAACATTTAAGGTGACTGCGCCGTCTTTATCAGGCCCTAAGGAAGTGTCCATCTGACCATCCGGAAGTTGGCGAACGACCGCGAGATCGACTGCACCGTCCGAGCGTTCAACGGTGCCGGTAATCAGCCATCCGCCATTTTCCAAAGGACGCAGATGGCGCGCAGAAAACGATAACCCGTCCTTGAAACGGACTTCGACGATTCCCTGATCCCCGAAGTGCGAATCAAACGAGCTGTCCTCATTCAGTCGTGCCACCTTGGTTGGAGAATTCTCTGAGGGCGAAGCGCTGAAGAGCAGCAGTAATTTCTTGTCAGGGAGCGGAAGAACCGAATCAGGAAACCTGCCAACAATTCCTTTGAAGGGCAGCTCAAGAACACCGCCTTTACCGAAGGTTGAATCTAAAAATTCTGCTGATTTTTTGCTTTGTGTCTGGATCATGACCGCGCTCCATCGTGGTGTGAAAGGATGCCCTTCTAGGGACACAATCACAGTGGAGCACGGTGGCATTGCCCAAAACACCTGTCATAAACGACAGTTCAGCATTCATTAAGAGCCAAATGAATGGCTTGTCGAGCCACTGAATCACCCAAAAGGTAAGCCAGATACACCGCCCTGGGCCTTTTCGGTTGCAAATATTGCCCTATTTCCCCGGATTTTGGCCTTTGAGCCAGCAACGACAAGAAGCAAGCGCCCTGCTATGATTTGATGGCAAATAGAGGGCTTTCCCATGACCCAAACAGCTGCTGTCAGCGTTGCAAGCCAAGTCCGCAAGCTTGCTAAAGACAACAAGGTCACTGCTGGACGTGACGGCATGAGTCGTATGGCCGTGTGCATTACCCGTTTGGCTGGCGATGTCGTCGAGTTGGATGGCATCGAACAGTTGCTCGTCAACCTCAAGAGAAAAGGCGTTCTGAGCAAGTCTGAAATCCTGGCGCTCCAAGGGCGCTATCTTCAGGAAAGGCGTGCACAGAAACGCAGCGCATGACTTTTGATCCGTTCGGCGACTTCGAAACTGCTGGATATCTTCAAAACTCGCTGCAACTGAAAGATCCCACCGAAGTAAAAGAGTCAGAGCATCTTTCGTTCGAATTGAGTATCGAAGATGCGCTTGCCTATTTGGCTAAGAAGAAGCCAATCGATTACAAGGCAGTACTCAAAGTTCACGAAATCCTGTTCTCCGGCTTCTATCACTGGGCAGGAAAAGACCGGAACGAGCTTGTCCCTCACCCGGCAGTCTTCAAGGGCTCCTTCGACGATCCCCGCAGCACCGTCTTCGAGCGCCCGGACTCCATCAAAATGTCTGTCGACTATGCGCTTAAACTAGCAGCTGACAAGAAACGCTTCAGAGACCATCCCGGCGGGGTGATGGGTCAGCTGGCTTTCGCACACCCCTTCCTGGACGGCAATGGGCGCACGATTCTATTGGTCTTCATGGAACTCTGTTATCGAGCCGAGTTCGCCATCGACTGGTCAAGGACAAGCAAGGACGACTACCTGCGGGCACTCAGCGCCGAGATCCGAGAGCCTCGCGAGAGGCATCTCGATAACTACCTCAACCCATTCGTAGTCGATATATCCAGTCGTGACGAGTGGCCAGAGACCATCAGTGGTATCAGAGGCCTGGACAAGGAAGACATCACATACGAGAACCTGGACAACCCGCAAGTCCAGCAGATCTACAAGACATACCGGGGCCAGCCACTGGACGCCGGGCCTCCTGAGCCAGATGGCTGAAGAAGCTCCACAGGGGATCACCTAAACCCTGTGGGAGCGAGCCTGCTCGCGATGAATCCAACCCGGTCTACCTGAAAGACTTCATACCTTGGCTTTAGCCTTCGCCTTCCTAGGCTTCAAATACTTGGTCAACCCCTGAAACCAGATCACCAGCGCCGGATTGCCCTTGATCTGAATCGACTTGTCCTGAATCCCCGTCATAAACGCCAGCTGCTTGTTCTTCGCCTGCATCGTGGCAAAGCCATACGCCGCGTCCTTGAACGCAATCGCAAACGCCGGCTCCGCATACACGCCCGACTTGCTGGTAATGCGCTGATCCTTCACAAAGAAATGCCGCGCCACTTTCCCGTCCAGGGTCTGTAGCTGAAACACCAATGCCTTGTCACCCAACTGCTGCTGAAACGCAGGATTAGTCCGACTGGCCTTACCCATCAACAAACCCAGCATCCACAGAAGAAAACGAAATTTCATGCGCACAGCCTCAAAAGAAAAATGAACGGCCGGCGCAGTGTAGCCGCTTCAAGCCAGAACGCCACTGTCGGGTTGCGTTAGAAGAAGATGAACCGCTTTTCCCGCATGATGACCACTAAGTCACGCTTTCCCGCCTCAACCCTGGTCGTTCCCACGCTCCTGCGTGGGAATGCATCCCGTGACGCTCCGCGTCACACCCAACACCCGCCCTACACCTGAAGAAACACATTCCTGTAGGAGCTGCCGAAGGCTGCGATCTTTTGATCTTGATGCCCTCAAACCTCTGGGAAATTTCCTTCAAAACGCCGGGCTGCCCATGAACTAGGCAGCCCTCACCTTCACCGATAACCTCTGTTCGTCGCCGCAAAATCGGTGACTCGGACGTGCAAGTCCGATTCAGGTGCACAATCGTTGGTGGCAATTCATCGAGCGTTTTCCTATGCTCGCGGATCGTTATGGCGGCTGTGCGTCGGAGACCTTCGGGTCTGCCGGGCACCTGGACCGGTCTTGCACACCAACGCACAGCTGCCACCTCTTTCGAAGTGCAAAGCGAAACGGTGTCAGCCTCTTAATTCCAGGAAGTTAACATCTATGATCAAGCCAACACCGAATCCCCCAGAAAACCCAGCCACATCCCCCTACGAATCCTTCGATTCCAGAAAACTCCACGAAGCCGCCGAACGCGCCCTCGACCACCATTTCGCTCCACCCCCCAGCGAAAAACCCAAGCGCAAAGGCAAACTCTTCACCGTCGCCCCCGACATCGACACCGAAGCCCTCCTGGCCAACGCCTCGGAAGACCTGAAGTCCATCAGCGCCATCGCCGCCGACCTGGCCGACGACATCGAAGGCACCCGCCGCTCAGTCGCCCTGGCGCTCAGCAGAATGGCCGATGGGGCTCACCTGATGGTGGAAGGCGCGCTCGATCACCTCGAGTTGAAGGAGTACGGGGTTAAGCCGTAGCAAAATCGCGGACGAAAAAAAGGGGACATTACGTCCCCTTTCTCGATCTTCATTACCAGCCCGGGCTAGCGAAAGTCTTCTGCGCTTTTAGGACGTGACTGCAACCCTTGGAGCGCTGCCCGGTTGATATAAGAATAACTTCCCGCACCGCAACGCTGTCTGAACACAAGCTTGTCATCCTTGAGCACGGTCAGATAACTGACAAAGGCTTGGTTAACGAGGTAGGTGTAAGGACCCGTTTTGAACTTGATAATGTTCAGGTTCACGCTGCCTTCCGACGCATTCACAACAAAGAACTTGCCCTTGGGCGGTAAGGCACTCTTCGGATAGATCATCTCTACTTTTCCCGGCACGCCATAACGGTACTGAACCGAACCGGCCGTAGGCTTGCTGTTTCCACGCGCACAAACAGAAACCGTTTTGCCGCCGTCCAACGGACAGCTGAAGTAAATATCTTCGTCATCCGAGCACAACGTTCCATCCTGCCCGCCCTTCAATGGCGCGGTCTCTTGCGAGACGTGCTCCGGCGTTTGTGCGACATCGGCACAATTGGACAGGCACACCAGCTTCGAAAGATCCGGAACATCGCTTTCAGTAAACAGGTACGTCGCAGAACCGTCGCGGTTGCGGGCGTGATAAACGGGGACGCTGACGGCCAGACCTTTGGCCGATACGGGCAACACAGAATCCTTCCCCGAGACGACCCAGCCTTCAGCACCACCGCACAACTCTTCCAAAGCGGCGTCACTGAAAGGCTCACTGCCTGGGTTTGTGAACGGACTGGAGTTTCCTCGGCAGTCATAGCCATGCCAATACGGCCCCGTCTCAGCCATGTCTATCGAAAAAATATACGCGCCGTCGAGCACCACCCTGCCGTTGTTATAGGTAAAAACCAACCAACGACGCGACTTCGCCTGGGAGTAATTTTCGTTCTCGAGGATGTACCGGTCTCCATCTCGATACAGCCCGAAACTACTCATAGCCCCGGCCGACTCCGCAGTCTCGGACAGTCGCTTCCCGGAGGCGACGTCCACCAGGAAAAAATTGCTATCGAGCCTCAACACGCAATCGCTACCAGCACTCTCGCAGGACTTGAGTGCCGGAAACATCGGTTGCGCAGCCACAGGCAAAGAACAAAGTAACAACGCCAGCAACAGTAATTTTTTCAACATGCCTCCCTGGTTACAAACTCATTCCTGATCGAACAAAACGCTGCCGCTCGGTAACGCCTCCTGCGTTTTTAAAGCGAATAATCCATCACTTCTTCCAGCCGCCAACATTGCCCACGAACAAACCGGTACTCGAAGACATAGTCGGTATCCGGCTTCTGCAGGATCGCCGTGGCGTTGTTGCCCCGCTCTTCCTTGACGGTCAACGTAAGACCATCGGCCTCTCGTTTCACGCGATCCGGGATGATAGGAAACTTGAGCTGATCGCCGCTAACGCTGCGCTTTTCCATCTCAGGCTCGGGATCTCCCGCCACAGTCGTGACCATTTGCAGCGGCTGTTGGACGAAGGCTTTTTGCACGTCTGTGCGCTCGGAGAAGGCTGCGAGGAACGTGGAAAATTCGGTTGAGGGACAAGTGACATTAGCCGCGTCACCACCGGTTTTCAGAGGTTCTCGGATCAGGCCAAGTTGTTGTTTCTGATCCGCAATCATCTTTTCATCCTGGGCCGCCAGAAATTTCTTAATACTCGCCGCATCGTTGTATGCGCACGCCACGTCTATCCCTTTATCCAAATCGCGACCTTCGTAACAGTTTTGCAATTCCGGGGGATAGGCATTGCCGCGCAGAAACTCCAACGACAATCGGTCGCCATTCTTCACGAGGTGCAGCTCCTGGGTTGAATAGGAAACACCTTGGAATCCATTGTTCGACTCAGGTGTTTCCGTCAGAACAAACATGGACTTCCCCGCTCGCTCAGGGAATTTGCGCTCGAAGAAGAACACCGAGGCAATTTGTTCGCCTTCGACCTTCCACACATAATTCAGCGAAGGCTTCATCGCATTCATGGGTGCGTAGAAAATTTCAGCATCCGGCACATGCACGCCCCCAACCTGACCTTTAAGGTTGTTCTTCAAAAAGAACACCGTGATCTTTTGATCACCCAACGAAGCAACCACCGGCGGATGCAGCTCGCCGATGGTTTGTGAGTCACTTGCCGATGCCGGTTGAGCCGACAAACCGGCCATGCATCCGAGCGCAGCAATAAAACTTAAGAGCCTGGCCAATTCCACCCACTTCCCTATTGATCAATCTTCAAATGTTTACGCTGATGGTTTCACGCTGCCTCAGGTGCGCCGCACTTCAGTTCTTTGATTTGCTCATTCTGAATCGGAATCACGCAGGCGAGACGCTTCTCTCCGTCCCCACGAAGCTCGAACAAGCTGAGCGTCAGGTGTAAACCATCGGCAGCAAATGCATGATCCTCAAACAACGCACTGGCATAGCCATCCCAAAACGATTTGCCGTCAAAACTGCAGAACCGCTTGGAGGAAAGCACTCTCCAACCGCCGTTAGGCGCCAGAATCTGAACCGTCAAACAAGGGCTGCCAAAGGTGCTGACATAACGCGCTACGACATCGCCGAAGCGCTGGGAGCCGGACAGGAACACCTTGTTGAGATCAACCACATTACCCGGCTCATCAGCGACGATAGTGTCCAGATAAGCCGCACGCTCCAGGCTCATTCTGGCCATGCAGTTGTTGATAGTCGTAACATGCAGCGCCACACCGGGCTCGCTTTCCGTGGCTTCGAGCGGGCACGTGGTGTCGCGCAGCTTGATCCACGCGCGCTGGGCCTCTCTGGCCATCGCCATCAACGCCTTGCCCTGTTCAGGGTCGCGCCGCTGCTGAGACTCGAACCGCGCTAGCAGTTTCTTGTAACTAGCATTGAGCTGTGCGTCGGCTTCTTTGCGTGCCGCTTCCACGCACAGATCGATCTGCCAGCTCACAGTGGTCTCTTTGCATTCGTCCTTGGCCATCGCGATGGAGGCAAACAGGCATCCAAAGGACAACGCGATACAGCGCACAAACATATTCAATTTTTCATTCCCTGAATTACAGATCGCTCAACTACACGTTGCGGAATTTTCTGCGCCTTGCCGTCGGCGCTCATCGCGTCGCGGTATTGGCTGTAATAGCGCTGCGCTTCGTCTTTGCGACCAAGGCGCCACAGTGAATCGGCGATGTTCAACATCAACACTGTGCGTTTACCGACCGCCTCAACGCCTCGATAAAATTTCAGTGCAAGCGCATCGTTACCACCCTCGGCCAAGTAGAAACCCAAGTCATTGAACGCCTGAACATTACGCGCCGGGGGATGACACGCCATGTAGGACTCCGGACTCAAAAAGCTCAGGCTCCATTCGATGGATTCCGCGCGGGACTGCGCCGGCTCGATGTCCACGGCATGCCTCAACAAGTCCTTTGGGGGGTTCGTCTCCAGGACGGGATTGAACACTTCACCGTCGTTGGAAACCCACTGATTGCCCACCCATTTACCGACACAAAAGCTGGCAGAACGCTCAGCCAGCACGCAACCGGTCTCCATCGAGATCACATCGCAATGCTGTTGCGACACCAGTTTTTCTTCACCACTCTCGACCGACAACATGCCGAAGCTCACCGGGTCGAGCAACAAGGTTTTCTTGTCAGGACTGAGCAAATCGGGGTGTGCATCGGCGCCAATATCGGGGCCGAAGAGCGGGAAAGTTTTGCCGTTTGCGGTGAACCAAGCGGTCGCCGACTCCACACCGGGCATCGTCCATTCTGTCGCCCGAAACGTCACTGTGTGCCCGCCGACACCTACTATTGGCAGGTCTTCGGCAAAGGCACTGGTGGCAAACAGGCTGCCGAACATCAACACCCACTTAAGGCTGGCCATAAACGATCCTTTTCACTGCAGGGCTTTCCGATTGCAGTTGTCTCTTCGTGACGCCATAAGCCTTGATCAGCCCTTCCCAGGAGCCTTTCGAACCAAACGATCGATAGTTATTGTCGTAGCTGTACTGCTCCAATCGCCCGACCGTCGAGTAATAACCGTGCCACTCGGGGCAGGCACCACAACCGCCGTAGCCGCCTATCGCAACAAGGCTGCCCTTGGTTCCTTTCACGCAATCCATCGCCACTACCACGTGACTCAGCATCTTCGTCTTCGCACCGTCGGACGTGAGCTGTGAAACTTTGTCGATGTTGCGCCGAAGCACTTGGCCGCCAATGTTGATTGTCTGGTCGGAGCAGACCGGGATTAAGTGAGTTTCACTGTCCTGCACCGTCACGGATCGACAGGACGACACCAACACCACCTCAACGCCACCACATTGCATGACATCACGTTGGGTGTAGGCATCCGAAGGCGCGGCGAAGGCTGGAAACGAGAGCAGCAGCAAAAGGCTGCCCGCGAGAAGACGCTGATTCATTGAAAACTCCCTTTCACCGTTAACTGGCCTGTTTTTTCGCGAGGCACTTTGCATAGCCGTCGGCGAATTGGGCATCGAATGACAGTTCCACCGGTTCTTCCAGTTCAGCCGAGGTATTGAGCAACACTCGGGTGGCCGGGATGTATTTGATCCAGCCGATGGTCCCGGTGCCGTCCGTGTCATAGAGCACCTTGGCCCGCACGGTTTCTCCGTCGTCATCGTCAATCAGCAGGTTGACCTCGTCCTTGCCGACATAGCGGAACGGGAAGTTGCTGCTCCTGACCATCTCGGTGAGGTAGCCGTAGCAACTTCCTGCTTCGGCAGTTGCCGGGATGGCGTAGGCAAGGGGCAACAGTAAAAGAGCATTCAGCGTGGGCCGAATGGAAAAGCGGTTCATCCAATCATCCTTAATCAAGCGGCGGTGATTACAACTCTTTGAATGTCAACAGCCGGAACTCGTTACTCACACACTCGTAGTAGCGAGCCCTGTTGCAGCTTTCTCACGCTGTAACTCCGTATATGGGGTACATCATTGGGCTGCTTTCTAAAAAACAATACTGCGCACCGCTGTTTTGATTTGTTCAAACCCTTCGGCGCTGATAGCCAAAGGAGTGGATGAGCCTGACTCTGCTGAGCCGATCAGTACGCTTTCGCCCCTGAGCAAGCAGAAAGCAACGCGAGTGATGTGACGTCGCGACTTGTCATGGAAACCGAAGATGAACCCAGATGACTTCTCCCCACCCAGTGCCTCGAAGGTGTAGCTTTTCTTGGGGCCCGCCAGCGACGTGGGCTCCCAACCGTGATCGGTCAGGGTCGCCGGGCATCTGCGGTCGTTGTCATCACGTAGGACTTGCAGCGCGATGGAGTCATCTTCCGGGGGCTTCCGGGCCGTGAGCCGGGAGAAGCTGTCGGCGTTTTCACACATCGCGCCAAACCACGGCTGACTCAGGTTGCCGGACTTCTCGAAATGCCAGTCATAGCCGCTCGACGTTTCCGCCTGCCATAAACCAGGCGCGCGGGCCCCAGCGGGCAGTTGTTTACCCGCGACAAACACCAGATAAAAGCGTTCGAACGTCAGCCATTGGTCTTGCAACAACGGCATGGAGAACCGGCACGTATCCAGCTCGACAACAGCCTCGGTCGGACCGTGTGCAACCGTCGACTGGCCTGACTCACCGCCGACCACCACGGCATCGGCGGCGAGGGCTGTCTGCGTCAGCGCAACCCAGCCAAGTAGCGAACCCCGCAGCCATGAAGACTTGATTAAGCCCATCAACCGACATCCCTGTGCATAACGTTATCGACGACTGCTCAACAGCAGTCGGTTCATCCTTTGTTCGCTGGAGTGATCAGCTTCAACTCACCATCGCGGTACACCACCTCACACCCCAGCCACGCCGGATCAACCTGCGGCATCACCGCCGAGGGCTTGCGCAGTTCACGCAACAGCGTCGAGCCGTGAGACAACCGCCCGCCCATTCGCGCAATCACCGCCCGCGCAGCCTGATAGTGGGCATGACGCCCCGGATCGAGGGTGTCTTCCAGCAAGATGTCAGCCCCAAGAATGCCCCGCACCTGCCCCGGATAAATCATGAACCCCGTCGCCTGCTCCGTGCCTTCGCGACCGTCCTGCCAGAAGCTGCCGTCGCGGGTACGAACGTCGGGATGCGGCGCAAACCAATGCTCGCGATCTGCCAGCGGCATGGCGTGATGGAGGCGGAAGAAGATCCGCATGAGATTGTCGCGATACCACTCACGCACTTGCAGGTAGTAGCCGCGCAGGCCCGGCAAGCCAGTAACGTGCGCCAGACGTACGAATCCGGACCATTGCGCGAATGCCTGCAACGGTAGATCGGTCGGCGCAGGCCGCAACGTTGCGGGATCGGTTTCCCAGGGTAGCCGATGGGGGCTGTTTTCGAGGTCGTTGTAAGCAGTCGGCGGGCGCCCCAGCCAATCACCACCACTGCTGGCCAGTGCCGTGGCGATGCACAGATTGCCTTGCACCACGAACACATAAAATCGGGTGAACCAGTCGGCCAGTTGCTGGCCGTCGGCGCCTTGGGCGATGAGCTCGGACAGTTCCCCGTCGAAGCGCCGCAAGCCATGCTCAAGGCTCAGCAAATGCCCGCGAGCAACGCGCTGCATACGCAGGAATAACGGCAGCGAACGTAACATCCGCAGCGGTCGCCAAGGCAGATGCGGAATCGCACCACCGACTTCGCCGGCGTAGCTGTTGGCAGAGAGGCCCCATTCTGCGAGTCGTGCGAGAAACAGATCGTTGTTGATGTACGAGGCGCCACCGAACACGGCCGTAAAGGGCTCGTTATCCTGCAACACCCGCGAATCCCAACGCGCCATGATCGCCGGAATACTTGCCGCCGCACGCCGCTGGGCGTACTCCACCAAGCGGCTCGGTTGCGGCGGTAGGATCTCGGCGATGTTGGCGGCGGTCAGGTGCCGGCGCCAGCCGTAATCGCTGATCGGCCGGTATTGCAGCAACCAGAGTTGCGTACCGTCCCAGGCCCATTCGACGTCGCCGGGCACGTAGTGAAAAACCCGCAACACGCCTTGTAAAAAGCGCCACAACCGGTCAGCCGTCAGGCCATTGGAGGGCTTGAAGGTGCCGCTACTCCACGAGTCGCCGAGGCGGGAAAGGATCGCCCGCTCGGGGCTCGCCTGACCATCGGCCAACGACTCAAGATGACCTTCGACCCATTCAAGTTCCACCGACAGATGACGCACAAAAGCGATCCCGGACAGCTGCGGTGTGATGAAGCGCTGCACCACCACTTCTTCCACACCCGCCGCGCTCAGCTCGGCAATGCGCGCGGGCACGTTGGCCGCCGGTTCCCGCAGAAATGTGGTGCTCAGCCCGGCATTCGCCGCATCGGCTTGATCCTCGCCATAACTGGAGGAACGCACCGCCCACGTGGCGTCCGGTTGGCTGGCGAGAAATGCCGGCAGACGTTCATCGTGGCAATCATTGAGAGACAGCGCCGGCGGCACCGCTTGCCCGGCCAACTCGGCCAGACGCAAACGGCCGCCCTTGGTGTGCGCGACGAATCCGCGCTCGCCCGACTCCAGCCACGCGGCGAATTCGGCCGGCGAGTCGATCCACGGGTAATGACCCCAACCGGTTTTCAGGCTGATAGTCAGATCAGCGCGAGCCAGAATCGCCGACCATGCGGCAGCCTGTGCGATGCCCAGTACATTGTCCTGATCGCCCCAGATCAGCTCGACCGGATCGGTGATCCACTCCAGCAGCGGCAACGCGGTGTCGGCCCGCACCAAGTCCCAGTGCGGCACAAACGCGCGGCAGCGGGCATAGCCAGCGCCCATGCGCTGGTACTGCCCGGGTGTCCAGGTCTGGTTGGAGAACTTGCGAGCGAACAGCGTCGGTTTGTTCGAGAGCAGCCAGTGAATGGTTTTGCGAATCGGCAATGGCGACATCAGCGCCGGCAACCGTCGTTGCCACAAAAACGCGCCGACCGGCGCCAGCAATACACTGCGGCAAAAGTGCCCCGGCTGACGCTGCAGCGCATGCAACACCAGCAACGCATTCACCCCGACCGCCATGATCGCGCTGCCCTTGACCGTCGCCGCTAACAACGCCTGCGCATAAGCCGCGAGGTCTTCGCAGGGCGCTTGCGGGTTGGCGCCGAAGCCCGGCAGTTCCAGCGGCACCACCTCGTAGCGCTGAAAGTGCGGCAGCGCGTCATCCCACCAATCGGCAGCACTGCCGTTGCCGGCCAGCAGGTACATCAGCGGCTTGCTCATGGGTGATCCTCAGGCCAGATCGCGCAGGGCGGCGTCGAGGGTTGGATAGCGGAACGTGTAGCCCGCCTCGCTCAAACGCTCGGGCACCACACGCTGGCCGTCGAAAAACAGTTGAGCCATTTCCCCCGCCAGCGCACGCACCGGCGCCGCCGGAATGTGGAACCACACCGGGCGCTTCAAGACCTTGCCGACCTGCTCGGCAAACGCTGCCTGACTGACCGTATCCGGCGCCACCAGGTTGTAAGTGCCGCTCAAGCTCTCATCATCGAACGCGCGTGCGATCACTTGAATCACATCGTCGCGATGCACCCAGCTCATGATCTGCTGACCATCGCCCATGCGTCCGCCAAAGCCCAGGCGAAACGGAATCAGCAACGGCAACAACGCACCGCCCGGCCCGAACACCACGCCGAGGCGCATCACCACCTGACGCACACCGAACTCAGTGGCCGGTTGCGCGGCCGTTTCCCATTGCGCGCAGAGTTCGGCCATGAAGCCGTCGCCCTTGGTCGATGTTTCATCGAGACGTTCGCTGGCATCGCGCACGCCGTAGAAACCAATGGCCGAGGCCTGAATCCACAGCGCCGGTTTATGCGTGGCATTTTTCAGCCAAGTCATCAGCGCTTCGGTGGTGTTGACGCGACTGGCGATCAGTTGCGCCTGACGCTTGGCGCTCCAGCGCGGCCCGGCCACTGGCGCACCGGCCAGGTTGATCACCACGTCGAAGGTTTCGTTGTAACCGAGTTTGCTCAGCGAACGCAGGCAACGGGCGCGGCCGTCAAACAGGTACGCCGCTTTCAACGGATCGCGGGCCAACACGCTGACGGTGTGGCCGGCATCAAGCAATTGATTGACCAAGGCTTCACCGATAAACCCGGTGCCACCGGTCACCAGCACCCGTTTGTAAGCTCCGCCAGCGAACGGATTAGACGGTTTACCTTCGCGCTGCATGCGCAGCGCCGCCAGTCCGTCACGAATACCCGAGGCCGTAACGCCGATAGCGAACAGCGTCAGCAACCAGCCACGCCAGCCGAAATCGATAGCGCTCAGGCCGGTAGGCAAATTCGCCCACTGCGCCAATTGCACCCCGTACAAAGCAAAAAACGCCCCGCCGTTCACCGCCAGCACGGTATGCATGATGCGCTCGATGGCCGGCAACTTGCGGCTGCGGTCCTCGACCACGAAGTCCCAGAGCGTCAGGCCGATCTCCAGCGCAAACAGCAGCGCAATCACAATCGCCCACGTGCCGTGGAATGCCAGATGCGCCATGCCCAGAAACAGAATCCCGTAGAAGCACGAGCGCATCGCATGGATCGACAACTCCAGCCGGGCACTGTGGCGATACGGCAACGCCACCGTCAGTTCGTGGTGATACAGGGTATCGAGCGCACCCAGGCAGGCCTGGGCAATCAACAGAGCAATCGCCCAATCCAGGAGAGAAAAGTCAGGCATGGTTGGCATCACTCGGAGTGTGTTGAGGTGGAGGTGCGGCGGTCGTGGCGATACAGCCAAATCAGCGGTGGCAGTAAAGTGAGCAGCGCGAAGCTGTCGAACCATAGGTGCGACCAGACCTGCGCCTGGAGGGAAATCAACATGTCCTGCGGCGCCCAGAGCACGATGCCGGCAATCAACCAGCCCCAGGCCACAGGGGTTTTGAGACGATGGCCGAAGTGCACGAGGGCGAGCATGTAGAGGGAATAGCTTTGCAGCGTGGCGCCGAATAGGGCGAGCCACCAGACTTGTTGCGCGCGGGCGGCGGTGGGTACGGCGTCGGCCAACCAGAAGGCTTTTTCGATGGTTTGCAGATAGCCGTCGAGCAAACCGGAATGGCCGGCCCAGGTCAGCAGGATGCTGACGAGCAGATGCACCAGTGCGGCGGCGTATAGCCAAACGACCAGGGCGTTGCGAAGGGTGTTAAGGGGGACTGGCATTCCGTGTCCTGGGAGCTTCCTTGAGGGGGGCAAGTCTAAAGGAAAACGGGAGATTTAGTGATTAATCACGGGGCCCGTCTCGCCTCTAAAATTTCTAATAGAAAGTCGACTAACAACCATCGGCATCGTTGCATTGAACCCAGCCCCGAATTTCCTTTCCTTTGGGGGTTTTAAACATGATTTGCAGCCACCCGGCCTCAACCCCTTCCTGCAACACCGAGTCGCCCTTGATCAAATACATTTTCGTCATGTCCGCCAAAACGGGCGAACTGTGAATCGAGGTCTTTTTGTTAATCGTGAGCGTCACCCTGTCCCCCGCTGCCCAGCGTTTATAGGCGGCAGAGTTGAGTTTGGCGACGATGCCCTCAGCGGTTTTATAAGGGAACGTGTAGATCAACTCCGACGACTCGGAATCGCGCGCAATATCGCCGCCATTACCAAAATAATTCGACAGCCGCTCATCTCTCACATAACCCGCCGCCGTACGGGAATACGCATGAGTGGTGTAATACTCGCCCAAATAATTAACGCCCGTATCAGCTCTGATTCCGACCGCATGAATGACGAATAGCACCGGCTCGGCTTCGGGTTCAGCCTGCGCAAAGAAAGCCGCTTGCACTCGTCCCGTGGCCGCCAAAAATGGCAGGCCGCCTATGTTCTTTTTTGTACCATCGGCACAATTTACATAATCGACGTTGATGGCGACGTCATCGGCGTCTTGGGATTCGTCTTCGGGCAGTTTGGCGTAGTTGAAAACGATAGAGCCCGAGTCTGTGTTGAGCGCTGGGAATGCTTCACTTTTTGGGGCTTCGCAGGTGATCCTGGAAAGGATCTTTTTCAGGCTTGATCTCTCGCTTTCATAAAAAGTATTGCACTGAGAAACAACGACAAAGCCCTGTGCTGTTTCTGCTTGAAGTGTGTTGCAGATTAATCCGAACCCTTCAACACCGCCCGGCCCAGGATAAATGACGTTTTTCATGTCCAGCAGCTTCCAGCCTTGCTGCTGCATCGACGCTTTGGCTGTCGCCGTAGCGTCCGAAAACTCCATGATTGATTCAGCATCAGGCAGTTCGATCAGCTTGTTGTAGCGCCGCGTATTGTCGATTCCGACAACCGCCAAAATGTCCTGCAGATTTTTCCCAGTGACAATGACAGTGGGGAGACTATCGAAGTGGTTGGCGTAGTCCGGTTGGTTACGGGGCACAAGCTTGAGTACGTTCACGCCCCCTTCCTGAACGCAGCTTGCAACCTTCAGTTCCGTTTGAGGCACATCGAACGGGCAAGGTTGATCTTCAGCGAACGCATCCGTGCCCCCCAGGAACAGGCTCAGCACAACAGCACCCATCAGAGCCGCCCTGAAGCCGTATCCTTTTTTAAAAATACAATCCATGTCGATCACTCAAAAAACCTTCGGATTAACCGGCTCAGGCGTCGTGTTTAAAAACGCTCAATCACCCGCCTACATTTACTTCGACAGCATCGGACATTTCCTTCAACACGCCGGGCTGTTCATGAACTATCCAGCGCTCGCGCTCATCGATAACCTCTGTTCGTCACCGCAAAATCGGTGACACGGACGTGCAAGTCCGGTGGAGTACACATTCGGTTATGGCAATTCGTCGAGCGTTTTCCTATGCTCGCGAATCGTTATGGCGGCTGTGTATGGGAGACCTTCGGGTCTGCCGGGTGACTCCACCGGTCTTGCACACCTATGCACAGCTGCCACCTCTTTCGAAGTGCACGCGAAACGGTGTCAGCTCCTTAAATCTTGGAGTAACACTTAATGATCAAGCCAACACCAAATCCTCCTGAAAACGAAGCCACATCCCCCTACGAATCCTTCGATTCCAGAAAACTCCACGAAGCCGCCGAACGCGCCCTCGACCATCATTTCGCCCCACCCCCCAACGAAAAACCCAAGCGCAAAGGCAAGCTCTTCACCGTCTCCTCCGACATCGACACCGAAGCCCTCCTGGCCAATGCCTCCGAAGACCTGAAGTCCATCAGCGCCATCGCCGCCGACCTGGCCGACGACATCGAAGGCACCCGCCGCTCAGTCGCCCTGGCACTCAGCAGAATGGCGGATGGGGCGCAGTTGTTGGTGGAGCGAGCGCTGGATCATATTGATTCGCCGAATCCGGCGCAGCATCGGGCGAAGGCGTAGCGAAACTCGGATAAAAAAGGGACGTTACGAAGGGGACTTAAAGTCCCCTTCTTCAGCGTTTATACCTGCACGGCGAAATTTACAGGCAGTGACTGGCCTTTATGTCTGAGCCTTGCGAAACCAAACGCTTCACGCCGGCGCTCCCCCCCGGGCTACCTTTATCTGCTGACATCTGATAACAGGCCAACGCCCGGGACATATCCTTTGTTCCCAATTCACCACTCTCAAAAGAAGACCCCAGGTAGTTCATCGCCTCTGTGGAGCCCATGGAGACCGCGCGAATAGCTTGCCCTTCTGCCTGCTCGGGGTGCAGGCAAGGGCCGCTATAGTCGGTGGAATTACCGTTACAAAAATAAGTGGCATAACCCAGCGCGCCGCTCGCTGTCGTGGATGCCGCTTTGAACAAAGCCTCAAGCTTGCTGGTTTCCAATTGAGACGCCATCTGCGAAAGACTCAATCTTGCCGCCGACAGACTCGCCTGTGGATCGCCCGACTCCGCAGCACAGACATAGTTTTCCAGCGACGCTTCAATCAACTCCCCAGTCAGACGGTATCGTTCAAGAAACCCCAACCCACCCAAGCCCTCAGCACGTTGATAACAAAGGTTCTCCGCGCGGCTCATTCCGGGTCTATCGGGTGCGACAAGCTCCTTCTCGCTGATCGACCAATCCTCAATCCCCACCAGCGACCAGCACGACTTTTCAGCAAAGTTAAAAATCTTGATGTTGCTGTTACCGGCCCGTTTATCCACAACGTTCATGTGAGCGTCATCGACTGTCTCGATCTCAACCCCTTCAGTCTTGCCTTCCATCGCAGCCATCAACGGAAACGTCAAACTGGAGCCAGTCTCCGCAGTAATTTGCGGTTCAAATTGACCAGGGTCCGAGGTGCGCTTCAATACCAATATTTTTACCGCCAGTGCGGTTAGGCGCTTCTGGGTCTCAGCACTGGCGGAGAATGCCGGCAGAAACTGAGCAAAGTTCTGGGATGGACACGAGACATCTGACCCTCGCCCAACAGGTGAACCACTGACGATGTCGGGCGCAATACTGTCCAGAAAGACTGTGCGCTCGCGGCTCATTCTTGCGATGCAATTGTTCACCGTTGCCACATAAGCGGACGTGCCAGGCTTAATCTCAAACGCTTCGAGCGGACAGTTCGCATCGCGCAATTTTATCCACACGCGCTGTGCTTCTTTGACCTTCGTCGTATACGCCGTCCCTGTGTCGGGTTCGGCTCGATACTGCGTTTCGAGTCGAGCCATCAGCTGGTGGTAACTCGTATTCAACTGTGAATCAGCAGCGTTCTTCACGACATCAGAACATCTATCAATTTGCTCGTTTACGGTGATCTCGTTGCAATCATCCTGCGCAAACGCAGTGGGCAAACCTAGCAAGCCACTAAACATTGCTCCAACAATGAGTCTGATAAATTGATTCATCCCAATCATCCTTGTAATTTTTAACAGATCCCTTCGTAAGGGATTATGGCGTATTAAGGTGCTTTTTTACGTAGGCCTTTATTGAGGCCGCATCTTTATAAGCAAACGTTTGTGGCACACCTTCACTAAAGCCATCGATCCCGCTCAAGTACCTATTAGCCTGAATCAATTGATTGGAGATCAGCCCACCATTGCTACTTCGTGCATAAGCATAGACCTGATACAGAGTACCGTAGGTACCCATGCCTCTATGGTTAATTTCCCAAGAAACCAAAACAAAGACATTTTTTACATCCTGAACCGGATAAAAAAATATCGACTCGACCTTAGGCGGCGAACCCGCAACATCATATTTATCAACTAACTGTCTAGCCGATACTCCATCACTGTTCTTCACGTCGAGGACTAAAGATACGGGATACTCTGCATCTCCCGTTTCCAAAACCGATAACGCCGCATTTTCGACAACAGTTGTTTTATAGGGGCCATCTACTACTGTCCCCCGCAGATAGAGGCTATCGTCCTGAGCCACGGAGACCCTACAGAGCATAAATACCAATAATAAAAAACAAAATTTACGCATCGTAACAACCTGCTTAAACAAACAATGAGAAGTAAAGACTTGGTCTTGCTTTATTCAGGCTCTGCGCTTCGGAAACCGGGTTACGCATTGCTTCGGCACGTTCATTTCCCAGTAAGTACTGATCAGCGCTCTTCGCTTACTCTCAATACGGAGATTGACGAAACCATCGCCGCAATCGGGCTGTAACTCCTGGAAGGTTCCTGTTGTGGGTTGGTAAACAAAAATCCTGTGGAAATCGTAAGTGCCCATACCATCGTCGATCTGCCAGACGGCGAAGTCCTTCGCACCGTCGAAATTGAAATCGTCGATCTGCACATGTAGTTCGTTTTCTGATTGAAAATCGATGGTCCGGGATTCGCTATGAGCATTGCGTTTAACAGCGACCGTTAGCGTGGGACCGTCCAGCACGAGCGTCGCGTCGACGTTATCGGTTGGGCTGAACGTCGTTACTTCAGCAAACACCGGGATCGTCCACAGTAATCCGAGCAGCGATAAGGCTAATTTGTTGAAGCGCATGTGATCATCCTATTCCCACTTACACCCGGTTTCCAAAGAAGAGTCGATGCTGGTGTTAAGCATGAAGCTGTACGCCTTGCCGTTGGACTTCTTCGTGTACGACATCGTAACGACCTGCGCCCCTTGAGTCACCCACTCATAGGTTCCCGTGACTTTCCCATCCATGACTTCAGACCACGTTGTTGTGTGCTGCCAGGGCGCCTGTGGGTCGAGTATTTCGTCTTGGGAGCTCGTCAACACAATGGAAATGGGGACGTTTGATTTGGCGTACTTAACGAAACCACCCGACCATTTACTGATTGGGTCGTAGAAGGTTCGAAATTCAAACTTTACCGGACTGGACTGTGAGAGTTCGAAGCACAATGTCTCGGTGGTGACTTCGCTGTAAGCGGAGAATGGAAACAAAGCCAACAAGAAAAAAAGTGTTTTTTTCATACTTATCGAGACGCCATAAATTTTAAAGAAACGGGATCAACAAATGGGACAGAACAGCAACCGCTCCACGTTACCTGCCTGGTAGTGGAACTCATGAAAAAAACGTCCTGTAGAGCGCGACTGTCAGACCGGCACAGACGTAACCGGCAATCAGGAGGTAAGGCACCAGCATGATCCAACCGTACGCCATGTAAGCCTCAGCACACGGCCCGGCGACCGCACACCCCAGGCCATAAATCATCCATGGCACGGCGTAAAAGGGGATGAATTTCAAAGGCGCGAGCCAAACCATCCGAAGCGCTTGTTGCTCGTTTCGGTTCTTGGCGCCTCGGGACATCCACAGCGAAAACGCCAATAGCCCAGGAATGCCCCACCACAACAGGTACTGCCAATAGGTCTGGGATGAATCGAACGTTGAATACTCGCCAATCCACAGGTCATAGGAAGAAATCGCCAGTACCACCAGCAATGGCCACCACAAGGCAGCCATGAAGAAACCTAGCTGCGCGCGGCTAAGCATACGCATCTCGTTCGATACACCGATCACGGGCAAGCCCCCATCCTCGAAGACGCGCGCATCAATTGCGTCATGGCGCACACCATGTGCGTTTTTTTCATGCGAGGACTTCTGGCGATCAGGCGCATTCCGGCACCCTCCAATCTTCGTAGCCTTGCGTGCCGGGATACAGCACCGTCGAGCCGTTGAACTCGGGAGCAACCGAAAAAATTTCAGTCACCCGAAAATTCCACTCGGACGATTCGAGCAGCGCGCCGTCCTTGGTGTACACCCGAAAAAAGTATTCGCTGCTGAACAACCCGAATACTTTTCCGATCAATCCCAGCTTGTGATAGCCGGGCGCGTATGTGACGAGATAGCACTCGCCTGACTCGCTCGAGTGTCGCGCCAAGGCCTGCGCCGTGACACCACCGAAAATCTTCAACCCAAGCACAACGGCGCATATGGATACGCCAATCAGCGCCGTAATCAGCAACAGACGCGGTGTTGCTCGACGGTTGTGAACCACCAACGGTTCCACCCCCGCGAGCCTGCGCCAACGGGTGTAGGCAGTGTCGATGGCGTTGGTCAGCAGGATGGCGCAAACCGTCAAGCCCCCCGTAAGTGCGCAATACGCCAAACCACGGATGGGATATTGGGGCAGCAGATAAAACAAAATCGCCAGCATCATGAAAATCACCAGGCCAAACTGGATGGCCTGGCGCTGGATGAAGACCAGAATCAAATTCAGGGAAACGAAAAAATAGAAAATCAGGTACATCGCCATGCCAATGGCAACACCGCGCGAGGTCAGCCCGCCGACCAGTTGTTTATAGGCAGGCACGGCATAGCCATTCATAACGATATAAATCACACAGGCCAGTGCATGCACGGCCAGACCGATGACGCGACGGTTATTCATGTGCAACTCCTGCCATGGCTTTATCGACGCTCGAAACGATCACCACCAATACCACGCAGGCGAGCACACCCATTGCCATGAGGAAGCGCTGTAGCCAGATCATTTTGACACAGGCCGGGTGAACGGATGTGGACGCAAGAGGCGGGTATTCCATCACTGGACCGAGCATCAGTTTTCCAAAATTTCGTAGAGTGTATTACTGATAAAAAATTCAGCCAATGCCCTTCCGTACCAGACAGCCAAAGCGTGTATTTCTTGGTCGCCTTATCCATTTCAATAAATACAATTCCAACCGTCCCCTGAAAACAAACGAAACAAACGGGACAGATCTATTTAAAATCCACGCCAAGTTCAAAACCGTCGAGCCGAACAAATAAATCCGTCCCCCTTTGCTTCAGCTCATGGTGGAACGTGCACTGGATCATCTGGAAGAGCTGATGGCGGCAAGGCAGGTAGCGAAAACGTAAGAGTGCATGGGAAACGGAATAAGATCGAAAATAAATCCGCCCCCTTATTACACTGATGACTAAAGAGAGCAAATAGAACAATCAATCGCAGTTAACTCTAGACTTTGTCGTTTCAGGTATCCGAACCGCCTTCCCCTTTTTCGTCATCTTGTCGACATATTCCTTGTAGAGCGGACACGCATCGGATCTCATGCCTATGTCCCAATACGCATCTGCTAAATTCAGTATTGCAACCACTCTTTCTGGAAATTTTTTATGAATTTCACTCAAAAGCATAGCAGCCAAAACATTATTGTGGCTACGGGACAAATAATATGCATAATCGTTTAACGCCCCGACATTTTCTTCAGAGACAATCAAAGTCAGCTCATACACAAACTCCTGAGGAATGTTCCTCCTTACTTTATTTCCGACTTCATCAACACCATAAAATAATTCCCCTTTCTCACCCTGAGGGAGACGTTTTAGAATATATTTAAAATCTTTCCTAATCGCTGCCAACTTCTCATCAGCATTCAAAAATTTAAAATTAGGACCATCATCGGAGAACTGGGAAAACAACGTGCAACATACAACCCGTTCGACATCAAACTGTTGCGGAAATGAGACTTCAACTGGAGCCCTCTCCCCCCCCAAGGAATACTTTTCATCTCTACTTGGCTCAACCCAAGTAGATTTTTTATAGAGAACCCAATCTTGCCGTACGGAATCCCATCTAAAATTGTACTTTGTAAGATTAGTGTTGCGAGTATAAAAATCAAGCAACAACGAAAAATCACCTGGGAGATAACCAGCAGACAAACCGCCGTTTCCTAACTCAAAATCTCCCGAAACTGACTTGTCGCTTCCACCAATATTTATAGTAACCCGCGAAATTGTACCGTCTTCCTCGAGGGAACTGACACTATATGGATCACAGACCCCATCTCCGTTCAGATCAGCCTCGCAACTAGGGTTTGCGCTTGCTATAGCTGCTATAAAGAAAAAAACGAGCAAAACAACTACCCTTATCATAACCCCCCCAGTGCGATAACACGGGCTTCGGCGTACTGTTTAGTTATCAAGGTGATACGCACCGACATCAAAAATTGGACAAATTTATTTAACACAGGTTGAGCTATATTCCCCAACACGTATATCCCACTTAGTTTTCGCCGTCTCGCCCAACCTACAATAGTTCTCGGCAACTAAAACTGTGCACACGTCACTATCAGAATCCAAACCAAATCCTGGGCACCCGCTAAAGAGGAAGCCGCAAAAACCAGCGCCCCCCAAAAATAAAAATACTGAATCCCACACTCATCTCCTTCTACTATTAAACCGTAATTTGAATGACTTCTAGCTGTCATTGAGATTTATGTCGGCCTCTTTTTTTGCACGCTGCTCAGTTCCTCATAAAACTGCAAGTAGTCGAGCCACGCCTGCGGGGCGTTACGCCGCTGAAGAAAAGCCTGTTTTGCAGGCGCATCGAGCGACTCCCAGAACGGCTGAAAGTAGTTGTCCCACCACCATTGCAGGCTGCCCTGCATGTTGCCCAGCCCTTCCGGGTTGAAATCAGGGAACACCACCCACGGCGCGGGTGGCGTGATTTGCAGGTCGCGAACCGCTTGCACCAGCGCTGCGCTGTTGGTGACCAGAATCACCATCCGCCCATCGAACTCTTCCTGTTCACGAAATGACAAAACAGCGCCCCGGGCGTTCTTCAGCGTGACAAAACGCTCAATGCGCGCCACTTCGGTGACGAACCCCTGGCTTTCAATAAGGCGATGCAATCGGGCCAGGCTGTCGGAGCACGGCATGAAGGCCATCTGATAAGCACCGAGACCGACCGAGTCCAGGCTCCGTACCCACGGATAGCCTTCGTCGAGTCTGGGCAGGCACAGAGGAAAATGCTCAGCAATGTCCTTCAGCTCTTGCGCCAGCCCCGAGGTTTTTCCAGCGGCGACCTTGCGCGTGTACCAGAGGTCCAGCCCAGCGCAAGCGAGTATCGCTACCAACGTGAACGTCCCTTGGCCAAGACCGTAGAACAGTGCCCGCAGCGGGTGATCCGGCAGCAACCACAACGGAATCAGCGACACCCAAACAGCCCACAGCGCCAGTTTCACCTTGAAAAACGGGATCAGGGCCAGCACCAGGTTGATCGCGATAAACAGCTCAAAGAGGAACTTGCTGGTCAGGCGGATGCTCACGCCTCGAGAGGTCAAACCGCCATTGAGCGCGCCGTACAAATGGGCCACGAAATCATTCAAAAACGCATACCCCACACAGAAAAGACTGTGGATCAACACGCAGCAAAAAATGCGGGCCGGCATGTTCATGCGGGGCTCACCGAGGAGTAACACGTGCCCGCGAACTCCATCACGACCAGTGAAGCCAGGATCATGAACGACAGAGCGCGGTGCAGCCTTGAATGACGCAGTCGCCGGCTGAGTGCCGTGACGATCAGCAACAAACTCAAGATCGCGAGGCTGCCGAACAGATCACTGTCGGCTACAAACATCAGGTACATACGCATCTCATCCGATACATCAATCATGGGCAAAAAACTCCATCTTTAAGGGTCCAGCTGCGTCGACTGCCATCGCGCTCGCGTTTGATACTGAGCAGGGCATAGCGCATTTCGTCAGCACTGATGAGACGAGTGCGTTGAGCCCCTTTCACTGTGAGCGAATAACGGCAGCTGACTTGTTGGTCGACGTCTTCGCCAAAGGATTTGTAACTGGCCACACTGACCTGCTCACCGGGTGCAACAAGACGTGGCGCTATCGGCGGTAACCAGTTGGTGTAGTGGTGCGGTTCAACCTCCAGCGGTACCCCACAGGTGTTAACCAGGTATATTTCGTTGAAGTAGACCAGCTGAGTCGTACAACCCGTCAATAACAGGCAACCCGCCGCCAACACAGACGTCATGCATGAACGAAGTTTCATTGAAGATCCCCCTCCTTTGCGGGCGATGATGGGCACGTACGAATCAATGGCGCGGGTAAGCAGAATCGCGAAAACAGTCAAACCACCCGCCAGCGCGCAATACGCCGTGCCGCGAACGGGATACTGCGGCAGCATGTTGAGCATCCCGGTCACTGAACCCAGCATCAATTTTCCAGAACCCTGTAAGGCGTATTGCTGATAAAAAAATTCAACCAGTGCTTTTTCGGGCTGGAAAGCCACAACGTAAATACCTTGTTCGACTTATCAAACTCTATAAATACAACACCCACTGTTTTTTCATCTTCATTGGCGCGCATATCCAACTCCAACTCGGAAAAAAGAGGTGTACGGTAAACCAGACTGGGGTTGTTTAAATCGGTGAATCGCAGATAAACAAAGTCTCGCGGGGTCAACAGCGAGCTTGCAGGAACAGACTCGATAAGATATTGCCCAGATGGACTTTTTTTCGAATAGTCTGGCGCACGCTCTAAAACCTCAACCACAATGATTGCAATAGCGATCAACAAGACAGCCAAGCTTATGGAGTACTTATGCCCGACCTTCATTTAGCAGATATCTCAATAGGTGCAGCCGTTATGGACGTTCTCTGTGCCCAACGCGATTCAATGACTTGCGTCGCCAGAATCGCCAGCAACGTGATGCTGCCCTGGACGATGGCGTAGAACAGGACTCGCAGCGGGTTATCCACCAGCATGGTGAGCAGAATGAAACCGACCATCGCCGCCAGAATGCACAGCTTTGCCCATAGCTTCGGGACCAGCACGATCATCAGGTTCACCGCGAAAAAATATAAAGGAACGTGTCTTGAGCCATGCCGATCGCTATCCCACGGATGGTGAGCCCGCCGTTGAACGCCTTGAAGGCGACGACCGCGTCATGCACGAACACGTAGGCGAGGCATCCAGCGGCGTGGAAAACCAGCCACATGGCAAAGCGGACGTAGATGTTCATGCTGGATTCATATTTCCGCACCAGGTGCCCGCGACATGCATGGCAACGACGCAAGCCAAAACGATGAAAGTCAGGACGCGGTGCAAATACGATTCGCGCACACGCGAGGGGAAGATCTGTGCCGGATCATTAGAAAATCTCACTGAACACCCAATGATCGAAGCAATAAATTGCTATAACACCCACAATCGAAGTAGCCAAAAAAGAAATGCCACCCTGAAAATTTTTTGTTTTTACAAAAGCCACAATCGCCCTTACAAGATAACAAAACGCAAACACCATCATCGGAATATAAAGCACCATACAAAAAATAAATAAACCGCCATAAACATCGAAAGTTTCTGAACAACCAAAAAACTCAACATTTACCGACCACTTGCTTTTTGGATCTGTAAACGACAGAAGCAAAAAAAGCGCCGACACCAAAAAATAGAGAATATTAGGGACTGTCAGCGAGTGGCTCAGCTCTGGCATGAGTACGCTTTGGTAGTAGTGGTTATAGGACACAGGGGGGGGGTTACCTGTTTGTCGGTTTTGCAACAAGTTGTGAACATCGAAACATTCAATTCACCCAGCAGAAACGGCGTGCCATGAATAAAAATCAGACACTGGAGTTCGTCAAATAGTAGACACCCAACGCAAACATAACTGGGATGGCCATAACACAAATGAAATTTAACACTTTGTAAAGCCTTTTCCCCCTAACACTTGGAAAAAGTCCGGCAACACCAACAAAAAAACAAAAAACCGCCAACACACCGAAGTAGTCATTATCTACCATGCCAGCAAAGTAACTTTCCATAGTCATTCCTTATTAAACCCCATGAAGCTTCAGCGATATACTCAAAGGCCTTAAGGAAATCTTCATTAACAGAGCCTTTCGTCAGAAATGCGGAAGCAATCCAACCAAGCGCCGAATATTCATTTTCATTATTCAACCACACACTGGAATGTTCCAGCCCTCGTACCCCGTCGCTGTCGGATAGATCGCATGACCGTTTACCCATAGCGCCCGTTCATCCCTCGTGAATTCGCTCTGCCAAATCAACCATTCAGACGACTTCAACAACGTACCGTCTTTTGCGTACACCCTGAAAAAGGCTTCACTGGTGAAAAAATGGAAGATCTTTCCGGGGGTGCCCAGAGCCGAATACTGCGGAATGTAGGAATTGATGTAACAAGTCCCGGACTCGTTCCAGACTGTGGAGTACACGTTAGCGAGCCTTGAAGCCGTCACTTTCATGTAGCAGGCAGACAACACCAGGGCAACGGCAGTCAGGGCGATCAGCAGCAAAGCGCGACGCACGATCATTGCCAACGGACTTAGAACCCTCAATCGCATATTCCTAGCTCACCTTCACTTGACCGCTGCCATCCAAGCACGCGGCGAAAGCTTTCCAATGCCTCGTGTTCGCTCGAAAAGCGAACATCCTCGCCCGCGAAACTCTCTTTGGAAACAGAGGCTTTTGCGAGTTCAAGGTAATGAGTGGAAAGTTTGCTTGAGTAGGACATCCATGACCTTTAATTAGGATTACAGCCATACGGCCATTGCAGTTGCAATGGCGCCGGACAGTATTAAAGAGCGGCGATGAGTCTCATCCAATTGAGTTCGTGCTCTTTCAAGTGCGCGCATCCTAATCACAATAATGGCCATTAGCAAGCATCCGATTAAACAATAAAACGGCGTTTTCTCCATTGCATGTAGGAGAAAACCTTGTATGTGACAGGGGATTCCCTGACGTCGGTTTTGACCCCTCCACCTTCGACGCGCAACCCCCGAAACCATTGAGCCAGAGCGGCTCATCAACCCCTACTTATCATCACTGATGAATTCATATCCTGACGTTGAAGCCAGCATGACAAAAATAAAAAATTCAGGCGTTTTCTGATAGTTACAGTCATCCGTGAACAAAGCGATGACTCACAAAAAGCATATTAAAAAATTCCTTCAAAACAATGGCACTCCTAAATGGAAATTTCGGACCGCGTTTCAGCCCCCTTCCTACATCAATTCTTTTTTTAGGATAAGCGTATGTTCGCCCCGATCAATGTTGCGCGCTTCACGTTATTGATCCCGTTTGTTTGCAACGATTTTAAAATGCTGACCTTTGGAGGTTATTGAAGCTATCAACACTTTTGGGGTCGACTCAGGATTGAATGTTCGGCTCTTGGCGGATGGCGGGGTGAAAAGAGCGCTGAATCATTTGCCAGCGCAGGAGATGGCGACGCATAACGCTGGGTACAGATCATTCCCACGCAACACGTGGGAATGATCAAAGCCCTACAGAAACTTAATCAAACATTCGGGCAAGGTACCGGTGCCCAATCGCCCAGGTCCGGGTTCTTGCACATGCTGTTGACCTGAGTGGTGCCTGCGCTGGCGACTTGCTTGCTTTCAGCCTGTTTGGCTTGTGCGGTCTGCAGGGTTTTCTCGGTGGTGACCGCTTCTTTCGGCACGGTTGGCAGCACCGGTTTTTTCGCCGGTTTCACCGCTTTCTTGCTCTTGGTCTGGGTCGGTGCCACGACCGGCGTGATGTCGGCGGTTGCTACAGTGACCACGTCAGTGCGCTGCACGCCTACTTGCTGCAGGTCTTTTTCGTAGGCCTGGGTGTAGTTGCTCAGGTCTTCACTGGCTTTACCGTTAACCGCGACGATCAGGTCGTTGGACTCTTTGAGGCCCGCGACGATTTCTGCCAGGCGCTTGCGGCCTTCGGTGTCGTTGACGGTCTTGGCCTTGCGGTCGGCGACCAGTTTGGTGAACGCGCCCTGGTAGCACTGTTGCGAAGCCTTGGCGTACGCGGTGCTGCGGTCGATGTCGGCGGCGCTTTTGTTGACATCGGAGGCGTAGGACGCGATGCGCTGGTTGTCATCGGCGATCTGCTTCTGGCGCTCGTTGTAGTAACCGACCGCGCCGCCCGCCAGGGCACCGCCTGCCGCGCCGATGGCGGCATTGCGGCCACGGTTCTCGGAATCGGTCAGGGCGCCCAACAGGGCACCGCCGACAGCGCCGACAGCCGCGCCGGTAACCACCGACTTGGTCATGTTCGAATCGGTGGCGCGCAGGTGCTGCACCGGCTCGTAGCAGTTCGGGTAGTACTCGACCTTGGTGCTCGAGGCGACCTTGGAAGTCGGTGACGTGGCGCAGCCAGTCAGTACAGTGCTGAAGCCGACGGCAATCAGCAGCAGATGACGCTTGGAAACCGAAGCAAAAGCTTTACGGGAGGAAAGCATAGTTGTGTTCTCTTTTAAGTTTGACCAGTTCAGCACGGCCCATCGCCGCCTGAGTCCCTTCCAAGCTCGCTGTACAACGAACGATCAAGACCGCTGAGCGTTCGATGCGAGCAATTCCTTCAATATCGCCGCCGGGTCGGCTCGTCGTTGCTGACGATAATCACCGACATGGCGAACGAATAACGTCGCGCGCGTCACCAGGCTCTTGCCCAGTACCGGCTTGCGCTCCAACTCTTCCTTGATACGTTGAAACTGCGCCTGGATCACGGCATCGGTGTAGCGCGTGCCGGTCGCCAGGTTGTCGATGTAGATCGCCACCGCACCGTCAAGCGCGCTGCGGCCGTTGTCGATGGCCACGGCGAACAGCTTGGCGCTGGCCTCGTCCTTGGCGTCCACGGCCTGCTGGCGACTCTTCTGCAAATTGGTCAGGCGAATGTTGTAGTTGTTGACGGTCTCGGCCACCAGAGCCGCCGACTGGATCAGGTTGCCAGCCGCTTCCTCGCGCTGCTGGGCGATCAGCGAGACGTTGCGCTTGAGCTCTTCGTTGACCAGCCCCAACTCGGCTTGCAGGCGCGGATCGACGCTGGCGGCAATGATGCTGTCCAGGCGTTTGGTCGGGTCCTGGGCGTCGTCGATGGCATCGGTCAGCGAAGCCAGCCGACCTTCTTTCTGCCATTGGGCAAACAGTTCCTTGTAGCGCGAACGGGGCGCCGACAACGCGCCAATCGCCACCCGGAAGCCGGTGGTTTCGTTGTTTTGCTCGGTGCCGTCGGCGGCGAACAGCGAGTACTCGCGGCGCATCCCAGTGAACAAGGTACCCTCGCCTTCCAGGTAATTGCCGCCCTTGACCACAAAGCCGCCGTAGGTGCCCTGGCGGCGTCCGGCGTGCACCAGCTGGAAGGACTCCTGGACCATCTCGGCGGCGTTGCCGATCACGTCGAACAGACCGATGGGGTTTGGCAGTTTGGTACCGATCGGCATCAACCGCGCGGCCTGACCGGTGCCGCCGGCGACCTGATTGAAGACCGCCCAGTCCGCCAGTGGCCCATCGCTTTCGCTGCCGTCCAGGCGCCGGGGAAACAGACGCCCTTCCAGGTCCTGACGGCTGACGCCCTGCCCGCCACGGGCAGCAAATTCCCATTCGACTTCGGTCGGCAAGCGCACAAAACCCAACCCGCCCTCTTCTGCCGAGGTGCCGCGACCGCTCACCGGCAGCAGGTCCTTGTGGTATTTCATCAGCCAGGCGCTGTACACCGCCGAAAAGCGTTCGGCCTCGAATCGCGACAGCTTCACCTTGGGCAAACGCCCGGCCATGCCTTGCGGCACCTGCGCTTGCAGTGCCTCGCAGGCCGGCGCCGGCTCGCCGCTGGCCAACGATTGCGCCTGTGCCATGACCTGCGCGTATTGGCGCGCGGTGACTTCGTATTTGCCGATGAAATAGAGCATCGGTTTGAGCGGAGTATTAGCGTCGGTCTTGGGCATCAACGGGGTGATGCTCTTGCTCCAGTCCTTGGGCAGATCTTTAAGGGTGAACTGGCCATTGATGAAGTCCCGGCGATAACCGGAAATGAACGACTGCTGATAACCGGCCTCATCTTCGCTGAACGGGTAGCCGAGACTGATCTCGCGGTCGTCCAGACTGCCCTGGGCCAGGATGTAGACGTAACGGAATACCATCTGCCCTTCGCACGGCAGCGGCAGGCTGACGTCATCGGGCAACGGCTTGGGGTTGTCCAGTTTGTCGGTGCCTTCATCGGCCCAGACCATACCAGCCAGGCTCAGCGCCATGGCGGCGCCCAGTAACTTATACATCTCGGATTCCTTCACACGCCTGGATACGCGCCACTCGCCAGCCACCACAGACCGCCGCCACGGCGCTGACGCCGAAGACTGCCGCCAGGGCCAACGCGTAGTGACGCGCCAGCAGATGGCTGGCGTACTCACCCGGCATCTGCACAAATAAATGGTTCAGGCCCGATTGAGCCAGGCCATACAGCCCGGCGCTCAACAGCGCGGCAAAGCCGGCGCTGTACAGGGCCTGTATCACCACAAACAACAGCAACGCCGCCGTGGAAAACCCCAGCAGACGCAACACCGATAACTCTCGGCGCTTGCGCTCGACCGCCGCCAGCGCGCCGGCAAAAATCGCCGCGAACGCTCCCGCCAAGGCCAATCCGGCGATGATCCAGAACACGATCGACAAGTTGCGGCTCAGCGATTGCACCTGGGCGATGGCCTGGGCCTGGGTCGAGACCAGCAGGTTCTGCGCAGCGAAGTACTGACGCAGCGGCTCGACATCCTTGAGGTTGCGGGCGTACAGGCGAAACGCCGGATACACCCGCTGCTCCGTCACGCCCACCGCATCGCCTGGCCAACCGAACGCCGGCACGGCGCGGCCATCCCGGTAATCTTCAGCCGCCTCCAGTAACGTCAACGGCGCGAACAATCCGTCCCGGGCGAAGGCTTCCAGCGGCAGAACCTGCAGCACCTGAACGCGAGCGCGCTGCGCCTCGCCACGACCGGCCACCTGCCGGCCAAAACTGGCCTGCAACCAATCACCGGCCTTGGCCCCGAGCTTTTCGGCGGCGGTCTGGCTGAGCAGCACCTGATCCAGCCCTTGGGGCACCGGCAGACTGCCGAGCAACGGATCGTTGGCGGCGGTGGGGATCATTTCCACCGTCACCGTCGAAGCGCCAGCGGTCATATCCGCCGTCGCGGCAATCTGCCGGGTGCGCGGCAAGGCGAACGACACGTCGCTGCGCTGGCTCAACTGTTCGATAAACGCGGCACTGAACCGGCCGCCACCCAAGGGGATGATCTCCCGGGTGGCCGGGTCGTTTTCCAGGCGCTCGGTCAAACTGCTGACCAGGCCGAATTTCAAACCGAACAGCACCAGCAGCGGCGCGATCACCGCCACCAGCGCCAATACCGAACAGGCCGACAGCCAGGCATCGTTGCGGTAATCCTGCCAGGCCAGGGAAGCCACTAGCGTGTTGCGCATCAGCAGGCCTCCCCGAGGGTGGCGGTAACACCGCCATCGACGTCGCGACGACAACTGATGCGCCGCACCTGCAAACCGCTGGCGCGGGCCAGTGACTCGTCGTGGGTGGCAACGACGCAGCACACGCTGTGTTCACGAGCCTGGGTCACCAGTAACTGCATCACGCGTTCCGCGTTCAGTGGATCGAGGGCAGCGGTCGGTTCATCGGCTAACAGCAGGCGCGGCCCATGGGCCAAGGCGCGAGCGCAACTCACCCGTTGCCGTTGGCCGACGGACAAGTCGCACGGTCTTTTGCCCAGTTGATCGGTGATATCCAACGCCCCGGCCAGACGATCCACGCTGCCGTCGTCTTTCAAACCGAGCAGTTGGCGCGACAGGTCGATGTTGCCGCGCACGTCCAGAAAATCCAGCAGGCCTCCGGTTTGCAGCACGTAGCCCAAATGCCGGCTGCGCAGGTCCGCCAAGGCACTTTGCGCATCAGCGCGCCACAGCCCGGCAATGTCCGTCGTGGTTTGGCCGGACGCAAAATCAAACTGCCCGGCCTGATCCGGAGCCAGCACCAGCGCCAGCAAATCGAGCAACGTGCTTTTGCCACAGCCACTGGGACCGACCACCGCCAGTTGTTCACCGGCACGCAGTTGCAGCCGTGGAATCACCAGGCTGTAGCGTTGGCTACTGACGCCTCGGCTTTTGTGCACTGCACTCATGTTCAGCATCACGGCAGCGTCGACAATGGAACGCGGTACAAGGCATCACCCGGCTCGGCATCGCCGAAACGCACCCAGTTGGCCAAGTCGTTGTGGAAGGTTTCGTAGAGACGGATCTTGGAATCCAACTCGTCGATAAAATCCTCCTGCTCGGCCACGCTCAGCGAAAGCCACAAATCCTGGGTCATGTTCAACGACTTGCTGCGATAAGGCAGTCCTTCCAGGTACTCCCCCAGAACCCCGCCATCGGCCAGATTGCCGCCCTTGCGCAAGGCCGAGGGATCGCGGCTCATGTAGGCACTGGCGCTGGCGATTTCCTGGAAGAAATTCTTCGGTGAGGTCTGGGTCTTGCGGGCGGCGTCGACGATCAGTTTCAGCGATTGCTGCAAGTCGTTGAGCTGCAGCTTGGTCAGCATCACGCACACCTGGAACGCCGGCAGGGCCGGGTTGGTCAGGTCTCGGTCGGCGGTCCAGGCGCTGACCAGTTGCGGCGCCTGGCTGGCGGCTTTTCGCCCCAGGAAGTCCATGTGCATCGCGTAGCCGACGGCCGCCGATTTGTCGGCCAGGCTCGGCGCAGCGCTCAGCAGCGGCACGGTTTGCGACTTGTTGCTGCGCACCTGATGCACCAGGTCGGCAAACACCGAACCGATCTCGTCCACCCGCTCACCGAACTTGCGCACATCGGCGCCAGGCACCGGGATGTACAGATCGCCGATCTGCGGGTTGGCGTCGGCGGTCAGGGTGCGATACTGGCTTTGCGCACCGCCATGGGTTTTCTTGCCGGCATCGCTGAGCAGGTGCAAAGCGTAGATTTTGATCTGTTTGCCCAATGCGGCCTGACGCACTTCGGCCTCGTTCATTTGCGTGGCGGCATACGGGTCGTTCTTGCGCAAGGCGCCGGCATCGGTGACCAACAGAATCAAGCGTCCGCCATAACCGGACCAGTCCATGCCCTCGACCGCTTCCATCACGCCGGCAAACGCATCTTCATTGAACGAATGGCTCGAGACCGTGGACGCCTTGACCTGCCGCGCCAGGTCCATGAAACGCTGTGGGTCGCGGCCCTGGTCCAGGGTGATCAAGGTTTTGGCGACGTATTCCAGGCCCGGGGTTTTCTGGATGCTGTTTCGAAACCCCACCAGACCAAAGCTGACACTGTCCTGCTCGCCGCGCTCGGCGATGCGGGTTTGCAGTTCGTGCACGACCTCGCGCACCTGATCGATGTAGGGCTGCATGGACACGGTGGTATCGACCACCAGTACCACGGCGGTGCGGAATGCGTCGGCGTTGGCGGTAGTGATTGGCGTGTTGCTGGCGGCAGCCTTCGGAGCATTACCGGGGTCGATGGACGCCACGTTCAGCAACTGCACGGGCTGGCCGTTTTCATCGAAGCTCTCGCGCGAATCGAAGATCGGCAACAGGTAGAACTGGTTTTGCGGCACCGCGCTGGCGGCCGGTTCCAGGGCCAGCACTTGCTGATTGTCTTCGCGGTTCTGCTGGGCCTTGAGCAACAGGTTTTTTGCAGCCGACGGATCGGCCAGCAGCCGCTCCACTTCGCCGGGCTGACGCAGGAACATCACCGGCGCACGGCCGGAGCGTTCGGTGAACTTGAGCACCAGGCTTTGCTTCCAGTCGCTGACTTGCTCGGCCGCCAACCAACCGTCACTGCGCCCGTCGGTAGCAGCGCCGACACGCAACCACGGGCTGCCGGCCACCTCTTGGCGCTGATAGACGTACAGCACGGAAAATGCCGGCAAGGCCTTGTCAGGTGTAGCCCCCGGTTCACTGGCGAGTTTCGCTCCCGGCTTGCTGAGCACCCGCTGGAACAAGGTTTTTTTGCCGGCCATCAGCAGCGGGCGCTGACTGTCATTGACTTCCGTCACCTCGGGAGGCTTTACGGGCGGCACGGGTGGCGCCACTGCCGGCGTCGTGTTGGCCGGTGGCACTGAAACAACCGGCGTCCTGGTGTCCGCGTCGACGCCACTGGACAGCCACCAATAACCCGCGCCGCCCAAGGCCAGCACCACGGCTACCCCGACAGCGGCGAGCGCGAACACCGGCCCCTTGCGCTGCTCCGAGACGGTGGACTGCGGTGTCGGCTTTCCAATCGGCGCAACAGGCTTGGCTGGAGGTTGTGGCTGCGCGGGGCCGGTCGGTATATCGATAGACACCGGCGTCAGTCCCGCCAGGTCATTGTTCACAGGAATGGGCAACGGCCGGATCGTGGTCGCTTCCACCGATTCCCCCGGCAGATTATCCAGCGCCTGCAACAACGCCTTTGCATCCGGGAAACGCTCGGCCGGATCCTTGGCCAACAGCTTGCGCAGCACCTCTTGATAACGGCCGTGGTGCACCGGCAGCTCCGGCAGCGGTTCGGTCAAATGCGCCAGGGCCGTAGAGAGCGCGTCGTTGCCGGTATACGGTAGTTTGCCGACGAGGATTTCGTAGAGCACCACGCCCAGGGCATAAAGATCGGCCCGGCCGTCAATGTCCTGGCCGCGCGCCTGTTCCGGACTCATGTAGCTGGGCGTGCCGACGGCGAAACCCGCTTGGGTGAACTGGGTGCGGTCGTCCAGCGACTTGGCGATGCCGAAGTCCGAGAGCACCGCTGTGCCATCGGCGCGGAACAGAATATTCGCCGGTTTGACGTCGCGATGAACCAGCCCCAGCCCATGGGCATAGCCCAGGGCCGAGGCGATCTGGCGGACGTAGATCAGGCCCTGCTCCGGCGTCAGGCCGGCGGCAATGCGCTCCTTGAGCGTGCCGTTGGGCAGGTATTCCATGGCCATGTAATACAGCTCACCGACATTGCCGATGTCATGGATGGTGACCGTATGCGGGTGAGACAAGCGCGCCAGGGTTTTGCCTTCACGCAGGAAGCGCTCGCAGAAACTCGGGTCGGCTGCCAGCGCGGCGGCCATGACCTTCAACGCCACCTTGCGCTCCAGCGAGCGCTGGGTCGCCAGGTAAACACTGGCCATGGCGCCTTCGCCGATTTCACCGTCGATGTCGTAGCCCGGGATCAGCATGTTTGCAGTGAGGTTCATGAAGGCACCTTCACGACAACGACAGTGATGTTGTCCGGACCGCCACGCATCAGGCCCAGGGACACCAAGCTGCTGGCGATTTCCCCAGGTTCGTCGTGGTCCAGCACCTCGCGGATCTCATGATCTTCAACGGTCTTGTTCAGCCCGTCGCTGCACAACAGGTAACTGTCGCCGGGCTTCAACAGCAACTCGACCATCGCCAGCTCCAGCTGTGCCTGGACCCCAATGGCGCGGGTGACAATATTGGATCGTGGGTGCACCCGCGCTTCGGCTTCACTGAGCAGGCCGCTGTCCTGCAGATCCTGGACGTAACTGTGGTCCCGCGAGAGGCGTTTGAGCCGGCCGTCACGCAGGCGATACAAGCGGCTGTCGCCCGCCCACAGGCACATCGCGCGCAAGTCACGCGCCGCCAGCAGCACCACCGTGCTGCCCATCATGGTCACACCGCGGTTGGCGGTTTCTTCACGCACGGCGGCGTTGACCCGCAGCAGGTCGGTTTTCAACGCCGCGACGTATTCATCCAGCGAACGGCCCACAGCAATGCTACGCAGACTGTCGACAATCAGACTGCTGACGTAGTCGCCCGCCGCGTGCCCGCCCATGCCATCGGCGACCACCCACAGGCCTTTTTGCGGCAGGTCCAGGCAAGCGTCTTCGTTAACCTGACGGACCATGCCGACATGGCTTTTGCTTGCAGACTTGAGGGCCCTTCCAACGCTTGAACACATCTACACAACACCTTCTTGGCCGAGCAAAAATTGTGCAAAATCAGCGGCGGCCGGCAGGCCCTGGCACCACAATAAACCGGGGGCGATGCGCTCCGAACCCTGCCCCCACCACACACTGGCCCCTTCGCAGGCCTGTTCGGCGAGGGCGATCATTCGCGCCTGCGGATCGGTGACATCAAAGCGGTGCAGGCCGGCAAAATGGCTGCTCGGGGTGCGTCGCAGATAAGCCGGACTGCCCAGCGCCTCCAGTCCTGCACCGAAGGCCTCGAAGCTTGCCTCCACGTTCAAGGTGCTCAACAGCAATTGCTCGACCTGTTCAAACCAGATATCCGAACCGCCTATCACCGACGCAGGATCAGCGTCGTGATCCAGCAGCACCGCAACGGTCAGCGGAAAATACCGGCCAACCCGATCAATGCTCGGCATCACCACCCCCACGGCGGCCTGCGGCCCACACACACCGGGCGCGACCATAAAGCGCCACAGCGGACTGACCAGATAGGCATTCAGCCAACGGTCGCCAAGGCTCTGGCTGGCGAGCAAACCCGCCGCCAGCCATGAATCCCAGGGGCCGATAAAACTCTGCGGCAAGCCACGGCTGACAAAATCCCCGCGACTGGCCAACTTTCCATAGAAGCCCGGCGTGCTCATAAACGCTCCGGCAGGCTGAAACCGCTGAGCACACGGCTCTTGAACGGGTTGAAGGCGCTGTTGGCCCGTAGCTCATAAGAGGCGCTGGCGCCATCGACCCGCAGCCGCAGGTTGAAGCGGTCCGGCGAGTTGCCGGCGGTCAGGTCCGATTGCTCGAGCAGGCGGAACCAGGCCCAGGGTCCGTCCAGGGTGATGCCGGACCGACCGCTGGCCGTGGGCGGCATGATCGAGATCCGCACCACGCCGATGCTGCCGGGGTTGGGCCATTGCATGGCGGTCGGGCGGCTTGGGCCGTGGTCATAGCTCAATTGCTGGCCGTCGAGGTCGAGCAAAAACTGGGTGATGGTGGTATCCATGGCCACGGGCTTGAGTTCGAAGCGCACCATCGGCTGGGTACCGCCGGAACGGAAAAACGCATCCCGGATGGTCGCTGCCCGCTGGAAGGTTTGCAGCACGCCCGGGGCGATGCCGAGCTTCTGCGCGGCACCCGGTTGCCAGCGCCAGGCCTGGGTCGAGGTATCCACATAGGGCTGCAGGTATTTGCGGAAGTAGTTGTCCATCACCCCGCCCACGCCGAAGAACTGACCGAAGTCATCCAGGGTCGCGTCCCGCGCACTGCCCGGCGACATCGGATAACGCCCGGCCAGGGACTGGCGATAGATGTTCACCACTTCGCTGGTCCAGGCCGCGTTCAGTTGATTGCGTACTCCACCCATCATGCTGTTGGTGGTGGAATTGACCACCGACTTGACCAGGCCCTGCACCAACGCCGGTTGACGCTCGGCGTTGAGGCTGACCCGCGTCGCCGCCGCTGCGGCCTGGTTCTTGGCTTCGCCAAGCAAGGCGTCGCCGCTGGCACCGACCATGGCGCTGACCTGCACATACAGGGCGTTCATGTCGGCCAGCAGGCCGTCGATGGCTGCCGGCTCGCCTTCGTTCTTGCTGACGATGCGGTTGAGCTCGGCAAAATGCGCGGTGATTGGATCGTCACTGGCCTCAGGTGTGTTTTGCATCGCCTGCTCCTGGCCGAGCAAGGTGCCCAGGCGCTCTTTGAGCTTGTCGACCCCGCCTTCCACCGGCGCGCCCTTGGCGGCCAGCAGGCGTTCTTCCTGTTGCAGGTCGGTTTCCTTCGCCACCGCCACCAGCAGTTTTTTCAACGGCGAAGTCGGCCCGGAAATCACCCGTAGCACATCGGCGGCCTGGGCCACGCTGGTGATCGGCACGAAGTCGATATCAGCCAGCAAGGCGTCCCACTGGCGCTGGTAATCCTGGAAATACAGACGACGCACGTCGGCGGCCAGGCTGGCGACGTTCTGTTGCTCAGCCTGGTCATGACCGAGCACCCACTGCTCCTCGGCCAAGGTGCCGGTCTGGTTCAGGCTGGTGAGCAAAAACCCTTGGCGGTAACCCTTGGCCGTGAAGAAGCCACTCAAGGGGTCGCCCAGCGGCTTGCCGCTCTTGCGGCTGAACACCAGCGCAGCATCGCGCCCGGCCGCTTCGTTGAGACGAAAGTCCGGGATGCCGTCCGGCAGTTTCTGCCGCTTGACCCGGTCATAGACACGCTGGGCCACTGGCAGCTGTTGCAATTGCCGGCGCAAATCGTCGATCAGGCGCGGGTCGAGACGCGCGGTGGGCGGATGGCGCTCGAACAGCGCCTGCAAGTGCTCCCCGAGGGCTACGCGCTGCTCGGCCGGCAAGTCGCGCGGCAGGCTGCGGTCCCAGTCCAGGGCGATCCACGCCTTGATGAAATCAGCATCGTAATGCTCGCTGTCGGCGAGCATCAGGTAGGCCTTCAAGCCTTCGTAAAGGAAGTCCGAATTGCCGCCGCCGTGCAGTTGCTCCTCGATACGCGTGAGCAAGCGTGGCGCGAAGACGGCGATCAACAGCTTGCGATAGACGCTGGCCGACTCGGCTTCAAGCATGTCGCCCTGATACAGGCCAAGGCCTTCAGCCCAGTTCGGCGCGTCACCGGCCAAATGTTTCACCGCGGTGAGCAATGGCAGTACAGCGAGCACGTCCCGCTGTGCCGGGCTGAGGTTCTGCACCGTCTGGCCCAGGGGCGCGACTTTCTGATCGACTTGCGCGATATACGCCTGGTTGGCGCGGTAGCTGACCCACCACAAGGTCCCGACCACCAGCACCAAGGCTACGGTCGAAGCCAGCACGCCCTGGGCGAGCCACTTGCGTCGACGTTCGACTTTCGGGTTGACCCCCACCAGCCCACGCTCGGCAAAGGCCACGGCGGTGAAGAGTTTTTCGATGAAGTAACTGCGCCCGGTGCCGTTCTGGCGCACCAGGTGCTGACGGTCCAGGTTCATGCTCTGGGCCATGGAGCCGATCAGCCGGTCAATCGGACTGCCTTCCTGGGTGCCGCTGGTGAAATACACCCCGCGCAACAGCACCCGCTCTTCAAAGGCGTTGGGTTTGAACACGCCCTCAAGGAAGCTTTGCAGGCAATCCTTCAACGCGCCGAACTGCTGTGGAAAACCGTAGATCAGATCGCGTCGCGCCGGGTCGCGTTCCTGCTGCAAGCGCTCCACCAGCCGATCGTTCAGGCGTTGCTCCAGGCCGGCGAATTCGCTTTGCAGATGGGCCAGCGGGCTGTCATTGCTTTTGCCGTCATCCAGAGCGAAGGTCATGCCCCAGACCTGGGCTCGCTCTTCCTTGCTCAGGGTGTCGAAATACTCCATGAACCCGGGCACCAGATCGAGCTTGGTCAGCATCAGGTAGATCGGGAAGCGCACGCCCAGTTGGGTGTACAGCTCCTGAATGCGCAGGCGTATCGCAGCGGCATGGGCGGCGCGTTCGGCGTCGCTGCCCAGCAACAGGTCGGAGAGGCTGATGGCGATAAATGCGCCGTCGATCGGGCGACGGGCCCGCTGTTTTTTCAACAGACCCAGAAAGCCCAGCCATGCGGCCTTGTCGACCGTCGCGTCGCTGTCCTGAGTGGTGTAGCGGCCTGCGGTGTCGAGCAGCACAGCCTGGTCGGTAAACCACCAATCACAATTGCGCGTACCGCCGACGCCGCGCACCGCACCGGCGCCCAACTGCGCCGCCAATGGAAAGTGCAGCCCGGAGTTGACCAGCGCCGTGGTCTTGCCCGAACCCGGTGGGCCGATGATCACGTACCACGGGAGTTCGTAGAGATTGCGGCGCTCGTCGCCGCCCAGCTTGGCTTTCTTCAACAGCGCCAGGGCTTCGTCCATGCGCTGGCGCAGGGTTTCGAGCTCTTCGGCTGTAGCGATGCTGGTCGGGTCCGGCGGGGTTTGCGCCGCCAGGCTGCGCATGACTTCGGCGGCCTGACGGCGGGCCTGAATGATGCGAAACACCCGATAGGCGATCCACACCGCGAACACCAGAATGATCAGCGCCCAGCGCCGGCCTTCGGGCACCAGGAGTTCAAGCAGCGGCCCGACAAACCAGATGATCAGGCTCAGGGCGATCAGCCCCAGCAACGGAATGACCCAGCGAGTCATAAAACTGAAAAACGCCTTCACTCGACCCCCTCCGCCAACACTGTGATTTCGACCCGACGATTGCGTGCGCGGCCCTCGGTTGTAGCGTTCGAGGCCAACGGTTCGGTGTCGCTGCGGCCTTCGGCGCTGAAGCGCTCGGGCTGGCCGGTCTTGGCCGAAAGGATTTGCAGCACCGAAGTGGCTCGCGCCTCGGACAAGGCCCAGTTCGATGGAAACCTGAGGGTGGCAATCGGGCGATTGTCACTGTGGCCGGTCACCCGGACCTGGCCCTTGACCTTGCGAATGGCATCGGCGATGCGCAGCATCAGCGGCTGGAAATTGTCGACGATGCTGGCGCTGCCCGAGGCAAACAGCTCATCGCCACGGATGGTCACCACTGAACGGTCGACGGCATCTTCCACAGCTACCCGGCCGGCCTTGATTTCATCGGCGAGGAAACCGGCCAGGCGTGGCCGCTCGACCAGTTTCGGCTGCACCACCGGACGATCGATGGCCTGCACCGGGATCTCGCCCAGTGCATGGATGTTTTTAAACACCGGCTCGGCATCGGCGGCCAGTTTCAGACGCAGGCCGAACAGCAGCGCCAGCAGCAACGCCACACCGATGGCCATGGCGATCCATGGCGGCATGAATTGCGCCAGCCGGTCGCGCGCCACGGTAACGCCGCGCCAATGGGGCGACAGTTCACGCTCATATTCGCCACGGGCGCTGCGGATGACCGCACTGGTGCGCTCACGCAAGGCCTCCAGTTGGCTGCGACCATCATTCATGACCCGATAGCGCCCTTCGAACCCCAGGCACATGCACAGGTACAACAGCTCCAACAGATACAAACGTTCGCGGGGGCTTTGCAGGCAATGTTCCAGCAGCTGGAACACTTTTTCGCCACCCCAGGCTTCGTTGTGCACAGTGATCAGCAGGCTCTGCTTGCCCCAGTCGCCGGTGCCACCCCATGGCGTACTCAACACCGCCTCATCCAGGGCGGTGCACAAGGCGTAGCGGGCCAGCAACACATCGTTGCGCACCACGCCGGCGGCCTCGGCGCGCTCCTCGAACTGGCGCAGGTAGGCCAGCAGTTGCGCCCGCAGGCTTGCCGGTGCCGGGTGGGCAATGGTGTTGCGCAAGCGGGTCAGCAACGCCAGCAGCGGACCCGCGGCGCTCTCCAGAGGGTTGAGACCTTCGGCTTTGCCGGTCAACACCGGCGCGGCCGGCATCGATAATGGCGCGGGCTGGGCGCGACCCGGATCCGGGCGGATCGGGTCGGCGCCACGGCCACCGGGTGTCGGCATGAACTGGGTACGATCGTCATTGTTCATCGCGGTTTATCCTCGGATCGCCCAGAAAGCCAGGTTCAGCCCCGGGAACTGGCCCGCGATGTGGAATGCAAAACCGCCGGAGTTGGCCAGTTGTTGCCAATGCTCGCTGCCCCGGTCGAGTTCGTAATAGGTGGAGCCGGCGTGATAGGGAATCTGCCGTGGCGCCACCGGCATCGGCACCAAGCCGATACCCGGCAATTGCAGGTTGACCAGATCGCGAATGTGTTCCACCGAGCCGATTTTGCTCTGCAGGCCGAAGCGGCTGCGCAAGGTCTCGGCAGGGACATCGGCGCGCACCACCAAGATAAAACTGGCGTTGTCGAGCAGGGTCTTGTCGGCCAGCATGGCCACATGAATGCCGTAGGCTTTTTCGACAATCGGAATCGGCGTGGCCTTGCTGTCGATCAGCATCGACAGCGCCTCACGCAGGGCTTGCATCACCGGCGCAAAACTCAACGCCAAGTCATCGTGCTGGTACTGCGGGTACTCCTGCGGTCGTCGCCCGGAAGCGGTAAAGGTGGAGAACTCTCCGGCCAGGCTCACCAGCTCGCTGTAGAACCGTTCGGGGTGCAACGGACTCAACCGGCTCAAGTGCTGAATCAGCGGTTGGGCGCGGTTGACCAGTTGCAGCAGCATGAAGTCGGCAATCTCCGAGGCGCCGCCGGCTCCGGACGCCACCACCCGCCCGGCAAGGGCTTCGCCGCGTTGATGAAGCAGGCCCAATAGCTCGCTGCGAAACGCGGCCAGGGGATTGGAGGCGACCACATCCAGCAGCGGCGGAATGTAAGTGTCGTCGAGCACCAAGGCACGGTCGGCGCGTTTCTCCTTGATCCGCACCAGGCCGATGGCGGCGTAGTCGCTGATGCCATCCTGGGCGACCAATAATCGCAGTGCCCTCGAACCCACGGCCACCGGCGCCTGGTTTTCGAACGGCGCGTTGTCGTCCCGTACTTCGCGCACCTGACTCACATAACGCGCAGCGCCCAGAGCCTCGCCTTCGTCAACGGTGTCACGCGCACCGGCGCGCTTGAGCGGCAAGGCCAGGTACACCAAACCATCGCGCAGGTTGCCATCGACATTCAGCGGGCTCGGCGCCAGGTCATCCTGGGGAATGTTGAATGGCGTGCCGTCTGGCAACAGGCCCCGCGCCGAGATGATCGCCAGTTTGCCCTGGGCCAGCAGGCCCTGGTCGATCAGCAACTCAGAAAACCCCCAGGCCCCGGCCGACAATGGGCGACTCCGGGCGTCGATGAGGTTCTCCAGGTAACGGTCATGCTGCTGGAAGTGCTGCGTTCCAATGAACATGCCTTCCGACCAGACCACGCGATTGTTCCAGGACATGGGGGCTCCGATTGCTTATTGGGCAGGGCTGGATGGGGGAACCGCGACGGCGCTGCGCACGGCTCGCACGTCGAGGCTGATCTGGTATTCGGTGTATTGGCGCGGCGGGACGTTAATCACCGTGCGCCACAACGACTGATCCAACTCGCGATACCCCACCAGCACACCGATATGGCGGGTGGCCGGATCGAGGTCACGCTGCAGGCTCAACTGCTGGCCTGGCTGGATCAGCACTTCGTCCTGGTCGATCAGATCCGCACCGAGCGTCGCCTGGGCTCGTTCGGCCAGGGCGAAATAATCGGAACGACCGAAGGTGGCGGCATTTTTCAATTCGAAAATGCGCACCCGGACCGGGGCCGGCTGGCCCGTGGCTCCTGGGTTGAGCCCGGCGATGGCGTGAAAGTGCAACTCGACGGCGGCCGTGTCGGCCTCAGCCTCTTCGGCCTGGGGTTTGGCCGTCTCCCTGGCACATGCGGTCAGCAGAAGCGCGGTGGCGACTGCGAGTAAAAACCTGTGAATCATCCTGCGTCCTCAATGACGTTTCAGCTATCCGTTGTTCCGTTCTTTGCTCTGAATGCCGTTATGCAACGGCGACGCTCAGCGGCGGCGCTGCCGGGTACTGTGTTCTTCGTAGGCGCGGCTGAATTCCCGACCAAACAGGTCCTGGAAATCCTCCTGGGCCTCACGGGAAATATTGCTGTAAAGCTCGGTGAACTGCTGCCAGTACTGGGCTTGTCGCGAGCCATTGAAAATACTCGACAGGCCAGCGGGCTTGCCCATGCGCTCTTCCAGTTGCGAGGGCTCGAAGCGCGTCAACAGATGTTTGATCGCCGCCTCTACACCGGCCATCACCGCCAACTGGTGGGCGCGCAAGTCATCGAAGCTGTCGCGCACCGCCAGGTCTGGCGCCATGAACGCCTGATTGCTGTGACGCAACAGCAACAGCAAGGCTTCATCGACGTTGGGAGCGAATTTCAGCGGGTTGTTTTCCACCGGTTGAATCATCGTCTGCTGAATGCGGAACTCGCCCTTGAGGCTGCTGCGGGCGCGCAAGACATCGATCAGGCCCTCGACCATCAGCCGATAACTGCGGCCGATGTTTTCCATCTGCGCTTCGGCCTGGGCCTTGTCCAGGCGCAGCTGATCCAACCCGGCACCGCGCAGAAAGGCTTGCAACAGATCGGGTTGAGCAGGGTCGGCCGGGCCGGGCGGATTGACCGGATGCTCGACGATGGCCACGGGTGGTTCGTGCCGTAGTGACGGCTCGATCGGTACGCTGACCTGAGGCGCCGGCGGCGCAACCTCTGCAACAGGCAAGGGGGCGACAGGCAGGGGCGCAACCGCCACTGGCGCGGGCTTGTCGCTGAACAGGTCCCAATCTTCCGGAATCACCGGGGCTGGGGCCGACGCCAGCGGCACAGGCTCGGCCATGGGCGTCGGGTTGGGGATCGGGGTCGGTGGGCGGAAGTCGTGCTGCTCTGCCGGGACATGGTCGGACTGGGTGGCCGGAGGGACGGTGGTCGGTGCCAGAAAATCGAACAAATCCGGCAGCGTGTCCATGGCCGACACACCCTGGAAATGTGCAGGTGGTGTCATGGGCGACGATGTCGGCGTAGCCACGACGGCGCCCTGACGCCCCATCAGAGCCTCGAAGCTGTTGGACGAATCGGCAAACGGGTTGCTGTCGGTCACAGGCAGATTGAAATCGATGCGCGCCTGGATTTCATAATCACCGATGCGGATAACTTCCCCATCTTGCAATGGCTCGCTGTTTCCTTTGCGCAGACGAATGCCGGCCTTAACCAATTCCACACCATTAGTACTGTTATCGGTTAAATAATACCGGCCATCTTTATATTGAATAACGCAATGCTTTCCGGAAACCAAGCGCTCTGGATCGGGCAATACCCAGTCGTTATCAGAATTACGGCCGATTGCCAACACTCCCCGATCCATGGATTTTTCAGAGCATTGACCAGGGGTAATCTTGTGATAACTAGTGATAGTCAAACACAGCGGCATCTCGCCTCCTTGCTGCACACTTTGCGCGCCGGCGAATGAGCGGATCAATTCCCGCGGAACTCGCCGAAAAACCTTGCAAACAACCTAAAAAACGGCTTTTTACCAGCATTTTTGCTGATCTTAACCGGCTTACGTGACAAAAAACCTGCGTCAGTACCTTCCTAGACCTACCGGTCGCGAGGGTTGTTAAGCACCTCACATCTGTCACACAGGAGAAATAGCTTACCTTGACAAGCCATAAGTACTACACCAAAAATGCACAACTTTCTTAAATAGCATGATGGCACATTGAGATCATAGAGATTCCAAAGGGCCATTACACGCAAGGAAACATGCGAAGTTCCACTTGGAACTATCGTGTGAACTGCCCGACTCTGTCGCGGGCGATAGGGAGATCAATTTCAGTGGAAGTGCCTTCGCTGCTTGCCGCCGTTTCCGCGACTTCGCCTTGTGGCGAAGATCTGGAATACGACGCGGACTTTTTGCGCCTGGAACGCGATTCCCAAGGCCAGCCCGAGCGCAGCATGGGCGATTCGATATTGCCTGCCGCCCCCCCTGAATGGCGCAGCATCCAGCAGCAGAGCCTGGATTTGTTGCAACGCAGCAAAGACCTGCGTATCACCCATTTCCTTTTGCAAAGCTCCCTTGCCCTGGAAGGTGTCACCGGCCTGGCTCGCGTCCTGACACTGATCAGCGAATTGCTCAAGCAATACTGGGCCGACCTGCATCCACGCCTGGATGCCGAAGACGACAACGATCCCACCGTGCGCATCAACGCCCTCGCCGGCCTGGCGTCCGATGCCACCATTCGCCTGCTGCGCGAAAGTATCCTGGCCCGTTCGCGAACCTTTGGCGCTGTCAGCCTGCGCGCCGCCGCCAACGCCAGCGGCCTGCAAAGCTTCCCTGACGAAAACCTCGGCGCCGAGCAGCTTGCCGGGGCGTTCCTGGACAGCGATCCCGAGCAGCTGGAAATTACCCGCGCCGCCTTGCACGAGGCCCGCAACGTTGCCGAGGCCATCGAGCAACACGTCAGCGAACAAGTCGGCTCCGCCCAAGGCATTGACCTTGGCCCGTTGAAGCAACCGCTCAAAATGGCCCTGCAGATTCTCGGCCAGTTCGCCCCGCAGAGCGGCGACAGCCCCCTGCCCGATGCCATCAGCGACGACAGTGCCGAGCCGGTTGAATACCCCACCGCGCCAAGCGCGCCGCGCAACGCCAACGCCAGCAGCGGCGAAATCAATAACCGCGATGACGTGCTGCGCAGCCTGGACCGGATTCTTGCGTACTACACCCGTCATGAGCCCTCCAGCCCGCTGCCGGTGCTGTTGAACCGGGCGAAGAATCTGGTGCACGCCGACTTCGCGGCGATCGTGCGCAACCTGATTCCCGACGGCATGAGCCAATTTGAAAACCTGCGCGGACCAGACAGCGAATAAAAGCGTACGGATCACGCAGTCACGTCACCGGCACCGCCGATGACGCCAACACCGTCGCTTGAGCGACCAGGAGCAGCAACGTGGCGAAGCAAAGTTCTCAGAAATTCATCGCGCGCAACCGTGCGCCTCGAGTGCAGATCGAGTACGACGTCGAGCTTTACGGCGCCGAGAAAAAGGTTCAGTTGCCCTTCGTGATGGGGGTTATGGCTGACCTCGCCGGCAAGCCCGCCGAGCCTCTGGCACCTGTGGCCGATCGCAAGTTCCTTGAAGTGGATGTGGATAACTTCGACTCCCGCCTCAAGGCCATGCAGCCACGCGTCGCGTTCCACGTGCCCAACGAGCTGACCGGCGAAGGCAACCTGAGCCTGGACATCACCTTTGAAAGCATGGACGACTTCAGCCCGGCCGCCGTGGCACGCAAGGTCGACTCGCTGAACAAGCTGCTCGAAGCGCGCACTCAATTGGCCAACCTGCTGACCTACATGGACGGCAAGACTGGTGCCGAAGAAATCATCATGAAGGCCATCAAGGATCCGGCGCTACTCCAGGCACTTGCCAGTGCGCCCAAGCCCGCCGAGCCTCAGGCTTAATCAGGACGAATGATCATGACCGATCCAGTACGTGCAGACGCCCAGACACTGGGCACCACCGAAGAAGCCAGTGAGTTCGCCTCCCTGCTGCTGCAAGAATTCAAACCCAAGACCGAACGCGCCCGCGAAGCCGTCGAGACCGCCGTGCGCACCTTGGCCGAACAGGCCCTGGCGCAGACCGACCTGGTGTCTAACGATGCGATCAAGTCGATCGAGTCGATCATTGCCGCCATCGACGCCAAGCTCACCGCCCAGGTCAATCAGGTCATCCATCATCCGGACTTCCAACAACTGGAAAGCGCCTGGCGTGGCCTGCACTACCTGGTCAACAACACCGAGAGCGACGAGCAGCTCAAGATCCGCGTGCTCAACATCTCCAAGACCGACCTGCACAAGACCCTGAAGAAATTCAAGGGCACCGCGTGGGACCAGAGCCCGATCTTCAAAAAGATGTACGAAGAAGAGTACGGCCAGTTCGGCGGCGAGCCTTACGGCTGCCTGGTAGGCGATTACTACTTCGATCAGTCGCCGCCGGATGTCGAGTTGCTGGGCGAACTGTCGAAAGTCTGCGCCGCCATGCACTCGCCGTTCATTGCCGCCGCATCGCCGACCGTGATGGGCATGGGCTCGTGGCAGGAACTGTCGAACCCGCGCGATCTGACCAAAATCTTCACCACCCCGGAATATGCCGGCTGGCGCTCGCTGCGTGAATCGGAAGACTCGCGTTACATCGGCCTGACCATGCCGCGCTTCCTGGCACGCCTGCCGTACGGTGCCAAGACCGACCCGGTGGAAGCCTTCGCCTTCGAAGAAAACACCGACGGTGCCGACAGCTCCAAGTACACCTGGGCCAACGCCGCTTACGCGATGGCAGTAAACATCAACCGCTCGTTCAAACACTTTGGCTGGTGTTCGCGCATTCGTGGCGTGGAGTCTGGCGGTGAAGTGGAGAACTTGCCGGCACACACCTTCCCGACCGACGACGGTGGCGTGGACATGAAGTGCCCGACCGAAATCGCCATTTCAGACCGCCGTGAAGCGGAACTGGCGAAGAACGGTTTCATGCCGCTGCTGCACAAGAAAAACACCGACTTCGCTGCGTTCATCGGCGCCCAGTCGCTGCAAAAACCGGCCGAGTACGACGACCCGGATGCTACCGCCAACGCCAACCTGGCCGCGCGTCTGCCATACCTGTTCGCCACCTGCCGTTTCGCTCATTACTTGAAGTGCATCGTGCGCGACAAGATCGGCTCTTTCAAAGAGAAGGACGAAATGCAGCGTTGGTTGCAGGACTGGATCCTCAACTACGTCGACGGTGACCCGGCGCACTCCACCGAAACCACCAAGGCCCAGCACCCATTGGCGGCGGCGGAAGTGATTGTCGAAGAGGTGGAAGGCAACCCGGGGTACTACAACTCCAGGTTCTACCTGCGCCCGCACTATCAGCTCGAAGGTCTGACTGTGTCGTTGCGCCTGGTATCCAAGCTGCCTTCGGCCAAGGGCGCATAAAGACCCGCTGCACGAATGTGATCGCTCCCACGCTCTGCGTGGGAACGATCAGCAAAACACAATGTGGTAGAGACCACACAGGGAGAAAACATGGCTGTTGATATTTTCATCAAGATCGGCGACATCAAGGGCGAGTCCATGGACAAGGCCCACAAGGACGAAATCGACGTCTTGAACTGGAGCTGGGGCATGTCTCAGTCCGGCAATATGCACGTTGGTGGTGGCGGTGGCGCGGGTAAGGTGAATGTCCAGGACCTGTCGCTGACCAAGTATGTCGACAAGGCTTCGCCGAACCTGATGATGCACTGCGCCGCCGGCAAGCATATCGACAAGGTCAAACTGACCGTGCGCAAGGCCGGCGGCGAAAGCCAGGTCGAGTACATGATCATCAACCTGGAAGAAGTACTGATCACGTCCCTGAGCACCGGCGGCTCGGGTAGCGATGATCGTCTGACCGAAAACGTCACCCTGAACTTCGCCAAGGTGCTGGTGGACTACCAGCCGCAGAAAGCCGACGGCACCAAGGACGGCGGGCCGATCAAGTTCGGCTGGAACATCCGTCAGAACGTCAAGGCGTAATCGAAGGCACCCCCGACGTTATGCGTCGGGGGGGGCTTGAAGGCGCGTAGCGGCGACCCTATCGATCTATGGAATCGCGGCAGGGTCACAGGCGACTTCGCGACCAAGCGCATCGCTCAAAGCTGGTCTGGTTCTGGGAACCGAAATGATCAAACGAACTCTGCTATCCCTCTTGTCGAGCTGTCCGCTGTTGGGCCTTTATGCCTGTGCCGGACAAACGGCGGTCGTTGCATGCTAGGCGCCGTTGACCAGAAAAATTTCGTGGGCCTTTTTTCGTGGTAACCGACATCGCCACCCGCGATCGCCTGCAACCGTCCCTGCTGGATCGGTTGACCGACGACGACCCGAGCAACCTCAAGGAAAGCGCCGACAAGCGCGTGCTATCCCTGACCCAACTCAAAGCTTCGGTGCTGCGGGACCTGGCTTGGCTGCTCAACACCACGTCATTGCTCAGCGCCGATGCGACGCTGCACACACCGGCCGGTACTTCAGTGGTCAACTTCGGACTGCCGGCCCTGGCCGGCAACAGTGCGTCGAACGTCGATATCGCGGCGCTTGAGGCAATGATCCACCAGGCCATCGCCACGTTCGAACCGCGGATTCTGCGCCATACCCTGCGCGTGCGGGCCCGGGCATCTGCCGAGATGAATCACAACGCCCTGAGTTTCGAGATCGAAGGCGATCTCTGGGCCCAGCCAGTGCCGCTGCGCCTGATGCTGCAAACCGACCTGGACCTGGAATCCGGGCATGTGCGAGTGGTCAACGCCGAACAACGGAGACACTCATGAACCCGCGCCTGCTGGAGCTGTACAACCAGGAATTGCACCACGTGCGCGAAAGCGCGGCGGAGTTCGCCCAGGAATACCCGAAAATCGCCAGTCGGCTGACGTTGTCCGGCATGGACTGCGCCGATCCCTATGTCGAGCGCTTGCTGGAAGGGTTCGCCTACCTGACAGCGCGGGTACAACTCAAGCTCGATGCCGAATACCCGACCTTCACTCACAACCTGCTGGAAATCGCATACCCACATTACCTGGCGCCGACTCCGTCGATGACCGTGGTGCAATTGCAGGCCGACCCTGATGAAGGCTCGCTGAGCAGCGGCTTCCCGCTGCCCCGGGACACGGTCCTGCGCGCCGCCCTGGGTCGCGAAAGCCAAACCTGCTGCGAGTACCGCACCGCCCATGCGGTGACGTTGTGGCCGTTGCAGGTCAGCCAGGCCGAGTACTTCGGCAACCCGTCCGCCGTGCTCGGGCGGCTGGCCGCCAGCGCCCCCAAGGCCAAGGCCGGCCTGCGCCTGACGCTGCGCACCGGTGCCGAACTGCCGTTCAACGGCCTGGCCCTGGACAACCTGCCGTTGTACCTCAACGGTGCAGACGAGCAGCCCTTTCGCCTCTACGAACAGCTGCTGGGCAATGCCTGCGCCGTCTTCGCCCGTCAGCCCGGCGGCGATTGGGTGGAGCGCCTGCCGCAGGATGCACTGCGTTCCGTGGGATTCGACGATGCCGACGCCGCGTTGCCCGTGGTCTCGCGAGCCTTCCAGGGCTATCGCCTGTTGCAGGAATACTTCGCCCTGCCCCGCCGCTTTCTGTTTGTCGACTTCACCGGGTTGGGCCGGGCGGTCAAACGCTGCAAGGGCCAGGAACTGGAATTGATCGTGCTGTTCGACCGTCATGATCCGAGCCTGGAAGGCAGCGTCGGTGCCGCACAGTTCCTGCCGTTCTGCACCCCGGCAATCAACTTGTTTCCCAAGCGCCTGGACCGCATCCACCTGTCGGAACGGGTGAATGAACACCATGTGATCGCCGACCGTACCCGGCCGATGGATTTCGAGATTCATTCCCTGACCGCCCTCACCGGCCATGGCACCGGGTCGGAACAGCCTTTTTTGCCGTTCTATGCCGTCCGCGATCCGTCTCGCTATGGCCGCGATCAGGCGTATTACACGGTGCGGCGCGAACCCCGCATGCTGTCCAGCGGCCAGCGGCGCAACGGCCCACGTTCGACTTACATCGGCAGCGAAACCTTCGTCAGTCTGGTGGACAGCCAGCAAGCGCCCTATCGCCACGACCTGCGCCAATTGGGCGTAACGGCGTTGTGCACCAACCGCGACCTGCCGCTGTTCATGAGCGTGGGCAACAGCAAGACCGACTTCACCCTGGCCGACAGCGCGCCGGTAGCGGCTGTACGCTGCGTGGCAGGCCCGAGCCGCCCACGCGCCAGCCATGCCCACGACGCCAAGGCCTGGCGGTTGATCAGCCAGCTTTCGCTGAACTACTTGTCCCTCAGCGAACAAGGCCAGGGCGCCGCCGCCCTGCGCGAGCTGCTGCGTCTGTATGGCGACGACAATGACGCAGCCTTGCAGTTGCAGATCGAAGGCCTGCGCGAAGTCAGCAGCAAGGCCTGTACCCGACGCTTGCCGATGCCGGGTCCGATCGTGTTTGGCCGTGGGTTGGAGATCACCCTGGAATTCGATGAAAACGCGTTTCGCGGCACCGGGGTCTTCTTGCTCGGTGCAGTGTTCGAGCGCTTCCTGGCACGTTACGTGTCGATCAACAGTTTTACCGAGACGGTGATCCGTACCACCGAGCGCGGCGAGATCATGCGATGGAAAGCCAAACCCGGACGCCGTCCGACCCTGTGAGCACCCTGGACGCGATGCATCAGGAGCCCTGGGAATACGACTTCTTCCAGGCATTACGGCGCATCGAGTGCGAATCGCCTGAGCTTCCGCGCCTGGGCCATTCGTTGCGCCTGGCCGATGACCCCTTGCGCCTTGGGCAACAGGCCGATTGCACCTTCGCCCCCTCGACCCTGGCCTCGGTGCAACCGGGCATCGACGGTTCGCCGGCGCGCCTGGAGCAATTCTTTTTCGGCCTCGGCGGCCCCAACGGCCCGTTGCCGTTGCACCTCACCGAATATGTGCGCGAACGCCAGCGCAACAACGCCGACAGCACCAGCAAACGCTTTCTGGATGTGTTCCATCATCGCCTGTTGAGCCTGTTTTACCGGGCCTGGGCCGAAGCGCGACCGACAGTCAGCCATGATCGCCCGGACGATGACTACTGGTCGGCACGTCTGGCAGCGCTGAGCGGTCGAGGCATGCCGAGCCTGCTCAAACAAGGGTTGATCTCCGACACCGCGAAGCTCCATTACAGCGGCCATCTGTCGGCACAGACCCGCTACCCGGACGGTTTGAAAGCCATTATCAGCGAGTACTTCGGCCTGCCGGTGGAGATCGAAGAGTACGTCGGCCAATGGCTTGAGCTGCCGGAGCGCAGCCGCGTGGGCGTCGGCGCCCATCAATTGGGCGTGGATTTTTGCCTGGGCCGTTACGTCTGGGATCGCCAGCACAAATTCCGCATTCGCCTGGGGCCGCTCAAGCTCGATGACTACATGGGCATGCTGCCCGGCAGTCAACCCTTCAATGAGCTGGTGGCCTGGGTGGCCGAATACCTGGGCCATGAACTGGACTGGGACTTGAACCTGATCCTGGAACAGCCCGAAGTACCGGCGCTGCAACTCAATGGCCGCTTCCGTCTGGGGTTCAATACCTGGCTGGGTCGGCCCGAAACAGATGCCAAGGATTTAATACTGGCCCGGCATTACGCCGAGCAGGCCAACACCTCACAGACCTCAAGGAGCCATGAGCATGGGTGAAATCAGTCGCGCCGCGTTGTTCGGCAAACTCAACAGCGTGGCCTACAAAGCCATCGAAGCCGCCACCGTGTTCTGCAAATTGCGCGGTAACCCTTATGTGGAACTGGCCCACTGGTTTCATCAGTTGCTGCAATTGCAGGACTCGGACCTGCACCGCCTCATCCGCCAGTTCAATATCGAGCCGGCACGCCTGGCCCGTGACCTGACCGAAGCCCTGGACCGTTTGCCACGGGGTTCGACGTCAATCACTGACTTGTCCTCCCATGTGGAGGAGGCCGTGGAACGGGGCTGGGTCTACGGCAGCCTGATGTTCGGCGAAAGCCAGGTGCGTACCGGTTATCTGGTGCTGGGCATCCTCAAGACGCCGAGCCTGCGCCATGGGTTACTGGGACTGTCGGCTGAGTTCGACAAGATCAAGGTCGAGGCCCTGAGCGAGCGTTTTGACGAATACGTCGGCGACTCGCCGGAAAATGCCCTCAGCGCCAGCGATGGTTTCAACGCCGGTAGCGTGCCCGGTGAAGCCAGTGGTGCCATGGCCCCCAGCGCCATGGGCAAGCAGGAAGCGCTCAAGCGTTTTACCGTCGACCTCACCGAGCAGGCCCGCAGCGGCAAGCTTGACCCAATTGTCGGCCGTGACGAAGAGATCCGCCAACTGGTGGACATCCTCATGCGTCGTCGGCAGAACAACCCGATTCTGACCGGTGAAGCCGGTGTCGGTAAAACCGCGGTGGTCGAAGGCTTTGCCCTGCGCATCGTCGCCGGTGACGTGCCGCCGGCGCTCAAGGACGTGGAACTGCGTAGCCTCGACGTCGGCCTGTTGCAGGCCGGTGCGAGCATGAAAGGTGAATTCGAACAGCGCCTGCGCCAGGTCATCGAAGACGTCCAGGCCTCGCCAAAGCCGATCATCCTGTTTATCGACGAAGCCCACACCTTGGTAGGTGCCGGTGGCGCTGCCGGCACCGGGGACGCGGCCAACCTGCTCAAACCGGCCCTGGCCCGGGGCACGTTACGCACCGTGGCCGCCACCACTTGGGCCGAGTACAAGAAGCACATTGAAAAAGACCCGGCCCTGACCCGTCGTTTTCAGGTGGTGCAAGTGGCCGAGCCGTCGGAAGACAAGGCGCTGCTGATGATGCGCGGCGTGGCCTCGACCATGGAAAAACATCACCAGGTGCAGATCCTCGACGAAGCCCTGGAAGCCTCGGTCAAGCTGTCTCACCGCTACATCCCGGCGCGCCAGTTGCCGGACAAATCCGTGAGCCTGCTGGACACCGCCTGTGCCCGCGTTGCCATCAGCCTGCATGCCGTGCCGGCCGAAGTGGACGACAGCCGTCGGCGCATCGAAGCGTTGGAAACCGAGCTGCAGATCATCGCCCGCGAACATGCCATCGGCATTGGTATCGGCACCCGCAATACCCAGTGCGAAAGCCTGCTAAGCGCTGAGCGCGAACGCCTGGTCGAGCTGGAAAGCCGCTGGGCTGAAGAAAAAACCTTGGTGGACGAACTGCTCGCCACCCGCGCCACCCTGCGTGAACGCGTCGGCGTGGTGGACAGCGAGGACGGCAGCGAGACCAGCCACGCCTTGCGCGAAAAACTGGTGGACCTGCAACAGCGTCTCAGCGCCCTGCAAGGGGAAACCCCGCTGATCCTGCCGACCGTGGATTACCAGGCCGTGGCCTCGGTAGTCGCCGACTGGACCGGCATTCCGGTAGGCCGCATGGCCCGTAACGAACTGGAAACCGTGCTCAACCTCGACCAGCACTTGAAGAAACGCATCATCGGCCAGGACCACGCCTTGCAGATGATCGCCAAGCGCATCCAGACCTCCCGCGCCGGCCTCGACAACCCGAGCAAACCGATTGGCGTGTTCATGCTCGCCGGCACCTCCGGCGTGGGCAAGACCGAAACCGCCCTGGCCCTGGCCGAAGCCATGTACGGCGGCGAGCAGAACGTCATCACCATTAACATGAGTGAATTCCAGGAAGCCCACACGGTGTCCACGCTCAAGGGCGCGCCACCGGGCTACATCGGCTATGGCGAAGGCGGCGTGCTGACCGAAGCCGTGCGGCGCAAACCCTACAGCGTGGTGCTGCTGGACGAGGTGGAAAAGGCCCACCCGGACGTGCATGAGATCTTCTTCCAGGTCTTCGACAAAGGCGTGATGGAGGACGGCGAAGGCCGGGTGATCGACTTCAAGAACACCTTGATTCTGCTGACCACCAACGCTGGCACCGAGTTGATTGCCCAGGTCTGCAAAGACCCGCAAAACGTGCCCGAGCCCGAAGAAATCGCCAAGGCCCTGCGCCAGCCGCTGCTGGAGATTTTCCCGCCGGCCTTGCTGGGCCGCCTGGTGACCATTCCGTACTACCCGCTCAGCGACGAGATGCTCAAGGCCATTACCCGCCTGCAACTCAACCGCATCAAAAAACGCGTGGAGAACACCCACAAAGTGGCGTTCGATTACGACGACGCGGTGATCGACCTGATCGTCTCCCGCTGCACTGAGACCGAAAGCGGTGGGCGGATGATCGACACCATCCTGACCAACAGCCTGCTGCCGGACATGAGCCGTGAGTTCCTCACCCGCATGCTCGAAGGCAAGGCACTGGCAGGTGTACGGATCAGCGCCCGGGATAACGAATTGCACTACGACTTCAGCGACGCCGCATGACCTGAGCAGAACACGGTCAATGTGGGAGCTGGTGGCTTGCCAGCTCCCACAATTGATCCGGTTTCTGCTTAGAAAAGCGGTGCAGCGATTAAAGCGTTTACGGGATTACTGATGCTATTCAAGCAACTCTCACGCCTGGCAAAGATCACCAGCCCCCTGGGGCCGGATGTGCTGTTGCTCAAGGACATGGGCGGCGGCGAAGAGCTGGGGCGGCTGTTCAACTATGAGTTGCAGCTGCACTCGCTGGACAATGCGATCGATCTCAACCAGTTGCTCGGCAAACCCATGTCCCTGGGCCTGCAACTGGACGGCGGTGGCGAGCGCTATTTCCATGGCATCGTTGCCCGCTGCAGCCAGAACGTCGACCAGGGCCAGTTCGCCAGCTACCAGGTCACGCTGCGGCCTTGGCTTTGGCTGCTGACCCGCACCTCCGATTGCCGGATTTTCCAGAACCTGACCATCCCGCAGATCATCAAGCAGGTGTTTCGCGACCTCGGCTTTTCCGATTTCGAAGACGCCCTGAGCCGGCCCTATCGCGAGTGGGAATACTGCGTGCAGTATCGCGAAACCAGCTTCGATTTCGTCAGCCGCCTGATGGAGCAGGAAGGGATCTACTACTTCTTCCGCCATGAACAGGGTCGTCATGTGCTGGTGCTGGCCGATGCCTACGGCGCTCACGCCAGCGCGCCCGGCTACGCCTCAGTGCCCTACTACCCCAAGAATGAGCAGCAGCGCGAACGCGATCACATCCACGATTGGCACCTGGCCCAGGAAGTCCAGCCGGGTTCGCTGGAACTCAACGACTATGATTTCCAGCGCCCCAGCGCGCGTATCGACGTGCGCTCGGCCATGCCCCGTCCGCACACCGCCGGCGATTATCCGCTGTATGACTACCCCGGCACCTATGTGCAAAGCGAAGACGGCGAGCACTACGCCCGCACCCGCATCGAAGCCTTGCAGACCCTGCACGAACAAGTCGAGCTCTCAGGCAACGCCCGGGGCCTGGGCTCGGGTCATTTGTTCAGCCTCACGGGCTTCAGCCGCCAAGACCAGAACCGCGAATACCTGATCGTCGGCGCCCGCTATTACATTTCTCAGGAAAGCGGGGAAACCGGTGGTGGCGCGCCTTCGGCGCAGTTCGAAAGCAGCCTGACCTGCATCGACGCCCAACAAAGCTACCGTCCGCTGCCCAACACCCACCGCCCCATCGTCAAAGGCCCGCAGACCGCCTTGGTGGTGGGCCCCAAAGGCGAGGAAATCTGGACCGATCAGTTTGGCCGGGTGAAGGTGCATTTCTATTGGGACCGACATGATCAGTCCAACGAAAACAGCTCATGCTGGATTCGCGTGTCGCAGGCTTGGGCAGGCAAGAACTGGGGAAGCATTCAAATTCCTCGCATCGGGCAGGAAGTTATCGTCAGTTTTCTTGAGGGTGATCCCGATAGACCCATCATCACCGGCCGCGTCTATAACGCGGAACAAACCGTACCTTATGTATTGCCCGCTAATGCCACCCAGAGCGGCACTAAAAGCCGCTCCAGTAAGGGTGGCACGCCAGCGAATTTCAACGAAATCCGCATGGAAGATAAAAAAGGCGCCGAACAGCTGTACATCCATGCCGAACGCAATCAAGACATCGCCGTGGAGAGCGACGAAAGCCACTGGGTTGGCCGTGATCGCCGCAAGAATATTGACCGCAACGAGACCGTGCGCATCGGTGAAGACCGCCTGCGGGCGGTACAGCGTAACGATGCCTTGCATGTAGGCGGAGCCAAGAGCGACAGTATCAGCACCCAATACCTCATGGAGGCGGGATCGCAAATTCGACTGGTCTGTGGCAAGAGCGTGCTGGAGTTCAATGCCAGTGGCGAGATCAATATTTCGGGCACTGCGTTCAATATCTACGCCAGCGGTAATGGCAACATCGACACCGGCGGCCGCCTGGACCTCAACTCCGGAGGCGCAAGCGAAGTGGACCCCAAAGGTAAAGGCATCAAGGGTGTGATTGATGCGGCGGTAAAAGCATTATTCCCAGCAAAAGCCAAACACTGAGCTCACGCAAGGAATAACGCCGGCTTCACCGCCCTTGCCTTTCGACGCTCAGATGGCCGTGCCGCGGTTCGTTCCCGGCTGGACAATCAATAGCTCGTCCAGCTCGCGCTTTCTGCAACGCGCCACAAACAGCAGTGCGGCATCCGGATCACGCCTGAACAGCTCAAAGGTTGCACGGTCGATTTGCAAGTGTTTGCCTGGCCCCTGGAAATACTGGTTCCCCTCCATCGGACTTCTGGGCATGCGCCCTACGACATCATCGACCTGCCTGATCTTGAATCCATCTTTAAGCGCTCCTCAGAGATTGGCAGGCACGAAGTCCGGTCCTCCAAGCTTGTCCCTGACGTTCAGGGCGGTACGCATCAACGGCCCCCATAAACCGTTCTGGCTGTTCCAGCTGCCACCAGCCCAACGTGTATCCAGGATAAGCGCTGCCTTATTGATCTCAAGCTGCCTCTGAAGGGCTAAGGCCACGGCCCCCATGTCGATTTCGAACAGCTCGGCATAGAGCCCCTCGGGCTGTGCGCGCTTTTTGCTCAGGCAAAATCGGTAATACCAAACCCAGACCGCTGCGACATAGATCGCCCGATTACGATCGGGGTAGGTCGCGAGAATCTTGAGCAAAGCCGCCACGAAGCGTGCGGGGAAGTTGGCATCGCGGGTCTGCTGCCAGTAACGCAACACCAGCAAATCGAAGGCCACGACGATATTCTGCGGTTCCTCGTAGTCGTTTTTGGCTTCTTGAAAGTAGAACGGCTCGCCTACAAGGAATTTATCCAATTCGTCATTGGCCAGGGCAAGCAGCAATACATTGTCTGGATGGGTACTCATTGAATTCTCACTACATCAGGGTTCGCGAGCAGAAAATTGATGTCGTTCTGGTGTGGAATGCCCACCTTGTCCAATACCGCCTCGCGCATGCCACCCGGATGGGTCAGGCCGCCAGGACGCCATAGTGGGTTCGCTCCCCGCTCGTTACCGCTTGGCATGACCACCTTGGGATTGTTCAGGTCCATCATGTAAATTTCCTTGCCGGTAAAAGAGCCGGGGTCATAGCCTAGGGCAGACTCCAAAAGTGAAAGATCACCGGTCTTTTTAAATTCGCCGACCACACCGTGCAGGTCTGATTTGGCCATGACGTACTTGGTGTCGCTAAAGGTCGCGTACATGGGGTTGGCAATATCATCCGGGGTAAATAGAAACGCACCGCCTTCATCCTGGAAGACCTTAAGATGCTTGTCGATATAGGAAGCTTCAAGGTACTCAGACGGATCCGGCCGGCTGGACTTGGGAATCGCAACGATATCGTCTGCCGTGTAACCCGGTTTGAAGCTCACCGAGCGTGGCTTGGGCGTAGCACCGATTTTTGCCATTTTCGGTCCCAGGCCCAAAAGCGCCAACCCAGCGACACCCTGCAGCAGATCCCGATAACCGGGCCCCAAGCGATCACCCAAATCCCCTAGCAACGCCATGCCAGCCATCATCGTGCCGCCAATCACCACGAAACCGGCTAACGCGGCAAGGCCCGCCATGGCCGCGAGTACTGCAGCCCCCCCCACAGCCAGCAATCCCAGGGCTTCCAACCCGGTATGCATCCACCCCTCGATATCCAGGACAAACGCCACCGACACCGTTGGCCCGCCGATAAACGTATTGGGGCTGCCGCTCTTGATATGAGCACCGCAAACCATTTTGCTGTGCAAGCGTGCTGCCGGTTTGCCGTTGATGAACACCGTGGCACTGCCTTCAGCGATCAATACCGGAAAGGGCCACATCGGATGATTCATCGGCAGCCCGGAGCAGCTGGAAGCGACGTCCTCTCCCGCTCTCATGGCATTGAAGCTGTTGATATAGACATTGAAACTGCCCATCTGCAACTTGCCCGTTGTGGGCTCGGGCAAATTGAAGATGGTAGAAAGCCCCTTGACGACCTGGAACATCGACAAGCCGCCGGCCGCAACCGAGCCGGCAAAAATCGCCACCGCCACACCGCCGGTGGCGACGGTCGCGGCGATGACCGCAGCGCCGATCAAGGCGCCGGCCACGGCTCCGGCGACCATCGCGGCCATCCCGAACCCATGGGCTATTTCGTCACCCAGACGTGCTGCAGCCTGTGCATCCATTGCGCGCATCTACCTTGCTGATGTGTATGACTGCTCAGTGGGACGTATGGATGCTCAGATGATTGGAGGCTGTGGCTTGAACGAATGCATCGCCAGCTTCCAGGCCTGCTCGTGATAGGCGAAGTCATTCGGTGTCGTGGTCAAGGTGGTGATCAGCACGGACGGCTTACGCTCGATGAACACCTGGCGCAGCATCAGTTCGCGCCCCTCGCGTTGCCAGGTGTAATCCAGCAATGTGGCGGTATGCCCTTGCAGCACCGTGTCCCAGTGCTGAACCAGCTTGAAACCCGGCAGTTGCTGCTCCGCACTTTTGAGTTGGCGGTCCACGTATTCTGCGAATGGCGCGTCGCCCTGGGTAGCATCGCGACTGATGACGAAACTGGCTTCTTTAGCAGGGCCGACTGCTGGCAGCTTAAAAATATTAATGCTCTGGTCCTGCCAGGTATCGGGGATTTCCAAATCGGCTTCTTGCATGCGGTAAGAGGTCACAGTAATCGCTTTCCATAGACGTGAGGTGACGCGGAGGGGAGCAGATATTCAGGTAATGCCTGGCAACAATCAAGAACCTGGTTCCTCTCCCCCAAGTAACGAACTACATTATGACTTCAGCGTCACCGCCCCTGGCGGTCGTGCGCCTCTGTACAAGCTGGCGAAGGCTGCAATCTCTTGATCTTTAAAATCAAAAGGCTGCAATCTTCGCCAGCGTCAAAAGGATTGCGGCAGCGAATAAGGACAACCCATGTTATTCAACCAAGCCTCACGCTTGGCAAAAATCACCAGCCCCCTGGGACCGGAGGTGCTGTTGCTCAAGGACATGGGCGGCGGCGAAGAGCTGGGGCGGCTGTTCAACTATGAGTTGCAGCTGCACTCGCTGGACAATGCGATCGATCTCAACCAGTTGCTCGGCAAACCCATGTCCCTGGGCCTGCAACTGGACGGCGGTGGCGAGCGCTATTTCCATGGCATCGTTGCCCGCTGCAGCCAGAACGTCGACCAGGGCCAGTTCGCCAGCTACCAGGTCACGCTGCGGCCTTGGCTTTGGCTGCTGACCCGCACCTCCGATTGCCGGATTTTCCAGAACCTGACCATCCCGCAGATCATCAAGCAGGTGTTTCGCGACCTCGGCTTTTCCGATTTCGAAGACGCCCTGAGCCGGCCCTATCGCGAGTGGGAATACTGCGTGCAGTATCGCGAAACCAGCTTCGATTTCGTCAGCCGCCTGATGGAGCAGGAAGGGATCTACTACTTCTTCCGCCATGAACAGGATCGTCATGTGCTGGTGCTGGCCGATGCTTACGGCGCTCACGCCAGCGCGCCCGGCTACGCCTCGGTGCCCTACTACCCCAAGAATGAGCAGCAGCGCGAACGCGATCACATCCACGATTGGCACCTGGCCCAGGAAGTCCAGCCGGGTTCGCTGGAACTCAACGACTATGATTTCCAGCGCCCCAGCGCGCGTATCGACGTGCGCTCGGCCATGCCCCGTCCGCACACCGCCGGCGACTATCCGCTGTACGACTACCCCGGCACCTATGTGCAAAGCGAAGACGGCGAACATTACGCCCGCACCCGCATCGAAGCCTTGCAGACCCTGCACGAACAGGTCGAGCTGGCCGGTAACGCCCGAGGCCTGGGGTCGGGTCATTTGTTCAGCCTCACCGGCTTCAGCCGCCAGGACCAGAACCGCGAATACCTGATCGTCGGCGCCCGCTATTACATTTCTCAGGAAAGCGGGGAAACCGGTGGTGGCGCGCCTTCGGCGCAGTTCGAAAGCAGCCTGACCTGCATCGACGCCCAACAAAGCTACCGCCCGCTGCCCAACACCCATCGCCCCATCGTCAAAGGCCCGCAGACCGCATTGGTGGTGGGCCCCAAAGGCGAGGAAATCTGGACCGATCAGTTTGGCCGGGTGAAGGTGCATTTCTATTGGGACCGGCATGATCAGTCCAACGAAAACAGTTCGTGCTGGATTCGTGTGTCGCAATCCTGGGCCGGTAAAAACTGGGGCTCGATGCAGATCCCGCGGATCGGTCAGGAAGTCATCGTCAGCTTCCTCGAAGGCGACCCGGATCGGCCGATCATCACCGGCCGCGTCTACAACGCCGAACAGACCGTGCCCTACGACCTGCCGGAAAACGCCACCCAGAGCGGCATAAAAAGCCGTTCGAGCAAGGGCGGCACACCGGCGAACTTCAACGAAATCCGCATGGAAGACAAGAAAGGCGCCGAGCAGCTGTACATCCATGCCGAGCGCAATCAGGACATCGTGGTCGAGGTGGATGAAAGCCACTCCGTGGGCCACGACCGCAACAAAAGCATTGGGCATAACGAGACGGTGACCATCGGCAACAACCGTCTGCGCATCGTCAAGCAGGAAGACATTCTGTCGGTGGGCCAGCGCAAGACCGACAGCATCAGCCAGAGCTACGTCATCGAAGTGGGCGAGAACCTGCGGCTAGTGTGCGGTGAAAGCATTCTGGAGCTCAATGCCAGCGGCCAGATCAACCTGACCGGCGTGCAAATCAGCTTCTATGCCAGCGGTGACGCCGAGATCAACACCGGCGGCGTGCTGCACCTGAACAACGGTGGCGGCCCTGGCGCCACGCCTGACGGCCAGGGCGTCAAGGCCAGCATCGACGCCAATATCAATGCCGCATTCCCCAAGCCCAAGGGCTAACCACGAGATTCAAGCGCCATGACTTACCGCATCAATGAGTTCCAGTTCCAGCTGCCGGCAGGCGAGCTGCAAGACGCGACGATCAACATCCTCAAGTTCCCTGAACTGGGCACTTCGCTGATTGTCAGCCGCAGCTTGCTGGCCGAGGGCGAAACCTTGCAAAGCAACTTCGACGACCAGCTCAAGCGCCTGGAAAAACAAGTGCAGGACTTGCGTTTTCAACCGGGCGTCGCCGTGCGCTTGGGCGCCAACCAGGAGGTCGAAGGTATCGAATTGCGCAGCCAGTTCAACAAGGGCAACGACAAAGTCTTCCAGTATCAGTTGGCGCTGGTATTGCCCGGCACCCGCAAAATGCTCGCCCTAAGCTATGTGAAGGCGGAAAAACTCGGCGATGCCGAAGCCGCGCATTGGGCGACCATCAAGAGTTCGCTGTTGTTCGACGTTCCGGCCTGATGAGCACCTTGCATGTCTGACGCACTCTGGGCCGCCCGGCTGGGCGATGCACTCGACCACACCTCGATGATGGCCGACATTCTTGGCGGCGTGCTGGAGGTGGCGGCCAATATTGCGATCACCGCGGTGGCGACGGCTGCCGTGGTCGCGGCCACGGGCATCACCGTCGTCACCGGCGGGCTCGGCTGCTTCCTGCTCGGCGCGGTGGTGGGCACGATCGTCGGCCTTGCCATGAGCAAGACCGGCGCCGACAAGGGTTTAAGCAACCTGTGCGAGAGTTTCAGCAACGCGCTGTTTCCGCCCACGGTGCAGGCGAACATTCTCACCGGTTCCACCAACACCCTCACCAACAACATCCCTGCTGCCCGCGCCGCCGGGGCGATCCCGTCCCATGTCGCGCCGGCCGGTACCGAACTGGAAGCGCCCGAGCCGGAGGCTGAGCCCAGCTATCTGGATATGGCCGAGAGCTTCTTCTCGCAGATGTGGCGCCCCACTGTCGCCACCCCGGCGCCCGGCGCGGTGCCCAAGCCGCTGGACCTGCTCGTCTGCATGAAGCATCCGCCGATGCCACCGCAGTTCATGGCCGAGGGCTCGGACAAGGTCACCATCAACGGCCAGCCCGCCGTGCGCAGCGGTGATCGCAGCACCTGCGATGCCAAGGTGGTGGGCTCCGGGCTGATCTCATCCAACGTGACCATTGGCGGCGGTTCGGTGGTGGTGCGAGAGATCCGCAGTGGCAAGACGCCGGGTGTGGGGTTGGCGGTCACCGCGCTGCTGATGCTCAAGGGCGGCAAAGGCAAGTTCTTCAGCAAACTGCCGTGCATGCTGATCGGCGGCGCGACGTCGATGGCCGTCAGCAGCGCGATGAGCGCCATGGCCAACGCCGCCCTGGGCTCGTCGAACCCGGTGCACGCGGCGACCGGGGCCAAGGTGCTGGGGGGCGATGAAGAGCTGGACTTCGTGTTGCCCGGCATCTTGCCGATCGATTGGCAGCGCTTCTACAACAGCCGTGACGAACGCCGCGACAGCTTGTTCGGCGCCGGTTGGAGCGTGTCCTATGAGGTATGCGTCGAAATCCTGCCTCACCCGGAGGGCGGTGAAACGCTGGTCTACACCGATGAGCAGGCCCGGCGCATCGACATGGGGTCTATTCCCTTGGGCGGCGCGGTGTTCAGCGCGGGTGAAGGACTGAGCGTTCGGCGCCACGTTAATGGTCAGTTGTTGATTGAAAGCGATGACGGCATGTACCGCTTGTTCAATCCAACGCCGGGCAATACGGCGCTGCTGCGCCTTGATCAATTGGGCGACCGCAATGACAACCGCATCCATCTCGACTATGACGAAACCGGACAACTGTCGCGCCTGCGGGATACTTTCGATCTGGTGCAGGTCGAGCTGATTCAAGAAGGCGGTCGCGTGGCTCGGGTTGAACGCCTGTACCCCGACCAACACCGCGAAGTACTCGTTAGTTATGGCTACGACACAATGGGCAATCTGGCCGAGGTGCGCGATGCCACCGGCCAAGTGCAACGGCGCTTCGCCTACGACGCCGGGCGGCGGATGGTCGAGCATCAGTTGCCCACGGGGCTGCGTTGCTTCTATGAATGGGCGTTGATCGAAGACCGTGAATGGCGCGTGGTCCGGCACTGGACCGATGAGGGCGACGCTTACCAGTTCGACTACGACCTCGTCGCCGGTGCAACGCGCATCACCGACGGCTCACAGCGCATCAGTACACGGCGCTGGAACACCCAGCACCAGATCACCCAGTACACCGACAACCTCGGCCAGACCTGGCAGTTCGAGTGGAGCGACGAACGCCAATTGCTCAGCGCCACCGACCCACAGGGCGGGCGCTACGAATACAGCTACGACGACGCCGGCAACCTGATCGGCGAAACCGACCCCCTGGGCCGCAGCGATTCGACCCTATGGCTGGAACACTGGGCCCTGCCGCTGGTGGAAACCGATGCCGCGGGCAACAGTTGGCAATATCGCTACGATCAGCGCGGCAACTGCATCGCCGAGACCGATCCGCTGGGCCATGTCACGCGATACCGCTACGACACCCAAGGCCAGGTCGTCGAGATCATCGACGCCACCGGCAAAAGCAAAAGGCTGCGCTGGAACCCGTTCGGCCAACTGGTCGAACACATCGATTGCTCGGGTTATCCGACACGATTCAGCTACGACAACCGGGGCTATCTGCAAACCATCACCGATGCCCTCGGCGAACGCACCCAGTTCAGCTACGACGCCCAGGGGCGGCTGCTCAGCAGCCAATTGCCGGACGGGCGCACCGAGCAATATCAGCGCGACGTCAGCGGCCAGCTGACCGGTTATACCGACCCGGCCGGGCACACCACGCTCTATCAACATAACCGTCGCGGCCAGGTGCGTCAGCGTACCGACGCCCATGGCCGGCAGGTGCAGTTCGGGTATGACCGCTATGGGCGGCTGCAAGCGCTGACCAATGAGAACGGCGAAAGTTATCGGTTTGCCTGGGATGCGGGGGATCGGCTGATTGAACAACAGGATCTGGATGGCAGTGCCAAGCGCTACACCTATGACCTGCTGGATAACGTCGCGGCGGTCACGGCTGTTCCGGCGCCTTACGGCAACGGCCTAGCCGTCGTCCCCGAGTCGCCCCCCGCTCCCATCGTTCACCGACTGGAACGCGACGCCGTCGGCCGGCTGATCGCCAAAATCACCGACGATGGCCGCACCGACTACTCCTACGACTCACTGGACCAGCTCACCGCCGTCACCTTCACCGACCACCAGGGTAACGCACAAACCCTGAGCTTCGCCTACGACGCCCTCGGCCAGTTGCTCGAAGAACAAAGCGCGGCCGGCAACCTGCACTACCACTACGACGAACTCGGCAACCTGATCCAGACCCAACTGCCCGACGGCCGCTGGCTCAATCGCCTGTACTACGGCAGCGGCCACCTGCACCAGATCAACCTCGACGGCCAGGTCATCAGCGACTTCGAACGCGACCGCCTGCACCGCGAAGTGCTGCGCACCCAAGGCCAGATCAGCACCCGCAGCGAATACGACCGCAGCGGACGTTTACGCTCACGCCAACGCCGCCACACCAGCCAGCCATCACTGATGCCGGCAGCGGTGCAAAAACACTTCGAGTACGACCCCGCCGACAACCTGATCGGCAAACTCGACCAGCAACCCGCCGCGCAACACCGCCAACTGCTGCACTACGACGCCACCGGCCGCATCATCGCCAGCCAGGACAGCCTGCACGGCCAGCGCGAAACCTTCGCCTACGACGCCGCCGCCAACCTGCTGGACGGCCCGCAACCCGGCGCCGGGCTGGTGGTGCACAACAAACTGCTGACCTATCAGGACAAACGCTACCGCTACGACGCGTTTGGCCGGATGATCGAAAAACGCAGCGCTAAACGGGGCCTGCAACGCTTCGGTTACGACGCCGAAAGCCGGTTGATTGAAGTGCGCAATGAAAACGGTGCGCGGGAAACGGTTGTGCGCATGACCTACGATCCGTTGGGGCGGCGAATCGGCAAGACCGAGCACGACAACAACGGCTATCCGCTGGGTGAAACGCGCTTTACCTGGGATGGCTTGCGCTTGTTACAGGAACACCGCAATAGCCAGACCAGCCTGTATCTGTATGCCGATAACGGTTATGAACCGCTGGCGCGGGTCGATGGCAGCGGCGGCTTGCAGAAGGTCCGTTACTACCACAACGACCTGAGCGACCTGCCCGAACAACTGACGGAAGCTGACGGCGCCACGGTGTGGCAGGCCTGGTATCGAGTCTGGGGCAACACCCTTCAGGAGATACGCGAACCGTATTACATCGAGGAACAGAACCTACGGTTCCAGGGTCAGTACTTGGATCGGGAGACCGGGCTGCACTACAACACGTTTCGGTTCTATGATCCGGATGTGGGGCGTTTTACGACGCCGGATCCGATTGGCTTGGCGGGTGGCCTGAACCTCTATGGTTATGGACCCAACCCCATTGGCTGGACAGACCCGTGGGGCTGGAGCCCCAGCTCCGTCCTCGATACATCTCTGGGAGGCGTCGTTGGTGACAACATGCAAGCCCAACATGTCATTCCAGTAGCGGTATGGAAGCGGCATGACAAATTCATGAACTCCATTGGTCTGGGCGGCACACGGGACACCGCCCCCAACGGCCTGCTGATGCCAGATAGCCAAGCAAAGGCCGCGGCCATTGGCAGACCGGTTTACCACAATGGTTCACACAAGGACTATTCGGACCTGGTGGACAGAAAACTGGGCAGGATCAAAGCACGCTATAACGCAAAACTTATTACCAAGGCACAGGCACAACAACAGGTTTCATCACTCCAAAGCAGCCTTCGCAAGAAGACTGTTTCAGGAAGAATACGAACCAAATCCAGTACCGGTCGACTTTGCTGACAAGAGGCTTTCATGTTCTATACCCTTGCATTCAAGAAAGACAAAAACTGCCCCACCTTCATTGATGGCGTCATTCATGAGTCGTTCAGCCCTGGCGCCTATGACGATGCGATGGATGCCGACTGGCACGACGCGGGCCCCGACGAAGCTCTCGCTCCCCTCCCGAAAAAGCTGGTGCTGATTACCAAGGACAAGCGCTATGACTTTGACTTTTGCACAGCCTTTGAGGGGCATATTGTCAGTGAGCGCTTCCTGAAAGTCTTCCAGACCCTCAAGACTTCCCGATGGGAGATCGCAGAACTGGAGATCGTCAACCCGAAGGGTGTTTCGGTCGCACAGCACCAATATTTTTTCATGCGCCAGCAACGAATAGACAAGGAGCCTGTGGATGTGATCGATCAGACACAGTCGAAGATTAATTTTCGAGCGAACGGCGAAATCAAAAATATCATCAGCCTGACAATCAAAGAAAATGTCAGCACAGATTTTTTTAGTATCGATGAGATTACTTTACTTGGATTCGTATTTCTTTCGCCCCACGCCGCCACTGCACTTAAAGAACTAAATCTGGTAGGTGCAGAAGTGGTCGATACGGAGAAGGTCGGCTCAATAGATAGAGCCTAGGTTTCACTCAGTATGCAGGTGATACCCTTTTCAAGATCCAGCTAACTGATACCAAACCAATCAATTTACTCAAGGGTGACTGAATTGATTCCTTATGAAAAAGTGGATCAGAACGGTGAGGATCTATTAACGCTGAGATTAATGATGCTCGAAAACACATTTTCGAATAATGAGGCGGCCATTACGCCAGCGGATCTGGATCACCTGGAATCCGACATCGGTAAGAAGCTACCGACGCCCTTTAAAAACCATTATCTCAAGTACAACGGCGGCGTACCGGAGCAGACCTATTGGGTCAGCGAAGATTTTGACCAGGCACTGGAAGTGGCCGCGTTCAAGCCGATTACCGGTGGAGGCCCCACACTACTGTCCACCTACCAGTTGATGCTAAAAAAACAGATACTTCCCGCACACCTCCTGCCTTTCGCGAACGACTGGGGTGGCAACTTCTTTTGCTTGAATCTTGATACAGAGGCCGTTAGTTATTTCACAACTGACAGCTTTGATAGCAACCTAAGCCCTGAAGAGAATCAGGCCCAATCCGAAAAACTGGTCTGCTCGAATTTCCTCCGGTTTGTTCAAGGCCTGATCGATGAGGAAGATTTGGACGAGGAATGAGGCGCTCAGCCGCCTGGCCGACGGGGGGCATTTGTTGGTAGAGCGCGCGCTGGATCACCTGAATGAGCCGGAAATAGCAGCGATTCTCGCCAGGAAACAAAGCCGAGCCGGCTGATCCGCCAGACAGAAAAAATGGGCACCCAACCACGTTGACGTGCCCATTTTTTATCCCGCTCGCCGGCTGTGCGGGAAGTCGGTGCGTGTTACGGATTAACGCTGTCCTTCAACGACTTGCCTGGCTTGAACGCAACAGTGTTGCTGGCCTTGATTTTGACTGGCTCACCGGTCTGCGGGTTTTTGCCGGTGCGGGCACCGCGATGGCGTTGCAGGAAGGTGCCGAAGCCCACCAGCGTGACGCTATCTTTGCGATGCAGAGCGCCGGTGATTTCTTCGAGAACGGCGTTGAGAACGCGGTTGGCCTGTTCTTTGGTGAGGTCTGCTTTTTCCGCGATGGCAGCGGCGAGTTCTGGTTTACGCATTAGTGAAGCCCCTTTGACGGTTTTTTGTTGTTATGTCCGTGCCGTTCTCGTTGGAACAGCGCCCAAGGCGCCGCAGGTGCTCTACTCTGCGGCAGACGGGAATGAGGATGGCACGCGCGCAAGAGCGGCGCCAGTCTCCCCGCGACCTTTGTAGGGGCAAAAACGGGGTGATTCCGACAGAACGACCGGCATTTACGCCAACAGGGCTGGAAGTTCTTTGTTCAAGGCGAGTTTTTCCATCACCGCCGCGCCGGTCAGGGCGTAACCCAGCAATTTGCCGGCGCTGTCGCGGCATAGCACTTTGATGTCCGCGTCCTGCCCTTCGACCGTCCAGACGCCCTCCGCGCCCCGTGGCGGCGGCGAAACCACCAAGGGGCAGATCGGGGTTTTCACGGTGATTGGCATCGGGCCGTAACTCACCGCCGTAGGGTTTCCAGCGAGGGTTTGGGCCAGCGCTCTCGCACAGCTCATGAGGGGCATGACGTACAACAGATTCAGCCCGTCGACCTCGGCGCAGTCGCCCAGGGCGTAGATGTTGGCGTGAGAGGTTTTCAGGTGGCGGTCGACTACCACTCCGCGATTGACCTGCACCCCGGCAGCGGCCGCCAGATCGATACGCGGACGCAGGCCGATGGCCGATACCACTACGTCGCAAGGGATGACCTGAGCGTCGGACAGATGCGCTTCCAGGCCGTCCGCCACGCGCTGCAAGCGATTGAGCACCGGCCCGAGATGGAAGCGCGCACCCAGGCTTTCCAGGCCGGCCTGGACCGCAGCGGCCGCCGCCGGGTGGAGCAAGGTCGGCATGACCTGCTCGCACGGTGCAACCAGTTGCACCTCGTACCCGCCGAGGATGAGGTCGTTGGCGAATTCGCAGCCGATCAAACCGGCGCCCAGTAGTAACACCCTACGCTTGCCGGCCGCCGCCGCGCGAAAGCGTGCGTAGTCTTCAAGGTCGTTGATCGGGTAAACGGCGTCGGCCGCGTCGCCTTCGATCGGCACGCGCACGGTTTCCGCGCCCCAGGCCAGAATCAGGTCGCGGTAGATCACCGACTCTTCACCGATCCACAGGCGCTTGTGGCCCGGATCGATGCCGCTGATGCGTGTGTGGGTGCGCACTTCGGCCTTCAATTGCTCGGCCATGGCGCCCGGTTCGGCCATGCTCAGGCCATCGGCGTCTTTATTCTTGCCGAAACCGGTGGAAAGCATCGGCTTGGAGTAGGAGCGACCATCATCTGCAGTAATCAGCAGCAGCGGGGTTTCGCCATCGAGTTTGCGAAACTCCCGGGCCAGGTTGTAGCCAGCCAGCCCAGTGCCGACGATCACGACAGGTGCGTTCATTCCTTACTCCTTGGATGCTTAGTTGATTTCAATCATTTCAAAATCCATTTTGCCCACGCCGCAGTCCGGGCACAGCCAGTCTTCTGGCACGTCCTGCCACAGCGTACCCGGCGCAATGCCTTCATCGGGCCAGCCGTCGGCTTCGTTATAGATCAGGCCGCAGACCACACATTGCCACTTTTTCATTCAGGTACTTCCTCGCAATTCAGGCTTTTGCCGGCGCGAACGGTTGATGGGTGAAGCGCTGCCGTCCGGCTCAGGGCGTTTTGTACTGATCGGGCCCGGCAGATGCAAGCCTGTTCGGCGCAACGGCAGGCCGGGTCAATCAAAATCGCCGCCTGACATGGTAAGCTCGCCGCCTCATTTGCTGCCAATAATGACTCACTGTGCCGCACTCAAAAGCCCCCTCCCCAACGCCGCTCTGGCTCCCTCGAAGCCAACTGACGCCCCTCCCCGACACGTCTACGCTCGATTGGCTGTTCGATGAAGGGTCGCTGACCCGACGCCTGACCCGTTTGTCGAATGACGGTTTCAGTGTCACGCCGCTGTTCGAAGGCTGGCAATCGCTGCGCACCGACGAATGTGCCGCGCTGGAGCTGGCCGAAGGCAGCGAAGGCTGGGTGCGCGAGGTGTATCTGCGCGGCCACGGCGAAGCCTGGGTGTTTGCCCGCAGCGTGGCGGCACGCAGCGCGCTGCAGGGCGATGGCTTGCACATGGATGAGCTGGGCAGCCGCTCTCTGGGCGAATTGCTGTTTTGCGATCGGGCATTTCAACGCCGGACCATCGAGGTTTGTCACTATCCTCAAGCATGGCTGCCGATGGAGGCTCAGGTGCCTGAACTGTGGGGCCGGCGCTCGCGTTTCGACCGTGGCGCCTTGAGCGTGCTGGTGGCCGAGATCTTCCTGCCGACCCTGTGGAGCGCCGCCCGCGTGCATCCGGAGAACTGCTGATGTACCAGAACCTGCTCAAGTCCCTGAACCGCGTGAATCCTCGCGCCTGGGATTTCATTCAGCTGACCCGCATGGACAAGCCGATCGGCATTTACCTGCTGCTGTGGCCGACGCTGTGGGCACTGTGGATTGCCGGTGAAGGTTCGCCATCACTGGCCAATATCGTGATTTTCGTGCTCGGCGTGGTACTGACCCGTGCCGGCGGTTGTGTGATCAACGATTGGGCGGACCGCAAGGTCGATGGCCATGTGAAACGCACCGAGCAACGGCCGCTGGTGAGCGGCAAGATCAGCTCGAAAGAAGCCCTGGTGTTCTTCGCGGTGCTGATGGGCGTGAGTTTCCTGCTGGTGCTGTGCACCAACGCGGCGACTGTCTGGCTGTCGCTGGGCGGTTTGGCCCTGGCCTTCAGTTACCCGTTCATGAAGCGCTACACCTATTACCCACAAGTGGTGCTGGGCGCGGCGTTCTCCTGGGGCATGCCGATGGCGTTTACCGCCGAAACCGGTGAGCTGCCGGCGGTGGCCTGGTTGCTGTGGATCGCCAACTTGCTGTGGACCGTGGCCTACGACACCTATTACGCCATGACGGACCGCGACGATGACCTGAAAATCGGGGTGAAATCCACGGCGATTCTGTTTGGCGACGGCGACAGGGTGATCATTGTGACCCTGCAGGGCCTGGCGCTGGGTTGCCTGCTGCTGGCGGGCTCGAAATTCCATCTCGGCGGCTGGTTTCACCTTGGGTTGCTGGTGGCTGCGGGCTGTTTTGCGTGGGAGTTCTGGTACACCCGCAGCAAGGACCGGATGCGCTGCTTCCAGGCGTTTTTGCACAACCACTGGGCGGGGTTGGCGATTTTCGTGGGGATCGTGCTGGATTACGCGTTGCGCTGAAGGCAATAAGGGGATATCCGCTCCCCGTGACCAAGTCCGAGGAGCGGATTACCACGGTTCAGTGCTTCGGCATGTGCCACATATCTTTGTAACCTTCGCCCTTCATATCGCCAGGCTTCATATCCATTTTGTAGGTGTACATCGGCTTGCCGTCATAAGCCCACTGCATCGTGCCGTCATCACGCTTGATGGTCGTCCATTCACCTTCGGCCTTGGCACCCGCTGGAGCCATCATCGGCGGCCACATCTTGGCGCAATCGGCATTACACATCGACTTACCGCCAGTGTCCTTATCGAACGTGTAAACGGTCATACCCTTATGGTCGACCATCACGCCGTCTTTCATCATGGCCGGTTCGGCGGCAAAAGCCATGGACGGCAACGTTAGCGCAGCCGTGACCAGCAGAGCCTTCCAGGATTGAGCAATGTGATTCATGGAAACCTTCCTTTTGTGGTTGTCAGGATTCGGACTTAGAGCTTAGTTCAGGATCGCGACATTCGCAGGGCGGCTAAAATACTGTCACACGACTGCAATAATTCCGTTATCTAATGCGGCGCAAGACAGTTAAATGACAAGAGGATTAAGGCATGGTTGGCAGGAGCATTCTGATCGTCGACGACGAAGCGCCCATTCGCGAAATGATCGCCGTTGCGTTGGAAATGGCCGGTTATGACTGCCTGGAGGCGGAGAACTCCCAGCAGGCCCATGCCATTATCGTCGACCGCAAACCGGACCTGATTCTGCTCGACTGGATGCTGCCCGGCACCTCCGGCATCGAGTTGGCCCGCCGCCTCAAGCGCGACGAGCTGACCGGAGATATCCCGATCATCATGCTCACCGCCAAGGGTGAAGAGGACAACAAGATCCAGGGCCTGGAAGTCGGTGCCGACGACTACATCACCAAACCATTTTCCCCCCGTGAGCTGGTTGCACGCCTCAAAGCCGTGCTGCGTCGCGCAGGCCCGACCGATGGCGAAGCGCCGATCGAAGTCGGCGGCCTGCTGCTGGATCCGATCAGCCACCGCGTGACCATCGACGGCAAACCTGCCGAGATGGGCCCGACCGAGTACCGTTTGCTGCAATTCTTCATGACCCACCAGGAACGCGCCTACACCCGCGGCCAGTTGCTGGATCAGGTCTGGGGCGGCAATGTCTACGTCGAAGAGCGCACTGTCGACGTGCACATCCGTCGCCTGCGCAAAGCCCTCGGCGATGCCTACGAAAATCTGGTACAAACCGTGCGCGGCACCGGCTACCGGTTTTCCACCAAGGCCTGAGCAGACCGCCAGACTCGCTGACAAGGACGCATATTTTCCGTGAACCAAAACTGGCATGGCACCCTGATTCGCCACATGCTGTTGCTGGTCACCACCTGCCTGGTGATCGGCCTGATTTCCGGCTACTACGGCTGGAGCCTCGCCGTGGGCCTGGGTGTTTACCTGGCCTGGACCCTCAAACAGCTGCTGCGCCTGCACGAATGGCTGCGCCTGCACCAACCCGATGAAGCACCGCCCGACGGCTACGGCCTGTGGGGCGAAGTGTTCGACAGCATCTATCACCTGCAACGCCGCGACCAACGGGTCCGCGGGCGCCTGCAAGCGGTGATCGACCGGGTCCAGGAGTCCACTGCCGCGCTGAAAGACGCAGTGATCATGCTCGACAGCGACGGCAACCTTGAATGGTGGAACCGTGCGGCTGAAACCCTGCTGGGTCTCAAGACTCCTCAAGACAGCGGCCAGCCGGTGACCAACCTGGTGCGCCATCCGCGCTTCAAGGAATACTTCGAGCAGGACAACTACGCCGAGCCATTGGAAATCCCCTCGCCAATCAACGATCGCCTGCGCATTCAGCTGTACATCACCCGCTACGGCAACAACGAACACTTGATGCTGGTGCGCGACGTAACGCGTATCCATCAGCTGGAGCAGATGCGCAAAGACTTCATCGCCAACGTGTCCCATGAGCTGCGCACGCCCCTGACGGTGATTTGCGGCTACCTGGAAACCCTGCTCGATAACGTCGAGGACGTGAATCCACGCTGGACCCGTGCCCTGCAGCAAATGCAGCAACAGGGCGGGCGCATGCAGACTTTGCTTAACGATTTGCTGTTGCTGGCCAAACTGGAAGCCACCGATTACCCGTCGGACAACCAGCCGGTGTCCATCGACAGCCTGCTGCAATCGATCAAGAGCGATGCTCAGCAACTTTCCGGTCAGAAAAACCAGCGCATCACCCTGGAAGCCGACCCGACGATTCTGCTCAAGGGCAGTGAAGCCGAACTGCGCAGTGCGTTTTCCAATCTGGTGTTCAACGCGGTGAAATACACCCCAGCCGAGGGCAATATCCGCATTCGCTGGTGGGGCGACGAGCAAGGTGCACACCTGAGCGTGCAGGATTCAGGGATCGGCATCGACAGCAAGCACCTGCCGCGCCTGACTGAGCGCTTCTACCGCGTCGATTCCAGCCGCAACTCCAACACCGGCGGCACCGGGCTGGGGCTGGCCATCGTCAAGCACGTATTGCTACGCCACCGGGCACGCATGGAAATCAGCAGTGTGCCGGGGCATGGCAGCACGTTTACCTGCCATTTTGCGCCGGCCCAGGTCACCAAATCCCGCGTGATCAGCGCCACCGACTGATACCGACTAGCACTCGCCACTAGGCAACTGCCCAGTCAGCGGCTACATTGGCTGACTTGTGCCTGCCCTTCAGGCGCACTTTTTTCTTTCCTTTTGAACACACGGAACCCGCAAAACTCCATCATGGACCCTTCCCCTGGCTTGACCCTCGCGACACTCTTCGCCGATTTCGGCATGATTCTTTTTGCTCTGATCCTGGTTTTGCTCAACGGCTTTTTCGTTGCGGCAGAATTTGCCATGGTCAAATTGCGCTCGACCCGGGTCGAAGCCATCGCTGAACAAAACGGCTGGCGCGGGCATATCCTGCGCACCGTGCACAGTCAGCTCGATGCTTACCTGTCAGCGTGCCAGTTGGGTATCACCCTCGCCTCTCTGGGCCTGGGCTGGGTCGGCGAACCGGCGTTCGCGCACCTGCTGGAGCCTGTGCTGAGTGCCGTGGGCGTAGATTCCGCTGAAGTGGTCAAGGCGGTTTCGTTCTTCACGGCGTTCTTCATCATTTCGTACCTGCACATCGTGGTCGGTGAACTGGCACCGAAATCCTGGGCCATCCGCAAACCCGAGTTGCTGTCGCTGTGGACCGCGGTGCCGCTGTACTTGTTCTACTGGGCCATGTACCCGGCCATCTACTTGCTCAACGCCAGCGCCAACCAGATCCTGCGCATCGCAGGCCAAGGTGAGCCCGGCCCACACCACGAGCACCATTACAGCCGTGAAGAACTGAAACTGATCCTGCACTCCAGCCGTGGCCAGGACCCGAGCGACCAAGGCATGCGTGTACTGGCCTCGGCGGTGGAAATGGGCGAGCTGGAAGTGGTCGACTGGGCCAACTCCCGGGAAGACCTGATCACCCTTGAGTACAACGCACCGCTCAAGGAAATCCTGGCGTTGTTCCGTCGCCACAAATTCAGCCGCTACCCGGTGTACGACAGCGAGCGCCAGGAGTTCGTCGGCCTGCTGCACATCAAGGATCTGCTGCTGGAACTGGCTGCCCTGGATCACATTCCCGAGTCGTTCAACCTCGCCGAACTGACCCGGCCGCTGGAGCGCGTGTCGCGGCACATGCCGCTGTCGCAACTGCTGGAGCAGTTTCGCAAGGGCGGCTCGCATTTCGCCGTGGTCGAGGAAGCCGATGGCAACATCATCGGCTACCTGACCATGGAAGACGTGCTGGAAGTGCTGGTGGGCGACATTCAGGACGAACACCGCAAGGCTGAGCGCGGGATCCTCGCCTATCAGCCGGGTAAACTGCTGGTGCGGGGCGATACACCGCTGTTCAAGGTGGAACGCCTGCTGGGTATCGACCTGGACCACATCGAAGCCGAAACCCTTGCCGGGCTGGTCTACGAAACCCTGAAACGGGTGCCGGAAGAGGAAGAAGTGCTAGAGGTAGAAGGTTTGCGGATCATCATCAAGAAGATGAAAGGACCGAAGATCATATTGGCGAAGGTGTTGCTGCTCGATTAAGCGTGCTTGCGGTGGTGAGCGGGCTCTTGTGGCGAGGGAGCTTGCTCCCGCTGGGCTGCGGAGCGGCCCCAAAACCGGCTGCCGCGTTTACTCAGGCAGACCGCGTTGGCTGAATGGCGACTGCTGCGCAGCCGAGCGGGAGCAAGCTCCCTCGCCACAGTAGATCGCCATCGCCTTCACTTCTTGCCTAACGCAAAGTTGGGTAACGCCCCCACCGGTTGATTGAACTGGTACGGAATCGACACCAGCCCCAATCCGGTATTGCGCTGCACCACGAAGTGCAGGTGCGGGCCGCTGCTATTGCCGGTATTGCCCGACAGCGCCAGCGCACTGCCCACCACTACCCGCTGACCTTCCCGTACGCAGACTGAACCTTTCTTGAGGTGCAGGTACACGCCCATGGTCCCGTCATCGTGCAACACCCGCACGAAATTGCCCGACGGATCGTTGCCGCGCCCGGTCTGGCCATTCTCGGTTTTCACCACCACCCCGCCGCGCGCCGCGATGATCGGCGTGCCTTCGGGCATGGCGATGTCCATCGCGTAACGGTTCTTCGGTCCGTAGTGGCTGTATTGGCCATTGGGGCCCTGGGTCAGCCGAAACGGACCGCCACGCCAGGGCAACGGATATCGATAGGCCATGGCAGCCCCTGAGGGGTCGCCCAGGGAATATGCGAACCTTGGGTTATACACGATCGGCCTTCCGGCCTTCGTCGGCGTGAGCAGGGCCAGACGAAGGTTACTGCGCGCCGGCATCACCCGCCGGATCGGTCGGCTCGGCGCTCCGCTGACGTTCTGCAGCCCGTCGAAACTCAGCTCGATCTCGACCGGCGCATACAGGTCGTTGCGCACGAACACGCTGTCCATGCCATTCAGCCTCTTGATGTCGAGGTACACCTGCCGCTCAAGGTGTTCGACCATTCGGTCGCGAAAAACGAACACCTTCGCGCCTTTGGTGGGGCGGTCGCTGTAAGAGACCACACCACTGGCATCAGTGGACCTGTAGATCGTCATGGCCACAGCCGAGGTGGAGGCCATGAAAAGACCACAGAAAAACAGCAGGCGCGCGAGCATGGGCAAAATTCTGTTGAGTAGGCCTGGAAAGGAGCCTAGCAGCAGAAATGGACCCGCGTAGTCGACAGATGTTTCAAATGATCATTCCCACGCAGAGCGTGGGAATGATCAGCTGTCAGGTGGCGAAGATTACGCGCCCGGTACGAAATGCTTCTGCGCCGTGCCACGGGCGATCAGACGCGAGATGTAGTCGAGCTTCTGCGCATCCTGGTCGACAAAGCGGAACGTCAGTTGCAGCCACTCGCTGTCCGGCTTCGGCTCGTGGGCGACGATGGCGTGCAGGTAGCCGTTGAGACGGGCAGTTTCGGCGTTGTCGCCCTGCTCCAGATCGAGCACGGCGTTGTCGAGGACTTGCGGCAAGGTGTCGGTACGTTTCACCACCAGCAGCGCTTCCTTGATGCTCAAGGCCTTGATCACGCATTGCTGAGTACCGCTCGACAGGCGCAGTTGGCCTTGGCCACGACCGCCAGCTGATGCGGAGGCAGCGGCAGGCGCCTTGACCGGCGGGTTGTTGAGCAGGCCGCGAGACGGCGCGGCAGCCTGGGCAGGCGCAGCGCCGGCAGGTTTAGCGAACGGGTTGACCACTGCTGCCGAGGGTGCAACCACCGCCGCTTTACCGCCGGTCAATGCGCTCAGGGAATCGTTGCCGAACGCCGAGTTCATTTTGGTCGGCGCGCTGTTCATCAAGGTATCGAGCTTGCCGACCTTGTTCAGGGCCTGCTTGACCTTGGTCAACAGCTGCTCGTTGGTGAATGGCTTGCTGACGTAGCCGGAAACCCCGGCCTGGATCGCCTGGACGACGTTCTCTTTATCGCCACGGCTGGTCACCATCACGAACGGCATGGTCTTGAGGTTGTCCTGCTCGCGGCACCAGGTCAGCAGCTCCAGACCGGACATTTCCGGCATTTCCCAGTCGCACAGAACCAGGTCGAACGCTTCCTTGGCCAGCATGGCCTGGGCCTTTTTACCGTTGACTGCATCTTCGGTCCGGATGCCCGGGAAGTAGTTGCGCAGACACTTTTTTACCAGGTCACGAATGAACGACGCATCGTCCACGACCAACACACTGATCTTGCTCATCCAACACCCCTTTAAAAATCCCGGCAAGCATAACGCTGGCTGATGGCACTTTGCCAAAACTCTTCAGTCACGCCGGGACTTTTCGTTCGCGGGTGCTGCTTTTCAATTCGGCGTTTCAATTCGAAAGCCACGCAAACAAAAACGCCCGGCCAAGAGGCCGGGCGCTTTTTCTTGGGCAACCTTACTTATCGTCAGCTTTGTCCGGAACATTAGCGGTTTCGGCACTTGTGCCTTCCACTTCTTCCTTCATGCGCTTAAGGCCCAGGTGACGCACGTCAGTGCCGCGCACCAGATAAATCACCAGTTCCGAGATATTGCGCGCGTGATCGCCGATCCGCTCCAGGGAACGCAGCACCCAGATAATGCTCAAGACGCGCGAGATAGAGCGCGGGTCTTCCATCATGTAGGTGGCCAGTTCGCGCAACGCGGTCTTGTATTCGCGGTCGATGATCTTGTCGTACTGCGCCACCGACAGCGCCAGGTCGGCGTCGAAGCGGGCAAACGCGTCCAGCGCATCGCGAACCATGTTGCGCACCTGGTCGCCGATGTGACGAACCTCGACGTAACCGCGCGGCGCTTCGCCTTCTTCGCACAACTGAATGGCGCGACGGGCGATCTTGGTGGCTTCGTCGCCGATACGCTCGAGGTCGATCACCGATTTGGAGATGCTGATGATCAGACGCAAGTCCGACGCCGCCGGCTGACGACGGGCCAGAATGCGCAGGCATTCTTCGTCGATGTTGCGTTCCATCTGGTTGATCTGGTCGTCGACCTCGCGCACTTGCTGGGCCAGGCCGGAGTCGGCCTCGATCAGCGCGGTGACCGCGTCGTTGACCTGCTTCTCGACCAGCCCGCCCATAGCCAGGAGGTGGCTGCGCACTTCCTCGAGCTCAGCGTTGAACTGCTGGGAGATGTGATGGGTAAGGCCTTCTTTACTAATCATGTTGGCGTCCTTGGAGCGTCCGGTAAGGTGCGGTGGACCGCAGCGTCAGTTCAGTGAGCAACAACAGCTTCCTAGCCGTAACGACCGGTGATGTAGTCTTCGGTCTGCTTCTTCGCCGGATTGGTGAACAGGGTGTCGGTGTCGCCGAACTCCACCAGTTTGCCCATATACATGAATGCCGTGTAGTCGGAAACCCGCGCGGCCTGTTGCATGTTGTGGGTCACGATAACAATGGTGAACTTGGATTTCAGTTCGTAGATCAGCTCTTCGACCTTCAACGTGGAGATCGGGTCGAGTGCCGAGCACGGCTCGTCGAGCAGCAGCACTTCCGGCTCCACGGCGATGGTGCGGGCAATCACCAGACGTTGCTGCTGACCGCCGGACAGACCAAGTGCCGACTCGTGCAGACGATCCTTGACCTCATCCCACAGCGCCGCGCCTTTCAACGCCCACTCAACGGCTTCGTCGAGGATGCGTTTCTTGTTGATGCCCTGGATGCGCAGGCCGTAAACCACGTTTTCATAGATGGTTTTCGGGAACGGGTTGGGCTTCTGGAACACCATGCCAACCCGGCGACGCAGCTCGGCCACGTCCTCGCCCTTGCGGTAGATGTTGTTGCCGTAGAGGTTGATCGCGCCTTCGACGCGGCAGCCGTCCACCAGGTCGTTCATGCGGTTGAAAGTGCGCAGCAGCGTGGACTTGCCGCAGCCGGACGGGCCGATGAAGGCGGTCACGCGCTGTTTCGGGATATTCATGCTGACGTCATACAGCGCTTGTTTTTCGCCGTAGAACAGGCTCAGCCCCGGCACTTCGATGGCCACGGTTTCCTGCTCGAGACTCAGGCTCTGTTTGTCGCGGCCCAGGGCCGACATGTTGATGCCGTGAGTGTGTGCTTCGTGCTGCATGGGAGGCTCCCTGTGCTAACAAATTCGGTTCGTTGAACCGCTGGCCTCGTGATCGAACCGGCGGGTTACCCAAAATCTATGTCTGACGCCGGTCCCTGTGGGAGCTGGCTTGCCTGCGATGGCATCACTGCGGTGTTACTGATAGACCGCGTCGTCTGCATCGCAGCGGTGCGGCGATCCGACAAGCCAGCTCCCACAAGGGACAGCGGCGCCCCATTAACTTAGCTATCCAGCGCTTTGTATTTTTCCCGCAGATGGTTACGGATATAAACGGCCGACAGGTTCAATGTCGCGATCACCAGCACCAGCAGCAGCGCCGTGGCGTACACCAGTGGCCGCGCGGCTTCGACGTTCGGGCTCTGGAAGCCGACATCATAAATGTGGAAGCCCAGGTGCATGATCTTCTGGTCCAGGTGCAGGTAGGGGTAGTTGCCATCCAGCGGCAGCGACGGTGCCAGTTTCACCACACCTACCAGCATCAACGGTGCCACTTCACCGGCGGCGCGGGCCACGGCGAGGATCATGCCGGTCATCATTGCCGGGCTGGCCATCGGCAGCACGATCTTCCACAAGGTCTCGGCCTTGGTCGCGCCGAGGGCCAACGAGCCTTCACGCACGGTACGAGGAATCCGCGCCAGGCCTTCTTCGGTGGCCACGATCACCACCGGCACAGCTAGCAGGGCCAAGGTCAACGAAGCCCACAGCAGACCCGGCGTACCGAAGGTCGGCGCCGGCAAGGCTTCGGGGAAGAACAACCGGTCGATCGAGCCGCCCAGCACATAAACGAAGAAGCCCAGGCCGAACACGCCGTAAACGATCGCCGGTACGCCCGCCAGGTTGTTCACCGCAATACGGATCACTCGAGTCAGGGTGTTCTGCTTGGCGTATTCACGCAGGTAGACCGCCGCCAGCACACCGAACGGAGTGACGATCATCGCCATGATCAGGGTCATCATCACGGTGCCGAAAATCGCCGGGAAGATCCCGCCTTCGGTGTTGGCTTCGCGCGGGTCATCACTGAGGAATTCCCAGACCTTGCTGAAGTAGAAGCCAACCTTGGTAAAGGTGCTCATGGCGTTCGGCTGATAGGCGTGAACCACTTTGCCGATGCCGATCTCGACCTCTTTACCGTTCGCGTCACGAGCAGTCAGGCTGTCACGGTTGAACTGCTTGTGCAGGTCGTTCAGACGCGCTTCGACTTCCTGATAACGGGCATTCAGCTCGGCGCGCTCAGACTCCAGGTCCGCCTGTGCGGTAGCGTCGAGACGGCCGGCCAGTTCCAGCTTGCGACCGTGCAGACGCACACGTTCGAGACCGGCGTTGATCGCGCCGATGTCGGTTTTTTCCAGGCTCTTGAGCTGCCCGGCCAACTGGTTGACGCGATCGACACGGGCCTGCAACTCAGGCCATGCGGCTTCGCCTTCAGCGATGACCTTGCCGTCCTCTTTGACGTTGACCAGGTAGCCGTAGAAGTTGCCCCACTCGCGACGCTCGATGGTCATCAGCTCTGGCGGGGTCTTCTGGTTGGTCAGCCACTCGCCGACAATCCAGGTGAAGTCAGTGCCGTTCAGATCACGGTTGCCGACCTTGATCAGCTCGCGGGTCATGAACTCAGGGCCTTGATCGGGCACCGGCAGGCCAGCGGTTTTCAGGCGCTCGCGTGGCACTTCTTCCTTCTGCACCACTTCGCCAATCACCAGGTGATTGGCCTGGCCCGGCACGTCGTAATTGGCGTGGATCAGGTCCGCCGGCCAGAAGTGCCCCAGACCGCGCACGGCAATGACCGCCAGCAGGCCAATGGTCATGATGACCGCAATGGACACCGCGCCGCCGCTGATCCAGACGCCGGGGGCGCCGCTCTTGAACCATCCATTCAGGGAGTTCTGTTTCACAGACTTCTACCTTTGTTAAAGCGACGAGTATTTCTTGCGCAGACGCTGACGAATCAGTTCCGCGAGGGTGTTCATGATGAAGGTGAACAACAGCAGCACCAGCGCCGAGAGGAACAGCACGCGGTAGTGGCTGCCGCCGACTTCCGATTCGGGCATTTCCACCGCGACGTTGGCTGCCAGTGTGCGCAGGCCTTCGAACAGGTTCATTTCCATGACCGGGGTGTTACCGGTGGCCATCAGCACGATCATGGTTTCACCGACCGCACGGCCCATGCCGATCATCAGCGCCGAGAAGATGCCCGGGCTGGCGGTGAGGATCACCACGCGAGTCATGGTCTGCCACGGCGTGGCACCGAGGGCCAGGGAGCCCAGAGTCAGGCCGCGAGGCACGCTGAACACGGCGTCTTCGGCGATGGAGTAGATGTTCGGGATGACCGCGAAACCCATGGCCAAGCCGACCACCAGAGCGTTGCGCTGGTCGTAGGTGATCCCCAGGTCGTGGGAGATCCACATGCGCATGTCGCCGCCGAAGAACCAGGCTTCCATGTACGGACTCATGTACAGCGACAGCCAGCCCACGAACAGAATTACCGGGATCAGGATCGCGCTTTCCCAGCCGTCCGGCACTTTCAGGCGGATGGACTCAGGCAGGCGACTGAAGACGAAGCCCGCCACCAGAATGCCGATCGGCACGAGCATCAGCAGGCTGAAAATGCCCGGCAAATGCCCCTCTACATACGGCGCGAGGAACAGGCCGGCGAAAAAGCCGAGGATCACCGTCGGCATCGCTTCCATCAACTCGATCACCGGCTTGACCTTGCGACGCATGCCCGGCGCCATGAAGTACGCGGTGTAGATCGCCGCAGCGACGGCCAGCGGTGCGGCCAACAGCATGGCGTAGAACGCAGCTTTCAGGGTACCGAAGGTCAGCGGCGAGAGACTCAGCTTGGGTTCGAAGTCGGTGTTGGCGGCAGTCGATTGCCAGACGTATTTAGGCTCGTCGTAGTTCTCGTACCAGACCTTGCTCCACAACGCGCTCCAGGAAACTTCCGGGTGCGGGTTGTCGAGCAACAGCGGTTGCAGCTTGCCGCCCTGCTCCACGATCACGCGGTTGGCCCGTGGCGACAGGCCGAACAGGCCCTGGCCGTCGACCACCTGGTCCACCAGCAAGGTACGGTGCGCGGTGCTGTGGAACACGCCGAGCTTGCCCGACGCGTCGAGGGCAATGAAGCCTTTGCGACGTTCTTCGGCGGTGATTTCAACAATCGGCGCAGTGCCCATCTGGAAGGTACGGATCTGCTTCAGACGCAGCTCGCCATCCGGGTCGCGGGCCATGAACCACTGGGCCAGGCCGCCCTTGGAGTCGCCGAGGATCAGCGAGATACCGCCCACCAGCTGGGTGCTGGCGGTAATCTCGGCCTCGCCGTTTTCGAGCAGTTTGTAGCGACCGTTGAGACTCTTGTCGCGCAGGCTGAAAACGTCGGCCTGAGCACGACCATTGACCACGTACAGCCACTGCTGACGCGGGTCGACGAAGATATTCTTCACTGGCTCGGTCATTTGCGGCAGGTCAATGCGCTTCTGCTCGTTGGTGACTTCGCCGGTCATCATGTTTTCTTCGCTGGTCAGCGACATGACATGCAGTTGCGCACCGGTGGAGCCGGCCAGCAGCAAGGTCGAATCGGTCGCATTGAGGCTGATGTGCTCCAGAGCGCCACCGGCTTCGTTCAGCGCAATTGGCGTTTCACCATAGGGGTATTCAATGGCCGGCGAGATGGTTTTCTTGCCATCCGGGTAGCTGACTTTATAGGTGTGACGGAATACCAGCACCTGACCGTTGGACAACCCCACTGCGACCAATGGATGGCCGGGTTGATCTTCACCGATGGAGGTCACGCTGGTACCGGCCGGGATCGGCAGGTCGACGCGGCGCAGCTCGGCGCCGCTATCAATATCAAAGAATAGCGCCTGGCCCTTGTCGGAAACCCGCATGGCCACCTGGTTCTGTTCTTCGAGGGAGATCATCAGTGGCTTGCCGGCGTCTTGCATCCAGGCGGGCGTGATGGCGTCTTTGGCGGTCAAGTCGGCTCCCTGGAACAGCGGCGCGACGACATAACCGAGGAAGAAGAAGATCAGGGTGATCGCGCCCAGCACGGCGAGGCCGCCGACGAGGACGTACCAGCGGGTCAGGCGATCTTTCAGCGCACGGATACGGCGCTTGCGGTGCAGCTCAGGCGTATTGAAGTCAATTCGCTTGGGGGGATTTGTAGTCATGGTGGAATTGGCCAGATCATTCATGCGCACACCCTAGCGATCCTGTATGACAGAAAGATGACAATGCAGTGACGCAACAAATCCGCCGCCGGTGGAAACTGGCAGTGGATCGGAAATTTGGGGGCCGGTATTTACCGGCATTTGTAGGAGCGAGGCTTGCCCGCGAAGGGGTCGTTACATTCACCATCAATGTTGACTGACCCACCGCTTACGCGGGCAAGCCTCGCTCCTACACAGGTCCAGGTTTACCCCGGACCTAGGGTTTTACTTTTTTGCGACTTCAGCGCCGCCTTCCGCCAGACCCAGGTCAGCCAGTGCTTTTGCAGCAACCTTGGCTGGCAGTGGGATGTAGCCGTCTTTCACTACAACTTCCTGGCCCTGTTTGGACAGAACCAGTTTCACGAACTCGGCTTCCAGCGGGGCCAGAGGCTTGTTCGGGGCCTTGTTGACGTAAACGTAGAGGAAACGCGACAGCGGGTATTTACCGTTCAGGGCGTTTTCTTCGCTGTCTTCGATGAAGTCAGTGCTGCCTTTCTTGGCCAGGGCCACGGTCTTCACGCTGGCGGTCTTGTAGCCGATGCCCGAGTAACCGATGCCGTTCAGCGAAGAGCTGATCGACTGCACGACCGAAGCCGAACCTGGTTGTTCGTTGACGTTTGGCTTGTAGTCGCCTTTGCACAGGGCTTCTTCTTTGAAGTAGCCATAAGTGCCGGATACCGAGTTACGACCGAACAGTTGCACCGGCTTGTTGGCCAGGTCGCCGGTCACACCCAGGTCGCCCCAGGTTTTCACGTCAGCTTTGGCGCCGCACAGACGAGTCGAAGAGAAGATCGCGTCGACTTGTTCCATGGTCAGGTGCTGGATCGGGTTGTCTTTGTGTACGAAGACGGCCAGGGCGTCCACGGCCACCGGGATGGCGGTTGGCTTGTAGCCGTACTTCTGCTCGAAGGCCGCCAGTTCGGTGTCCTTCATCTTGCGGCTCATCGGGCCCAGGTTGGAGGTGCCTTCAGTCAACGCAGGTGGCGCGGTGGCGGAGCCAGCGGCCTGAATCTGGATGTTTACGTTCGGGTATTCTTTTTTGTAGTTCTCAGCCCACAGGGTCATGAGGTTGGCCAGGGTATCGGAGCCGACGCTGGACAGGTTGCCCGACACACCAGTGGTCTTGGTGTAGCTCGGGATCGACGGGTCAACAGCGGCGAACGCGTTGGCAGTCGCAACGCCAGCAGCGACAAAAGTCATTGCCGCCATCAAACGCTTCAGTTTCATGCCTTACTCCTAGCAGATAGGTGTGTTAAGTCGGGGCCAAGTATCAGCAGGCCGTGTGAACACTCTATGGCTGAAATATGACAATTGGATGAAAGGCCAGTATTTGGTTTTTACAAGATAATTCGCGTCGCCTTCATCACGAGCAGGCTCGTTCCCACAGGGGGTCTGCGGCGAACACAGAACCAATGTGGGAGCGAGCCTGCTCGCGATAGGGTCGGTGCAGTCGATGAAAGAGGCGGCTTAGCGTCCCTTCTTCCAGAGATACCCGCCCACCAGAATCCCGACCCCACAAATGATCGCTACATAATAGGCCGGCCCCATCGGGCTTTCCTTGAGCAGCAGAGTGACGACCATCGGCGTCAAGCCGCCGAAAATCGCGTAGGCCAGGTTGTAGGAGAACGACAACCCACTGAAGCGCACCACCGCCGGGAAGGCTTTGACCATCACGTACGGCACCGCACCAATGGTGCCGACCAGCAAACCGGTCAGGGCGTACATCGGGAACAGCCAGTCAGGGTGATTGAACAGGCTGTGATAGAAGGTCCACGAGGTCAGCAGCAGCAACGCGCTACCGAACACGAACACCCGACCGGCGCCAAAGCGGTCAGCCAATGCACCGGAGGCCACACAGCCCAGGCTCAGGAACACGATGGCCAGGCTATTGGCCTGTAACGCGGTAGTCGGCGAGAAGTGGTAAACGGTCTGCAATACAGTCGGAGTCATGAGGATGACCACGATGATTCCGGCGGACAGCAGCCAGGTCAGCAGCATGGAAATCAGAATCGCACCGCGATGGTCACGCAGCACGGCGCGCAGCGGTACTTCTTCGGCCAGGGCTTTACGCAATTGCAGTTCGGCAAACACCGGGGTTTCGTGCAACCAGCGGCGCAGGTAGACCGAGAACAGGCCAAACACGCCGCCCAACAGGAACGGGATTCGCCAGGCGTAATCCGCAACTTCCGCCACCGTATAGAGGCTGTTGATCGCGGTGGCGACCAACGAGCCCAAAAGAATGCCGGCGGTCAGACCGCTGGTCAGCGTGCCGCAGGCATAGCCAATGTGCCGCTGCGGTACGTGTTCGGAAACGAATACCCACGCTCCCGGCACTTCACCGCCAATCGCTGCGCCCTGGATCACCCGCATCAGCAGCAACAGGATCGGTGCCCACATGCCGATCTGCGAATAAGTCGGCAGCAAGCCCATGATCAGGGTCGGTACCGCCATCATGAAAATGCTCAGGGTGAACATCTTCTTGCGTCCCAGCAGGTCACCGAAGTGCGCCATGACGATGCCGCCCAGCGGCCGGGCCAGGTAACCGGCGGCGAAGATGCCGAACGTCTGCATCAGGCGCAGCCACTCAGGCATGTCGGCGGGGAAGAACAGTTTGCCGACCACCGTGGCGAAGAACACAAAGATGATGAAGTCGTAGAACTCCAGCGCGCCGCCCAGGGCAGACAGCGACAAGGTCTTGTAATCGTTGCGGGTCAGTGGACGTGCGGGTTGGGCTGGTTGCGCGATGCTCGAGGGCGCTGTGGTCATGGCAAGGGCTTCTCTTATAGTCGGATCTGCACCCCCAACAACGCTGGCAGAGGCTTGGGCAGGTTCGGCACGATAGCAAATTGTTCGAAAAAGCACATAGAGGGGCGTATTTGACAGTCGAAATGAGAACCGGACGGTCGTCTCGGAGTCTATCGACCGATATACTCACAACGTTGCAACGGTTTGTAAGGGGTTGCTGTGCGAAACCGTCGTTGGCACCTGTCAGCCGATTTCGCAGAGTTTCCCTTTAGGCGCCTTACGAAAAACGTGACGAACGTAGTATGTTCGGGGCTGAATCGTTTTTCCAAGACGGCTATTCACCTTGAAGTACCAATGAAGAGTCACGGGTCAGAGGCACCCCCGGCATGATAGAGCTCGAACAAGAAGATCCAATCCCGCAAGGCGACCTGGCCCTGCAAATTACCGCGCTTCCGCGCGAAACCAACGGCTTTGGCGATATTTTCGGCGGCTGGCTGGTGGCGCAGATGGATTTGGCCGGCACCGCCATGGCCAGCAAGGTTGCCGGTGGTCGCGTGGCCACCGTTGCGATCGATCGCATGGCGTTTCTGGTGCCGGTGGCGGTGGGCGCTCAGCTCTCCTTCTATACCCAGGCCCTGGAAATCGGCCGCAGCTCGATTCAGATGATGGTCGAGGTCTGGAGCGACGATCCACTGTCCAGCGAATGGCGAAAAGTGACCGAAGCCGTATTTGTGTTCGTCGCCATCGACGGCAGCGGCCGCACTCGTTCGGTTCCACCTAGAGCTCGTTAAACCCTGCGACCATTTTGCGGTCCACTGCCGTCCTGTTCCTGATTGAGAGTCGCCCCATGAGCACGCCCACCGTCGAAGCCGTGAAACTGGATGAACTGAACTGCTGGCGCATCCGCCACGGTCAGGCCGAATTGCTGGTGGCCCAGCAAGGCGCGCACATCCTCAGTTATCAACTGACTGGCCAACCGCCGCTGATCTGGCTCAACGACGAGGCGGTGTTCAAGTCCGGCAAAGCGATTCGTGCCGGCGTGCCGGTGTGCTGGCCGTGGTTCGGCAATCTGTCGCGCAACCCGCAGAGTGTCCAGGCCATGCGCGTCAGCCAGGAACCGCCGACCGCTCACGGCCTGGTGCGGGCGATGGATTGGGAGTTGGTCGGCATCGAATCCGAAGGCGAAAGCCTGAAAGCGGAATTCATCCTGCCCTACCCTGAAGGCGGCTTGCCGGGATGGCCGCATCAGGTGGACCTGAAGCTGAGCATTCGTCTGGATGAACAGTTGCACATCAGCCTGACGAGTGAAAACAAGGGCGCCGAACCCGTCACGATCAGCCAGGCGCTGCACAGCTATTTCGCGGTCAGCGATGTGCGCAATGTGCACGTTGAAGGGCTGGATGGCTTGAGTTACATCGAGACGCTGGACGATTGGAAAACCGTCACTCAGACCGGTGATCTGCGTTTTACCGGTGAGACCGACCGCATCTATCTCAATACCCCGCCGACGCTGAGCATCGTTGACCCGCACTGGGAACGACGCATCGAACTGACCAGCAGCGGTTCACGCTCGGCGGTGATCTGGAACCCATGGATCGACCGTGCGGCGGCGTTCAGCGACATGGCTGACGATGGCTGGCAGCGCATGTTGTGCATTGAAACGGCGAATGTGATGGATGATGTGGTGACGCTGGCGCCGGGTGCTAGCCATACCCTGGGCGTGAGCATCGCCAGCAACCCTCTATAAGCAACACCACAAACCCAATGTGAGAGCGAGCCTGCTCGCGATGACGGTGTAACAACCAATATTAATGTTGGATGTTATGACCTCATCGCGAGCAGGCTCGCCCCCACATTTGAATACCTACAAATCCGACTCCTTGACCACCCGCACCTGCGCCGCATCCAGCGCATACGCCGCATCCGCCAGGTCGTTGTTGACCTTCTCGATCTTCAGCGTGCCGGTCACCCACAGCGGCGTGTAGATGTCATTCAGCTTCAGGCCTTTGGGATAACGCACCAGCACCAATTGGTTAGGCGGCGGTGGTGGCACGTGGATGCAAGCGCCCGGGTACGGCACGAGGAAGAACAACGTGCTGCGCCCCTTGGCGTCAGATTCCAGCGGCACCGGATAACCACCGATGCGGATGTGCTTGTCGTTCATCGACGGCACGGTCTTGGTCGAATACATCACCGCCGGCAAGCCCTTGCTCTGCTTCATGCCACCCTTTTGGGTAAAGGTGCCATTGGATTCCGGTGAGTTGTGATCGATTTCGGGCATGGCCTCGAGGGCCTTCTGATCCGACTTGGGCATCAGTTCGAGCCAGTCGGTTTCCGGCAGTTCGCCGGCATGGGCCAAGCCACTGCCCAGGAAGAGAAGAGTCAACAGAAGACGGCGCATGAAGGTGCTCGGCAAAGGAAAGGATGGTGTAACGCCAAGCATTCTAGCCCTCCCCGGTGTTGGCGCAGAGAGGGCTTTGTCGCTTGGATCAGTTCTTTTTGAGCAGGCCGTAGATCACCAGCAATATCACCGCGCCTACCAGTGCACCGATGAAACCTGCGCCCTGACCCGCATGGTAGATGCCCAGGGCCTGGCCGCCGTAAGTGGCCGCCAGTGAACCGCCAATACCGAGCAGGATGGTCATGATCCAGCCCATGCTGTCATCGCCCGGTTTCAGAAACCGCGCCAGCAGGCCAACGATCAAGCCAATAAAGATGGTTCCGATAATTCCCATGGCATTTCCCTCTGATTGAATTGGCCAAGCGAAAGCCTAGCCAGACTTTGGCATCCTGCCATCAGAGAACGGCGGCCTCGGAAGGTTCCGCCGCCGCCACATGAAACTATTCGGCGATCAGCGCTTCGACCTTGAGGATCTGTGCCGCCAACGTCTCACGGTCTGCACAGCGCAGATTGGCGTGGCCGACCTTGCGGCCGACCTTGAAGGCCTTGCCGTAGTGGTGCAGATGGCAGTCGGCAATCGCGATCACTTTCTCTACCGGTGGCACGACACCAATGAAGTTGAGCATCGCGCTCTCACCGACCTTGGCCGTCGAACCCAGCGGCAGACCGGCAACGGCTCGCAGGTGGTTTTCGAACTGACTGCACTCGGCACCTTCGGTGGTCCAGTGCCCGGAGTTGTGCACACGCGGGGCGATCTCGTTGGCCTTGAGGCCACCGTCAACTTCGAAGAACTCGAAGGCCATCACGCCGACGTAGTCCAACTGCTTGAGTACCCGGCTGGAGTAGCCTTCAGCCAACGCTTGCAACGGGTGATCGGTGCTGGCCACGGACAGCTTGAGGATGCCGCTGTCGTGGGTGTTGTGCACCAGCGGGTAGAACTTGGTTTCGCCATCACGAGCGCGCACGGCGATCAGCGAGACTTCGCCAGTGAACGGCACAAAGCCTTCAAGAAGGCAGGCGACGCTGCCCAGCTCGGCGAAGGTGCCGACCACATCTTCAGGCTTGCGCAGGACTTTCTGGCCCTTGCCGTCATAACCCAGAGTGCGGGTTTTCAGCACGGCAGGCAGGCCGATGGAGGCCACGGCGGCGTCCAGATCGGCTTGGGACTGGATGTCGGCGAACGCAGGGGTCGGAATTCCCAGGTCCTTGAACATGCTCTTCTCGAACCAGCGATCGCGGGCGATGCGCAGCGCTTCGGCGCTCGGGTACACCGGAACGAATTGCGACAGGAAGGCCACGGTTTCGGCCGGGACGCTTTCGAACTCGAAGGTCACCAGATCGACTTCATCGGCCAACTGACGCAGGTGATCCTGATCGCCGTAATCGGCCCGCAGGTGTTCGCCCAATGCGGCTGCGCAAGCATCCGGCGCCGGGTCGAGGAAAGCGAAGTTCATGCCCAGCGGAGTGCCCGCCAGCGCCAACATGCGACCCAACTGGCCGCCACCAATTACACCGATCTTCATCGTCAACAACCTCAGGCGATGCGTGGGTCTGGATTGTCCAGGACGCTGTCTGTCTGCTCAGCGCGGAATTTTTTCAACACGGTATGAAACTGCGGATGCTTGGCGCCCAGGATACTCGCCGAGAGCAGGGCTGCGTTGATCGCACCGGCCTTGCCGATGGCCAGGGTGGCGACCGGAATGCCGGCTGGCATCTGCACGATAGAAAGCAGCGAATCGACGCCCGAGAGCATCGACGACTGCACCGGCACGCCCAGCACCGGCAGGTGGGTCTTGGCCGCACACATGCCTGGCAGGTGGGCCGCGCCACCGGCACCGGCGATGATCACCTCGATGCCACGGGCCTCAGCCTCTTCGGCATACTGGAACAGCAGGTCCGGGGTGCGGTGGGCAGAGACCACTTTCACCTCGTAAGGGATGCCGAGCTTTTCCAGCATATCGGCGGTGTGGCTAAGGGTGGACCAATCGGACTTGGAGCCCATGATCACGCCAACCAGTGCGCTCATCGTCGTGCCTCTTCTCTCTGGGCGCCCGCAGGCGCGTCAAAAAACAACAAGCCACGCAAAATGCGTGGCTTGATTGTACGAATTATGGCCAGTCAAACCGGCCGAAGGCCGCGCAGTATACCTCAATGAAGCAGATAAACAGCCCCCTATACGACCATCTGTCATACCGCGCAAAGCAGCGGTTTTATTGACCTCAAGGTCAATCAAATCCACCACAAATCCCTATGGGAGCTGGCTTGCCTGCAATGGCGTTAGAGCATCAAGCATTGATGTTGAATATACCGGCCCCTTCGCGGGCAAGCCCGCTCCCACAGGGTTATTCATTGTGCTCAGGATCCGGTCGTGCCTTGTGCCGCCGCGCCTTCCAGTTTGCGCCACAGCAACCGCACATTCGCCTTGCGCACCAGCGCGCAGCGATACAGACGAATCTCCAGCGGCACATGCCACTGCGGGCCGCCGCAGATCACCAGTTCGCCCCGGGCAAGTTCCGCACGCACGCTCAATTGCGGCACCCAGGCGATGCCCAGACCTTCCAGAGCCATGCTCTTCAGGCTGTCAGCCATGGCGGTTTCGTAGATCGTGGTGAAGCGCAAGGCGCGCTGACGCAGCAAGCCGTTCACCGAACGCCCGAGAAACGCCCCGGCGCTGTAGGCCAGCAAAGGCACGCTGGTCTCGCCTTCCAGGTCGAATAATGGTTTGCCATCGGCATCGGCCGCGCACACCGGGAGCATTTCAGTGTCGCCCAGATGCAGCGACGGAAAAATTTCCGGGTCCATTTGCATCGCAGAGTCCGGATCATAGAACGCCAGCATCAGGTCACAACCGCCTTCACGCAGTGCATGCACCGCGTCACCCACGTTGGTGGCCACCAGTCGGGTGGCGATGTTCAGCCCTTCGTTGCGCAATTGTGCGATCCAGCGCGGAAAGAAACCCAGCGCCAGGGAGTGGGCGGCGGCGATTTGTATCACCTCGCCCTGCCCGCCTTCCAGGTGATGAAGATGACGCAACACTTCACCCAATTGTTCGACCACGGTTCGCGCGGTGACAAGAAACAGCTGCCCCGCCGCTGTCAGCTCGACCGGGGTGCGAGAGCGATTGACCAGGGTCAGCCCCAGCGCGGCTTCGAGGCTGCGGATCCGCCGGCTGAAGGCAGGCTGGGTCACGAAGCGTCTTTCGGCCGCCTGAGAGAAGCTGCGGGTGGCAGCCAGAGCACTAAAGTCCTCCAGCCATTTGCTTTCCAGATTCATCACGCCCTCCCGGCCATGCACCAATTTAGGTCGCACGTTCGCCGCGTACGCGGCGTCACACGGGCATTATGCCGAATATGCATAGGCTAGTGTTTAACAGCATTGGCCCAAAATTTTTCACAAGCCTAGCATTTGCGCTGTTCCGGCACAGACCGGGTCCATATCGAGATGATTTCTATCATGTCCTCCGCTGCATCTTTCCGCACAGAAAAAGACCTGCTTGGCGTACTCGAAGTACCTGCTCAAGCGTATTACGGCATCCAGACCCTGCGAGCGGTGAACAACTTCCGTCTCTCCGGCGTTCCGATTTCGCATTACCCGAAACTGGTTGTTGGTCTGGCGATGGTCAAACAGGCCGCCGCTGACGCCAACCGCGAGCTGGGTCACCTGAGCGAAGCCAAGCACGCTGCCATCAGCGAAGCCTGTGCCCGATTGATCCGCGGCGATTTCCACGAAGAGTTCGTGGTGGACATGATTCAAGGCGGCGCTGGCACTTCAACCAACATGAATGCCAACGAAGTCATCGCCAACATCGCGCTGGAGGCCATGGGCCACAGCAAGGGCGAATACCAATACCTGCACCCGAACAACGACGTGAACATGGCGCAGTCGACCAACGACGCCTACCCAACGGCCATCCGCCTGGGTCTGCTGTTGGGTCACGACGCGCTGCTGGCCAGCCTCGACAGCCTGATCCAGTCGTTCGCCGCCAAAGGTGAAGAATTCAGCCACGTTCTGAAGATGGGTCGTACCCAGCTGCAAGACGCCGTGCCGATGACCCTGGGCCAGGAATTCCGCGCCTTCGCCACCACCCTGAGCGAAGACCTGGCGCGCCTGAAAACCCTGGCACCTGAGCTGCTGACCGAAGTGAACCTGGGCGGCACCGCGATCGGTACCGGCATCAACGCCGACCCGCGTTACCAGGCCCTGGCCGTTCAGCGTCTGGCAACTATCAGCGGTCAACCGCTGGTGCCAGCCGCCGACCTGATCGAAGCCACCTCCGACATGGGCGCCTTCGTGCTGTTCTCCGGCATGCTCAAGCGCACCGCGGTCAAGCTGTCGAAGATCTGCAACGACCTGCGTCTGCTGTCCAGCGGTCCACGCACCGGCATCAACGAAATCAACCTGCCGGCGCGTCAGCCAGGCAGCTCGATCATGCCAGGCAAGGTCAACCCGGTAATCCCGGAAGCGGTTAACCAGGTAGCGTTCCAGATCATCGGCAACGACCTGGCCCTGACCATCGCGGCCGAAGGCGGCCAACTGCAACTGAACGTGATGGAGCCGCTGATCGCGTTCAAGATCTTCGACTCGATCCGCCTGCTGCAACGCGCCATGGACATGCTGCGCGAGCACTGCATCGTCGGCATCACCGCCAACGAAGAACGCTGCCGTGAACTGGTCGAACACTCGATCGGCCTGGTCACCGCGCTGAACCCGTACATCGGCTATGAAAACGCCACCCGCATTGCCCGTGTCGCTCTTGAAAGCGGCCGCGGCGTGCTGGAACTGGTGCGCGAAGAACGTTTGCTCGACGAAGAAATGCTCGCCGACATCCTGCGCCCGGAAAACATGATTGCTCCGCGTCTGGTGCCTTTGAAGGCTTAACCGAACGCAGGCTCTTTTGAAGAGCACGCTCACCAGGTCGAGGGACTAGACACCTCTCACCTTTTGAGGGCTTGGGGATCTACTCCCTCAAGCCCTTTTTTTTCAACACTTTTGCGGATTTTACGAACATGTTGAATGTTTTCAGTGCCGCAAAGATCGCAGCCTTCGGCAGCTTCTACCGGGTTTGACAGATCCCCGTAAAGGCTGCCGAAGGCTGCGATTTTTTGATTTTGCAGCGTTCGTTTCGTCGCTTGCACCACAACCGTGCAGACGGACGGCACGCTCCTATGTATAGTGCCGGCCCTCTTCGTGTGAGTAGTCGTCGATAACGAGGCCCAAACCCATGCGAACCCGAACTAATAACAACCCGCGAAATGGAACAGGGACGAACCTTCGACCCACCTGTTGTGCCACGCACGATCCGGTGTAACGCGATGTGTCGACCACCCCAGTATTCGCACACACAAAAAATAGCGAGGAATAATCCATGCTCGAAGTCATCAACGACTTCCTCTCAGGGAAAGTACTGATCGCGCTCATTGTCGGGCTCGGTAGCTACTTCACGATCCGCTCGCGTTTCGTCCAATTGCGCCACTTCTTCCACATGTTCGCGGTGTTCCGCGACAGCCTGCGCAGCAGCGCCGGTCAACTCAGTTCGTTCCAGGCCCTGATGCTCAGCCTCGCGGGCCGCGTTGGTGCGGGCAACATCGCCGGTGTCGGTATCGCCGTGACCCTCGGTGGCCCCGGTGCGGTATTCTGGATGTGGGTGACTGCGCTGGTCGGCATGTCCAGCAGCTTCTTCGAATGCTCCCTCGGCCAGCTCTACAAGCGCTGCGACTCCGAAGGCCAGTTCCGTGGCGGCCCGTCCTACTACATCCAGCACGGCCTGCAGAAACGCTGGTTGGGCATGGTCATGGCCGTGCTGCTGCTGGTGACCTTCGGCTTCGCCTTCAACGGCCTGCAATCCCACGCCGTGACCCACTCGCTGAACAACGCTTTCGGCCTCGACACCACGTACACCGGGCTGGCCCTGGCGGTATTGCTGGGTCTGGTGTTCATCGGCGGTATCAAGCGGATCGCCAAGGTCGCTGACCTGCTGGTACCGGTGAAAACCCTGGTGTACATCGGCGTGACCATCTACGTGATCGTGCTGCAGTTCGACCATGTTCCGGGCATGCTGATGACCATCGTCAAAAGCGCCTTCGGTCTGGACCAGGCGTTCGGCGGCCTGATCGGCAGCGCTATCGTCATGGGCGTGAAGCGTGGCGTGTTCGCCAACGAAGCGGGCCTGGGCAGTGCGCCGAACGTGGCCGCCGTGGCCGCGGTCGAGCACCCGGTAGCGCAAGGTGTGGTTCAGGCGTTCAGCGTGTTCCTCGACACTTTCGTGATCTGCACCTGCACCGCGCTGCTGATCCTGCTGTCGGGCTTCTACACCCCAGGCTTCGAAGGCGACGGCATTGCCCTGACCCAGAACTCCCTGGCTGCAGTGGTCGGTGACTGGGGCCGGATGTTTATTTCCGTGGCGCTGGCGTTGTTCGTGTTCACCTCGATCCTCTACAACTACTACCTGGGCGAGAACAGCCTGCGCTTCCTGGTCGGTGAAAACCGTAAGGCGCTGATGGGCTACCGCGCGCTGGTACTGGCGTTGATCTTCTGGGGTGCCATCGAGAACCTGAGCACGGTGTTCGCGTTCGCCGACATCACCATGACCCTGCTGGCGTTCGTCAACCTGATCGCGCTGTTCCTGCTGTTCAAGGTCGGCATGCGCATCCTGCGTGACTACGATGACCAGCGTGCCGCCGGCATCAAGACCCCAGTGTTCGATTCGAGCAAGTTCCCGGATCTGGACCTGGACCTGCAAGCCTGGCCGGCCAACCCGCCAGCCACCGCGCCTCAGGCACAGGCACAGCCTGCAGGCGCTACCGCAGCGCAACGCTGATCGGTAAAAAACCGGGCGCATCCCCTGCGCCCGGCGTGACACAACGTATGACCGGCGTCATGCTCGGTCGTACGTTGTTTTGGTGTCGGGCCTGACGTCCAATCGCGAGCAGGCTCGTTCCCACAAGTCATCGTTTTCGGAGACCTCCATGAATTCCTCGACCTACCCTGCCGCCCAAACCGTCATGGTGCTCTACACCGGTGGCACCATCGGCATGCAAGCCAGCGCCCACGGCCTGGCCCCGGCGTCCGGCTTCGAAATGCGGATGCGCGACTACCTGCACAGCCAGCCTGAGCTGGTGGTGCCGCAGTGGCGTTTTCGCGAGATGTCGCCGCTGATCGACAGCGCCAACATGACACCCGCGTACTGGCAGCAACTGCGTGAAGCGGTGGTCGACGCCGTTGATGTCCAGGGCTGCGACAGCGTGTTGATCCTGCATGGCACCGACACCCTGGCCTACAGCGCCGCGGCCATGAGCTTTCAGTTGCTCGGCCTGAACGCCCGCGTATGTTTCACCGGCTCCATGCTGCCGGCCGGCGTGACCGACAGTGATGCCTGGGAAAACCTCGGCGGTGCGTTGGTTGCTCTGGGCCAAGGTCTGGCGCCCGGCGTTCATCTGTACTTCCATGGCGAACTGCTCGACCCGACCCGTTGCGCGAAAGTACGCAGCTTCGGTCGGCATCCGTTCAAGCGGCTGGAGCGTCAGGGTGGCGGCGTGAAAGTATCCTCGATGCCTGAGCGGCTGAACTACAACCAGCCTAAACAGCTGGCGAAGGTCGCGGTGCTGCCGCTGTTCCCCGGCATCGGTGCCGAGATACTGGACGGTCTGCTCGATAGCGGCATTCGGGGTTTGGTGCTGGAATGTTATGGCAGTGGAACCGGGCCGAGCGACAACCCTGAATTTCTCGCCAGCCTGGGCCGTGCGCGGGACAAAGGTGTGGTGGTGGTCGCGGTCACGCAATGCCATGACGGTGGCGTGAAGCTCGACGTGTATGAGGCGGGTAGTCGCTTGCGTGACGCCGGTCTATTGTCCGGTGGTGGCATGACCCGCGAGGCGGCATTCGGCAAGTTGCATGCACTGTTGGGTGCAGGCCTTGAAACCGCTGAAATTCGGCGGCTGGTCGAACTCGACCTGTGCGGCGAACTTATCTGACACAACAAAATACCTGTGGGAGCGGGCTTGCCCGCGAAAGCGGTGGTCCAGTCACTGGAGATGCGTCGAATGTACTGGCCTCTTCGCGGGCAAGCCCGCTCCCACAGGATCGTCGTTGGGCATATAACTTGCTCGCCTCCAGCTACTAACGGCTGGAACTACCTATGCTCCACTCCCACCTCACCACCCTCAACGCTGTCTCCCTGGTGCTCAATACCTTCAAGGCCGAAGGCCTGCCCAGCGAGGCGTTATTGGCCGGCAGCGGTATCAGCGCGGCAGATCTAAGCCGGGCGGACACGCGCATCACCACCAATCAAGAGATGCTGGTGTGCGCCAACGCCGTCGCATTACGCCGCGATATCGGTCTGGAGTTGGGCCGGCGGATGCACGTTTCTTCCTACGGCATGCTCGGGTACGCCTTACTCACCAGCGCCACTTTAGGTGACGCCTTGCAGTTGGCGCTGCACTATCCGGCGCTATTGGGAACACTGTTCGAGTTGAGCCTGGAGGAGGATGGCGAGCGCATCTGGCTCACCGCTGGCGACTATCGGGAAAACCCCGCGCTGGCACCGTTCAATGTCGAGTTTTGTCTGGTCTCGATGAAAGTCACCTGCGAAGACCTGCTCGGCCACCCTCTGCCTCTGCTCGACGCTCGCTTCGATTACCCGGCACCGGACTATCAGGCGCGCTACACCGAGCGTTTCGACTGTCCGTTGCAGTTTGATGCAGCGTCCAACGGATTTGCCTTCGACAAACGCTGGCTCGAACACCCCCTGCCGCTGGCCGACGCGATCACCCATCAGGCCATGGCCGAGCGCTGTCGCAAGCAGAACACCGAGTTCACTGGGCGTCAGGCGTGGCTCGGGCGCATCCGCCAATTGCTCGCCGCGCAATTGAGCGCGGCGCCTGGCCTGGACGGGCTGGCCGAGCAGTTGAACTGCTCGGCGCGCACCCTGCGCCGACATCTGAAGGACCTGGGATGCAGCTATCAGGAACTGCTCGATGAACTGCGATTCGAACAGGCCAAACGAATGCTCTGCGAGGATCAACTGCCGATCTATCAGATCGCCGAAGCATTGGGGTTCAGCGAGACCGCAAGCTTCCGGCATGCGTTTGTGCGCTGGAGTGGCGTGGCGCCCAGCCAGTTTCGCCCTTGAGCCGCCCCTGTGGCGAGGGAGCTTGCTCCCGTTGGTCTGCGCAGCAGACCCAAACCGAAAACCGCATTCCTCCCTTCAGATAGCAGTTGCCGGGTAACGACTGCTGCGCAGCCGAGCGGGACGGTGCGGCGATCCGACAAGCTCCCTCGCCACAAAGGGGCGAATTTCGGTCAAATGTTTTGGCCATATCGATCCCCTTTTGGCCTTTCCTGCCGTTCTCCCAAACATCGCCTGCCGCAAGACTGTGTGCAAACCGAATCAGCCTGCGGAGAACAACAATGCTGACGATCTACTCAGACGACCACCACCTGCATCATGGCCGTTGTGAATTGATGGACGGGCAATTGATGCCCTGCTTCGAAATGCCTTCACGGGCCGACCATGTGCTGGCACGCGTACAGTCCCGCCGTCTGGGCCCGGTGGAGGCACCGCAGGATTTCGGTCTCGGGCCGATCGAACGCATCCACAGCCGCGACTATCTCGACTTTTTCAAAGGTGCCTGGGCGCGCTGGACCGAGTTCAATACCGACGGCGACTTGCTGCCCTATACCTGGCCGGCCCGCACCCTGCGCCGAATCATGCCCAGCAGCCTGCACGGCCAACTCGGCTATTACAGCTTCGACGGTGGTGCACCGATTACCGCCGGCACCTGGCAAGCAGCGTACAGCGCAGCGCAAGTAGCCCTCACGGCCCAAGCAGCGATCCAGCACGGCGCCCGCAGTGCCTTCGCCCTGTGTCGTCCACCGGGACACCATGCCGCCAGCGATTTGATGGGCGGTTATTGCTACCTCAACAACGCGGCCATCGCCGCCCAGGCCTTCCTCGATCAAGGCCACAAAAAGGTCGCGATCCTCGATGTCGATTACCACCACGGCAATGGCACTCAGTCGATCTTCTACGAACGCAGCGACGTGCTGTTCACCTCGATCCACGGTCATCCAGAAGCCGAGTTTCCGTTCTTTCTCGGCTACGAAGACGAACGCGGTGAAGGCGCAGGCGAAGGGTTCAACTTCAACTACCCATTGCCCGCCGGCAGCGCTTGGGACCGTTGGAGCGCCGCACTGGAGCAAGCCTGCAAAGAGATCGAAACGTACGGCGCCGACATCATTGTCGTATCCCTGGGCGTCGATACGTTCAAGGACGATCCCATCTCCCAATTCAAACTCGACAGCCCGGATTACCTGGCGATGGGCGCGCGCATCGCGGGCCTCGGCAAGCCGACGCTGTTCGTGATGGAAGGCGGTTACGCGGTAGAAGAAATCGGCATCAATGCCGTGAACGTACTCGAAGGTTTTGAAAGCGCCCAATGAGGAATTAGCACAATGACCCGACTCAAGCGTCTTATCGCTCCAGCTCTATGCGCCACGCTACTCAGTGGCGCCGTTCACGCAGAAGAACGTACGTTGCGGGTGTACAACTGGTTCGACTACATCACCCCCAAAGCACTGGAAGATTTCAAGGCTCAGAACACCCAGACCAAACTGGTCTACGACATCTTCGACACCAACGAAGCACTCGAAGCCAAGTTGCTGACCGGCAACTCCGGCTACGACGTGGTGGTGCCGTCCAACGTGTTTCTCGCCAAGCAGATCGAAGCCGGCGTCTTCCAGCCAGTGGACCGCAGCAAACTGCCGAACTGGAACCACCTCGATCCCAAGCTGATGAAGCTGATCGAAGCCAACGACCCGGGTAACAAATTTGCTGTGCCCTACATGTACGGCACCATCCTGATCGGCTTCAACCCGGCCAAGATCAAGGCCGCGCTGGGCGACAACGCCCCCGTGAACAGCTGGGACCTGATCTTCAAGGAAGAGAACATCAGCAAGCTCAAGCAGTGCGGCGTGGCCCTGCTCGACTCACCGTCGGAGATCCTGCCGCTGGCCCTGCAACACCTCGGCCTGGACCCCAACAGCAAGAAGCCGGCGGACTACGCCAAGGCTGAAGCCCTACTGATGAAGATCCGGCCGTACATCACCTACTTCCATTCGTCCAAGTACATGGCCGACATCGCCAACGGTGACATCTGCGTCGCGGTCGGTTACTCCGGCAGCTTCTCCCAGGCCGCCAACCGCGCCAAGGAAGCCAAGAACGGTGTGATCGTCGACATGCGCCTGCCCAAGGAAGGCGCGCCGATCTGGTTCGACATGCTCGCGATCCCCAAAGGCGCGAAAAACCCGGAAGACGCCTACTCCTTCATCAACTACCTGCTGCAACCTCAGGTCATCGCCCCCGTCAGCGACTTCGTTGGCTACCCGAACCCGAACAAGGACGCCACGGAAATGGTCGACCCGGCGATTCGCAACAACCCGAACCTGTACCCGACCGAAACGACGATGAGCACGCTTTACACCCTGCAACCCTTGCCTCGCGATGCCGAACGGGCGCGGACCCGGGCCTGGACCAAGATCAAATCGGGTACTTGAACACAACGACTGGCGGGCTCACCCCCGCCAGACCTGCCGCAACCGGGCCAGCGCCGATTCAATGGCCGGCTCTGGCACCGCAGCAAAACCCAAAACCAACCCGGCTCGCTGATCCAGCGGCGTCTGCGAGTCGGGCAACCAGTAATTGCTCAAGCCATTGATCTCGACGCCCACGCTTTGTGCTTTGGCAACCAACTCGCGCTCGCGGGCGATGCTGTTCACCGATACCGTCACATGCAGGCCAGCCGCCACACTGGCGATAGCGCCAACGCCTTCGATGTACTCAGGCCAATGGGCCAACAGACAATTGCGCCGACTCAGGGCGGCACGCCGCATCCGGCGAATGTGCCGCTGAAAATGCCCGGCCGCCATGAACTCGGCCATCACCGCCTGAGTGCTCACCTCGGAATGGCGCATATCCACCGCCCGACGTTGCGCGAACGCCTCCACCAGACCCGGGGGCAACACCAGATACCCCAGACGCAACGCCGGAAAGGCGACCTTGCCGAAGGTGCCGACATACAGCACCCGCCCATGGCGATCGAGTGCCGCCAACGGCGCCAGTGGCGCGCCGCTGTAACGGTACTCGCCATCGTAGTCGTCCTCGATGATCCAGCCCTGGTTGCGCTCGGCCCAGGCGAGCAGTTCCAGGCGCCGGGCCAGGCTCATGACCACACCGGTCGGGTATTGATGGGAAGGCGTGACGTAAGCCAGCCGACAATCGCTCAACTGCGCCAGCGCGCTGCAGTCGATCCCTTCTTCATCCACCGGCACACCGTGCAACCGTGCACCGGCTACCGCAAAGGCATGACCGGCGGCGCAATAACCCGGATTTTCAATCCCCACCCCATCGCCAGGCTCCACCAGCAACTGTGCACAAAGGCTGATCCCTTGCTGTGCGCCACTGGTGATCACAATTTGCTCAGCGGTGCACTGCATGCCTCTCGAGCTGCGCAAGTAGGCAGCAATCAAGCCGCGCAAGCGCTCATCGCCTGCCGGATCGCCATAACACAGTTGCTGTAAATCCCGCTTACGCCAGAAAGCCGCATTCAGCTTGGCCCAGACCTCGAAAGGGAACAGATCGAACGCCGGCACACCGACCCTGAATGCGCGCGGCGGACCACTGGGCGGCACGGGCAAATGATTCTTTTCAACGCGCCCCAAAGCGCCGCCGTGGATAACTTTACTGGATGAAACAACAGGTAAATCCAGCCAATCTGTGGATAAAGCTGTGGACAACTCTGTTGAAAACCCTGTGGGTAATTTTGTGGATAATTTTTTCACCGGCAACGCCGCCTGAGGCAATTGCGCAATGTAAGTCCCGTCGCCCACACGCCCTTCGATGAAGCCCTCAGCGTAAAGCTGATCGTAGGCACGGACCACGCTGTTGCGGGAAATCGATAAGGCCGCCGCCAGATCGCGACTGGCCGGCAGTCGCGTGCCGCTGGCCAATCGTCCGTCGAGCACGCGTACCCGCAGCGCTTGATAGAGCTGACGGCTCAGACCCTGGCGGCGGTCGAGTTCGATGCCCGCCGGGTTGAACGACGAGGGGAGCGGCGTATTCGACATGACAATGGACCTATGAAATTGGTCATTAATGGCTCTTACAACAGACCATTAGCCTGCCTAGGATAAAGGCATTCGCCAAGGAATTTTCCACGTACCTGCCACTTTGACGCGTTAAGGAATGAACATGAGTCAGATCGACATCCGCCAGGTCACCGCCGACGATCACGCTGCCTGGCTGCCGTTGTGGCAAGCCTACTTGCGCTTTTACAACACCGAACTACCCGAGGCGGTCACTCAAAGCACCTGGCAGCGCCTGCTCGACCCGAACGAACCGACCCACGGGGCGCTCGCCTGGGCCGATGGCAAAGCGGTGGGCATGGTGCATTTCATCTATCACCGCTCGAACTGGAGCATCGAAAACTCCTGTTACCTGCAAGACTTACTGGTGACGCCTGAAACCCGTGGCACCGGCGTCGGTCGGCAACTGATCGAATTCGTCTACAGCACGGCCAAGGCGGACGGGTGCTGCAAGGTCCATTGGCTGACCCACGAAACCAACGCCACCGCGATCCAGCTCTATGAGCGCATCGCCGAACGTCCCGGTTTCATCCAGTTTCGCAAAGCCCTTTAAGTAAGGTTTAAGGAGAGCAGCATGTCGACTTCACTCGCGGACTGGAAAGGCGTTCCGCCGCCCTCGGTTCATCTGATCGAAGGACGTTTCATCCGCCTGGAAAAACTTGACCCGGCGCGTCACGCCGACGGTTTGTGGAAAGCCCTGGAAGGCCCGGGCTCGGACCCTAAACTCTGGGATTATTTGCCTTATGGTCCTTTCCCGGAGCGCAGCGCGTTCAACGACTGGCTGAACAACCATGCAGCCAACAGCGATCCGTATTTCTTCAGCGTGATCGACCGTGTCAGCGGCGACGTGCAGGGCCTGCTCAGCCTGATGTCGATTGTTCCTGCTCAGGGTCGCATCGAGATCGGCCATGTGACCTTCGGCGCACCGATGCAGCGTTCGCCGAAAAGCACCGAGGCGGTTTACCTGCTGGCCAGGGAATCCTTTGCCCTGGGTTACCGGCGTCTGGAGTGGAAGTGCAACAACGGCAATGCCCGCTCCAAATACGCGGCGGAGCGCTTGGGGTTCAGTTTTGAGGGGGTGTTTCGCCAACACATGGTGGTCAAGGGTCAGAACCGCGACACGGCGTGGTATTCGATTCTGGATTCGGAATGGCCGGTGATTCAGGCGGGGTTCGAGCGGTGGTTGAGCGATGAGAACCAGACGGAATCGGGGCAGGTGAAAACGTTGGCGGAGTGCCGCAAATAAATTGTCGTCTGGTTGGACGTCTTCGCGAGCAAGCCCGCTCCCACAGGGTTTTGGACTGGCCACAAAACTGTGATCAGCTTCCAATCCATGTGGGAGCGGGCTTGCTCGCGAATGGCGTTACGCCAGTTTCTGGGCGAGCACCGCAATATGCTCCGGCCCGATCCCGCAGCACCCGCCCAAATGGCTGGCCCCGCGCTTCTGCCAATCGGCCGCCCACTGCAGGTAACCCGGTGGGTCGAGATCGTCACGCAGCGGGTCCAGACCGTCGTTGGCCGTGGCCTCTTTCGGCTGCGGCGGGAAGGCATTGGCGTACGCGCCAATGTGAATCTTCACTCCCAAGCGCTCGAAGGTTTCCCGCGCCGCATCAATCGCCGCGCCGATCACCTCCGGCTGGCTGCAATTGAACAGCAAAGTCTCGACCCCCAACTCAGCCGCCACCACAGCGGCCTCAGCCACGGGTTCACCGGAGCGCAAACGCGGCACTTCGTCGGTGTCTTCATCCTTCAAGGTAAACGACAGCCAGAACGGTTTGCCGTCCTTCGGCAGACCGGCATGGATCGCCCGTGCCTCGACGATCGAGCTCTGGGTTTCGGCCAACCACAGGTCAACATGAGGCGCCAGGCCATTGACCAGAGGGCTCAGCAGTTCAGTCACTCGAGCAGCGTCGAACAAATCCGGGCGGTAAGAGCCAAACAACGGCGGCAATGAACCGGCCACACGCACCGGTTGGCCCGACGCATCGACAGCACGCCGAGCCAGCTCACCGGCCAATGCCGCAAGGGCCTGGCCTTCAGCCGCGAAACGCTCTTCGCCAATGTGGAACGGCACCACCGCGTAACTGTTGCTGGTGATCACGTTGGCACCGCTTTCGATATAAGCCGCGTGCACTGCCTCCACGGCTCGCGGCGCCTCGCTCAAGGCCAGCGCCGACCACTCGGGTTGCCGGAACGGCGCCCCCCGACGTTGCAGCTCGCGACCCATGCCGCCATCCAGAATTACCGTGCTGTTTGCGCCCATATGCTTTTCACTCATAAGCTTATGAAAATAACTCACTATCAGAGTCGTTCTTATAACTATTTAATGCGCACCATACGGTTAATAACAACCTCTTTTTTTTCAGGGATCAACTGTGAAATTTCAACCGCTGCTGGCCCTGGGCCTGACGATTCTAGCTGCCTCCACCCAAGTCTTTGCGGGCGCCACCCTGGATCGCATCGAACAAAAGAAAGAACTGGTCGGCGTGTTGATGGAAAGCTATCCACCCTTCTCGTTCCTCAACGATCAAAACCAGCTCGACGGTTTCGACGTTGAGGTGGCCAAGGCCGTGGCAGACAAGCTGGGCGTCAAGCTGCGCCTGGAAACGCCGTCCTGGGATGTGATCGCCGCCGGCCGCTGGAGCGGGCGTTACGACATCTGCATCTGTTCCATGACCCCGAGCAAGGCCCGCGCCGAAGTCTTCGATTTCCCGGTCGAGTACTACGCCTCTCCCGCCGTGATCGTGGTCAATGCCAAGGACGATAGCATCCACAGCGCCAAGGACCTGAGCGGCAAGAAAGTCGGCCTCACCAGCGCCTCCAGCTATGAAAGTTACCTGAACAAAAACCTGGTGATCGAAGGGGCTGAGGACACCCAATTGCAGTACCCGTTCGAGAACGTGCAGATCGCTCCATATGACACTGACAATGTGGCATTCCAGGATCTGGGCCTGGGCGCTGGCGTGCGTCTGGACGCGATCCTCACCAACCTCGTCACCGCGCAACCGCGCCTGAACGAAGACAAACGCTTCAAACTCGCTGGCCAGCCGTTGTACTCGGAGCCGAACTCGGTGGCCATCGAAAAAGGCGACGCGCAGTGGGACGCCAAAGTGCGTGAGGTGTTCGCTCAGTTGAAACAGGACGGCACCTTGAGCAAGCTGTCGCAAAAATGGATCGGCGCCGACATCAGCAAATGACTTCTTTCCCCAAACCTCCTCAGCCACCGCAACCGGTGGTTGAGTCTTTACTGCAACGGGTCTTCGGCTTCCGTACCCGGCTGTACCTGACTTGGGCGGCGATGTTCGGGTTGTTTGCGAGTTTCTTCCTGAGCTTCGACCTGAAGTTCTCGATCATCCTCGACAAACTGCCGAACCTGATCGGCCTGCACCTGGCGCCCAACGGCTTTCTGCAAGGCGCGGCGCTGACGCTGTTTTTGTGCCTGTGCTCGATTGTGGCTTCGTCGCTGCTGGGCTTCATCACCGCCCTGGCTCGACTGTCGAAAAGCGCCGTGGCGTTCGGCATCGCGAGTTTCTATGCCTCATTCTTTCGCGGCACGCCGCTGCTGATCCAGATATTGCTCATCTACCTCGGCTTGCCGCAATTGGGCATCGTGCCGGGCGCCATCGCCGCCGGCATCATTGCCCTGTCGCTGAACTATGGCGCCTACCTGAGCGAAATCTTCCGCGCCGGCATCCTTGGTGTCCCCCATGGCCAACGCGAAGCATCGCTGGCCCTGGGCATGCGCGAAACCGTGATCTTCTGGCGCGTCACCCTGCCCCAGGCCATGCGCACCATCATCCCGCCCACCACCAACCAGTTCATCTCCATGCTCAAGGACTCATCACTGATCTCGGTGATGGGGGTTTGGGAGGTGATGTTCCTGGCGCAATCGTATGGACGTTCGAGCTATCGCTATATCGAAATGCTGACGACGGCGGCGGTGATTTATTGGCTGATGTCGATTGGGTTGGAGCTGATTCAGGCAAGGATGGAGCGGCATTACGGGAAGGCGTATGTGGGCCGGTAAGAGCTGCTGAAGGCTGGGGTCTTTTGATCTGCGGCAGATGCATTTTTGCTGATGCGCTAGCCCCCTTGTCCCGATTCGCTGTAAGAAAAAGCGTCCAGTTCGGATGGGTAAAAACAGCCGCCCTCAAGCGGCTGACTATTTTCTTCACAACCTGCTGACAACCCCCGCAAGCCCGCCGGAAGCGGCTGACATCGGTACCTATAACCTCCCTTTTAGAGTTTGGCCTCCTGTCAAAAGAGGCCGTACTCGATGCCCGTTCAACACAAATACCGACCACAACACCTGTCGCTGGCCATTGCGCTTGCGCTAGGTTGCGCTGAATTTTCAAACGCCCAACAACTACCCGCGCAAGCTGAGGCGACGAATATCGCTGAGGCAACCGGGCAGCCTGATACTGAACCGCACCCGCTTACCCGGCTTCTAGCCTTTATCGAGGCGGACACCACCTTTCAAAAAGTGATTGATTCGCCGCAGCCCGCTCGACGAGGTACTTCCCTGAGACCGGAAAATAGAGATGACCTCATCATCGTCAAAAATGGTGGAAGCTTCGAAGGTCGGGTCGATGGCGGTAAAGGAACCAACGTCATACAGCTTGATGCAACTGACGGAGGCCGATTGGGGAATACCCGCAACTTCAACGGCCTGTATGTTTCACAGGGATCCTGGACGCTGACCAGTACCGGAGATTTCAACGAGGGTGTGGTGGTGCTCGATGACGGCATCCTGACCAATGACGGGGAAATCGAAGGTGGGACGATTACGGTCGGAAAGCTCTTCAACAACGGCGACAAAGGTCATGTGACAGTCGCGCACGGCGGTACTTTTGCAGGTGCAGGCACCGTCGGTGGCCTGGATGTCTCCGGCCGCGTCAACGTCGATGGATTGCATGGCGCCCCACGGGTCAAAGGCAATTTGAACCTGTCCAACTCAGCCATCCTGGCCTATGAGGTCAACCCCGACGGCCGTCACGAAACGATCAAAGTCGACGGCACCGCCAGCCTCGGCAATGCCACCCTGAAAATCGTCGCAGCACCGGGCGACTATCCGCAAACCACCCAGTACACCATTATCGAGGCCGACAAGGTCGACGGGCATTTCGGCAATATTGAAAACAATCTCGCATTCATGACGGCCACCCCGGACTACGGCGACAAAAAGGCCGTCCGCCTGACCTACGCTCGCAACAAAGTGCCGTTCGAGAGTCTCGCGACCAACGAAAACGGGCGGGAGCTCGCCCGCAGTATTGAAGAACCCAAAGCCAGTACGACGGCGCAGACACCTCCCAATACCGCGAACGCCGCTGTCACGGCCCTGCTTGCCTCCACCACCGAAACAGCCTCCCAGGCCATCGACCAACTGGACGGCGGCAACAACGCCAACCTTGCGAAAGCGACCCTGAACAGTGACAGCCCAATCAGCACGACCATGCTCTCGGCCATGCGCCAGCTGGACAGCGCTAGTAGCTACAGCAATTCCACCAGGCGCAATGCGCCACGCCTAGCCGCCGGCAGCGAAGACAATGGCCGAGTCTGGCTTCAAGCATTGGGTCACGGTGGAACGCTGGATCGCGACTACGACGCTCTGAAACACACAACCCACGGTCTGGTACTGGGAGCTGATTGGGGCATCGATGAGGAATGGCGCATCGGGGTGATGAGCGGCAAATCCGAAACGCGGCTGGACAGCCGCGGACTCGACGGCGATCTCGACAGCTGGCATTTGGGAGCTTATGCCCTACGTCAAAACGGACCAATGTCCCTGCGCCTGGGTGCGACCTACAGCAGTCACGATGGCAGCACTAAACGCCGGGTTGCCTTCAAAGGTTTCAGCGACCGCCCCGAAGGCCGTTACGATGCCAACACCCAGCAGGCCTTTGCGGAATTGGGTTACAACCTGGGGCGGACGAACGTCAGCATCGAACCGTTTGCCAGCCTGGGCTACCAGCGCTATCAGCGCGACACTTACACGGAAAAAGGTGGCGCTGCGGCTCTGAAGGTACACGGTCAAACGCAGAACAATTTGAACAGCACATTCGGCCTGCGGCTGGCGAAGCTCAACACTCTGGATAACGGCATGCAACTGACGCCACGGTTCAGTGCCGGCTGGAAACACACTTACGGGGACGTCTACAGCGATACCCGCCAACGATTGGTAACGGGCGGAAAAAACTTCACCGTTTCCGGTGCGCCGCTGGATCGTGACAGCCTGCTGGTCGATACAGGGCTGGACCTTGGATTGTCAGCAAAACACACCCTGGGCATCGGACTCACTGGCGAGATCGGCACCGACAGCCGTAACCACGGCGTGACAGGTCAGTGGCGAATGAGTTTCTAACAGCCACAAACCCAGTGCGAAAAAAAAGGGGAGCACATGCCCCCCCCGAGGTTAAAGCGGTATATCGAGGCTGTTAACTCAGCCTTCGATCTCGATCAGAATCTCGCCCGGGTTCACCCGGTCGCCCTTGGCTACGTGGATGGCGGTGACTTTACCGGCGATGGCCGACTGGACTTCGGTTTCCATCTTCATCGCCTCGGTGATCAGCACGGCCTGGCCGGCTTTCACGATGTCGCCTTCCTTGACCAGCACATCGACGATGTTGCCCGGCATGGTGGTGCTGACGTGGCCCGGTGCAGTGGCCTGCTTGCGCTTGCTGCTGCCACCGCTGACAAACTCGTTGAGCGGTTCGAACACCACTTCTTCCGGCATGCCATCGATGGACAGGTAGAAGTGGCGCTTGCCTTCAGCCTTGACGCCGACACCGGTAATGTCGACGCGGTAGGTTTCGCCGTGAACGTCGATGACGAACTCGGTCGGCACGCCTTCACCACCAGCCGAGGCCACACCGCCCGCCTCAGGAATCGGCAGCAGCACTTCCGGGGTCAGGGTGCCGGCTGCACGTTCTTCGAGGAACTTGCGGCCGATGTCCGGGAACATCGCGTAGGTCAGCACGTCTTCTTCAGACTTGGCCACGGCGCCGATTTCAGCACGCAGCTTGGTCATCTCCGGCTTGAGCAGATCGGCCGGACGCACGTCGATCACCTCTTCGCTGCCAATGGCCTGGCGACGCAGTTTCTCGTTCACGGTGCCCGGCGCCTTGCCGTAGCCGCCCTGCAGATAGAGCTTCACTTCGTTGGTGATGGTCTTGTAGCGCTCGCCGGCCAGCACGTTGAAGAACGCCTGGGTGCCGACGATTTGCGAGGTCGGGGTCACCAGCGGCGGGAAGCCGAGGTCTTCGCGAACGCGCGGGATTTCCGCCAGCACTTCGCTCATGCGGTTCAGTGCGCCCTGCTCTTTCAACTGGTTAGCCAGGTTGGAAATCATCCCGCCCGGAACCTGGTTGACTTGCACGCGAGTGTCGACGGCAGTGAATTCGCTTTCGAACTGGTGGTACTTCTTGCGCACGGCGTAGAAGTACAGGCCGATCTCTTGCAGCAGCTCCAGGTTCAGGCCGGTATCGAACTCGCTGCCTTTAAGGGCGGCGACCATCGATTCGGTGCCCGGGTGGCTGGTGCCCCAGGCGAAGCTGGAGATCGCGGTGTCGATATGGTCGGCGCCGTTTTCGATGGCCTTCAGTTGGCACATCGCAGCCAGGCCGGCGGTGTCGTGGGAGTGGATGAACACCGGCAGCGATTGCTCGGCTTTCAGTGCCTTGACCAGCTCACCAGTGGCGTACGGGGTCAGCAGACCCGCCATGTCCTTGATCGCCACCGAGTCACAACCCATGGCTTCCATTTGCTTGGCTTGCGCCACAAAAGCCTCGATGGTGTGCACCGGGCTGGTGGTGTAGGCGATGGTGCCCTGGGCGTGTTTGCCGGCCGCTTTCACCGCTTCGATGGCGACTCGCAGGTTACGCACGTCGTTCATGGCGTCGAAGATGCGGAACACATCGATGCCGTTGACCGCGGCCTTGGCGACGAAGGCTTTGACCACATCGTCGCTGTAATGGCGGTAGCCCAGCAGGTTCTGACCACGCAGGAGCATTTGCAGACGGGTGTTGGGCAACGCGGCGCGCAGTTGGCGCAGACGCTCCCACGGGTCTTCTTTCAGGAAGCGTACGCAGGCATCGAAGGTCGCGCCGCCCCAGACTTCCAGCGACCAGTAGCCGACTTTGTCGAGCTTGTCGCAGATCGGCAGCATGTCTTCGGTGCGCATGCGGGTGGCGAGCAGCGATTGGTGGGCGTCGCGCAGGATTGTGTCGGTAACGTGGATTTTCTTTGTCATTGGAATATTCCTCACAGGCCTGCGTGGGCGGCGATGGCGGCGGCGATGGCCAGGGCCAGCTCTTCGGGTTTGCGCTTGATCGAGTAGTTGGTCAGTTCAGGGTGGCTTTCAACGAAGCTGGTGTTGAACTGGCCGCTACGGAATTCCGGGTTACGCAGGATTTCCTGGTAGTACGCGGCGGTGGTCTTGACCCCTTGCAGACGCATGTCGTCGAGGGCACGCAAGCCACGGTCCATCGCCTCTTCCCAGGTCAGCGCCCAGACCACCAGTTTCAGGCACATCGAATCGTAGAACGGCGGAATGGTGTAGCCGGTATAGATCGCTGTGTCGGTGCGCACGCCGGGACCGCCGGGCGCGTAGTAACGGGTGATCTTGCCGAAGCTCGGCAGGAAGTTGTTTTTCGGGTCTTCGGCGTTGATCCGGAACTGCAGCGCGAAACCGCGATGCTGGATGTCTTCCTGTTTCACCGAGAGCGGCAAACCGGACGCGATACGGATCTGCTCGCGAACGATGTCGATGCCGGTGATTTCTTCGGTGATGGTGTGCTCCACCTGCACTCGGGTGTTCATCTCCATGAAGTACACCTCGCCCTCGGCGAGCAGGAACTCCACGGTGCCGGCGTTCTCGTAACCCACGGCCTTGGCTGCACGCACCGACAGGTCGCCGATGTAGGCGCGCTGTTCCGGGGTCAGTTGCGGGCTCGGAGCGATCTCGATCAGCTTCTGGTTGCGGCGCTGGATCGAGCAGTCACGCTCGAACAGGTGCACCACGTTGCCGAAGCTGTCGCCGAGGATCTGCGCTTCGATGTGTTTCGGGTTTACGATGCATTTTTCCAGGAACACTTCCGCCGAACCGAATGCCTTGGTGGCTTCGGAAATCACTCGCGGAAAGGCTTGTTCAAGTTCTTCGCGACTGTTGCAACGACGAATGCCACGGCCGCCACCACCGGAGGTGGCCTTGAGCATCACCGGGTAACCGATACGGTCACCTTCGGTCAGGGCTTCTTCAATGCCCGACACGTTGCCTTCGGTGCCTGGCGTGACCGGCACGCCGGCCTTGATCATGCTGCGGCGCGCTTCGGTCTTGTCGCCCATGCGGCGAATCACTTCAGCCGATGGACCAATGAATTTGATCCCGCGTTCAGCGCAGATGTCTGCCAGCTCGGCATTTTCCGAAAGGAAGCCGTAGCCGGGGTGCAACGCATCGCAACCGGTTTCCACCGCCAGGTTCACCAGCTTGCGCGGGTTCAGGTAACCGGCCAGTGGCTCGGCACCGATGCTGTGGGCCTCGTCCGCACGCTTCACATGCAAGGCATGACGGTCGGCGTCGGAATAGATCGCGACCGAGCGAATGCCCATTTCGGCGCAGGCGCGCACGATTCGTACGGCAATCTCACCACGGTTGGCAATCAGGATCTTTTTTATCACTTGGAGGTTCCCTTGAGCCGGTGGCACCCACGACCCGATTAGACAGGTCGACGCGTGACCAAATGTTTCAATTCAGTCGCAGCTCCACACTAGCTCTCGCAAGGGATTAACAAAAATGAATAATAATTGGGTCAGGCATAAGAAAAGACTTATAGTTGAGTCATCGGCCTTCGCTCAGGATTTATAGAAAATGCGTAAGTCATTGATGCGTATGACATTGCGTCAATTGCAGATCTTCAATGAGGTGTGCGATTTAAGGTCCTACAGCCGCGCTGCCGACGAAATGTCTCTCACACAACCTGCCGTGAGCCTACAGATTCGTCAACTCGAAGAGCTGATCGGTCAGCCCTTGTTCGATTACGTCGGCAAAAAACTCTACATGACCGAGGCGGCCGAAGCGCTGCAGCGCGCCAGCCGGGATATTTTCGGCCGCCTGGAAAACCTCGATATGCAGCTGTCGGACATGCAAGGTTCATTGCAGGGTCAGCTGAAACTGGCGGTGGAATCCAGCGCCAAGTATTTCGTGCCGCACCTGTTTGCCGCGTTCAAGCGCCAGCACCCGGAAGTGAACCTGCACCTGACGGTGGTCAACCGCGGCCAGGTTATCCGGCGCCTGTCGGATAACCGTGATGATCTGGTGATCATGTCGATGGTTCCACAGGACATGGGGCTGGAGTTTCTGCCGTTCCTCAACAACCCGATTGTAGCCGTGGCACCGCCGGATCATCCGCTGTGCCATATGGGTCCGTTGCGCTTGCAGGATCTGGAGCCCTACACACTGCTGTTGCGCGAACCCGGTTCCGGCACGCGACTGGCCTGCGAGGAGTATTTCAAAGAGAAACGCGTGCACTTCACCCAGACCCAGGAGGTCGCCTCGGCCGAAGCTCAGCGTGAATGCGTGCTGGCGGGTCTGGGCCTGGCGCTGTTGACGCGCCATGCCCTGAACCTTGAGTTGGCGACCGGCGCCCTGATTGAACTGCCGGTCGAAGAGCTGCCGCTGCTGCGTAGTTGGTGCCTGGTGCAGGCCAAGGCCAAACGACTATCGCCGGTGGCCCACGCATTCCTTGCGTTTATCCGCAGCGAACGAGCGCAGATCAGCGCGCTGGTTGAGCGTTTCGACGGGAAGTTACCGGTGCTGCCTGCCAATAGTTGAGTTCGAGGTCGTCGGGAAATTCGCCGATTTCGGCCAGAAGCTGGCGGCGTTCGCAGCGATCTTCGATGGCGCGGCGAAACTCCATGCGGCGCTGGTCTTCTTGCTGGCGACGGGTTTTGACGGCGCTGTTGCGTTCTTCGTAGGGCTGGGCCATTTCGGGTCTCCCAAGGCGAGTACGGGAGTTTCAAGATAGGCGCCGGGGATGACGGTTTGGCGGCGGAGGGGTTACAGGGATGTGAATCTTCGGCGCTTTTGAGGACGCCTTCGCGGGCAAGCCCGCTCCCACAGAGATCGACTATGTTGCACAAAATGCGTGAACAACAGGGAATCCTGTGGGAGCGGGCTTGCCCGCGAATGAAGGTCGGAACGACCTTCCAGCCATCTGAGATCAGAATCAATCGTCGAGGGCTTTCACCGACTTGGGCGACAGCCGCAAGCTGCGAAGGCTGCGCTTGACGCTTTTCAGGTGATTGACCAGGCTCGGCCCACGGGCCATGGCCACGCCCATTGCCAGCACATCAATCACCACCAAGTGCGCAATACGCGAAGTCAGCGGCGTGTAGATTTCAGTGTCTTCGTGCACGTCGATCGCCAGGTTGACCGTCGACAGCTCGGCCAACGGCGTCTGGCTCGGGCACAGGGTGATCAGCGTGGCGCCGCTTTCACGCACCAGGTTGGCGGTGATCAACAGGTCCTTTGAGCGACCTGACTGGGAAATGCAGATCGCCACGTCGGTCGGCTTCAATGTCACCGCCGACATCGCCTGCATGTGCGGGTCGGAATACGCCGCCGCGGTCAGCAGCAAACGGAAGAACTTGTGTTGGGCATCCGCCGCCACCGCACCGGACGCGCCGAAGCCGTAGAACTCGACACGCTGGGCCTGGGACATCGCGGTCACGGCTTTTTGCAACGCCACCGGATCGAGTTTCTCGCGAACTTCCATCAGGGTGTGCAGGGTGGTGTCGAAGATTTTCAGGCTGTAATCGGCAACCGAATCGTCTTCATGAATCGCGAATTGCCCGAAGCTCGCGCCGGCCGCCAGGCTCTGCGCCAGTTTCAGCTTCAAATCCTGGAACCCAGAGCAACCGATGGCGCGGCAAAACCGCACGATAGTCGGCTCGCTGATGCCCACGCTGTGGGCCAGGTCGGCCATGGAACTGTGCATCACCGCCGCAGGATCAAGCAGCACGTGGTCGGCGACCTTGAGCTCCGACTTGCGTAACAGGTGACGTGACTGGGCGATGTGTTGCAGCAGATTCAAGGGGCTGGACTCTTTGTAATTGGCAGGTGCCGGGGATGTAGCACGCTTGTAGTTATACTACATGAATCGGCTTTTTGCCTGCTCAATGCGTAACAAGATCCCGCCATTTCAGGCACACGCGCTGCATGTAGCCCTACGGCCAAGGTTTGCGCGACCCGTGTCGTAGAAGCTGCTGACGAGCCAGCACCTCTCACCCCAGCCCCTCCCTAGACCCTAGAGCCTAGAGCCTAGACCCAACGCTGGCCAAGCAACGCGCCGCACAATTTTACAAATGCAATATATATGTACCGCAAAGCAGTCAACTGCGGCTAATAAACTGGAGGGGCACTCACTGAAATTAACCAACAAAATATTAAGAATGATCATGGAAGATCAAATGAACATCAAACAAAGTTTCGGCATCCCCATCTTGCTTCTAACATCAACATTCCATCAATACTCAACAGCTGAAATATACAACTGGAAAGCGGGGGGGCTTCTCAATCAACCCACGCAGCATAACTCTCCAGAAATTGCGTGCCAAGCGCTCCATAAAAAATTAAAAATTGAGCACGACGATTATATATTGGGTTACAACCCCGCCATACCACATGAAACTTACGATTGGAAATGGCTATGCAAGATAGACTATGAACCTATCGAAATAGACGAGGAAGACGGCGGGCCTGATCCCGGCACTTTCACAGCGGAAATACTCCTCACCGGAGACTCCTGCGAAAAGAATAAATCACTTAACAAACTGACGGGAATATGTGAAGTTGAGAGCATAGATAATAGCTGCCCATCCAATATTGTCGGGAACCCGATTAATTTTTTGACGGGCCACAAAATCGAACTAGAGACAGACTTCCCTGCACCAAGAAAAATACGCAAACCCAACGAAATTGAATTTTCACGAAATTACAGCAGCAAAAGTGGTACATGGATACACAATTATGCGTCTCGCATGCTCTTCGATACGAACTCCGTATCTATTGCTCATGCCAATGGTAAAACATCGACATTTAATAAAATAGGAGATACCTATCAACCAAAAAATCCAACCGCAGAATCCTTGACAAAAGGGAAACTCCAATGGACGTACCATTCACCAGAAAATTATTATTACATCTTTAACGAGAACGGCAGGCTTACTGAAATCCGCAAATTGGGCACAGTGCAAAGTATCAAATATGAAGAAAACCATATTACTGTCACTGACAACTACGGCACCACGATAAAATTTACAGAAGACACTAATAAACAGCCCCTAAGCTTCTCATCCGAAGATATGCAGATCGAATACAGCTATGATGATTATCGACAACTCAAGGCCGTATCGAGAGTATTTACTACCAAATCAGATCAAAAGAGGTACTTCTACCAGGATCCTCGGGACGGTAGGCTACTGACGTCGATAACTGACGAGCGTGGCGTCACCTATGCATCGTGGAGTTATGACGATCATGGCCGCGCCATCTCTAGCGAGCACGCTAACGGAGCAGAAAAAACAAAGATCAAATACAACCTCGACGATTCAGCTACGGTTACGAATGCTCTCGGCAAACATACAAACTACAAATTCGGCTTCTTTCAAGGCGTCAAACGCATCACTTCGGTTGATGGCGAACCCACTGCTAATTGCCCAAATAGCAACTCTACCTTTATTTATGACGAACGCGGCCTGCTTAAGTCGAAGACTGACAACAATGGAAACATCACAACGTATATCCACAATGATCGTGGTTTAGAAACCTCCCGCACCGAAGCCAGCGGAACAACCGACTCCAGAACCATCATCACCGAATGGCACCCAACTCTACTCCTTCCCGTACGCATCACCCAACCGAACCGGTTAATTCAATACACCTACGACACTGAAGGACGACAACTCACTCAAACCGTTACCGCACGCTGACTCAGAAGGATCTGATCATGAACACACTGATATTGACCGCAGGTCTTTTTGCGCTTGCACTAGGCGGAGCCACCATTACATCCCAGTTTGGGCAAACAGCGGAGCGCAGCAGGTCATTCACCTACAACACTGAAGGCCTGCTTGAGTTATCGAATGGCCCCCGGGACGATGTAAACGACATCACCCGCTACGAATACAATACGAAAGGTCATTTGACACGCGTCATCAACGCGCTCGGACACATTACTGAGCTTTCGAATTTCGACGCTATGGGTAACCCACAAACTATTGTCGATCCCAATGGAGTCATCACAAACCTGACCTACGCGCCGCAAGGCTGGTTAACGTCAGTAAGTAACGCCAATAACACTACGCGCCTCGAACACAATGCTGTCGGTGACATTACCAAGCTGATTCGTACCGATGGTAGCTGGTTAACATACACCTGGGATGACGCCAGGCGGCTCATTCGTATCACTAATAGCCTTGAGGAAAAGATCGAATTTAATCTCGACCCGATGGGTAATCGCACCACATTACGACTCAAAAATAGTACAGGTGATCTGACAAAACAGCATCGATGGGTATATGACGAGCTCGGACGCTTACTTCACTCAGTGGGAGCTAGTGGCCAGATCAGTCGCACGCAATATGACCTGAACAACAATCCGACCACTATTACCAATCCTCGTAATTACAACCACACTGGAGCCTATGACTCACTCGACCGCTTAATAAAGAACACTGACCCACTAAACGGCACGACTAATTTCGAATACGACGCTCAAGACAACCTCACACAAGTCAGCGACTCACGCGGTATGATCACTCGATATCAATACGATGGCCTAGGAAACCTGACACAACTGGACAGCCCCGACACTGGTATCAGTAGCTACAAATATGACGCCGCTGGCAACATCACACAAAAAACCGATGCGCGCGGCGTAGTCACAACTTTCACCTACGATGCCCTCAATCGATTGACCACACGCCGTTATCCCGCAAACTCAGGGCTGGATATTCGCTTCCACTACGACTCGATTGCCAACGGCAACAAGGGTATCGGCCGACTGACAGCAGTGGAAGACATAAATGGCGTCCTGAGTTACACCTACGACGCGCAAGGCAACCTCACAGCCCAACTGCATACACCGCGAACGAATGAAGCAACCCAACTGGAAAAACTGGGTTTTGGATACGATGGGGCAAATCGACTGAGTCGGATCGACTATCCGACCGGGTTCAGCATCCACTACCTACGCAACTCCGCCGGGCAGGTCAGTCAAGTGCAAGTGCGGCGTGGCGCAGATGAACCGACCACCTTCGTGAGCGACATTGCGTATCTACCTTTCGGTCCACTCAAAAACCTGACCTGGAATAATGGCACTACGCTTCAACGCACCTACGATCTGGACTATCGGCTAACTGCACAAACCGTCGCAGGCTGGAGCAATACCTATGCCTACGATGCCATCGGAAACATCACCAAAGTACAAAGCAGCTCGATCGGCGATCTGAATTACCGCTATGACGCGCTCGATCGCCTGACAGAAGAAGCAAATGCCACCCGACAGCAAACCTTTACCTATGACGCTGTGGGTAATCGCACCAACAAAACTCTCACGCCTCTGGTCGAAGGCAAAGTGCAAGACAGTGCAGTCACGACCTACCAGTATGGCGCCAGTAACAATCGTTTGATCCAAATAGACGACCATTTGGTGAGTTCCGATGCGACAGGCAATCTGATCAAAGACCGCGACAATCGCCAACTCTCATACGACGAACAGAATCGCCTGAGCAGCGTGAAAATTGACGGAGTGATCCGGGCTCAGTTTCGCTACAACGCTCTAGGTCAACGCACCCAGAAAATTACTCCACAAGGCGTTACCACATTTCTCTATGGGCTTGGTGGAGAATTGCTGGGCGAAACCCTGTTCGACAGCCACGGTATGAAGCTTACGAGTCAGTTTTATGTCTGGCTTGAAGGTATGCCGTTGGGCGGTGTGAGCGTGAATTACGATACGACAGGCGCACTTGCCAACAGCGCGCTGTTCTATCTCCATAGCGACCATCTCAACACACCTCGTATCGCAACGAACGCCTTACAGGACAAGGTGTGGGAATGGAAACCCGACGCCTTTGGTGTAGGGGAAGCCAACGGTTCCTTGACTCTAAACCTCCGTTTCCCAGGTCAGTACTACGATGCTGAAACTGGGTTGCACTACAACTACTTCCGCGATTACGACCCGCAGACCGGGCGCTATGTCGAGAGTGACCCAATTGGGCTCAACGGTGGACTGAATACGTATGGATATGTAGAAGGTAACCCCACATCTAGAGTCGACTTCTGGGGACTGGCTTCTGCGTTCCCTGGCGCTGGCGGTATGAGTGCAGGCCAACTCGCTAGCTATGGGCAAGCCCAGTCCGCAATAAACTCACCGCAAACGCAAGCTGCTCAGGCAAGAGCAGGCGCAACGTGGCAGAATCCTCATGCACCAGATTATTTCTCTGCCGAAGCGAGCGCATACGTTATGTCATGTAGTGTGACTTACACTAAGTATGGCGACACCTTTTGCGGGTGCGGTTTCACACGTGGTTATCCTTCAAGCGGTTTTGGCGTCAATGCATCTGCAGGATTTGTTGTGTCTCCTCTTATGCCATCAAGATCCCAGCTGAATAACTATCTCGACGGTTATGGCGCATCCGCTGGCTACTACTCTGGAATCGGAGGCGGTGTTGCAGGGAATACTGCTGGCGCAGCTATAAACGTTGGGATCGGTGTCGGTGGAGGAGCCGCAACACCGGGTTCAGTCAACAATCAAGTAAATAGACAATGAATAAAGAGACGACCAGCAAAGCAATCATAGGGGCCAAGGCGCTTGTCGCCTTGGCAGTTCTATCTGCTGCAATTTATTGGGTGACTGGGTTGTCTTCGCCGACAAAAAACTACGTCAGCATGCCAACTATTATTCAGGAAGCGGAAAAAATCCCTCCGCCCCCCAATGCCGCCCTCATCGAAAAAGCAGACAACCATAAGACTAGTGCAGCGCTGGTCTCTAGCAGATATAAGACATCTCTAAGTTCGGGGCAGGTCTTCGAACACTACAGGTCAAATCTCGCGCAGGCTGGATGGCGCCACACAAAAAGCAGCAACAGCCTTATAGATGAATATTGCAAAGGCGCGCTTAGGGCAGAAATTGAGTTTAACCCCAGCATGCAATTTTATACTTTCTCAATTATTTGGCGGCTGCGCGTCACAACCGAGTGTGAATCTTGAATTTTAATCAATGTTAATTCAGGCAAGGTGAAATTTCCCTCTAACACCTCGGGGATCGACCGGATCTTGGTATTTTCCGCTTCTGCTTTTCAATCCGATTGGCGTATGCCATTAAGTCCCAACAATGGCACGCAGACAGGTGAAAATAGAAATGTTCGACCTCGTAGACAGTGAAAGGTAATGGCAATGAAAAACATTCAAGTGATAGATAGCGCGACAAATTGCGTCTACGACATATTTTCTACTACCGAAAAGAGTTCAGGACATTATTTCCTAGCGATACTGACATTGCTTTTATTGACGAAATTCATTTAAGAGAGAATGAAGTCGAGCTCAATCAAATATTTAGCAAAATATGGAGTCGCCCCGTGCGAAAGTCGCAAGCTCAAGGAATTCATGGAACTATTTTCTATGAATTCGATGAAAAGAAGGCCTATTACCAAAATCGAAGAGATGAAGATGCAATAAACCATGATGGCACCGCTTTAAAGTGAGTAATCGCTTAGTCGAGAAATCAAAATGACAGAGGTAGTAGTATGAATGTCGTTTACATAGTCACACACACGCATGAGTTGCCAGACGGGCACGACGATATAAAATTTATAGGCGTTTATGACTCTCAGGAATCTGCTGAAGACGCTGTAGAAAGAGCAAACCTTAAAGCTGGATTTTCTGAGGCCAAAGATGGCTTCTTTATTGAACGTTATCAGCTAGGTAAAGATCATTGGACAGAAGGTTTTTTCACCTATCTTCCAGACAAAGATGTTCAGTGACATCGTTGGCGATACTTTGATTACCACTAACACGCGGCACTCTTCTCGCCGGGTCGCCACAATGCGTGGTGGCTCAGCGGGGGACTTCACTCAGAGAATTGCTCTCGCAGCAGACTGCCCAATCCATCTGCATCGACCGGACGACTGATCAGATAACCCTGCACCTCATCGCAACGCTCGACCTTCAGAAACTCCAGCTGCTCCGGCCGTTCGACGCCTTCAGCCACCACTTTCAACGACAGCCCGTGAGCCATGGCAATGATTGCCCGGGTGATCGCCGCATCTTCGCTGCTCTCCCCCAGCCCACGGATAAATGCCTGATCGATCTTCACGTAATCCACCGGGATACGCTTGAGGTAGCTCAGAGACGAATAACCGGTACCAAAATCGTCGATCGCCAGCTTCACCCCCAGATCGCGCAATTGTTGGAAGGTCGCGATGATGTGCTCGACGCTGTCCAGCAACTGGCTCTCGGTAAGTTCCAGTTCCAGGTAGTGCGGCGCCAGACCGGTTTCCTCCAGCACCTGACGCACCAGGCTGACCAGTTTTCCCTGGCGCAGTTGATGCACCGACAGATTGACCGACACCCGAATCGGCTCAAGTCCCTGACGCTGCCACTCACAGGCTTGCCAGCAGGCCTGACGCAATACGAACTCACCGATAGCGCCGATCAGCCCGGTTTCCTCGGCCAAACCAATGAAGTCCCCCGGCGGCACTCGGCCCAGGGTCGGGTGATCCCAGCGCACCAACGCCTCGGCGGCATTCAGCCGGCCGGTGGCGAGACAGAGTTTCGGTTGATAAAACACCTTCAACTGCTTTTCTTCGATGGCTTTGCGCAACTGGTTCTCAAGCTGCAAACGCTCGAGCGTGCTGGCTTGCAAACTGTCGGTGTAGAACTGGAAGTTGTTGCCGCCCAAGTGTTTGGCATGCTGCATGGCCATGTTCGATTGGCTGACCAGCGCGGAAATCTCCCGAGCGGTGTCCGGCAACAGGCTGATGCCCATCGATGCGCTCATCACCAGCTCATGACCCTCGACGGTGATCGGCAAACGCAACTTGGCCGACAATCGGGTCGCCACCCGCGCCAGACTCGACAGGTTGCCGTAAGCATCGAACAACACCGCAAATTCATCGCCGGACAACCGGGCAATGGTGTCCGCTTCCGGCAGCGCATTGACCAACCGCTGGGCCATTTTCTGTAACAGCTGATCGGCGATGTCGTGTCCGAGGCTGTCGTTGAGCAGCTTGAAGCGATCCAGATTGATGTGCAGCAACGCCAGGCTGCGCCGACCGCCCTGACGCATCCGCTGATGAGCCTCGCTCAGTCGTTCACGGAACAACGAACGGTTGGCCAGCCCCGTTAGCTCGTCGTAATGGGTGAGGTAGCGCATACGTTCTTCGGATTCACGCCGAGCAGACAAGTCGGCGAAGAAGCCAACAATATGGCTTACATTTCCCCGCATATCGCGCACGGCATTCAGCTGCAGCCATTGCGGATACAACTCGCCATTCTTGCGGGTCTCGACCAACTCGCCCTGCCAACTACCGTGCTGCTCCAGCGCCTGGCGAATTGCCGCGTAATGCCGACGGGCGTCGCGGCTGCAGGGCAAATCGACCACGTTGCGCCCAAGCATGTCGTCGATTTCATAGCCTGTCACCCGACTGAAAGCCTGATTGACCGCGATAAGTGCGTAATCCGGGTCGAAAATCACAATACCCTCGCTCGCCGCCTCGAACACCGTCGCTGCCAGTTGGCGCTGTTCTTCCAGGCCCTTGCTGGCACTGATATCGCGACGCGTACCAACCATGCGGATTACCCGGCCGTTTTCGCTGCGCTCGACCGCTCGACCACGGTCCTCGATCCACACCCAGTGGCCATCGCCATGCCGAACGCGGTATTCGATTTGATAGTCCTCGGTGCGGCCCTTCAAATGCTCGACCAGCGCCCGCTTCAGCGCTGGCAAGTCGTCGGGGTGCAGCCTCGGTTTAAGGTGGCGGAGCATCGCCGTCACGTATTCCGGCTCCAGCCCGAACAACTCCTGAAGCTGTGTGTGATGGACTTCGTCGGTCTGCAGGTTCCAGTCCCACAAACCGAGCTCGCTCGCCTTTAACGCCAGCGCCAGCCGCGCTTCGCTCTTGCTCAAGGCCTGATTGGCCGCGTCCAGCTCCAGACTGCGCAGGGCGACCCGATGTTCGAGATCGACCTGGGTTTCGCGCAATTCGTCTTCGGCGCGACGACGTTGTTCAATTTCCTTGGCCAGTTCGTGATTGAGTTGCTCGCTGCGACTTTGTGCCTGCTGCAAGTGCTCGATCAGCGCTTGATTTTGAAAACGCCGCAACAAACCCTGATCGATCAGCCGATTGACCTGCCAGGCGACCACGCTCAACGAGCCCAGCAGAATCAGCCCGAACCAGCCCCAGCCCTGCGCTTGTTCATCGCCGCCCCAGAACAGATAGCCGATGGCGGGCAACAGACAGGGCAAGGTAAAGGATAGAAATGCTGGCAGGCTGACCGCATAAGCGACGCTGGCCGAAAGGGCTGCGGCGCCGATCAGACCGAATACCCAGGCTTGCTGGATGAAATTGTCAGCGGGCACCAGCGCAATACCGGCACCGGCCAGGGTCAGGCCAGTCATCGCCGAACCGAGCAGGAACATGCGACGCCAGATCGGATGGGCCTGACGGTTGGGAATCGCCGAATCGAACGCCGCAACCTGAATCACTCGCAACGCCACCAGCGACAACAACCAGATCAGCCAGACGCTGACCACGAAGTAGCGTTGCGGGCTCCAGAGCAACCCGGCGCAGACCAGACCGTTGATCAGCATGAACAGCGTCGGCAACAGCGAGCCCTGATACAGCAGACGCGTGCGTTCGACCGCCATCTCCATGGCGTACTGTTTGCGGATAGCCCGAGGCTCCACGGAGGGGCCCGACAGGTCGGAGCTGAGGGTCATAGGCGATGTTCTTGTTCTTATAATGAGCAGGTGAGCCCGAATTGTGGACCGAGCATACACAAGCAGATGCCCGGACCAAACTGCCTCAGGTCATAAAATAGACAAAAGTTTAAGCCGACGGTATCCGGCGCAAAAGCAGCCAGGCGAGCCCCACCCCTGCTTGCAGCCAGTGACCGACCGGTCGTCATCGATGCTTCTTTCATCGGCTAATGCAAAGCTCGGTTTGCCCGGTGTGACGGCGCACCCTAGAATGCCCCGATGCGCGATGATCTCTCCCTTCTGCTGAACTCCCTCAACGATGCCCAACGCCAGGCCGTAGCTGCCTCCGTGGGTCGTCAGTTGGTCCTGGCCGGTGCTGGCTCCGGTAAAACCCGAGTGCTGGTGCACCGTATCGCCTGGTTGATCCAGGTCGAAAACGCCTCGCCCCACTCCATTCTGTCGGTGACCTTCACCAACAAGGCCGCTGCCGAGATGCGTCATCGCATCGAGCAGCTGATGGGTATCAACCCGGCCGGCATGTGGGTCGGCACCTTCCACGGCCTGGCGCACCGCTTATTGCGGGCGCACTGGCAGGAAGCGGGCCTGAGCCAGACCTTCCAGATTCTCGACAGTGATGACCAGCAACGGCTAGTCAAGCGGGTGATCCGCGAACTGGGCCTGGACGAGCAACGCTGGCCGGCCCGGCAGGCTCAGTGGTTCATCAATGGGCAGAAAGACGAAGGTCTGCGCCCGCAACATATTCAAGCCAGCGGCGATCTGTTCCTGGCGACCATGCGCAGCATTTATGAAGCCTACGAGGCTGCGTGCCTGCGGGCCGGCGTCATCGACTTCTCCGAACTGCTGCTGCGCGCCCTGGATCTGTGGCGCGACCACCCGGGGCTGCTCGCCCATTATCAGAAACGCTTCCGGCACATTCTGGTGGACGAGTTCCAGGACACCAACGCCGTGCAGTACGCCTGGTTGCGTCTGCTGGCCAAGGGTGGCGACAGCCTGATGGTGGTCGGTGACGACGATCAGTCGATCTACGGCTGGCGCGGCGCGAAAATCGAGAATATCTATCAGTATTCCGACGACTTCCCGGATGCCGAGATCATTCGCCTGGAGCAGAACTACCGCTCCACCGCCGGGATCCTCAAGGCCGCCAACGCCCTGATCGCCAACAACACCGGGCGCATGGGCAAAGAGCTGTGGACCGATGGCGGCGAAGGCGAAGCGATCAATCTGTACGCCGCGTTCAACGAACACGACGAAGCACGCTACGTGGTTGAAACCATTGAAAGCGCGCTGAAAACCGGCTTGGCTCGCAGTGATATCGCGATTCTGTACCGCTCCAACGCCCAATCGCGCGTTTTGGAAGAAGCCTTGCTGCGCGAACGCATCCCATACCGCATTTATGGCGGTCAGCGCTTCTTCGAACGGGCAGAAATCAAGAACGCCATGGCGTACCTGCGTTTGCTGGAAGGCCGTGGCAACGATGCGGCCCTGGAGCGGGTGATCAACGTTCCGGCCCGTGGCATCGGCGAAAAGACCGTCGAAGCGATTCGTGATCATGCACGCCACAGCGATGTGTCGATGTGGGAAGCCATGCGTCAGCTGGTGGCCAACAAGGGCCTGACCGGTCGCGCCGCCGGCGCCCTTGGGGCGTTTATGGAGCTGATCGAGAACCTCGCCGCCAAGTGCTTGGAAATGCCGCTGCACCTGATGACCCAGACCGTCATCGAGCAGTCGGGGCTGATCGCCTACCACCAAGCGGAAAAAGGCGAGAAAGGCCAGGCCCGGGTAGAAAACCTTGAGGAACTGGTCAGCGCCGCGCGCAACTTCGAAAACCCGGAAGAGGACGAAGAGCAATCGCCACTGGCGGCGTTCCTCGGCCACGCCTCGCTGGAGGCCGGGGACACCCAGGCCGACGAGCACGAAGACAGCATTCAGCTAATGACTCTGCACAGCGCCAAGGGCCTGGAATTCCCTTACGTGTTCCTGGTGGGCATGGAAGAAGGCCTGTTTCCGCACAAGATGAGCCTGGAAGAACCCGGACGTCTTGAAGAAGAGCGTCGTCTGGCCTACGTCGGTATCACCCGGGCGATGCAGAACCTGGTGCTGACGTACGCGGAAACCCGGCGCCTGTACGGCAGCGAGACCTACAACAAGGTGTCGCGTTTCGTACGTGAAGTGCCGAAAGGCCTGATCCAGGAAGTACGACTGTCCAACAGCGTCAGCCGTCCGTTCGGTGGTGGCCAGCAGCAGAGTTCCAGCAGTTTGTTCGGCGGCAGCGAGATCCCGGATACCGGGTTCAGCCTCGGCCAGACTGTGCGGCACTCGGTGTTCGGCGACGGCGTGATCCTGAATTTCGAAGGGGCCGGCGCTCAGGCGCGGGTGCAGGTGAACTTCAGCGAAGGCAGCAAGTGGCTGATGCTCGGTTATGCGAAGCTGGAAGCAATCTAAAGCCTGCCAGTGACTTAATGGGGAGCGAGCCTGCTCGCTCCCCCAAGGTCCTGTGTTTCAGGTTGATCTCATAAAAGGCGCGAAAACATGGGCTCGGGTTTCTTTTCTTCCTGGACATTCTGGGCCCTGATGTCGGCGGCGTTTGCCGCCATGACCGCGATTTTCGCCAAAATCGGCATCGAAAACGTTAACTCGGACTTCGCCACGCTGCTGCGCACGATGGTGGTTTTGGTCAGCCTGGCCTTGATTTTGTACGCCACGGGCCAATATCAGTCTTTAGGATCGATCTCGGCCAGGAGCTACCTGTTCCTGCTGTTGTCGGGACTGGCCACTGGTGCCTCGTGGATCTGCTACTTCCGCGCGCTGAAACTGGGGCCGGCCTCGTTGGTCGCTCCAGTGGACAAGCTCAGCGTGGTGCTGGTGGCGGTGCTCGGCGTAATCCTGCTGGGCGAAAAACTCGACCTGCGCCAATGGGGTGGAATTGGCCTGATTACGGCCGGTGTGGTCATGCTGGCGCTGCGGCGCTAAGCATCCTTCCTACAGAAGCTGTCCACTCGTACTACAGACTAACGTTACCAGACCTTATTGCGTTGACTGAAGCTGAACAGAACCTGTCAGGCAAAAGCCCGAAACACTCTGCCGCTAGCCAGTGACACTTCAGCTGTGCAACATGGCGCGCGTGCCATCCACAAATGGGAATTCCCTTTATGAAACGTTTTCTTAGCATCGCCATGGCGTTGTGCATCGGCCTGACGATGAGCCTGGACGCCAACGCCAAGCGCTTTGGTGGCGGCAAGAGTGTCGGCGCTGCGCCGACTCACCAGACCAGCCAAATGGCTCCTTCTTCTCCTGGCGTGGGCGGTGCAGCCGCCACTGCCGGCGCGGCCGGTGCCGCTGGCGCTGCCGCCAAGGCCGGCGGTGCTTCGCGCTGGCTCGGCCCTCTGGCCGGTATCGCGGCCGGTGGCCTGCTGGCCTCCATGTTCATGGGCGGCGGCTTCCAGGGCATGCAGATCTTCGACATCCTGATCATGGCGGTCATCGCTTTCCTGATCTTCCGCTTCATTGCCGCTCGTCGTCGCAAGCAACAGGAGCACATGGCTCCGGCCGGCGCGCCGATGCAGCGTGAAGTATTCGAACAGAAGCCAGCCATGGGTTCGATCTTCGGCGGTTCGGCTGCACCTGTTGCCGCGCGCCCGGTGATCAATGCTCCGGCCTGGTTCAACGAAGAACGCTTCGTTGAAGCCGCACGCAACCATTTCCAGTCCCTGCAACAGCACTGGGACGCCAACGAAATGAACAAGATCGCCGAGTTCGTGACCCCGCAACTGCTGGAGTTCCTCAAGCGCGAACGTGCCGACCTGGGCGACGGGTTCCAGTCGACCTACATCGACAACCTCCAGGTACAACTGGACGGCGTTGATGACCGTGCGGACAAGACCATCGCCACCCTGACCTTCAGCGGCGTGTCGAAGACCTCGCGTTTCGACCAGGGCGAAGTGTTCAGCGAAAGCTGGAACATGGAGCGTCCACAGGGCGAAAACCAGCCTTGGCTGGTAGCGGGTATCCGCCAGAACGGCTGATAACTCTGCGTTTCGCATGCTGTAATGAAAACCCCGGCTCTGCCGGGGTTTTCTATTTCACGGTTGCATCTATAGCGAGCTACTGTATAAACCGCCCCAACTAAACCGCGCCATCAAGCAAGAGGATCCCGGACGTGGAAGAAATCATCGAACAACTGCGTGAAGCCAACGAACCGGTACCGGTCCCCTTGGAGTTGCCCGACGAAGATCTGCTGGTAGAAATCGAAGAACAACTGTTCATCGACATTCCCTTCGTATTCAGAGAATTCCTGCTGACCGTCAGCGACGTGGTCTACGGCAGCCTGGAGCCGGTGACCGTCACCGACCCGCAATCCCACACCTACCTGCCGGACGTTGCCGCCAACGCCTGGGACGCTGGTGTTGATCGCAGCCTGATCCCGATCTGCCAGGACGGCGACAACTACTACTGCGTCGAAGAAGACGGCACCGTGGTGTTGTGGCTGGCCGAAGAAGAGTTACTCGCCGAAGAAACCTGGGAATCGGTTTGGCACTGGGCACGGGACGTCTGGCTGGAAAGCTGATCCACCTTTTGTAGACGCGCAACGTCAGTGGCTTGAGGAGTCCTTGTGGTTATCCAGGGTTTCCAGCAAGGCCACCTGCATCCGCGTATGCACGCGGATGAACCAGCGCCAGAGCAGCGCCGCCACTGCCGCCGCGACCACGACAATCAGCACCAGCAACTTGTTGGTCGGCAGAATACTGGCCGACAAGGCTGCCAGCAGCAGGAAAATCACCAACAGCGAGAGGATCGGGATCACTTCGGCGATCACCCGACGCACTCGCTGTGTGTGGCGGCCGGCCATCTCCGCCTTCACCCCAATTTCTGCCAGCAGCATCGACAGCGCCTTGAGCTTGCGATAGGCGGCGATCAGGAACGGCAGCGACAACAGCAATGCCCCACCCCAAATCAACGCTTTCTGCCAGCTCGGGTTGCTGATCCAGTCTTGCAGGTAAACGGACATGCGCTCGGCGAAGAAGGCGCCCGATAGAAAGATCGCAATCACCAGCGCCAGATTGACCCCCACCTGCAACAGAATCCGCCGAATCATCGACGCCAGCAGTGCGCCCTCGCCCTGAGGCTGAATACTGCGCAGCCATTCGCCATACATCCCCAGCACACGGCCCAGACGCTGCGGCATCACGGCAGCAAGCTTGATCGACAGCGGATCGGCCGCGCGGATCAGATACGGGGTCAGCAGCGTGGTGATCACCGAGACGGCCACAGCCACCGGATAGAGAAAGCTGCTGGTGACCTGCAGCGTCATGCCCAGCGCGGCGATGATGAAAGAGAATTCGCCAATCTGTGAAAGCCCCATTCCCACGCGCAGTGAAGTGCGTCCGTCATTGCCGGCGATAAACGCGCCGAGGCCGCAGGACAGCATCTTGCCCAGCACCACCGCCACAGTGATCACCGCAATCGGCCAGGCGTATTGCAGCAGGATCATCGGGTCGAGCATCAGGCCGATGGCGACGAAGAAGATGGCACTGAACAGGTCGCGAACCGGCTCGATCAACTGCTCGATTTTCAGCAGCTGGCGCGATTCGGCCATGATCGCGCCGATCAGGAATGCACCGAGGACCATGCTGTATTCAAGCTTGACCACCAGCAGGCAGAAGCCGAAACACAGGCCCAGCACGGTGATCAGCAGCATCTCGTTGCTTTCGAATTTCGCCACATAGGCCAGTAGTCGCGGCACCAGCAGAATGCCGATGACCAGTGCGACAATCATGAACAGGGAAAGCTTGCCGACCGTGGAAAACACTTCGCCGGAACTGACGGTGCCGCTGACCGCGATGCTCGACAGCAAGGCGATGATGCCGATACCGAGGATGTCTTCGACGATCAGAACGCCGAAGATCAACTGCGCAAAACGCTCGTTCTTCATTTTCAGGTCGTTGAGCGCTTTGACGATGATGGTGGTCGAGGAAATGGCCAGGATCGCGCCGAGGAATAGCGAGTCCATGGTATTCCAGTCGAACCAGCGGCCG